>JASJCR010000033.1 GCA_030065875.1 Ardenticatenaceae bacterium | reverse complement strand
GCGACCTGGAAGCCCAGCGCCTGCCGGCCGACCTTGGTAAAACCACGACCCGGAATCTCTTCGATTTCCCCGATGTCACTCCCCACAATCGAGCGATAGCTCTGCGCATCGGAGAGCCGCAGGGTCAAACGCTCGGTGAAGAGGCTCAGCAGCTTGCTCGACAGCGTATTTAGCCGATCGACTGAAATCACAAAGTGCAGTCCGTATGCCTTGGCCTGCCGCAGCAAGTTAACAAAGATTGAGAAAACGGAATCTTCATCAGGCTGCATGTCGCCGCCAAATGATTCTAAAAATTCATTAAAATTGTCGATGATGATCAAAATTGCCGGCTCCAGCCCATCATCCTCGCTGCCGTTGTATTCGTAAAACGTGGACACCCCCACTTCGGCAAATACTCGCTTGCGGTAGTCGACGATGTCGTTTAGCTCGCGCAGCAGCTGCTGAACCCGCTCTTCATAGCCGCGCTCGTCCGGCATAATGACGGTCCCTACATTGGGAATCTCGCGCAAAACCTCCAGGTTTCGGCCGCCGAGGTCAAGCAGGTGCGCATGGAACTCGTTGGGTGAATGGGTCGAAGCCAGGGACATCACCAGGCTGCGCATAAAGGTCGTTTTACCCCAGCCAGACGCCCCAAAAAGGACCACGTGGCCACGCGTGAGATCGATGTTTAGAGGGAGCAATTGGGCATTATACGGATCATCGAGTAAGCCTACAATCGCCCGCATGGCGTTTTTATTCCAGTCAACCCCGTACCAGGCTCCTTTCCCTTTTTGCCATTTTTCTACAAATGGATTGACCACCAGCGCTTCTTTCTGGCGGCCCATCTGAATCAGCTCTAAATCCTTAGGCTGCATGTACTCCAAAATCAACGGTTCAGAGAAGGTCATGGCGGTTGGCAAGAATGGTGGCCACGGTGTTAAGGGAACGTTCTCCCCGGCCAGTTCCTGAGTTAATTTCACGATGACATCGTAAAATTTCGGTTTTTGACCCCCCTCTTCCACCTCAGCATAAGGATATGATTCACCGGTATAGGCGATCTGAGTCAACTCAATATTTTCATTACCGATTTGCATATAGCCGCGACCGGGCATCCCGCTGGGCAAAAATGCCGCATCAGAACGGCGCAGCATTTCCCGACTGGTATCAATCCCTTCTACCCGCAAACAGATGCGGAATTTAATGTTGGCCCGCATCTGATCGGAAACGCCGGTCGGCCGCTGTGACGCGAGGAGCAAATTGACACCCTGCGCCCGGCCGACGCGCGTGATGCTGTCGAGCTCCTGCTTAAATTCTGGATTGTCGGTGATCATCTCCGCATATTCGTCAATGATAATAAACAGATGCGGATACGCTCCTTTGGTGAGGTGATATCCTTTGGCTCGATATTCGACGATATCTTTGGTCGCCGTGTCGGCATTGAGCTTTTGCCGCCGCTGCATTTCTGCGTCGATGGCCGTAAACATACGCTTCACGGCCGCTTTGTTCAGATTGGTAATGGAATCCACCACGTGGGGCATCGTTTCAAACGGCTTAAATGCCCCACCGCCCTTGTAGTCGACCAGCACAAAATTTAACACCGACGGGTCGTGCTGGAGAGCCAGGCTGACGATCAGGGTCATGAGCAGTTCCGATTTACCGGATCCGGTACCCCCAGCGATCATCCCGTGAACCCCATCTACTTTGGCTTCAAAGTGCATTTCCCGCAGCCGATTACCGGAAATGACGCCCAGCGTGGCCCGCAGCCAGTCAGCCTTGTCCGGATCTTTGCTATTAGCCCACGCGCTGCGGGTTGTGGCGCGCAAATTATCCAGGAATGTTTCGTCGAGATCTAAGTTTAGCTGACGCGAAAGGATTTGCTTGAATAAGATCGTTTTCGGCAGGGCATCTACCCGGACCGGTTCCAGGTAGGTGCGGTCGGAGTTGGCGATCCAGTCAACCATATTTTGCGCCAGTTCGGCCAGCTCTTTGTTTTCGTTGCCCAATTCTTCCCCACCGGTATCCAGATCCAGTGGCTGGGCGATTTGGAAGCTGAGCGGCAGCCGGCCAAGCTTGATATACCCACGGCCGGGGATTTCAGCCAGATCGGAAACCTGTCCTCCACCAATAATCGCCCGATATTCCATCGGATCGGTTAATTTCAGGGTTAACCGTTCGGTGAAAACGTTAAACATCTGATTGGGCAGATCGTTGAGTCGCGAAGCGGTGAGGGCAAAGTGAATGCCGTAAGATTTTGATTGACGGGCCAGCTCGACAAATTTGTCGAGCACGCTGGCCACGTTGTCGCTTTCACTGCCAAACGTTTCTCTAAATTCAACAAAATTATCGACAGCGACCAAAACACTGGGCAGCGGTTCATCCGAATGGGTTTCATTGTAGCGATAGACATCCGGCACACCGACGTTGTTGAGCAGGGTTTTCCGTTCATCGATCATGGCGTCGAGTTCGCGAAGAAGCTGTTCAACCCGCTCCTCATACCCCTCCTCATCCGGAATGATCACTGAACCCACGTGGGGCAGTTCGTTGAGGATGGTCAAATTCCGGCCGCCGAGGTCTAAAACATAAATATGGGCCTGATTGGGTGAATGGGTCGCGGCCAGGCTGACCACCAGCGACCGCAGGAAGGTGGTTTTTCCCCAGCCCGATGCCCCGAATATAATGACGTGCCCCTTTGGCAAATCAACAACCAAAGGCACCTGATTGGCCGCATACGGGTTATCAACCAGGCCAACCACCGGCCGCATGGCGTATTGACCCCAGTCGAGATCGTCTTCATACCACCCATTCTCCCCATTATCCCATTTGTTGACCGATGGATTGAGGGTTAACACCGCTTCCGCCTCACGGCCGAGCGTGATGAAATCTTCACTGGCCAAATACTCCACAGAAGTGATCGCCTCGGCCCGGGGATCGGGCGAAATCAGCAGTTCAGAAAGGGTTAATTGATGCGACAGGAAATCCGGCCAGGGAGCGCGCTGTTTCGGCCGATTTTCTTCAGTGGACAGCTCTTCGAGCAAGTCGACAATCGCTTTGTATAAAATTGGCGGCTCCTGATCGTCGGCCGCGTCAAATATGATGTCCTGGCGGTCCGGCCACAAAACCGGCTGGTTGTGGTCTTTGCGCGGATCGATGTATTTTTCACCGGTGTATGCCGATTGAATGAGCTCAATTTCTTCGTTGCCAACCTGAAGATATCCACGGCCGGGGATGTTGCTTGGCAAAAACGCCGCGTCATTGCGCCGCAGCATTTCGCGGCTTTCGGTCGGTGTTTCCACCCGTAAAGAAATGCGGAATTTGATATTTGACCGCATCTGGTCGGTGACCCCGGTCGGACGCTGAGCGGCCAGCAGCAGCGAAACACCCTGCGCCCGGCCAACGCGCGTAATGCTTTCCAGCTCGGACCGATATTCCGGCCGATCGGCGATCATTTCCGCAAACTCGTCGATGATAATAAACAAAAACGGATAGGGGGAGTGCGTTTCGTGCAGCCCTTTTTGACGATAGTCAACAATATTTTTAGTGCCGGTATCCGCGTTGAGCTTCTGCCGCCGCTGCATTTCCGAAGTAATCGCCGTAAACATGCGGGTCACGGCATCCCCTTCGAGGTTGGTGATGATGTCCACACAGTGGGGCATGTTGTCAAACCCTTTAAACGCCCCACCACCCTTGTAATCCACCAGCACAAAATTTAAAACGGACGGGTCATAGGTGACTACCATCGCCGCGATCATCGAGATCATCAACTCCGATTTACCAGAGCCTGTCGACCCGGCTACCATCCCGTGTACCCCGTCGCGCTTGGCTGAGAACACCAGGGTGCGGGCTTTGTTCCCGGACATGCGGCCGATTTTTGAGCGCAGCCAGTCGGAATTATCCGATTTGATGCTTTCGCGCCACTTAACACGGGTTTGATCGCGCAAATCGTCGAGCGACGAGAACCCCATCAGCTCCAGAAAGGGAACGACCTTGGTCAAATTCGCCCCAAAACTTTGTCGAACATCCATTTGCGCCAGCATCATCGCCAGCTGATTCATAATTTCCAGCTTGGGGATGGCGTCCGCATCACCCACGTAGCGATGGGTATTGACCCCAATTTCCGCATAGCGGAAGTAAAGACCTCGTTTGGGCTGACTGCCCCCGGTTTCCCGATCGGTAAACTCAATTTCGATAACTGAGTGACAGCCACTGGGAACTTTGGCCCGTTCGGGCACGAGGAAAACGACCGCCGCACCCAGCACACTTCCCTCCTCCAGAATAATGGAGATCGCAGCGTCCGATTCCAGGTCGCTCAGGGGGCCTTCTTCTTCACCGACGTCCATCAAATCGACGATGAGCAAATTAAAAGGCAGGGTAGGATCGGCCGTGGAGGTGTTATTTTCGTCATTTTCCGACAGACGAAGCTTGCGCTGAGCCAGGGTCTTGCGGATCCCTTCGAGAAAATCAACGACGATCCCCTCGTCATCTTCATCAAAGCGGACTTCCTCTTCGTCTTCTTCCGCATCCTCTACAAAACAGCGATAGGTGGTGGTGTCATCATCCAGGCTGTGCGGCAGGCGCTCTGTCCATGCCCACTGCTCCTGACTTTTGGCCAGGATAAAGAGGCGAGCATCCATTGGCGCATGAAAAACCGCATAGTCGAGCAGCATACCGCGGGTAAAGCCATACACCGCTTCTTTGTCCCCGGCGATGCCCATCGCGTGGGTGACCGGCGTGACCGGCGATTGCTCTTCATCGACGTTTTCGTCGCTCTCATCATCCTCATCCCCTTTTTCCTCCAGCTTCTGGCGGAAATTGACGATAATGGGAATGTCGTTGACAAATTTTGAATCCTCGGCCAATTTACGGGCTTCCCGCATCTGAGGGTCGTCAAAGTTCTCTTCTTCCTTGATTTCATACAGAACGGTAGAGGGCAAGGTTCCCATCCCCAACCGGACCACGCCAAAGTCGTTATCAAAGGTGCGTCTTTCCCACAGGCGAGATTCGGTGCGCAAAATGCGGTCATCGCGAACCGCTTCCTGACGGGTGTTGTCCACAATGCGCAGCGTCGAAGCTACATCAGGATAGTTGTAGCGGTAAAAGCGCCGCTGCATATCCTGATAGTTATTCATCTCTTTGTTCATTTCCACCAGGCGGTCGGAGTAAGCTCGTTCAATCTCCCCTTTGCGCTTTAATTCTTTGCGATAGGAGTAAATTGAAAACCCAACGGAGGCCAGGACAGAAAGGGCCATCGGCAGCAGCATAGCCGGGCTCCGGCCGCTGCCGCCAAGGGTAGCTATCAAAATATAGCCAATAATGGTCACCATCGGCAAGGCAACCTGGATTAGGCGATTATTTTGCCCCTCATCTTTATCGGGAGGGGATGGCACTTCAATGACATCAAATGGGAGTTCTGGCTGAATTCTCGGCGGTCGATCAATATATACCGGCTCTGTCATGGACCATTTCCTCTTTTGTTAATTTGAGCTCAACATACCCTTTAGACCATTCTGGTGATAGGGTAGACAGGTGAAAATCAGGTGAAAGAATAAGATATAACCTTATTTCCGGAAAATGTTTCGGGTATCTTGACATCAACTAGGGAACCAAGTACCGTAATGTTAAAAATTTTTTCATAAATATGGTTTAAAGTCAATTTTAGCAATGATTGCCCAACTAGCGGCATCGATTTGGAGAATCCAACTGTGAAACAAGTTTGTCTCTTATGTGAAAGAACCTCGCAGGATACCAATTTATGGTGTCAGGAAACCTACTGCCCGGCCGAATTATCTCCCACGATCCTCGATTACGGAGAATATTTGGGGGACATTGAAATTGTTAAGCCGATTATCATCCTGCGCGCGGCCGTTCTCTACGAAGCGGTTCACCACGGGCAAAAAGTGTTCTTAAAAGTAGCCCATCCTGGCGAATACAACAAAGAAAAGCTCAAGCGCGAAGCCGAATTTTTAGTGCAAACCAACAAAGATCGCGGTGGTCATCCGGCTATCCCCACCATCGTCCCATCTCATATTAACACCGACGTGACCGAGTTTAGCTATGGCAAAGCGATGATTCGCGGAAAGCTGCTGTATTATTATATGCTTGAGTATGTGGCCAACGCTGAGCCGCTGCGCGATCTCCTTTTGAAAAACCCGCAGCCGTGGTTCAAGCACATCGGCTGGATTATGATCAGTCTTTCGTCGGCCGTTTCTTACATGCATAAGAAGCAGCGGCTGCACAACTGTTTGAGCCCGGAAAGCCTGCTGGTGCGTTTTGACCGGGATAACATTCCCCGCATCATTCTCCACGATTTTGGGGTCATGAGCGATCCGCAAAATTTGAGCCTCAACTGGAACCCGATGTTTGTGCCACCGGCCTACACCGCCCCGGAAATGATCAACAACCGCTCCATTCCGGCCAATCCCAACATCGACGTATACGGTTTGGGAATGATTATGTACGAAATGCTGGTTGGTGAACCACCGGTGACCTTTAAACTCATGAGCGATATCGACGTGTACAAAAACGTTCTAAAGCGCAAAGTGGCGGAGATGGATCGGCCGGACCTGGTCAGTGTCCCTGAAATCGCCATTAATGCCGTCAACCATCAGCCCGGCATGCGCACCCCAAACGTCACCACATTTTATCAATACTTGCGCGGTGTTTTTGAAGATGTGCCCAAAGAAAGAACCAGCCGCTGGCCCAGTCAGCGCGCCATTGGGGTCGTCATTGCTGCCACCCTGGCCATCGCCTTCTTAATCGCCCTGGCCGTTTCGCTGAACGAATTTGTCCTATAAAATTTTAAAGATCCTAAATACAAACAGAAAACCAAAAGCCGGGCTTCTGAAAAATCAGAGCCCGGCTTTTAAACTTTTAATTTAGTGGAAGCGGGTTGAACCGAGTTCGTCACCACGTTCGTATGCATCAACTGAGGCATCGAGGTCGCCGCTGATCTCTTCGCACTTCTCCGCCATCTCTTCGATGCGGGGGCGAATTTGGTCAATGACCTGAGCAACGGCGTAACCGCCTACCAATCCGACAAATGCGGTCGCTTTTAAGACATTTGATAAGGTCTCCATGGCTTTAGCCACCGCGTCTAATACCTCACTGATCGACTGGAAATTCTTTGCGAAATTCCGGACCGCATCAGTGTCCATATATACGCCTTGTGCAGAATTCATAATTAGAGTTTCCCCTTTTTTATATCATTGGCCACGTCACTTCACGATGGACGTCAGCCCCTGGAATTTCGATTAGAAAATGCTGCCAAATACGTCAGCAAGGCCGTTCACGGCATTGTTAACCATGCTGTCAGCCTGATCAATGACGTCTACCGCGTTGGAAATGTTCTTGCTAAAGATGCCAATGGTTTCTGTAATTTGAGTGGTCCCTGGCATCATCAGTCCCTGAACCTCTTCAACAAACGCATCAGCGCCTTTTCCAACCCAAACACCACCGGTGACCGCCTGAACCATCTGGTTCATGGGATTTAACGCCTGTTCTGTTACCTGATTGATTAAGCCGCCCAGCTGGCTGAGAACACCCTCAACCACTTTACGGGCAAATCTAAGTAGAATAGAAGCAATCATTTTTAATTATCTCCTGACTGTTCCTTTTATTAATACATCCGCTCTGAAGTCGAGTCCGCACTTTGCATGTCATCCATAGCTTTGAGGATGTCATCGGACAACTCTTTGTATTTGTCCGTCATGCGAGCGATCGCCGGGCACAATTTGTCGCGAATGGCGTCAACAAAATTTGCACCACCTTGACCGAGCAGGGCGCCGTCTTCCATGGCATTGGCCACGCTCTGCATTTCCTGCATCGTATTTTCCAGCTGCTCAACTCCCTGAAGGAAAGTCTGGCTCATTTCTTGCATGAGACCATAATCCATCTTAATAATTTCAGCCATTTTTACCTCCGTAGACTAAAACTGGTTTCAACTTAACGTACGCGGAACGGTGAACAAGCGTCATCTTCAGCTTGCTTCATCGTCTGGCTGATGAACTGGGTCACCCGCTGGGCTTCTTCCATCGCCTGCTGGAGACGCTGTGAAGCGGGAAGAACTTCCCCTTCCATCTCCTGGTAAAAGGCATCGGAACCACGGCCTTCCCATCCGCCGTCAGTCAATGCTTCCATGGCGGATTGCACCTTGGCCAGCATTTCCTGCAGCACACTTCCTTGATTGCCAAACTGGTTGGCAATGTTGTCGAGCTGATCATAATCAGCTTCTACACGATCGAACATACTCACATCTCCTTATATTGATTTTTGGAATGTTGTGAAACGCCAAATAAACCGTAGATAAATTAACAATACCCGAACCGGATAAATTGCTCTATGACAAAACCAACATGCGTCGCGTGAAAGTTTCTACATCAATGTCGTGAAAGGGCAAACATCTCTTGGGTCACTGAACACACATAGTTGGCGTATTCCGCTTTATCAGATGTGACAAAGTTGATTTACAGCCGTGATGTAATTTAAGATAAATTTTTGGTGTTAAATAGAACACAATTTGAGGTGATTTTTCGCTATTTTGTGGTTTACGGGAAAGAAAAGAGGGTGGCGCTCCGCCATGAACGCACATCCTCCTTTCTCAGTTTAAGAATCTGGCCGGCTGTTGTCAACGGGGTCCTACTTCCATCGCCCGAAGATTCACGGCAAATCAACTGATTTGCTCGATTTCAAAGCTGGTTGTGGTGCCCAGTCTCACGTTAGAGATTCCGGGTGGCAGCGGCCGCGTTTGTTCGGCAAACAGCCGCTCGTCATTGAGAAAGGTGCCGTTTCGGCTGTTGAGATCGGTGATCATGGCGTCTGTGCCGATAATGCCGACCTCCATATGACGGCGTGAAATGCGGCCGTCTTTGCTGATGCTTAAATCACACCCTTCCCGGCCGACGCTAAATGGGAAACGGGAAATGGTAAATTCCTGACCCACCAGAGACGTGTCGGGGCACATCGTCACGCGAATTCGCACCTGAGGCAGGGTCATCATCCCTTCGTCAAAGATTTCGGTGCGATCCCCCATATCCGCTTCATCAAATAAATCATCCAGCGACGTGTCGACAATCGTGTAATCGCCCATGCCGCCGCCGCTGCTGTCGCCAAAGGACGATCCGCTGTCCATCATCGATTGAGAGAACACCATCGTTTGAGCCACCGGAGGGGGCGGAACGCCGTCACGGCGCTTGTTGGCCCGCTGCCGTCGAACCAGGAAGAAACCGATCACCGCCAGCAAAATAACGCCGATCGCCCCGGTAATCCACAGCTGGTTGGCCAAAGCCCCTAAAATCCGGGCGAAAAAGCCGGGAGGGGCGGGAGGAATTGGGCTAAAGTCTTCAAACAGCAGTTCAACCTGTTCTCCAGCGGTGCCGTTCAAGAAGATCGTAACCCGATAGCTCTCCGGCTGGGGAGCCTCAGCGATGGCTGGGGGAAGCGGCAGCACAATCTGCCGGCCGGGATAAGGAAGCTGAGGCAGGTCAGCGACTCGTTCGCCGGTCTCATCGCGCACGATAAACCCTTGATACGTTTGAATGCGCGTTTCGTCATTTACCGCCGTATCGATAATTAGCTGGGCCGTTTCGTAGTTGGCGCTAATCGACTCAATCCGCCCCTCCAATGCAATGATCTGGGGCGGCTCATACACAAATTCAACCTCAGCTAAAAGGCTGTTGCCCTCTTCGTCAGCGATAAAAAAGCCGTTGGCATCCACCGCCTGAACCTTAATAAGGTAGGTGCGTTCCGCTTCTAAGCCGTCACTCGTCAATTCAATAAATTGAGAATCGGATGGGTTATCAAACGCCAATTCCGGTGAAATTTGAACCCCCCGTCGCTCATCCCAAACGCTGACCACCAGCCGGCTAATCACTTCCGGGCTGCCAATACCCAGTGACAAATTGTACAAATCCGCTTCGGCTGAATATTGCAGCGAGCGCACCGCAATGGCCACCGGTGGAGGCGGCACATTATAATCGCGGCTTGAGAAGAAGTTAAAGGTTGTGGTCAGCTGCGGGCCATCACTTTGGGGGGTGACCCCCAGCGTAGCCTGAGTTTCGCCAGCCTTGGGGAAGATACGCGCCCGGGCCACCCACTGTTCGTTTAAACCCTGAATAATCAGGGAGAAGAGCTCCCCAAGCGAATCCTGTACACCGATGGCTGAAAAGCCACCGGTTTCGGAAGCCATGCGCTCCAGCTCTGCGGCATTCACTGCCCCATCGGTGTTGGCCATCCCGATGGTGTGGATGGCCGTAAACGCGTTGGGCTGACGGGACAGGCGCAGGACATCTTCAATGTTCGAGCGGCTGCAGGGAGTATTGTCCCCGACTCTTAGCTGATCCTTCCCATCGGTAAACAAAATCACCGCCCGTCGCTCTTCCGGTGAAGCGGCCGTTTCATTTAATAGGTTAATGGCGGTGCCGGTGGCATCAAACAGACAGGTCCCTAACGGTGCGTCATCCACCTGGTCGATGGCAAAGTTAATGGAGTCGGTGTTGTTGGTAAACCCCTGAATCACCTCAATTTCTTCATTAAATTGGATCACCGCAAAGCGGGCCGCCGGTGGGGCTACGGCAATCGCCTCTTTGGCGGCCGCGCGCATATCATCGATGGCGCCGGACATGCTGCCGCTGGCGTCGAGGACCAGAGCTACATAAAACGGCGTGCTGGGTTTTTCAACCACGGTGTCGTATAACGTTGTGTCCCCAAACAGCTGGATTGTGGAGGTATCGATCGAGTTGACCACGACCGGACGGCCGTCTTCATCGGTCAAGGTGAAAAAAACGCTCAGTTCCACAGCATCTTCGGTTTCTACCGCAGCTGGATAATTTACCCTGACCTGGGTTGGAGGCACACTTTGCGCCTGAACTAGACCTGTTAATAAGAGAATAGGAATGATGATAAATAAAATAAAGCTTTTTTGTTGTTTGCGATTCATTTCCGTATATGTCCGGTTGCCATTCATTTATGATGTCTGTCTACCCTACGATCGATCCGCCAAATTGCAGAGCAAAATTTATGGGGAAAAGGGTACGTGTATGGTGGTATCTATACCTCATTTTAGGTGTAAATCAGGTTCTTGTTGAAATCTTATGTCCAATGCTATATTAAAGCGTCGCCATTTTCAACCTGGATGGGTGGACCCAGGAAAGGTTCAGCCACATTTTATTGTTCATTCACGCCCACACAATAATTTAATAAAATCAATTGAGTAAACGCAATTATCAAACGCTTTCCGCTTCTGGTAAACGGGAATTAGGACGAACAGTTCACGCCACCTGGTTGCCAGAGTACGTCCAACAGTTTATTCTTATTGATCAATTCCAGCTGTTTTGCAATTATCTCACCCATTTTGGAGCAGCTTCATGAGTGCAATGATAACCGCCTTCCATTACGATTTAGGTGGTCGCGAAGTATACGAAGATCGAGTGCGCGCTGATACCATCATGAATCGCGCCGGTTTAAGGCTCGATGTGGCCGTAGTCGCCGATGGGGTTGGCGGCCGCGATCGAGGTGAGCGGGCCGCCCAAATAGCGGTTGACGTCATCTTTCGCTTACTTCAAGAATCTAACTCCAGCGACATTCCCGGCCTGTTGACTCAAATCATTCAGCAGGCCAACCATATGATTTATCAGGAAGGGCAGCGCAACCCGACCAAATTTCAGGGAGCCAGCACCACCCTGTCGATGGCCGTTGTGGTCAACAATCAGCGTCTCTACATCGCCAATGTTGGTGACAGCCAGGTGTACCTGTATCGAGACGGCAAGCTGATCCAGCTTTCTCTCGATCACATCTTTGCCAACATGATGCCCATTCAGGGAAAGATGAGCGTGCCCGAAGCCCGTCAGCACCCGCGAGCAGGGGTTGTCATGCGGGCGCTGGGGCCCCGGCCGCAGGTCAAAGTCGATATCGGCCTGTATGCCAATACCACCGACATGAAACTGGCGGAAAAACGCGGCCGCAGCGGCATTCAGCTCAAGATGGGAGATTCGGTTCTCGTTTGTTCTGATGGGTTAACCAAAATCGCTCGCACCGGCAGCCCCTACGTCACCGAAGACGAAATTATCCGGGTACTGATGAACCAGGAAGGGGAAAAAGCGGCTCGCAGCCTGGTCTCGTTCGCCCTGGGTCGTGATGCGGATGACAACGTTTCGGCGGCAATTATCCAGACAGCAGACCCCAGCCGCACCAAGCGCATGCAGGATGAAGCCCGCGAAACCCGTCGCCGGCAAACGATGATTACCGGCGGTATCGTGGGAGCAGTGGTTCTGATTGCGGCCATTATCATCGGATTCTTTATTCGATCCGGTCAGCAGACAACCGCGCAGGCCACGGCCGAAGCAGAAGCCCTGCTGGCTGAACAAACTCGCTTTTTTGAGGATGCCACGGCCGAGGCGGTGTACGCGGAGCAGGCGATCGCCCAAACCATTGCCGCTTACACGCCAACCCCCACCCCACTTCCGACGCTCACCCCCACCCCGTTTATTGCACCCGAGACCGGGCAGGTGGCGGTGGCGTTTGTAGGCCCTGATCGAATCGTGGTGCGGGAAAGAGAGTCGGTGGCCGGCGGTGATCTGCCGCTGCAGCTGCAAATTAATCATACCGGCGGTGCTGATTTTAAAGATGCCTCTCTCTATGGCTTTCCGCAAACCGCCCTCCAGGTACGCGAGGTCACCAACACATCGGCCAACTTAATCCTGGACAAGGGATCGCATATATTTATTGAAACCGGGGCGTATCCCAGCGGGGTTGAACTCAACTTCAGTCAGGACAGCCAGCTCAGCAGCTTTGTCTTCGGGTCGTGTATGGCGGCCGACTACGGCGCAACGGCCAATTTGCTCAAGCTTTCCTGCTTTGAAGGGACGTGCGGTTATTTTAATGTCGCTGAACAAAACATCATTCCGGAAGGGTCTTTTGTGGAGGTTGATCTGGCGGATCTAACCCATCCGGTTTTAAATACAGGGGAACTCTCGCTGGAGGAGATTCTCACCTACGACACCTTCTTGCGCGGCGAAATTGGTGGGGATGGGGTTCCCGATGCGGAAACTTGCCTGACGCGTTTTATTCCGACCCCCACCCCGGAACCAACCGCCACAATTGTCATTCCCACGCGGACCCCCCAGCCGACAGCCCCCTCCCTCTATGGCGGTGAAGATTCCGGCTTTCTTCCGCCACCTGGGGGAGATTTGGCTCGTCAAAACGGTCAGGATTCTCCCCCTCCCACACAATGGAGAGGGGCATTTTTTCTTCTGGCGATCTTAGGGTTATTGACTTCTGTTCAGTTTACCTCCCCCCCGTCAAAACGAAAAATCATTCTGACAGCAGGCGTGATCGGGGCGTTTATGCTGGCGGTTTACGGGATGACTCTGGCTCCAAGCGTGGTGGGATACGACAGCGCCGAGCTGGTCACTGGCGCTTATACGTTGGGTATTGTTCACCCCAGCGGCTATCCCCTTTTTTTACTCCTGGGCAAGCTGTTTACCCTGCTGCCGGCCGGTGATGTGGCCTATCGCGTCAATCTGATGACCGCTGTTTTTAGTGCCTTAACCATTTCCGGGCTGTACCTGACCGCTTTTTCTGTAACGCGTCACGTTCTGGCCTCCGCCTTGGCCGCGCTGATGTTAGGCGTGTCCCCCTATTTTTGGTCGATGTCGGTTGTGGCCGAAGTTTATACCCTCAACACCCTGGTCACAATTGGCGCGATTTATTTTTTTCTCGGCTGGCGAGAAAATCGGGGCGACCGCTTTTTGTATGCTGGTGTTTTTTGTGCAGGATTGGGAATGACCAATCACGTCTCGGTCATTTTTTTGGCCCCGGCCGTGGCTTATCTGTTTTGGGAGCAGCGTCGCCGCCTCTCTCTGGCAAAATTAGCGAATATCGGTCTGCTGGCCATGATCCCTCTCATTTTGTACCTTTATTTGCCTCTGCGCTATGCGGCCGACCCATCGCTTAATTACGTCGCCGATTACTATGATGTCAACCTCACCACCTTACGCGGCGTTTTGTGGATGATTTCCGGTGAAGCGTATCATATTTTTGCTACCGGCTATTCCGCTGCCGATCTTCTTCAGGAGGCGTGGTTGTTTATGGGGCAGCTTATCGAATCGTTTACGCCGGTCGGTTTTGCTCTCGGCCTGATAGGCTTGGGGATTCTGCTTCGCCATAAACGGTCAACGGCCGTCTTTCTGCTGCTCATCTTCTGCGCTCACACCGCTTTTTACGTCAATTACAACGTCATCGACAAACACACGATGTTTTTACCCAGCTATTTGATTTGGGCGTTGTGGTTGGCTGTGGGGCTGAAGTTTATTTTGGAGCAGGTGCGCCAACGTATCAATCTGATCAATTTCAGAGCGGCAGGACCGATCTTGGCCTCTCTGCCTCTGCTTTTTTTATTCTGGGCCCAGTGGCCACAAAACGACCTCAGCCAAAACCAAACCAATGTCGTCATCGCTCAAACCATCATGGCTGAGGCCCCCTCTGATGCGGTTTTGGTGGCTGATTGGTCTACTTCGGTTGTTTTAGAATATTATCAGCTGGTGGAAGCCCAAAGGACCGATTTGAAAATTATTAATCGCTCTCGGTATCAAGTGGCCACTTACTACGATCACTGGAAAGAAGGGGAAAAAAGTCACGAAGAAATTTTGAGTGCCGTGGAGCAGGAAGAAGCGGTGATGATGGGCGGCTTTAGCTCCCGGCCGGTTTTTCAAGTCGTTTCCGAAATTGATTCCCTCTACACCGTTAATCCCGAGACGATGCGGTCGGCCGACCTGCTCCAGCCGTATCAGGCTCCAACGTGCGATCCGGCCGTCCACCCTTATGAGCTCTGTGCCCCCTGATCATGCTAATCCATTAGCCTGGGAAAAACTAGTGAAAAAGAGGTCCCGTCTCCCACCCGACTTTCTACCTTGATCTCCCCCTCCATCGCCCGCACCAGCTGCTGAGCGATCGCCAACCCAAGACCGGTCGACCCGCTTTGATGGGTGCGGGCCTTGTCCCCACGCCAGAAGCGGTCAAAAATAAACGGCAGTTCATCCTCAAGGATCCCTTCACCAGTATCAATCACCTGAATTTGAACGGCGTCCTCTTCCGCGGCCGTTCCTTTTAGGGCGATTGTTCCTCCCGCATGGGTATGCCGGAGGGCGTTGGAAACCAAATTATTGGTAATTTGCAGCAGTCGATCGTAGTCAGCTTCGATCCGGAGATTCTCTCCGCTGTCAACGGCCAAAACGACCCCGGCCGCGGCCGCCTGTCCAGAAAATGAGGTCTCTACATCGCGCAGAAGAGCCCCAATTTCAACCGTTTCGCGACGCAGCGGCAGCTGACCGGCCTCAGCCTGAGACAAAATGCGCAGATCTTCAACCAGTCGCCCCAGAAGATGGGTTTCCTCCAGGGTCGACTCAATATGCTCTTTGTTCGGGACGTACACCCCATCAATAATGCCTTCGAGATTGCCCTGGATAATGTGCAGCGGGGTCCGCAGCTCGTGGGCCACATCGGCCGTGAGGTTCCGTCGTCGCTCATCTGCTAAAGCCAGTTCAGAGACCATGTGATTAAACGCTTTGGTCAAGCCGGAAAACTCCCCGCGAGATGGCACGGTCACCCGGACCGACAGATCCCCTTTTGAAACCGCTTCGGCCGCTTCCATCACCTCGGTCAGCGGCACGGCAATGCTGCGAAATGCGCCAATCGCCAGACGGATGGCCATCAGCGGCAGGGCGATGGCAATCACAATGCCGCCGATCCAAACCAAAAGGGTCATCGACTGGCTGCCACCACCCCAGCGGGTCAGGAGGCCGGCCAGCATGCCCATCGCCCCAATGATCAGAGCCACAATCAGCCCAAAAACCACCAGAAAGCGAAAAAAGACCCGCCGGCCGCGGCGCCGTGAGTGTTGTTGTTTATGCCTCCAGTGATGTGGAAAACGTTTCATAATTTTCAATGGTCAATACTCATTAATCAATGATGGACAACCTCAATTGAAAATTGACCATTGACCATTGATTATTGAATATTGATCACTCTCCAAACTTATACCCCACCCCGAACACCGTCAAGATATAGTTGGGGTTAACCGGATCGGGTTCGAGTTTGCGCCGCAAATTTTTGATGTGGGCATCAACGCTGCGATCATATCCTTCATAGGCATAACCGTGCAGGGCGTTCAAAATTTGAGCCCGAGTAAACGCCTGCCCTTGAGATTCGGCCAGCAGCAAAAGCAAATTAAATTCCGTTCGTGAAAGGGAAATATTCTCCCCATTGCGCGTCACTCGAAAGCCCAAACGGTCGATTTCCAGATCGGCCGCGCGAAAAATATTGGGTTGATGCACTTCGCCGCCCGCCCGACGCAGCACCGCCCGAATACGAGCGACAAGCGTGCGGGGCGAAAACGGCTTGGTGATGTAATCATCCGCACCCAGTTCCAAACCGATTAATTGATCGGTTTCTTCAACCCGCGCGGTTAACATGATGATCGGCACATCCGATTCACGTCGGATTGTACGGCATAGATCAAGCCCATCCATCCCGGGCAAATTGAGATCCAGCACAATCAAGGCCGGCTGCTCGTGGCGAAAAATTGACAGCGCTTCCCGACCGTCGGCACTTTCAATCACCCGGTAACCCGCCTTCTCCAGATAATCTCGGGCAAGCTTGGTGATTTTGGGTTCGTCATCAACGACGAGGATGAGTTCGTTCATGATACAAGTTTAATCAGACAACAGACGACAGACAACAGACCACAGACTGAAATCTGAGGTCTGAAGTCAATGGTCTGTTTACATTTCCATCACCGTTTCATCCGGATTTTCGTCAAAGTACCGTTCTTTCCGGCTGCGAGAATCGGGGCCTCTTCCACCCGGACCGTGGTCGTGGGGGCCATAACCATGATGCCACCGCCCTCTACGCCCCCAAATCATGCGGCCGATAAATTTAAAGAACAGCAGGCCAAAAAACAGGAAAAGCAGAAAGCCAAACACGCCGGGGCCTCGATGACCATGATAATAGCCGTGGCCAAAATGACCGCGATCATGGGCGTACGGCTGAGGTGCACTTTGAGCGGGAGCGGCCGCTTCACCATCCCCTTCAGCTACCGGTGGCGGAGCCTGCTGTACAGACGCCTGACCATCATAAAACCCGCGCATATATGAAGAGCGGGCCGTCATGGAACGAAAACTGCCTAAAATCAACAGCACAAACAATCCAAAAACAATAAACGGTAAAAACCGCGTCCGACGAAATCTAAACATTATTTTTACTCCTTGTGGCTCGCAGCTGCGCTGCTCTCAGCACGGCTCTGCGAGCCTGTTAGCAGATTAGCACGGCCCTACGGGCCTGTTCGCTCGGTGCTGCGCACCTCTCAGCTTTTAGCTGACAGCTGAATGCTGAAAGGCGCTTCGCGCCGTGCTAGTAGCTAAAAGGCCCGTAGGGCCGCGCTAAACGGTGCGCAGCACCGAGCTAATTCCCTAATATCCTGATCTAAAGTTGTGAAAATTTTATGAAGGTTTGTAGGAAAGTTGGTGAAACCAAAAACTCCCTACCCGAACACCGACATTAATGGTAATTTAACAGCCCGTGGCTATTGGATAATAAGCGGGTTTAAAAAACCGTTAAGTTCACTCATGCAATTCAGGAGGGATGACGTGAATTGGAAGAATATCAACTTTTTTCAAAAAGCAGCCTGGGTTTACGCCTTCATGTTTTTTTTCATCGCCTCGCTGGCCTATTTACCGGGCCTGGCCGATGAAAATGGGGTCTTGTTTGGTCTTTTTTCGCTCGATATCTGGGATGATTTGCTCCACTTCTTCTCGGGCGTGTGGGCGGCCGTGGCCGCTTATGTTTCCGTACGGGCATCGGTCAACTACTTTAAAATTTTTGGCCTGATTTACGGATTGGATGGGGTTGTTGGTTTAATTTTTGGCCAGGCGTACCTCGACGCCGGTCTTTTTATTTATGGGCCAACCCCCCTGCCGTTTATGACCCGCTTTCTGGCCAATCTTCCCCACATCTTGATTGGGGGACTGGCGGTTTTTATCGGCTTTTATTTAACGCGCGTCCGTCCGGCCTATGCGAAATAAAGAAAAACCCAAGAAGAAACGGAACCTCTTTAAACGGCTTGCCCAAATCGCCCTGCTGGCCCTGGCCGCCATCGTCATTTTCCCGCTGCTTGGGGCCGTGGTGCAGTGCCGCATGTGGGATCCCAAAGAAGCAGCCGATTTCCCGGTGGTCGAGCTGTTACCGGAAACGGCCGATTTGCCCGATTATGCCCGCAACGAAGAACAAACCTACCTCACCCTACCGGAATGGTATATCGTCTTTAACGCGGATGAATACGGCGCATTCCTGGCCGATAACCGGCCGAGCCGCTTTTCGTACGGGCAGGCGATCCGCCAGTTCTGGTCGACCTACTACACGGTCTGTCGCCAAACCCGCGATGATTATCCGTTTAACGGGGAATACCAGATTATTTTGGGGGTCATCGGGGTTAGCTTCACCGTCGAAACCGCCGTCCGCGGCGGATACGAAAAGACGCTCGGCCGAATCTTCGAAACGATTGGCGGACCGGAACCTACCGAGGAAGAAGTGTACGCTCAACAGGTTGCCGTTGAATACGGGGAGTTTATCCACACCATCCCCTGGTTCAAATTCCCGTTTTGGGAAAAACTGGAAGGGTTGTGGAACGAAACCGATCTTTGGGGGCCTCGGCCGGTACGCAAATGGGAGCGTAAACTGGTGCTAACCACCGAATACGCCATCAAAGCCGGGTACGGGGCGCTGCTGGATTCCGGCCGCGATAACGTCCTGAGCGAAATCAATTTTGAAACCCAAATGTGGGTCCTCAACTTTGATGAAAATATAATTGCTGGAGAAACGGATGTGTCGCTGGTCAAACCGCTCGCTGATGACGCCGCCATTATCACCATGCCCCGTTACGAACCGGTGACCCAAATTGTGCCCCGCCTGGCCGCGGCCGGGCTGACGTTCAAAGAAATTGCCGGCAATGACGATATTCTCATTACCCTTCTCGTTCCTGAGGGTTACAATTACAGTCAGCCGGGCGAGGTGCTGCAATCTTTGACCTATCTCTCAGATCCCCAGCAAAAACGATTGGTGGTCACCGTCCCAGTGGTGGATCTGCATACGGTCTTACTCAGCCTGAATGAGGACCAGGTCGTTTTGGAACACATATTTGATTATTAGCACGGCCCTACGGGCCTTTTAGCTTTTAGCCCGGCGCGAAGCGCCTTTCAGCCTTCAGCTGATAGCTAAAAGCTGAGAGGTGCGCAGCACCGAGCTAAAAGGGGCGTAGCCCCGTGCTAAAACCCTGACAGGCCCGCAGGGCCGAGCTAGTGAGCTATCAATGAACCGAATCAAACGCTTTTTTACCCGCAAAATAACCATTTTTTTGATCTTTCTCGGTATGGCTGCTGCTTTAATCGGCCGCCGTACGGCCCAGCTGGCGGCGGACCCGTCGGCCGTCAAGGATTGTTTACCCATCGTGATTGCGGCCGACGGCTCGCCGCTCGACCCGGCCGGCGAACAGGTTGATCCGCAGGAACCGGTGGCAATCGCCGGCATCACCCTGCCATGGGTGCAGCGCGGGGGCACGATCAATGACGCCAGTTGCCTCAATCGGACAGCGATACACGGGATTGTGATGGTTCAAAATGAGGATGATATTCGTGAGGCGCTGACTTACGCTCGGGAAGAGGGTTTAGACATCTCGATTGCCGGGGTGCGCCACAGCATGGGCGGCCACGCCTTTGCTAAAGATGGCGTTGTGCTCGATATTCGCGAATTTAACGAGATTACGCTCAACGAAGAAGCAATGACGGTGACAGTGCAAAGCGGGGCTACCTGGCATCAAATTCAAAATCAAATCCACCCTCAATATGCGATCACCGCCATGCAATCGACAGATATTTTTACCGTCGGTGGCTCGATTTCGGTTAACGCCCACGGCATGGATCACCATTATGGGGCACTGGGAAATACAATCAAATCGATGCGCATTATGCTGGCGGATGGCACCGTTGAGCGGGTGAGCCCCACTGAAAATCCGGAGCTGTTTTACCACGTCATCGGTGGCTATGGCCTCTTTGGCATTATTCTCGAGGCTGAATTAGAAATCACCGATAACGCCATTTATGAAACCCGCCGCGAAGTGATTCGCACGGAAGATTTTCCCGAAGTGTTCGAGAATACCATCAACGACAACGAGGAGATCGGCCTCTTCTACGCCCATCTATCTACCGCACCGCAAAATCTGCTCGATGAAATTATCATGTACAAATATGAGCACACCGGCATCCCGCTGGAAGAGGCTGAAGTGCCTGAATTGGGTGAGCCGGGTCTGGTTAAGCTGCGCCGTCTCGTTCTGAACGCTTCAAAACTTGGCCCCAACTGGCGCTTTGTCAAATGGTGGGCCGAGAAAAATATCGAGCCCCGGCTGGAATCGTGCACCGTCACCCGCAATCAGGCCATGACCGATGGTGAAGCGTGTATGGTGACGCGCAATGAACCGATGCACGATTCAGTTCTTTATTTACAAAATGACCTCAAAGAAGAGACCGATATCCTGCACGAATACTTTATTCCACGCGAGCAATTTTTACCTTTTGTCGACGGCATGCGCGATATTCTCCGTCAGCACGACGCCAACCTGCTGAACGCTTCGGTGCGGGTGGTTCACCAGGAAAATAACGTATTGAATTACGCGCCTGAGGAGATGTTTTCCCTGGTTCTCTACATCAACCAGACGGCCGATGAGGCCGGAAACGCCCATATGGAGGCCCTCACCTCAGATTTGATCGAGCTGACGCTGGAACACGACGGCCGCTTTTTCTTACCGTACCAGCTATATTTTAGTGAGGCTCAACTGCGACAGGCATATCCGGAAATTGATGGCTTTTTTGCGGTGAAGCAAAAATACGATCCAGATGGTTTGTTCACCAATACCTTTTATAAGAAGTACGGCCGCTAAATTGAAGATTTACAAATAAATGCGGATATGGGCCATCTTCAAAAACAAGCCCGCCATCCTGGCCCCCGTCTCCACGGGGTAAACTGCGGCGGGGATCCACCGGTCGCAAGCCAATGGATTCCCGCTTTCGCGGGAATGACACTGCTGTATCGGACTTGATTTATCAAAACTCAATTTAGCGGCTTTTGTTGACGGATCACCCCATTTTTTGGAGCCACAGCATGCTGCGACCTCAAAACAAGTGAGTGACCGGTAAATTTTATTTATTTCGACAGGTTATTAAGTAGTTTACAAAAAAAGCCATGGATTAACACGGACTTTCACAGATTTCTCTGCCTAATCTGCGAAAATCTGCGTAATCTGCGGATAGTTAATTTTTGAAGCAGTTCTTCTATTGGCAAAACTCAAGATTGCTGACACAAAAACCGGTCGCTGTTTCCTAAAATTTGCGCCAGTGATGAATCATCAGCCAATGACGGCTCGACAGATTGAGAGGTGGCCCGCAGAGAAAACAACCTCGGCCCGCCGGTCAAAACAAAATTACTCTCGCCAGGTACCGACCCCGAAGTGGGCAGGGTCCAGCAGTTGCCGGTTCCCATCTGAATCGTGTGATCTGGATTGGCCACCACGGCACACATGGCCGTTGCGCCACCAGCATTGCTGGGTCCATACAGCGTAAACGGGCTGGCCCCGGAGCCACCATTTGTAGCCGGATAAAGCTGCCACGGTCCGCCGCCAGGCACACCGGCATTCGCCTCTGAAATATTATTAAAGTAAAAGTGAATGTGCTGCCCCGGCAGCGCTGGCGTATACCCGGTGGTGACAAAATCAACAATATACTGGTCACCCGAAAGTGAAATTCCGGTAATACTGACGGTGTTGCCCACCGGTGCGGGTGTATCCGTTGGAATGGGCGGTGGGGTATCTGTGGGGACCGGTGGTGGGGTATCGGTCGGTACCGGCGGCGGCGTATCGGTTGGTGGTGGGGTATCGGTTGGAGCGGGCGGCGGCGTATCCGTTGCCTGTGGGGCAGGCGTATCAGTGGGCGCCGTGGTTGGCGATGGTTCCTCAGTTGGTAGTTCGGCTGGTACATCCGTTGGTCCCGGTTCAGGCGTATCGGTTTCCTCAACAACCACCGCGATTTCTTCACCGTTTCCATCGACAGGGGTGCCTTCAGTCACTTCATTCCCGCCACCGTTACCAAAACCACCCATCGCATAAAAGATAATTGTGCCGATGATAGCCAGAGCAGCAACACCGCCACCGATCATCGCCCACAGCGGCACGCCGCCCGATGTTTGTTTGGGGATTTCCCCAGTTAGATTTACCTGCTGCTGTTGAGGGGGGGGTGTCTGGTCGCGCACCGGTGGCGGCATTGCTCTTGAGCGCTGTGCCTGGGTTGATGGGGTCCCGGCAAATTGATTGGCGGTTGCCTCATCGTCAAGCATCGTCTCGAGGGAAACATTATCAACCAGCGTATGAGACCCGCCTGCTGTGGAGGCGACGCCCGCTCGGGTTCCGCCAGCGGCCGCCTGTGACAATGATTGAGCCAGTGCATTTGGGGTCGGGAATCGTTCTTCCGGTTCTTTGGCCAGCGATCGGGTAATCACAGAGCCGACGGCCGGTGGCAGCTCAGGCATCACCTCTAAAATATTGGGAACCGGTTCAAGCACGTGTTTCATCAGCTGCTGCGTCGGGGTTTCCGCCTGAAACGGCTGCCGCCCGGTTAACATCTCAAACAACATGATACCCAAAGAGTACACGTCCGACCGCCCATCAATGTTTTTGCCCCCCTTGACCTGTTCAGGGCTCATGTACGCCGGCGTGCCAATAATCGCGCTGCCGGTAAAATTGGCGGTTGCTTCAGCTAATTTAGCAATCCCAAAATCAGAAATATAGCTGTTGCCGTCCTCATCAAAAAGAATATTGGCCGGTTTGAGATCCCGATGAATAATTCCCTGCTGATGAGCCCGTTCCAGGCCTGGCGCAATCTGACGCAAGATGTTTGCGCATTGGGCAGGCGTCATCCGCCCTTGGGCGTGGATCCGCTCGCGCAACGTTCCGCCCCCCATGTAGCGCATCACCAAAAATGGTTGCCCATTTTCTTCTCCAAAATCGTATACCGGGACGATGGCCGGATGCTCTAAGGACGCGATCGCCTGAGCTTCGCGCCGGAAACGCGCCAAAAATTGGGGATCGTGGGTGAACTGGCTCGGTAATACTTTAATCGCCACCTTGCGATTAAAGTTTGGGTCGGTTGCCAGGTACAAGGTTGCCATACCACCACGGCCAACCTCGCGTTCTATATTGTATCGACTAAATTTGTTTGGAATTGCCATATAGATTGAATTATATGAATTGGGTCGCCAAAATCAAAGCAGATCAAATACACAGCCCGTGCAGGGGAAATAACTTCCCAACCGCAATGATCTTAGCAGCTGCTTGGTATTCGGTTTTTCAAAAGTGATGAAACATGATTTGCAGGGAATTGATCAGCCCAAGGGGACATACTCAATGTTTTGAGACGTCATGCTGTTGGCTAAGTTCCTGATCGCATGATAATGACGTTGATAAACCGCATTTAGCGTCATCTTTAATTCTTTAGCAATGGTTTCAAATGATTGGTCCTGGAAATATCGACGTTCAATAATTTCTCTCTGGCGCGCCGAGAGAGTAAACATCGCCCCCCGCAGCGTGACTTGGAGTTCAGTCAGGGCTACATATTCGTCAATCGTATGCGGATCGGGGATAAGCTCCGTTTCCTGCCCATCATCACGCTGAGAAAGGTGGCGATAAAAAACGCGCATCATCACCTTTCCGACATTAATCATTATCCGACGGGCCCAGGGCATAAATGATACGTCGAAGGGGAAGCGGGATTTCAGAATGGTTTTGGCAGTCTCCTGTACCAAATCTTGACGAAGTTGATCAAAATAATCTCCATCAATAATGGCGTCATATTTTCTTAAAAAGACCACCGCCCATTCATGCAGGTGGTTCAATAAGGTGACCCAAACATCATGATCGCGCTCTTCAACCAGAAGATTGACAAACTGATACCATTCCAAATAATTTGAGATTACCCGCTGGATATACTCCTGCATTTCCTCGGTGGATTTTCCGCTAGGATCAAAGCGCTTATTCTCCAGGTTGACTAAAACTACCGGGCGAATACCCTTAATAATCCCTTCAGGATGATTGGCGGATAGATACTGTAAATTGTGCCAGAGCAACTTCTTAAAGGTAAAGTTGGTCATATAATTTGGTCTGGTACTTTGATGGCATGTTGAGAATTTCAATCAAATTATAGCCAAGCAACCCTTAAAATAAAAGCGCGCGGTTAGGACTTTAACCCTGTATCTGCTTCTAATGCCTTGACTTTTTGTATCATATTGGCCAGTGCGGGTGTAGGATGAGCACCAACAACCAGGTATTTTTCCTCAAAAACCAGGGCTGGAACCCCCGTTATACCGGCCGCATGCGCCTGTTCAACATCAAAAGTGACCGCATTTTGATAGGCTTCGTTATTTAAAGCCGCCTCAAATTGATCCAGTGGCAAACCGGTCTGGGCCGCAATGTCACGCAGTACCTCGCGATTGCTGATATCCTCTCCATGCTGCCAGTACGCCTCAAAAACGGCCGAATGATAGGCATCACCCCGGTCATGGGCTTCGGCCATCTTGGCCCCAACCAAAGCCGGCCGGCTGTCGATGCCAAACGGTCCGGAATTAATTTCTACACCTAACTCTTCCCTCATGGCGGCCGAGAAGCGAGGGCGAGCAGCTAGAATTTGCTGTTTATACCCCTCGGAAATCGGTGGGGACCCAGCAGGGCGTAATTCGAACGAGCGCCAGTGAATATCGAGCGGAAATTGCTCTGCCAACGCCTCCAAACTGAAGGCTACTTTAAAACAATACGGTCAAACAAAATCAGACCAAACGTCCAGGCGAATTTTCTCTTCGCTTTGAGAGTCACTCATCTTGTCCTCCTTACGTTTGACGGGTCCCGCTGAGCAAAGGAACAAAGGACACACGTCCCAGCCTCTTCACTTTGTAGCTTCCATCTTGGAGATGATCAACCTGCACTAATTTTTGATTGCGAGGTTCATCACCGATCGGCAAAATCATCCGGCCGCCAACAGCCAGCTGCGATTTTAAGCGCTCGGGAATCTCCTGGCCTCCCGCCGAGACCAATATTTTTTCAAAGGGTTGATACTCGATCCACCCGTCATTTCCGTCCCCAAATTTTATTTTGACGTTGGCAAGCTCCAGCCGCGCCAGTCGCTCTTGGGCGGCCGTGGCCAATACTTCGATTCGCTCTACGCCAAAGGCCTCGCGGACAATATGACTCAACAAAGCCAGGACATACCCCGACCCCGACCCTATTTCTAATACCCGATCCGTTGGTTTGAGGTTTAAAAGTGCCAGCATCCAGGCTACGACAAACGGTTGGGAAATCGTTTGTCTATGCCCGATCGGCAGCGCTCGATCTTCATAGGCATGATCCCGCAGTTCAAGCGGCACAAATTCTTCTCTCGGCACCTGTAAAAAGGCGTTAAGGATCGCTTTTTGCCGAATTCCACGGCCGCGCAGCTGTTCGATCACCATCGTTTGGCGCTGCTGCTCAAATATGCTTTCTGAAGGCATGCTCTATAATGTACCTCATCCTCTAGACCACGCCACTGCAAACAAAAAAAATGACGCAGCTAAAGGTTGGTCCTCATAAAAATGTCGGGTAACATCTCACCCGTTAAGATATCCTTTTTTGAACGGAGAGAGTACTCAATGGCCGTTGAACTTTCAATCCCCACGCTTGACGAAATAAAATCAACCCGTCAAAAAATTGCGCCGTACATTTTAGAAACCCCGGTTTGGCAGTGGCAAACCCAATCAATCCAGCAAATGATGGGAGCAGACACCGCTGTCTTTCTAAAATTAGAGCTGTTTCAACATACCGGAACATTTAAGCCGCGAGGCGCGCTGGCCAATATGCTGGCGATCACCCCCGAACAGCTGCAGCGAGGGGTAACCGCAATCAGTGCCGGCAATCACGCCATCGCCGTCAGCTATGCCGCCGATATTCTGGGCACGTCGGCCAAGGTGGTGATGATGCAAAACGCCAACCCGGCCCGCGTCGATTTGTGCCGCGAGTATGGCGCGGAAGTGGAGCTCATGCCCGATGTTCACCAGGCGTTTGAGCGGGTCCATCAAATCGAGGAAGAAGAAAAACGGTTTTTTGTCCATCCCTTTGAAGGGTTACAAACCACTTTGGGCACCGCCACCGTGGGGCTTGAACTTTGCCACCAGGTTCCCGAACTAGACGCCGTGATCGTGCCCATTGGTGGGGGCGGGTTGAGCGCGGGGGTGGCCACGGCCGTTAAGCTGATACAGCCAAACTGCCGGGTCTATGGGGTAGAACCGGAAGGGGCCGACACCATGCACCGCAGCTTTGCCTCCGGTCAGGTCGAGTCGATCGACAAGGTGCGCACTATCGCCGATAGTTTGGGGGCACCTTATACCGCCCCTTACTCGCTGGCCCTGTGCCGGCAGTTCATCGATGAACTGGTCATGATTTCCGATGATGCCCTGCGCGCCAGTATGCAGCTGCTCTTCTCCGGTATGAAGCTGGCCGTCGAACCGGCCGGAGCGGCGGCGACAGCCGCCCTGATTGGCCCCTTAAAAGAGAAGCTCAGGGGGAAACGGGTCGCCATTATCGTCTGCGGCACCAATATCGACCTGCAAACCTTTTATCAACAGGTTTCGGGACGTCAGTAGTTTATATAAGGCAGGTCACATGAATCGCTTGAAAAATAAAGTTGTGATTTTGGCCGGAGTCGGCCGCGGTATGGGGCGGGCGATGGCCCTTCTTTTTGCGGCCGAGGGTGCAAATGTGTTTTTACTGGCTCGAAAAAACGAGATTATTGGCCCCACAGCGGCCTTAATTCAAGGGAAAGGGCAGCGGGCAGCCGCTGTTCAGGTTGATGTAACCAACAAGGAAGCCCTGGAATCAGCCGTGAACCAAATTGCGGCCGCAGCCGGCCGTGTTGATGGGTACGCCGCGCTGGCCGGCGGATTTTATAAACACCTCAACAACCTGCAAAAAATCGAAGAAGATTTTTTTGACATGGTTCTGGAAAATCACCTCAAATCAATCTTCCACGGCTGTCGAGCGGTTATACCCCATCTGCAAAGGGCCGGTGGCGGATCAATTTTGACTATAGCCGCCGCTTACAAAACACAGCGTGACGCCAATATCGCCTACAGCACCGCCAAAGCCGGTGTTTGCGGTTTTAGCAAAACGTTGGCCCGCGAGCTGTACGCTGACAATATTCGAGTTAACACGATTTGCCCCGGTTTGGTGCGTCTGCCGCTTGAAGAAGATACCGTCAATGTTCCGCCATCACAGACCCAACGACTGGGTCATCCGGCCGACATCGCCTATGCGGCCCTCTATCTGCTGTCTGATGAATCGCCGTGGCTGACCGGCCAAACGCTCTCCCTCGATGGCGGTGACGAGATTTTTGCGGGACAGCCCTATGATTTGACCTGAGTGGGTCGCCAGCCATACGCTCGCAGGGTCTGCGGCCCATAGAGCCAGGCTAACCCCAGCAGCGGCTGAACCAGCGGAAAATAGCCGTAATCCCGGCCGAAAAATTGCCACACGTTGCGACCCAACAAATCCGGATGGGTAAAGCTCAGCGTTCCGATCACGATCGTCAATATCGATTCAAAGATGAGGACGTACGCTGAAATTCGCCAGCCGGTCTGTGGTGAAATTGACCGCCACCAGCGGCCGAGAAAGGTGCGAGGCGGTTTTGAGTTCCGATTGGGGCGCGGCTGCTTGGCAAACCCAATTGTCGCTAATGTGTAACAGGTTGCCGCCACCAGCGTAAGCCATGGGGCATTCCCGGCCTCCTGCTCATACAGCTGGTATACGGCCCGAAAACCGGTTGAAATCGCCAATACAGGGTAAGAGACGGCCAAAATTACCCCGGCCGCCTGAACAAACCCCTCCCACGGATTCTCTCTAGAAGAAGATTCAGGCGTTTTCATTATTTTCCTCTTCAATCAGCTGTTTTAGAAGGTTAATATCTCGCCGCAAATTGTGCTGTTGAAAAACCAAACTCAATACATACCCGAAGGCGATTAACCACATAACCCCATACGCCAGCAGCAAGAAATCTAGAAATGCGTTGGGGTCTATTTGAAACAAAATTGATGGTGTCATATTTTCTCGAAGTTTTTGGTGCACTGTATTAATTATACGCTTCCCGCCACTTGTTTACACTTTGAATACTGATTCTTATGTGATCCGTATACTATTTACCCTACAATCTAACACCATAACAGCCAATCTATTCTTCAAACCAAATAGGAGGATTTTGATGACTCATGTAGTTGTGGCCGGTGACGGCCCCGGTGGATTAAGCGCAGCCCTCTTTTTAGCCAAAAATGGCCTTGATGTCACGGTCGTTGGCAAAGATGAAACCGCCATGCATTACGCCTTGCTCTATAACTATTTGGGTATCCCCAAAATTATGGGCTCCGATTTTCAAAAAATCGCTCGGGAGCAGGTCACCGGGTTTGGGGCCAAATTTGTCGCCAACCATGTCGCCGAAGTAACTTCTGGAGATGGAGGCTTTGCCCTTTCACTGGAAGAGGATGGGCCATCGTTAACGGCCGATTACGTCATTTTGGCTGAAGGGCGCGGTCGAGAAATCGCCAAAGCCCTCGACCTGCCCGGTGATTCATCTGGTGTAACCGTCGATCGAAACGGGCAAACCGCCATCGACAAACTTTATGCCATCGGCCGGATGACCCGCGTTAACGGCAGCCAGGCGATCATTTCAGCCGGAGAAGGGGCCGCCGCCGCTCTGGATATTCTCTCTCGAGAGGCGGGCAAAACGGTGAACGATTGGGATTCCCCGCCCAAAGAATAGGTGTTAGGAATTAGGTGTTAGGTGTTGGGTATCAGGTGTTGGTCAGGTTATAATCGCCCTCAGCATCCATCACCTATCACCCACCACCCACCACCCATCACCCATCACCCATCACCCATCACCCAAATAAATTATGAACCAATTCTCCCTCTCAAATATGTCCGAATTTGTCGGTCGGGAACTTGGCGTTTCTGACTGGGTGTTGATCGACCAGGAGCGGATCAACGCCTTTGCCGATTGCACCGGCGACCATCAGTGGATTCACGTCGATGTCGAACGGGCTCAACGGGAAAGCCCGCTTGGCTCAACAATCGCCCATGGCTTTTTAACCCTGTCCCTTTTACCCGACCTGACGGAAAATTTGGGTCTGCTCCCCTCTGGGGCCGCCTTCGCCCTTAACTACGGTACCGATAAGGTCCGCTTCCTTTCTCCGGTAGTGGTCAACTCCCGGCTGCGGGTGCGCGTGACCCTGGAATCGATTACCGAAAAAGGCAGCGGCCGTTGGCTCATGAAAACCAACAACGTCATGGAAATTGAAGGGCAAGAGAAACCGGCCATGGTGGCCGATACGCTGGCTATGATATTTGGGTAAGTAAGAGAGTAGAGACCAGAGACAAGAGACCGGAGTTAGATGCATCTTAAGTCACCTCTCTTGTCTCCAGTCTCTAATCTCTGGTCTTCCTAGAGCATGGAAATTTCACTTGAACAAATTTTGGGGTTGGCCCCGGATCGCTTTATCGCCAAATCGAGCCGGGCCCTGGCCTACACCGGGAAATGGGATCAACTCGGCCGCTCTGATCATTATGTTTGGGGAGATTTCCCCCAAATAAACCGGTCGCCCCTACGGGCCGCTGTCAATCTAACCGGCCCCTCGTTTTACTGCAGCTGTCGCAGCCGCAAATCCCCCTGCCGGCACAGCCTTGCCTTGCTGCAAATCGCCGTCTTACACCCTGATTCTTTTGTCGACACCTCCCCTCCAAAATGGATAAAACGGTGGATCAAGCGCACAAGTCGGGCCTTAAATCCAATTTCCCATCCTGCCCTTTATCAAGGAGAGGACGAAGAACGGCTCCATCTTTTGCGCAGCGGCATGGCAGAATTGGCGCTGTGGCTGGAGGATTTGGTTCGGGGTGGGTTATCGCGAGCGGCCGAACGCCCCAAAGAAACCTGGCGGCGCATGGCTGACCGCTTGATCGATGCCCAGGCTGGATTGATCGCCAAACGGATCAACGCCTTGTTCACCTTGGTCAGCAAAAGCAAAGACGATCATTGGCCCGAGCCATTTTTGAGGGAAATCGGTACGCTTTATATTTTGACGCGGGGGTTTGCCAACTACGATACCCTACCCACCGCTCGACAAAACGATTTGCGGACGGCCGTTGGCTGGTTGCCAAAATTGTTTGATGCCCAGACCATTTCCGATGAGTGGCAGGTGGTGGGTCGAAGCACATCTCAAATCGGCCGGCAATATTATTATCGGACGTGGCTGTGGGGTGCGGCCACCAACCGGCCGGCTCTCGTCCTGCGGGCTACCCACAATCGCCTGGGTGGCGCATCCCTGTTGACAACCGGAGAGCGATTCGCCGGTGAAATGGGGTTTGCCGCCAGCGGTTACCCCTTGATTGCCGAGCGCTCCTCGAACCTTTCCTCCGAGAGCGGTAAAGATGCGGTGGCGCACGGTTTGACGATCCGAGAAGCCCTCGATCATTTTAAGCGCGCTCAAGCTGCCAATCCATGGCTGGCGTTTTATCCCCTGCTGCTTAATGGGGTTTGGCCGGAAAAGGTAGGCGGGCGCTGGCTTATTGTGGATGACACCCATACGGCCCTCCCCCTCGATAAAAGTGACAAATCCCACTGGCATCTTCTCGCTGTCTCTGGCGGTCAACCGATCACCCTCTTTGGCGAGTGGGATGGCCATCTGTTCTGGCCGCTCTCGGTGCGCCACTGGGGGCGCTGGATTGACTGCCACGCTTTGGGGGGAAACATCCAGTGAACTGGTCAAAGCTCACCCGCGATGCCCTTGTGGGAACCGGCCGGCAGCACGCCGCGGAAACCAGAGATGCCCGGGGGCCATTCCAGCCGGTTGATCACCTGCTCAATCAGCTTCCGACAGACGATGCCGCTCAGAAGCTCCTGCTCACGGCCGGGGTCACTCATTTATACGAGGAGGCCGGTCAGCAGCCGCTGCAGCTGTCACCAGATCGATTGTGGGCCGTGGCCGAAGAAGATAAACGGCCGCTTTGCCCATCAGCAATTTCTGACATGCTGACCCATATGATCAACGGCCGCCATCGCGAGCTGCTTGAAACGTTTCTCATCAACCTGCGTCAATCCGGATTTCGGTTGCCCGCTCAGCTGCTGCCCAACTTATTGGCCTATGGCAGCCGCATTCATCGTTATCAAACAGATATTATGCAGATTTTGGGCCCGCGCGGCCGCTGGCTGGCCGGTCACAATCCCAAATGGGAGTACGCCACGCTCGACGTCAACAATTGGGGAGACCTGGTAAACCGCTGGCAAACCGGAAAATTATCTGATCGGACGCGACTGCTCGATCAAATCCGCTACTTTGATGCGGAAAGCGGGCGACAGCTGCTGGAAACGACCTGGAAGAGCGAACCCAACAACAGTCGCATTTACTTTCTGCGCAAACTCGAAACCGGCTTGTCAATGACGGATGAACCGTTTCTGGAACGGGCCCTCGATGATCGACACCAGCCGGTCCGGCGGCAGGCCAGCAAGCTGCTGGTCAAGCTGCCTCAATCGCGGTTTGCAAAGCGGATGGGGGAATATTTGACCCAGGTCATTCGCTGGAAACCCCGCCGCAAGGGAAACAAAATAACCGTAGCCTTTCCTCAGGAGCCGTCAGCCGCCATGATTCGAGACGGCATAATGCCTCAGCAAAAACGGCGGATTGGCTTTTATATCAGGCAGCAAATCACCTATATCGCCTCTGCGGCACCGCTCTCATGCTGGATCGACCATTGGGGCGTGGAGCCGGAACAGGTCGTTGAAGCGGTTTTCAACAGTGGCTGGTCCAAAACATTGGTGGCAGCTCTTTCCACGGCCGCCCGACAGCAGCCGGAAGCGGGCGCGCGCTGGGCTTTACCCTTAGCCCGGGGCGATCAATTTTCCAAACAAACCGTTAAACTATTGGCCTTGCTGCCGCCCACCGAACGAGAAGAAACGCTTCTTCTGCTGTTGGAACAGGGGCAGGAAGATCCCTTTGATAAAAATTTGCCGCTTAAAACGCTGTGGCGTGAGTGGCCCTATTCCTGGTCGGCCGAAAGCAGTAGGCGATTAGCCGCAATCTTCGCTCGCTACGTACAAAATGAAAAAGAATCGCCGGCCGTTGATTTGAGCAGCCGTGCCCTCTATCGTCGATTTATGCGCCACGTCCCGGTTCATTTATACGATGAAATCGAGGATATTTTAGAACCGGCCCTTGAATCAACCCCTCAATGGCGCAGCGAAATCCTGGAAGGTTTAAATTCACTAAAATTTAGAGGGGAAATGAAAAAGCTTTTTGATTCGAACGAATCGAACCAATCAAAAGAGATTTTATTCAATGAGTAATGAAAACAAACTCCGGGCTCACGCTGAAGAAAAATATGCGGCCGAGCTGTATGAATTAAAACAGCAAGATCGTCGTCCAAAACCGCCCAACTGGCACCTCTCGCCGTGGGCCATCGCCACCTACATTCTTGGGGGAACTCTCGATAACGGTTTTGAGGTGTCTCCCAAATACATCGGCAACGGCCGGCTCATCGAAATAGCGATAGCCACCCTGACAACTGATCGGGCGCTGATGCTCATGGGCATCCCGGGAACCGGAAAAACGTGGGTGTCTGAGCACCTGGCTGCGGCCATCTCCGGAGATTCAAAACTGCTCATCCAGGGCACGGCCGGCACGGCCGAAGAGGCCCTACGCTATGGATGGAATTACGCCAGTCTGATCGCCAAAGGACCGTCGGATGAGGCGTTGGTCCCCAGCCCGATCATGGTGGCCATGAAAAGAGGGCAAATCGCCCGCGTTGAAGAGCTGACTCGTATGCCGGCCGATGTCCAGGATGCCCTGATTACAATTTTGTCTGAAAAGGTCCTGCCCATTCCGGAACTCAACGATGAAGTGCAGGCGGTCAAAGGGTTTAACGTTGTCGCCACCGCCAACGATCGGGATCGAGGGGTCAACGATCTGTCGAGCGCCCTGCGCCGCCGCTTTAACACCGTTGTGCTGCCGCTGCCGGCAACCATCGAGGAAGAAATTTCAATTGTTAAACAGCGGGTCCAGGAAATTGGACAGGCGATGGAGCTGCCGGCCGAGCCTCCAGCCCTCGAAGAAATCCGCCGCGTGGTGACCATTTTCCGGGAGCTGCGTGGTGGCCTAACTCAGGACGGGAAAACCAAGCTTAAATCCCCCAGCAGCACCCTCAGTACCGCTGAGGTAATCTCCGTGATGAACAGCGGGCTGGCCCTGGCCGCACATTTTGGTGACGGGAACTTAAACGCCACCGATTTGGCCGCCAGCCTGACCGGGGCCATCATCAAAGATCCGGTCCACGACGCGGTCATCTGGCGAGATTATCTGGAAACGGTGGCCAAGCAGCGGGAGATGTGGGTGGACTTGTATCGGGCGTGCCGCCAGCTTGTTTAGGTGATGGGTGTTAGGTGAAGGGTGTTAGGTGTAGGGTGGTGGGTGCTAGGTGTAGGGTGATGGGTGTTAGGTGTTAGGAGATGGAGTTTTTTTGGCGCAGTGATTTTTTAAGCGCATTAATCTGCTTCGCTAATATGGTTCCTTGTTCAAGTACTCGTGAGCCATTTGCTTGATCGATGAAACCCAATCTAATAGAAAGCTCAATCTGGGTCATACATTCATTTAACGAACCAATAGAAATGTCAAGATAGCTCAGATAAATTTTTGTAGATCGACGATTATGACCTTCAGCGATATTTGAAGGCACGGACACTGCGGAACGTCTAATTTGATTTGTTAAACCAAATTTTTCACTACTCGGAAACGAATTTGTCAATGCATAAATGCTCTCAACAAAATCCATTCCTTTTTGCCAAATTCTTAGATCTCGATATGTGTGAATTTTCATAGCATCAAAAGCAAAATTTTTTATTGAAGCGATCAAACCTCTGATATATATAACGCCCTAATTTTCAAATATGGACACCCAACACCTATCACCCATCACCTATCACCCAACACCCATCACCCATCACCCATCACCCAAAATCTACGGTATCCGCCACCACGGCCCAGGCTCATCTCGGGCGCTGCTGGCAAGCTTAGAAGAGTGGGGTCCAGATATCATCCTGATCGAAGGACCGGCCGACGGCACCGACCTGCTACCGTGGCTGGCCAAGCCGGAGATGGAACCCCCAGTAGCGATGTTGGTTTATAGGCCGGATCAACCGCGCCGCTCAGGGTACTTCCCCTACGCGGTTTTTTCTCCGGAATATCAGGCGGCTCGTTTTGCCCTCGAGCAGGAAGTTCCGGTGCGTTTGTTCGATTTGCCTCAGGGCGTCATGCTCGCCTCGGACCACGGTCCGGCAATGCCAGATAAACAGACGTTTGAGCTGCTGGCGCAGGCCACCGGCTATACCAGCTATGAGGCGTGGTGGAACGGATTTGTCGAACAGCGACAAGACGGCCGCGATCTGTTTGACAGCATTTTGCTGCTCATGCAGGAAATGCGGCTCGCAGCCGAACAGCACAACACGACCGACATTGACCAATCACCGGAAAAAGAGAAAGAGCAGGCGGTTCGCCTGCGCCTGGCGGAACAGCGCGAAGCACACATGCGTCAGGAGATCCGCCGGGCGCAAAAAGAAGGTTACCAGCGCATCGCCGTCGTGTGCGGCGCGTGGCACGGTCCGGCCCTAATCGATCTGCAAAACGAAGCGGCTGATGTGGCGCTCCTGACCGACATGCCTCAGGTTGAAGTTGATATCGCCTGGGTGCCGTGGACCTACGGCCGGCTGGCAACCTTTAGCGGATACGGGGCCGGTATCCGTTCTCCCGGATGGTATCATCACCTATGGGAAATGGGCCGGCAAAACCATTCCCGATCAGAAACGGCCGCCCTCTGGCTGTCGACCATCACCCAACTCCTGCGGCAGGAAGGGTTTGATGCCTCATCAGCCCACGTCATTGAAGCTCTCCGCCTGGCGCAATCTTTGGCCGCCCTGCGCGACATAACCCTGCCCGGTTTACCGGAACTCAATGAAGCCACGCAGGCGGTTATTTGTGGCGGTGAGGCGGAGCCGATGCGCCTCATCCAAAAGCGCCTCATCGTTGGCGAGCGGATGGGTCTTGTCCCGCCAGATGCGCCGCTGGTGCCCCTGCAAAGGGATCTTTACGCCCAGATGCGAGCCTTAAAGTTACGGCCGGAACCGGAGGAATCGCTGCTCAAACTCGATTTGCGCCACGAGCAGCACCTGCAGCGCAGTCAGCTCCTGCATCGGCTGAAGCTGCTCAAAATTCCCTGGGGCAAAACAATCAAGGCCCGCGGCTCGGAAGGAACCTTTAACGAAGTGTGGCAGCTGAAGTGGCGGCCGGATTTTGCGGTGCGCATCGTGGAAGCCAATTTATGGGGCAACACGGTGATCGACGCGGCAGGGGCCTTCGCGGCCGACCAGGCCCAGCAGGCGATCCACCTGCCTACCCTGACCTCTCTTTTAGACGAAGTCATTTTGGCCGATCTGCCGCCGGCAATCGAAATCATTCTCCATAAAATTCAGGAAGCCAGCGCCTTAAATCGGGATATTTTGCACATGATGGGAGCGATTCCACCTCTGGCCCGCATTATGCGCTATGGTGATATTCGCCAAACCGACCAGGCTTTAGTGGCCCAGGTGGTCGAAACGCTGCTCATACGCGTTTGCGTGGGGCTGCCTAGCAGCTGCCGCCAGCTCGATGACAAAGCGGCCGAAGAAATGCTCAGCGCCGTTATCAACGTTCATGGCGTCGTCTCCTATGCCAGAAGCACCGATCTTTTCGACAGCTGGTACGCTACGCTAGCCGAAATTTGCCAGGCCAGCGGCGTGCACGGTCTAGTGGCCGGTAGGATGTGCCGCATGCTCATGGAAGGCGGCCGCCTGAATGATGAAGAGACAATTTCCCAATTTGAGCAGGCCCTCTCCCCAACTTATGCTCAAAAGTTTGACTTGCAAACGATCCGCCAGGCCGCAGCGTGGCTGGACGGGTTTTTACGGGGGGCCAATCTGCTGCTCATTCACGATCACCAGCTTTGGGACATTCTGGATAGATGGGTCATGCGTCTTTCCAGCGATCGGTTTGAAGCGGTGGTACCCCTTCTGAGACGCACTTTTTACTCCCTGTCAGAAGCAACACGCCGCCAGCTGGCCGAACGCGTTTATCACGGCCAGCCATCCGGCCCAGAGGAGACCCTTCATCAGGAGGTTGACCCCACGGCCGCAGACGCCATTTTGCCGGTGTTGAGTGAATTATTGGGCATTTCCGATTCAAATAAGTGGGAGGAAACCGCATGAGCGAGCTGTCAACACCGAAAAACCAAGAAGAACGAATGCGGCGGTGGCGCCTGATCCTGGGAAAAACCCACGAAGATAATCCCATCCCCCAGGAAGGAGAGGGGGATGGCGACCAATCTCCTCCCAGCGGCCGAGACCCACTCGCTGGTGATGATCAAATGCTCGATGAGCTTCTCGATCAAATTTATGGCGAAAGTGATGACGGGGATTTAAGTGATTCAGCCCCGGATATCGCTCGCTGGCTGGGTGATATCCATCGTTACTTCCCCGACTCTGTGGCCCAGATCTTGCAGCAGGACGCTCTGGATAAATACAAGCTGCGTAAGCTGCTGGCTTATCCTGAATTGATCCAGGAAATTGAACCCGACGTCAATCTCATTGCTGAATTGCTGCGTTTAAAGCGGATGCTTCCGGCAAAAACGCGCGAGACGGCCAGGGAAATTGTGCGAAAAATCGTGGAAGAACTGCTTGAGAAGCTGCGTCGGCCGATGGAACAGGCCCTCTCCGGCACGCTCAATCGGGCCGTTACCAACCGCCGGCCAAAGTTAAAAGAGATCAACTGGGTGCGCACCATCCACAGCAATTTGAAGCATTATCAACCCCGTTATCAAACCGTTGTCCCGGAAACGGTGGTCGGTTACGGCCGCAAACGGTCCTCTTTGAAAGATATTATTTTGTGTGTGGATACAAGCGCCTCCATGGGCAAATCGATTGTTTACGCCAGTATCTACGCCTCGGTAATGGCCTCTATTCCAGCAATTTCCACCCGCCTAATTTTGTTTGACAGCTCGGTTGTCGACATGACCGGCCAATTACACGATCCGGTTGAGCTTTTGTTTGGCTTGAGGCTGGGAGGGGGTACAGACATCAACCGGGCGATCACCTATGCGCAGCAGTTGGTTACCCGGCCGCGAGATACCACCCTTATCTTGATCAGCGATCTGTTTGAAGGCGGGAATAAAGAGAGTCTTCTGCAGCGAGTGGTCCAAATGCAGCAGCACGGCATTCAAATGATCGTTTTGCTGGCCCTCAATGACAGTGGGTCACCCCGCTTTAGCCGCGATATGGCTCTGCAGCTCGCCGCCCTTGGCGTACCGGCGTTTGCCTGCACCCCCGACCTGTTCCCCGATTTGATGAGCGCTTTGCTCAACGGCCGTGACATTCAGCAGTGGGCGGCCGGTCACCAGGTTGTAACCTCGCCGGATAATTAAGTGAAAAACGAAAGGTATTCTTTTAAAAGTCTATTTTCATCACTTTATGTCGACTTTTTCTCCGGTCTCATGCCTCCAGTCCCTTGTCTTCTTAGAAACAAGTGACATTTTGCCCCAATATTGTTGCTTTTTGTCACTTACTGTCACATCCACTCTCTATTAAGATGTGATCAACCTTTCAATTTGGATCACAAATATTTGATATATCGGGTGCGGCTGACACACCAAACGAAGTAGAAAGTCGTGATTCCTAAATTGAAGGGGGGTTAACACAGAAATAGCTGTGTACGGCAGCGCGACAATCAGAGGCATGGGGCTTCTGGTACGGCGAACCATGTAAGTGGAAGTCGTGATTTACAAAATGAATCTGTCGAGTCACGAAGGTGGTTTCCACCGACGTGAAAGGAGAAAGATGGAACCTTACCAGCTCCATCTGCCGACCACAGGGTGTTTGACAATTCGGTCTTATTAATGGCGGATAAGGTTGTCCACAGGTCAATCTTCGGCCAAATTGCCGAAAGCAAAGCACACGAAACGCGAGCGCCTTGTGGATACAATCAAATAATACTCAAATAATTAAGCCACTCCTAGGAGTGGCTTTTTTTTTATTCAAAACGCAGGTGATGTATCCAGGCTGGGGGTAAATTGCGAACCACTACCTTTTTGCGAAACTCATAGCGGGATTTTGCGCGTTCGGTAATGGCATTGGAGGCTGCACGCTCGGGGGTAGGCTTAAATATTTTTTTGAGGGTCCGGCCGCCAACATACTCAATATAACTTAATGAGCCATCGGGGTTTAACATTTCCTGATACAGGTTAATCACGGAATCTACAAAATCCGGTGGAAAACTGTTAAACGGCAGGGAAGAGACGATAAAATCAAACCCCTTCTCACGTTCTTCTACCGGAAAATCAAGGATGCTCCCGCCAAAGATATGAACGTTGGGGCGAATACCATCAAATCGACGATCAGTAGCCACTCTCTGGTGCAAAAAATCCACAAATTTGCTGTTATATTCACACAACCAAAGCTCGTCCTCTGGACCCAGTAAACGCGCTATTTGGGTGGAAATGGATCCGGTTCCCGATCCGACTTCCAGGACTCGTCTGGGACCTGGATGGCGAATCATTTCACTGGCCATTTCCCGTGCAGCAAAGGATGATGTCGGCGATACAGCTGAGACAGCTTTGGCATTTTTCCGATACTGCTTAAAAAAATGTTTAATTTCGTTCATCTGATGTTTCCTGTTCATGGTGGAACATTATACCGATCGTTGCTCTACTCGTCTATTGACACCCTTACAAATTGCGGCTATGATCCAACTGAACAACAAAATAATTTATGCTCTTGGTGCACGACTACCCGGATGTATTGTGCACAATGGGGGAAGTTGGTGAAAGTCCAACACTGTCCCGCAACGGTAATTTAGTCAGGATTGATTAATAAGTCCGAATACCCGCCTAGAGTATATCGCGTGAAGATCTTCGTGGATAAAGGGCAGCGCGAACCAGACTCAATAAATGAACTGCCCACCAGCTTCGGTGGGCTTTTTATTTGATAGGGTCAAAAGTCGTATTTATTTTCTTGAAACAGCTTCCACAAGGTCTTCTTTCTCAAAATATCCAGTCGAAAACCGGCGAGTTGGACACCATTCGCCAAATCAAAGGAAAGGAGACACCTTATGAAAAAACTAATCTTGATTCTCCCACTGCTCCTGCTGTTCGCCGCCTGTTCCGGCGGCCAGACACCGGCCGCTCCGGCCGAGGAAAGCGCCGGGGAAACAGATGAAGTTACCCTCGCCGATGAGCCAGCCGTCATCGAAAACAACCTGACTTCCGGGTGCGTTGAAAATTATGAAGATGGGGTCGATTATTTTCCGCAAAAAGTCGAGATCACCCAGGCCACCAATTTTTCAGTCGAATACTTCAATAACTATAAAGTGGTCACCATACTTTCCCCGTTTGTCGGTGCGGAAAGCGGCATTTCATACGTGTTGGTCCAGTGCGGCACTCCTGCTCCAGAAGGGGTTGAGGCAGCAGCCGTGATCGAGGTACCGATTAACTCGATCGTGGCCATGTCGACCACCTATCTGCCCGGGATTCAGGAATTGGGGGTGTTGGACAAGGTAGTTGGAGTGGACACGGCCGCTTTCACCACCAATCAAACGGTCGTTGAGGGGGTTGCTGCAGGGAATATCGCTGAAATTGGCAGTGGTGCTCAGGTCAATGTTGAAGCCGCAATCGATCTCGATCCGGATTTAATTATGACATATGGAAGCGGCTCGGCCGACTTTGATTCAGAGCCCAAATTGCGCGAAGCAGGGCTCGATGTGGTACTCAATGCGGAATTTTTAGAAACATCCCCACTTGGCCGGGCGGAGTGGGTCGATTATCTGGCCCTTTTTTATAATGAAGAAGCGGCTTCCGAAGCGTGGTTTGATGGGGTTGTGAACGCTTACACCGATCTGCAGGAGTTAGCGGCCACAGCCGAAGCACAACCCACCGTTTTTACCGACACCCCCTTTGAAGGAACGTGGTATATGTCCGGAGGCGGCAGCTTTGCGGCTCAGCTGCTGGCTGATGCCGGAGCCAGCTATGTATATGCAGATGACGAGCAAACCGGCAGCCTGTTTCTCGACTTTGAAACCGTCCTCAATGATGCTTCTGAGACAGATTTCTGGCTCAACGTTGGTTTTTATGGATCGCTGGACGATTTGAGCGGGGCGGACGGCCGGTTTACCGAATTTGCCGCTTATCAAAATGATCGGGTCTTTAACAACGATGCCAAATTGACCGCCAATGGGGGCAACGATTATTTTGAGGGGGCGGTCATTCGGCCGGATCTCGTCCTGGCTGACTTAATCGCTATCTTCCATCCTGAACTGCTGCCAGATCATGAACTGGTCTACTATCGACAATTACAGTAAATCGTATGATTTCTGAATCAACAACCAAGCAAATTGTATGGCCGGATGTCGGCACACGCTCTTTCCTGCTGACCGGTCTGGCCTGTGCCCTGGTGCTGACGTTTGGGGTCAGCCTGATGTTTGGCTCCGTGCGCATTCCTTTAGTCGATCTGTTAAAAATTTTAGTTGGAGAAGAGCCGGCCCGGGCAACCTGGACCACGATTGTTTTTCAATTTCGACTGCCCAAAGCCACCACGGCCGTTTTGGCCGGGTCAGCCCTGGCCTTGAGCGGCCTGCAGATGCAAACTCTGTTTCGAAACCCCCTGGCCGGACCGTTTGTCTTGGGCATTAGCTCCGGAGCCAGTCTAGGAGTGGCTATCGTCGTCTTATCGGTCGGAACGGCCGTCACCGGTCTGCTGTCAGCTTTGGGGCTGCTGGGGAATTTTGGGGTGATTATCGCCGCCAGCCTCGGCAGTGGTTTGGTGCTCTTCTCGGTCATGGCTGTGGCCCATCGGGTCAACAACATGACGCTGCTCATTCTCGGTCTGCTTTTTGGCTACGCAACCAGCGCTCTGGTTAGCATCTTGCTCTATTTTTCAATCTCGGAACGCATTCAAGCATATATCGCCTGGACATTCGGCAGCTTCGGCGGCGTGACCTGGGATCAACTGCAGGTGTTGATTCCGGCCGTTTTGATCGGGCTGGCTATCGCCTGGCGCTCCACCAAAGCCCTCAACGCGCTGCTGCTGGGGGAACAATATGCTCGATCGCTGGGTTTGACCGTTCGCTCAGCCCGCATCTGGATTTTGCTAAGCGCATCTCTCCTGGCCGGCGCCATCACCGCGTTTTGCGGACCAATCGCCTTTGTGGGGGTCGCGGTTCCCCATTTGTGCCGCAGCTTGTTTAACACCTCTGATCACCGCGTCCTGGTTCCGGCCGTGGTTTTTACCGGCGGAATAGCGGCTCTCGTTACCGATTTGATCGCCCAAATGCCGGGCTCACAAACGGTGCTGCCTCTCAATGCGGTGACCGCCCTGTTTGGGGCACCTATTGTCGCCTGGGTGATTTTGCGCCGCCGCAATCTGCGAGCGTCATTTGGTCGCTAACATGTCAAAAATTCTTCTGGAAGCCAATGACCTAACCATCGGATACCGTCAAAAAAGGAAATCCACCGCAGCGATTGCGGCCGACTTAAACCTCAACCTGGCGGCCGGAGAACTCGTTTGCCTGTTAGGGGCCAATGGGTCAGGAAAATCAACCCTTTTGCGGACGCTGGCCGGGATGCAGCCGATGCTGTCAGGGCGCATTACCATTGAAGGCGAATCGCTGGCGGCCATATCCCCACAGGATTTAGCCAAAAAACTGAGCGTTGTCCTCACCGAGCGCGTCGATGTCGGTCTTCTTTCAGCTTACGATCTGGTGACCCTGGGCCGCTTTCCGTATACCGATTGGCGCGGCGAGTTAACGTCCAAAGATCAACAAATCGTCCGCAAGGTGATTCAGGCGGTTGGGGCTGTGGAGCTGGCAGCCCGGCCGGTCAACGAGCTCAGCGACGGGGAGCGACAAAAAATCATGATCGCCAGGGCCCTGGCCCAGGAGCCAACGATCATGATTCTCGATGAACCAACCGCTTTTCTCGATCTGCCGCGACGGGTTGAGATTATGCACATTCTGCGCAAATTGGCCCGAGGGAGTCGGCGCGCCTTCTTGCTTTCCACACATGATCTGGATCTAGCCATGCGCACGGCCGATAAAATTTGGCTCTTTTCCGGAGACAATTTTTACGTGGGGACGCCGGAAGATTTGGTCCTCAGTGGGGTATTTGCCGAAGCATTTGCCAGTGAAGGGGTGACCTTTGATCCACAAAATGGGGCGTTTCAAATTAAACAGTCAGCAAATGAGGCGATCGGCATCGTTGGCTCTGGAATCACCCTGAACTGGACCATACGCGCTCTGGAGCGGGCTGGCTTTAATCCAATCGTCGGGCAAAAAGATCTGTCCCTGGTTGTCGAATGCGCAGACGCGGAATGGATTGTCTATGACGGTGAGCAAACCCATCGGGCTGATTCGATTGAGTCATTACTTGAGGTCTTAAGCTAAATGAACGAGGTGATCATATCTACAGATCAATTGGGGCGTAACTACCAGGTATGGCAGTCGCCTGCTCCAGGCAGAAAAATATTTAAACCAGCTGGTTGCAAAACTTTCTTCTTAACCTTAACCGAAGTGGTCCCCTCCCGACACAGGTTCAGGGGCCACTAATCACGCCATTCTCGTCTTCAGACCCCTTGTCATCCTGAGCGCAGCGAAGGATCCCGTCAACTGACATGAAGGTATGGTTTGCTATTTATAGCCATCTCGAACGCTCTTCACTCTGCTGCGCTCCGTTCTGAATCACAGGTGGTTTGCAACCTATCCGTCCTCTCCTGATCCGAATTGGGAAGGAGGGATAGGTCGCATTGAAAAAAAGCATGAGAACGGAATCTCATCCTCTGGCTCTTGAACTCAGCGAGTCCCTCTCCAAATTCGACAATTTCACTGAATATTGCTGCCCACTCACGTGAAAAACCCGCAAAAAACAGGTGAATTTTTGGCTAAAGTAAAGTTGTAAGATTAAAGCGATACACTTTCAATGAAAAGGCGGTTACGTGATTTGCGGGTGGTCATCTTCTCTATTTCTCCTCAGACAACCTGATAAGACCAATTCTTTTGAAAATTGTTTTGCAATCAAGCGATTTTATTTAAAAGCAATGCAAAAATTGCTTTTATACGTAAAAAGAATAACGCAACCCCTCACCCAAAGGAAAAGCTTGTTTGTCAGTGTAAAAAGGAATAATAAAAGGACATAGGATAGGTAACTCTCATGCTTTCTTTACCCATAATAATTGCTTCTGCTGTCATGCATTCATATGGGGGTGGTGGAATCCTTTCAGGCTTTCTCCATCCAATCTTAGGGCTTGACCACCTGCTGGCCATGGTTGCCGTTGGTTTTCTAAGCGCTCAGCTGGGCGGCCGGGCCATCTGGACCGTCCCGGTGGCTTTTGTGGTCACAATGGCGCTTGGCGGTGTGTTGGGCATTTTTGGGGTACCTTTGCCGATTGTAGAATATGGCATCACCGGTTCCGTGTTGATTTTGGGTCTGGCCATTCTGGCTAATCGTGGTTTACCGGAGTGGGCAGCCATCGTCTTTGTGGCCTTATTCGCCCTGTTCCACGGCCATGCCCACGGCACTGAGCTGCCAGAACTGACCAGCACCATCGGTCTGATTATCGCTTACGTGACCGGTTTCCTCTTTGCCACGGCTGGTCTCCACGTCGTCGGCGCCCTCGTCGGCCTGATGGCCTCTCGCAGCGAAAATGGAAAAATCATTATGCGGGTCGCCGGGCTGGCGATCGCCGTTGTTGGTGTATTTCTCGTTTTAAACGTTTAAACCAGCCTCGATCGAACGTCAAATCACCCCGGCCACTATCTTTTGACAGGTTCAATCTGTGACTTTAGTGGCCGGTTTTTGACGATCAAAGTTTGATAAACTGGAGCTCAGGAAGAAGCTGCAGATAACCGAAAGAGACTGAAATCGATAATGAATTCCCTGGACACGCTTGAAGAGCGCATTCAAAAACCCGCCTATTTGCTTTTTTTAGTGGTTATATTGATGCTGTTGATCATTGGCTTTGTCAATGTGCTCAGTCACCAAAGCGGCAACCCGGTGATATTGGGTTACTACTCCATACGTCACTTCGCTTTGATCCTCGTATTTTTAGCAGGGATTTTTTACTGGGCTTCTCTAATTAGAAAACCAAATGACGATAGCTGGCTGCGAATAGCGCTGGGCTGGGTCAACAAGCGGCCGCTTCTCATCCCGGTATACTTTCTTGGCGTTGCGGTGACCCTGTGGACGATTTTGACCTTTGAACGGTGGCTTGAGTTTCCGGCTTTGGGCGCAATCATCCTGGGTATTCAGGCTATCCTCGGCGGGCTGCTGATCTTTTACAAAGATCATGAAAATGCCTCCTACACCTGGGCACAGCGGACTTTTCATTATCTTTTCGGGGCCTTAATCGGGCTTGAATTGATCGTTCAACTTCTAACAATGGTTGGCGTTGTACCGGGGTTTAATTCCCCACGCAGCGCCTTCGCCCCCTATGACCGCATCTACTACCAAAGCGAAAATGGCCCGGTCAATCGTTTGGCCAGCAATAATGGGCTAAACGTCCCTGAATTCCGTCTGGAGGATGACTCCCACCGCATCATTTTGCTGGGTGACGCCAACCTCCAGGCGCTGCCCATTGAGCCAGAAAATAATCTGGGTGTCCTCCTTGATAACCTGGTTCTGGAAAGCGGTCTCTATGAAGAATCATCGGAAATGTTAACGTTGGGGCACCCCGACTATGGTCCAGGTGTCTATCTATGGGATCTCCTCTTTCTCTTATTTGTGGACGAGTTTGAGGCAGACGAAGTCATCGTATTTTTTGATTTGAACAACGATTTCCAGCAGGTGGCCGCCACGGACGGCTACGATGTCTTTACGGAAGTGGAAAATGACCAGCTTGCTCTTGCGGACACAGACGCCATCATTCGCCATGATTATGCGCACGAAATGTTGTGGGGGATCGAAGGGGTTCATCCCGGCCGTATTCTGCCGGCCCACTACATGACCGGCCGGCTGATTCGGTCTCTGATGGCAGATGGTCCCCCGGAGGGCCGGGTCATGTACGAGGCCCCGGCCGACGACCTCTCGCGGCCCAACAGCTTTCTCTTTTATGAGGAAACCAATGACGAATCGGTTGCCGTGGCCTTGCAGCAGCTGCGTGAGTTTCTAGCGTATGCGGACGAGCAGGGCATGCCGGTTCGCCTGGTCACGATACCGGCTTTTTCGGAGGAATTTTATTCCCAGCCCGCTGCTGATGATTGGCTCGTCGAGTTTGGTGAGGCAAACTTGCTTCTGCCGGAAGAAATCCTGCGCGAATTTGCGGCCGAAAATGACGTCCCTTTCCTCGGTTTGGGCAGCTACCTGGCTCAGTCAGGTCTCTCTACAGCAGAAATCCAGACTCTGTTTTTTGACAACGGCCAGGGACTTCTGCAGGAAAGCGGTCATGAACTGGTTGCTCAGGCGGTTTACGCCTGCTTCTTCGAGCAAACCCTTGATGAAACGGCAGGATGTAACAACAAATAAAAAGATTGGTTATTGGTTATTAGGTATTGAGTGTAATTGTGTATTAATATATTAGTTTATTGGCCTACACTATACGCTGATCCATCAATAACCAATACACCAATATACCAATAAGTAATACACCAATAACTATGAACTTCTCCTGGACTCCCGAACAAGAAAATTTAAGAGCATCGGTCGTCGAATTTGCACAAACTCAGTTGAGTCACGATGTGGTTGAGCGGGATTTGCGGCTCGAATTTTCACCGGACGATTGGCAGAAGTGCGCTGAATTTGGCATACAGGGGCTGGCCATCCCCAAGGAATATGGAGGGCAGGGGCATGATTTGCTCACCGCCTCGTACGCCATGGACGGCTTGGGCTACGGCTGTCGGGACAATGGTCTTACTTTTGCCCTCAATTCAGAGTACGTCAGCGTTTCCAAAACCCTTCTGGATGTCGGCAGTGAAGCACAGAAGCAAAAATATCTGCGCGCCATCTGCACCGGCGAAATGATCGGGGCGTATGCCATGACCGAACCGGGCTCCGGATCGGACGCGTTTAGCCTCAAAACAACCGCCAAAGAGGTCGACGGCGGCTATCTGCTCAACGGCCATAAATTTTTGCTGACGTTCGCCCCCGTGGCCGATTTTGTGCTGGTCTTTGCCACGCTCAATCCGGAGTACGGCCAATGGGGAATTTCGGTGTTTCTCGTTGAGCGCGGAGCAAAAGGCTTTCGCACCACAGAAACTCAGCCCAAAATGGGGCTGCGCACCACCCCCATCGGCGAGCTGTTTTTGGAAGATTGCTTTGTCCCGGCCGAAAACCTGGTTGGTGAAGAAGGGGCCGGCGCGGCCATTTTTAACATCTCTCAGGAAGTGGAGCGGGCAGGAATCCTGGCCAGCCAGCTGGGAATCATGGAGTATCAGCTGGAGAAAGCGGTTGAATACGCCCGCACCCGCGAACAATTTGGGCAGCCGATCGGCAGCTTCCAGGCGGTTTCCCACCGGCTGGCCGAAATGAAAATGCGGCTCGACGTAGCCCGGCTGCTCTCTTATCGGGCACTGTGGCTGATTCAGGAAGGCAAACCAGCCGCTCTGGAGGCATCGCTGGCCAATATTTACATGTCAGAAAGCTTTATCGACTCCAGCCTCGACGCCATCATGGTCCACGGCGGCCGGGGTTATTTAACCGCCACTGAAGTGGAACGGGATTTGCGCGATGCGGTTGGCGGACCGGTTTATGGAGGCACGTCGGATATTCAGAAGAATATCGTGGCCAAAAATCTGGGCTTATAAAGACCAGAGACAGGAGACCAGAGACAAGAGTAGGGTCGCAGCATGCTGCGGCCGGGAAAGGGTTGAAGAATGCACTATCTGCTTCAACATACAATCGACCGGGCGGCCGCCAAAACACCGGAAAAAATCGCCTTTCGCTTTGATGAGCAGTCCCTGACCTACGGCCAAATGGCGGAGCGAACCAACCAGTTAGCTCATCAGCTGGTCGCTTTGGGCGTCAAAAAAGGGGATCGCGTCGGAGTCTATCTCCACCAGAGTATGGAGAGCGCCATCGCTATCTATGGCATTATGAAGGCCGGAGCGGCTTATGTCCCCTTTGATCCCAGCCTGCCGCAGGAGCGGGTTGCCTTTATGCTTCAGGATTGCGGCGTACAGGTCATGATCAGCGAAAATCGCAAGCTGGGGGTGCTCGAAGAAGCGGCCGTCGGAAGCGCGATGACCGACGTTATCGGCCCCGCCCGGGAATCAAAACTCCAGATTATCCCCTGGACGGCCGTCTCCTCCATGCCGGCCGATGGGCCACCCGAAATCATCGGCCTGAATGAAGATGATCTGGCCTATATCATGTACACCTCCGGCTCAACCGGCACCCCCAAGGGGATGATGCATACCCACCGCAGTGGTCTGGCTTATGCCAAAGCCTCAGCCATGGTTTACGATATCCAGCCTGATGACGTCGTATCCAATCATCCGCCGCTCCATTTTGATATGTCGACGTTTGGCCTGTTTTCGGCCCCCCTCGCCGGAGCAACCACGGTCATCATCCCGGAAGAGTACAAAATGCTGCCGGCCAGCCTGTCAGAGCTCATTCAAGATGAAAAAATATCGATCTGGTATTCGGTGCCCACGGCGCTGATCGATATGCTCCTGCGCGGCGATCTCGACAACCGCGACTGGAGCGCCATGCGCTGGGTGACCTACGGTGGAGAAATTTTCCCTCCCGGTCACCTGTACGCTTTGATGGGCCGGCTGCCGCAGGCCCGCTTTAGCAACGTCTACGGCCCGGCAGAGGTCAACCAGTGCACCTACTACCATATTCCGCCCCTGCCCAACCAATATGAAACCACTGCGGTTCCCATCGGCCGGGTGTGGGAAGTCGGGGAAGGGCTCATTTTAGGCGATGACGATCGCCCGGTGGCTCCCGGCGAACCGGGCGAACTGCTGGTGGCTGCCCCGACCCGCATGCAGGGATATTGGAACCAGCCCGATCTGACGGCCAGGGGATTTTACCGCCAGCGGCCGTTTCCCAATTCCCCCTACGAAAAGATTTTTTACCGCACCGGTGATCTGGTCCAGGAGCGCGAGGATGGTGAACTGCTCTTTCTCGGCCGAAAAGATCGCCAGGTCAAAATCCGCGGCTATCGCGTTGAGCTTGATGAGGTGGAGGCCGCCGTTTCGCTGCATGATGCAATTGCCGAAGCGGCCGTTTATACTTTAACAAATACAAATAACGATCGCTTCATCGAGGCGGCTGTTTTGCTCAAGGAAAACGCCAAATTTGACCCACAGGATTTACTCAAACACGCGGCTCGTCTGCTGCCCGCTTATGCTGCTCCGGCTTCAGCCGTGGTGCATCAAACCTTCCCACGGACCGGCAGCGAAAAAATCAGCCGCCGAAAGCTGCAGGAAATGGCCCAGGAAAAATATAATCGCGATCAATTGATGGAGAAAACCGGATGACAACTGCCACCACCCTAAAAACATATATCACCGACACCCTGCTCAACGGCAAAGTCGGGGTCGAGCTGGCCCCGGACGACAATCTGCTGCTCAGCGGTCTGATCGACTCGCTGGCCGTCATGCAGCTGGTCAAGCATGTCGAAACCGAGAACGGGATCAAAATCCAGGCCGGTGAAATCACGCTGAAAAATTTCAAGACAATTAATGCCATCGTCAACTTCGTAGATCGCAAAAAAGGATCCTGAACGATTTTCAAAAAACAGCCACGGATGGCACGGATTAACCCGGAATTCCCTCTGCAATCTGCGTAATCTGCGGACATTTTTGAGACGTAAACCATTTAACTCTGGAAATTTCGTGTAATTCGTGAAATCCTGTATTGTGCTTGAGGGTTGGATTAAATAGATTTTACAAATAAAAAAATCTATGTGGTTCACGGCTAAATAAAACATTAGGTAACAACTTTGCACACAAATCATCAACAAATCGGGTCGGAATCCAACCTGACCCACAACCAGTTTCTCATGTGGCTCGGGCAGCAGCTCAATCCGGAGGTGCCGCTCTACAACATGATCCAAACCTTTCGCATTCGGGGCGAGCTGGATTTTCACGCCTTCCAAAAGGCATTTCAAACCCTGATCGATAAAAACGACGCCCTGCGCACCATCATTGAAGTCAAAGATGGGGTTCCCCAACAGCGGGTTCTCGATCAGCGGCCGTTTACGATCGATGTCGTCGACTTCTCAACCAGCACCGATCCGGAAGCGGCCGTTCAGGAATGGCTCAACGGCCGCAAAGTGCAAATGCTCGATCTGGAGCAGCAGCTGTTTGATACCGCCCTGCTTAAATTATCTGCCACCGAAACGATCTGGTATCTCAACCAGCACCACGTCATGACCGATGGGCAGTCGTTTGCCGTGATGTACGGGCAAATGAGCGAGCTTTATGAGCTGGCCTTGGCCGCAAAGTTGGACCAGGCACCGGATTATCCACAGTACGCTGACTTCATCGCCTATGAAAAAGAGCTGCAGAGCAGTGAAAGCTGGCAGGAAGCGGTCCGGTTCTGGCAGGAAAAACTTGAGACTCAGCCACAGCTAACCGATTTTTACGGCCGCACGGTGCAGCACGGCTCGCCACGCACCAATCGCATTCCCTTCAAAATCGGACCGGAACGCTCGGCTCGGCTGCGGGAAATCGCCATGGAAGACGGTTTTGCTTCCCTGAGTCTCGACCTTTCTCTCTTTACAATTTTTGCCACCCTGCTGCTGTCAGCGGCGCACCGCATCAGCGGCCGGCGCGACATGAGGCTGGGGATGCCGTTCCACGCCCGGCCAACGGCCGCCTTTAAAGAGACAATCGGTCTATTTATTGAAATTGGTCCGCTCCAGGTGGCGATCGAAGATCGGGAAACCTTTGTCTCCCTGGGTGAAAAGGTGCTTGAAGATACCTTTGCCGGTCTCATGAACGCCCAGGCGGGCATCAGCAGCGCCGATCTGAACCGTTCGTATGATCTGCTGCTCAACTACGTCAACGCCCATTTTGCGGATTTTGCCGGTCTGCCGGTAGAAACCGACTGGATCCACACCGGCTACGGCGATCAAAATCACGCCCTGCGCCTCCAGGTGGTTGATTTTGACGGCACCGGCAGCTTTACCCTGCTCTTCGACCTCAACACGGCCGTCTTTGGGGAAACGGAAACAGCGTGGCTCATCAACCAGTTTGAAGCGGTGCTGGAAGCGTTCCTGGCGGATTTCAACCGGCCGCTGGGGAGCTTCAGCCTGACTTCTAAGGCTGAAAATAGCGCATATTTCGAGCAGTTTAATCAAACTGATGCGACGTACCCTCAGGAAAAAACGATCGTGGCCCTGTTTGAAAGCCAGGTCGCCAGAACCCCCAACGCGGTCGCAGCCGTGCGCGGCGAGCAATCGCTGACCTACGGTGAACTCAACCAGCAGGCCAACCGGCTGGCCCACTACCTGCAGGCGTGGGGGGTTGGACCGGAAAAAACGGTGGCCATCTGCTTTGAGCGCTCGTTGGAGACGCTGGTGGCTATCTGGGGAATTCTCAAGGCCGGCGGGGCATATGTGCCGGTTGATCCGGCCTACCCGGCGCACCGGCAGCGGTTTATGCTGGAAGACGCCGCTCCAACGATGGTTTTAACGGCTGGAAACCTGCTGGCTAAGGTTCCTGACGGCGTGGCGGTTGTTGACCTGCTCGCGCTCGACCTGTCTGATTATGCGGCCGAAAATCCGCCCCCGGCCGCCGGACCGGACAACCTGGTTTACATGATCTATACCTCCGGCTCCACCGGCCAGCCTAAAGGCACGATGCTGCGCCATCAGGGGCTGGTCAACTACATTTGGTGGGCAAGAGAGGTCTATCAGCAGGGCGACGTCCTTGATTTTCCGCTTTACTCCTCGCTGTCGTTCGATCTGACGGTCACCTCAACCTTTGTGCCGCTGGTATCCGGCGGCAAAATTGTGGTTTACAGCGAGGCCGACCACGTGCGCGGGCTCGAAATCCTGAGCGTTTTTCGCGATGACGCGGTCGACATCGTCAAGCTCACCCCCGCCCACCTGGAGCTGGTTCAGGAAGCGGCCGTGAACTGCCAGCGTATTCGCAAATTAATCGTCGGCGGTGAAGATTTTAAAACCGATTTGGCTCTCCGCATCCATCACGCCTTCGACGGCCAAATCGACATGTACAACGAATACGGCCCCACCGAAGCGGTTGTGGGCTGCATGATTCATCGCTTTGATCCTCAAACGGACACGGCCGTTTCGGTGCCGATCGGCACTCCGGCCGCTAACGCCCGCATCTATCTGCTCGACGAATACCGGCAGCCGGTGCCCTCCGGCGTGCTGGGCGAGATGTTTATCAGCAGCGACGGGGTGGCCCGCGGTTACCACAACCAGCCGGAATTGACGGCCGAGCGCTTCACCGCTGATCCCTTCCGGCCCGGAGCGCGTATGTACCAAACTGGTGACGTCGCCCGCTGGGGTGCAAACGGCCGGATGATCTTTCTCGGCCGGCGCGACCACCAGGTCAAAATCAACGGAGTGCGCATCGAGCTGGGCGAGATCGAAGCCAAACTGGCCGCTCATCCCAACATCAAGGATGCGGTGGTGCACGTCGTGCAGTATGAAAAGCCGTCACAGGAGGAAAAGCCGTTACGCTTCTGCCTGACCTGCGGTCTCCCCTCCAACTACCCGGACATCACCTTTAACGACGAGGGCATCTGCGAATTTTGCACCGATTTTGACCGCTTTCGCGAAGACGTTTTTCAATATTTTAAGAGCGAAAAAGAGCTGGACGCGATCATCGAGCAAACCAAGGCGCAGGCAACCGGCGATTACGACTGCATGATGCTGTATTCCGGCGGCAAGGACAGCAGCTACGTGCTGTCGCAGCTCGTTGAAAAAGGGCTGCGGGTGCTGGCCTGGAGCCTCGACAACGGCTACATTTCTGAGGACGCCAAAGAAAATATCCGGCGCGTGACGGAACACCTCGGGGTGGATCTGGTCTTTGCCACGACGCCGCACATGAACGCCATCTTCGCCGACAGCCTGCAGCGCTTTAGCAACGTCTGCAACGGCTGCTACAAGGCGATTTACACCCTGAGCATGAACCTGGCCCGCCAGAAAGGAATCCGCACGATTTTCACCGGTCTCTCGCGCGGCCAGCTCTTCGAAACCCGGCTGCACGAGCTGTTCCGCAATCGCCAGTTCGATGTCGAGCAGATGGATCACGCCATCGCCGAAGCGCGCAAAGTGTATCATCGGGTTGACGACGCGGTTTACCGGCTGCTCGACGTCTCGATGTTTAAGGACGACCGCATCTTCGATCAGATTCAGTTTGTCGACTTCTTTCGCTACACCGACGTGGTGCTGGAAGAGATGTATGATTTCCTGGGGACGCGGGTGCCGTGGATCCGGCCGGAGGATACCGGCCGCTCGACCAACTGCCTCATCAACGAGATGGGTATCCACGTCCACAAAACCGAGCGCGGCTATCACAATTACGCCCTGCCGTACAGCTGGGACGTGCGCCTGGGGCACAAAACCCGCGAAGAGGCGCTGGAAGAACTTGATGACGACATCCGCATGCCGATGGTGCAGCAGATGCTCGGGGAGGTCGGTTATGAAATTAAGTATCGCCACGACGAGCGTACTGAAAAGCGGCTGGCGGCCTACTTCGTCGCCGATCATTCGCTGACCATCGCCAAGCTGCGTGAATACCTGGCGGCCGAACTGCCCGATTTCATGATTCCGGCCTACTTCGTGCGTCTAGAAGCGCTGCCGCTGACCCAGAACGGCAAGGTCGACCGGGCGGCACTGCCCTCCCCGGCCGATCAGCGACCGGAGCTGGAATCCACTTTTGTGGCTCCGGAAACCGATGTCGAAAGCCAGCTGGCCGGCATTTGGGTTCAGACCCTCAACCTCAAGCGGGTCGGAATTTACGACAACTTCTTTGACGTGGGCGGCAACTCGGTTCCGGCCGTGCAAATTGTAGCCAAGATTAACCGCCATTTTGAAATTGATTTTCCGCTGCGCAGCTTCTTTGAATCACCAACTATTTCCGCCCAGGCGGAGCTGATCGAAGAGCTGGTTCTGGCCGACCTGGAATCCCTCAGCGATGAAGAAATTGAAGCGCTGCTGGCCGAGATGGAGGAGTAGGCGGTGAGTGATCAGGCAAAATTAGCGGATCGCAAAGCCAAACTTTCCGAGGCGCGCCGCCGGCTGCTGGAGAAGCGGCTCAAAGGCAAGAGCGGTGCCGCGGCCGCTGAAGATCGAATCCCCCACCGGGACTCTTCAGAACCGATGCCGCTGTCGTTTTCGCAGCAGCGCTTCTGGTTTATGCACCAGTTCGATCCGGATAATCCCACCTACAACATGCACGAAGCGTGGGAGGTAAAAGGAACGCTCGAGCTGCCGGCGCTGGAGCGGGCGTTAAACCACGTCGTGGCCCGTCACGAGGCTCTGCGCACGACAATCGGTCTGCGGGATGATGTGCCGGTCCAATTCGTCCATCCGGATGTCAAATTAAACATCCCCATCAACGATTTGAGCCATCTGTCTGAGAAGGCGGCTGCCCTGAGGGAAATCGCCCGACAGGAGGCGCGGGGACTTTTTGACCTGGAAATTGGACCTCTGCTGCGGTTTTCCGCCGTCAGGCTGGCAAAAGATCATCACGCCCTGCTGCTGACCATTCACCACATCATTTCTGATGAGTACGCTAACGATGTATTTTGGCGAGATTTAGGGCACTTTTACGCGGCCGAGTCAGGCCAATCCCTAGAATCCACCCTGCCAGATTTACCCATCAGATATGAGGATTTTACCGCCTGGCAAATCGACCGGCTCAGAGATGGCCAAGAGGAGCGGCAGCTCGCCTACTGGAAAAATCAGCTGGCTGGAGACCCGGCCGCGCTGCAGCTGCCAACTGACCGGCCGCGACCACCGCAGCAGACGTTTACTGGCGGGTTTGAGCAGCGAGAATTATCGTCAGAATTGGTCCAGCCGCTGCAGAAGCTGGTTCAGGAAAGTGGGGCCACCCCGTTTATGCTCCTGCTGGCCGCTTACCAGGCGGTTTTAAACCGCTACAGTCAGGCAAATGATATTTGGGTGGGTACGCCGATCGCCAACCGGCAGCGCGGCGAAGTTAAGGATTTGATCGGCCTGTTTTTAAACACGGTTGTGATGCGCGCCCGATTTGAACCGGCCATGACGTTTCGACAGCTGGTGGAGCAGGTCAGGCAGCACGCCCTCGATGCTTTTGCCCATCAGGATTTGCCGTTTGAGCGGCTTGTAGACGAGCTTAGACCGCAGCGCGATCCGGCCGCGTCACCGCTTTTTCAGGTGATGTTTGTTTACTCGCCGGCGGCCAACCTGACCCGTTCACTGCCGGGACTGACCTTTGAATGGATTCCGGTAGACGGTGGGGTGTCGAAATTTGATTTAACTCTTTTCGCCTCGGCCGGAGAAAGTCATCTGACCGTGGCCTACGAGTACAACGCCGACCTGTTCGAGCGTGATACCGTCACCTGCCTGCTCGGCCATCTGGAAACTTTTTTAACGGCCGCTCTGGCTGACCCGGATCAACCGCTGACCCAGCTGCCCATCCTCGCCGCTGAGGAGCGAGAACAGAT
>JASJCR010000034.1 GCA_030065875.1 Ardenticatenaceae bacterium | reverse complement strand
TTAGGTAATTTACAAAAAGAATTGTTAAAAAAAAGCCACAGATTAACACGGATTTTCACAGATTTCTCTTTCTAATCTGCGAAAATCTGCGTAATCTGCGGACAATTTTTTTAGAAAAGATCTTGTAAATCACTTAAGTGATCACACTTGAATTTTTAAAATCAGGATGACACGAATTTAAAGGATTATCTCTTTAAAGTGGGAAAATTCGTGAAATTCGCGAAATCTTGTTTTAAACTTTTGAACGATGACCTACTTAGAATTCTGCTTCAAAATTATTTTAAATTGCTTTTGAAACAATATGTAAGACTCTCGTACATAATAAATCTAATTCACTCTACGAGGCAAGCGACCCAAAAGTTTCTCATCCCCCCTATGATCTAATTATCAAACCTGTTTCCCAATCCCCTATTATCAGGTATCCTTCCCGCCTATGTTTTCTGAGTATACCGCCCTCCTGCGCCACAACCCCAACTATCGCCGCCTGTGGATCGGCTATGTCATCAGCCAATTGGGAGATTGGTTTAATCTGATCGCCTCCGCTTCTCTGGTCGCAAAATTGAGTGATGATGGTCAAGGCACGGCGTTGAGCTTCTTATTTTTAGCCCGTTTTCTGCCGCTATTTGTGATGAGTCCTTTTGCTGGCGTCATAAGCGATCGTTTTGATCGGCGAAAGGTCATGATCGTTTCTAATATTGTGCGGGCCGCCACCGTTTTGGGCTTCTTGCTCATCCAAGATGCCGATCAGCTGTGGTTATTCTATTTGCTGATCGTGGTTCAATTTTCGATGACGGCGATGTTTATTCCAGCTCGGACGGCCCTCATCGCCAATATCGTGGTCAAAGAAGAACTCATTACCGCCAATGCGCTGGATAGTTTAACCTGGAGCACCATGCTGGCCCTGGGTGCCCTGCTGGGCGGTTTGGCCACGGCCGCTTTTGGTATCACAACCGCCTTTATACTCGATTCTTTAACCTTCCTGATTTCCGCCTGGTTTTTTGTTCGCATCTCCGTTCAGTCAAGGCCTTCTGTCGAGCATACCAAAAAGCGAACTGTCGCTGACCGCTTCCTCGAAATAATTGGCGGTTTACAATATTTGCTGCGTGAACCGCTCATGCTGGTCATCGCCCTGGTCAAATCATTTGGCTCGATCATTTATGGGGCGATTAACGTGTTGGAGCCAACCTTTGCCGAGAATGTTTTCCCGCTCACGTTTACGGTTGGCAGTCGCCTCGTCGGTGAAGGAGGATCGTTAACCCTGGCTCTGATGTACACCGTGGTCGGCGTGGGAACAGGTCTGGGACCCATCTACATGCGCCGCTGGCTGGGTGATTCAGAACGCGGTTTGCGGCGAGGGATCACAATCAGCTTCTTTTTATTTACATTTGGCATCATCATGATGGGCATTCCGGTCAATTTAACGTGGTTTTTGACCATGTCTTTTATTCGCACCGTCGGAACGGGGACCGCCTGGGTCTTTTCCGCCGCTCTCTTACAGCTGATCGTGCCTGATGAGGTGCGCGGCCGGGTTTTCGCCTTTGAATTCGCCTCACTCACGCTAGCCCAATCGATTTCCATATATTGGGCCGGGGCTGCTCAGGATGTGATTAACTTATCGATCTATCAAACCACGCTTTACACCGGATTCGCCGGTATTATCGTGGTGATTGGATGGCTGTTTTTCCAATTCCAAACCGGGAATCAGCCGCTCACTCAAAGTAAGCGATTAAATTAGAAAATGAGGTCGAACTTTTTGGCAGAAAACCCAATTAATGTTTAATTGGTTTACAAAAAGAATTGTTAAAAAAAAGCCACGGATTTTCACAGATTATCACAGATTTCTCTCTCTAATCCGCGCAATCGGCGGACACCTTCTTGAGAAAACTTTTTGTAACTTACCTAAAAACGCTAACAAAGCGCCGGCTGAGCTTGTCGAAGCCAAAGCGGCACATTTCATAGCCGTTTAGATCTGACTCAGCCTTCGACAAGCTCAGGCACCGTCTTCAACGAGGTATTAACCAACTTTCAAACTTAACAATACACTATGGCCATAAATTTAGAAGCATGGCAGCCAAAGTTTAAACAATTTATCAGCGAGCAGCTGGATGGTGCCGATCTGGCCCACGATCTGGCCCACGTAGAACGGGTGGTGGCCAATGCCCACCGGCTGGCCCTTCTGGAAAACGGCCGCCTGGACATTGTTTTGCCAGCGGCCTGGCTGCACGACTGCGTCATCGTCCCCAAAAATTCCCCGCAGCGAAAGTTGGCCTCGCAAATGGCTGCGGAGAAAGCATCGGAATTTTTAAACGCTGCTGGCTATCCATCGGAGCTGATTCCAGGAATCCAGCACGCTGTTGCCGCCCACAGCTTCTCGGCCGGAATCATACCCCGTACAGTCGAGGCTAAAGTTGTGCAGGACGCCGACCGCCTTGACTCTCTGGGCAGCATCGGCATCGCCCGTTGTTTGCTGACCGGCGTCTCTTTTGGGGCGGAGGTTTATCAAATTGACGATCCTTTTGGGGAAAACAGACCGCTGGATGATAAAAAATACTCGGTTGACCACTTTTATGTCAAGTTGTTTAAGCTGGCGGACATGATGCAAACGGCCGCCGGCCGAGCCGAAGCTGCCGAGCGCACCCGCTTCATGCGCGCTTTTCTCGATCAACTGCGCCAAGAAATAACGGTAACAAAGGTCACATAAAAAGCGCGAGCTGATAGCCGATTTCCATCACCCAGCTGGTCAACCAGCGAAATCCCAAAATTCCACCAGCAACCAATCCCGGCAGCGCCCCCCATAATCCTCCCCGGATTAAATCAGTGAGCGCCCATCCTTCGTCAACGGCCGCTCGATGACGCTTCCGCATCGAACCGATAAATCCCCAACATATCGCTCCTACAGCGATGCCGATTACCGCCCCCACAATGGCGCTTAACATCGTGCCGGTAAAAAGAACTAGATTCGTCATCATATCAAGATATTTTAGATTCGGGGTCTCGGGCAACGGTACTATTGGGCTACACCAGATCCCTGGTAATTATGTCATAATGAGCCAACAGTACCAAAGCATACTCAGAGGGACGGGTCGTTTTTGGACCTACCTCATCACCGGTCGCTTTTATGGTATCATGTAAACCATTCTCACAACAGCGTTTTTAATCCAACAATACTATGATTGACTTTCAGTTAATCGATGATGCTTCCATCTCGGCCGACAGATTGCTTGAATCAGGCACGCCCTTCAAAAAAATGTGGCGGTTATTTAACTCGGGAAACGAGGTTTGGGAGTCTTGCCTCCTGGTCAATTGTGGCGGCACGGTGACCGCCGACCTCGCTTCCCATCCGCTGCCGGCCGTTAAAGCGGGTGAAACCGGCACCGTAACGTTAAAACTGACAGCTCCCTCTACGGTGGGTTCTCAAAGCAGCTGCTGGCGCTTTCAGGATGCTACCGGTGCTCCTGTGGGAGATCCGCTCATCGTTTCGTTTAAAACCACGCCCGGGGGCTCGCTAAACGGCCGCATGGTTTCTTATCATATCGATTCACCCTCTGTCGAAAACACCGTTGAAAGCGGCCGCCCGTTTACCCTTTCGGTGCTGCTCGAAAACAGCGGCGGCACCTCTTGGCGACCCGGCGATCACCTGTATTTTCTCGGTGGTGATGGCCAGCCCCAATTCAAACACGTCCCCCTACCGGCCGTAATTCCCGGAGATCGGGTGGATATTACGCTTGAATTGACCGCCGGGCCGGCGGCCGGGTCTGCCACCACCTTTTGGCAGCTGCGCACCGCGGCCGGCACCCCTTTTGGCGGTGTTGTGGCCCCAACTTACAAAATTGCACCGCAGCCGATCATCCCGGAACCAGCGGCCGTCGATCCCCAGAAGTGGCGCCAGGTGATTTGGGATATTACCGGGGTCTTTGAATCTGGGCGCGTTGGTGGAGACCCGGCCGCACTTCAAACCCATGATGCCGGTATCGTGAGCTTTGGCAAACATCAAGCCACGCTTCAATCGGGCAACCTGGCCGTCCTCCTCAACCTTTATATTAAAAATAGCTCATCTGCCGCCGCCCAAGCGCTGCAAGCTCACTATTTACATCGCGTCCAGCAGCGCGATCCAAACTTGCGCCACGACACCGAGTTCCACAACCTGCTGCGCCAGGCGGGTAGTGAACCGGCCATGCAAGCCGCTCAAGATGATTTGTTTGCCACTCATTTTTACAATCCGGCCGTGACCAAGGCGGCCGAAATCGGTTTGCAAACCCCGCTGGGGCTCGCCTGTCTATACGATACCCGCATTCAGCATGGAACAGGCGGGGCAAACTTTTTAATCGGCCTGACAAGCGAGAACTTTTCCCCCCCGCCAGCCGCCTCTACCATTGATGAGGCCGCGTGGCTGCACGCCTTCCTCAACGAGCGGGAAGCGCTGCTCAATCGCCTGGCTGATAAACGGGAAGCGGAAGCCGCTCAAACGGCCGATCCCCAAAGAAAGAGGTCTTTACAATTAACTGCACGAGCGCTGCGTATCTCAACCTTTCGGGCCCAGGAGCTGCAACAATTGCTCAACAGCGGCAATTTACAATTAAAGGGAAATTTTCGCGTGCGGGGCCTGCAAATTCAAGGGCTGTGACCTGATTGGCAGTTAACCAACAGCTATTTACAAGGAGGATTGATGAGTAAAATAACCGCATTCAACAAAATTGGATTTCACGCTGGTCCGGCCGGCAACCACACCGGTATCGGTAATTATTACAAAAAGCTCGATGCGGCCGGAATTCCCTTTGTCATTAAATCTGTCGATCATTACGGACATATTTTTGAAGCGACGCAGTATAAGAACGCTCCCCACGTTTACTGTTTCCGACTTTCTAGGGCTGGTCAACCGGATGACTATGATTATGACGTCCCCGATTACTTCATTAATCCCGAAAAGGCGGCCTTAAAGCATTGGAAAAACATGGAAAAAACCTTACCTCCCGAATTTAACCGGCATCAAGTTTGGATTGAGCCGATTAATGAAGTAGATAAGGGGCGCAGCGAATGGTTGGGGAGATTTGGCGTCGAGTTTGGGAAAATCGCGCTCAAGGAAGATATCAAGGTCATGATGTATGCCTGGTCTTCAGGAGAACCGGAACCGGCCCACTGGGAGCTGCCCGGCAGCCTCGAATACCTGGAGATGTGCGCGGAGCACCACGATCAGCTTGGCATCGCCCTGCACGAATACAGCTATGTAAGAAACGATATCTGGCGGCTGGAGGGGGATCTCGTCGGCCGGTTTGTGAATTTATTTGACACCTGTGATCGGCACAACATCAAACGACCGCGCGTCATCATTTCTGAATGGGGGTGGACCTACCGGCGGAACCCCGATCCTGGTGTGGCCATGACCCACATTGAAGAAGTCAACCGGCTGTATGCTCGCTACCCGGAAATCATGGGAGCGGCCATCTGGTATCTTGGTGGAGGCGGTGAATGGGCCAACATCTGTAACCAAACCCAAAAATTGATTGAACCGGTGACCCGTTTTTCTTTAGAGTGGCGCTTTGAAGTTGAGCCCAATCTGCCCGAGCCTGTCACCCCCCCGCCAACCGGAGGCCCGATTATCGAGGAAATTCGCACGCCGCCCGTTGTTTCCAGCCGGCCGCCCACCCCTGCAGAACCGCCTCCACCACCACCCACTCAAACCAGCAACGCCATGTTTGTGGCCGACGTTTCGATTCCGGACGATACACTCATCACGCCCGGCATTTCTTTTACAAAAACGTGGCGCCTTAAAAACACCGGCAAATCTACCTGGAATGACCAGTACAAGCTCGTCTTTATCGGTGGTGACCCGATGGGCGATAAGATGGCCGTCAATGTACCGTCCGCCCGTCCTGGGCAAATCGTCGAAGTCTCTATCCCGATGCGCGCCCCGCTAGACAAAGAAGGCACCGTTTATGGGGATTGGCGGATGATGGCTCCGGAAGGTCATCAGTTTGGCGACATTTTTTACGTGCGCATCACCGTCGACACCCCACCTCCGGCCGAAGGGGTTAATTCCGCCGCCTTTATCGCTGACGTCAACATCCCGGACGACACCAAAATCGAAAGCGGCGAATCGTTCACAAAAACATGGCGCGTCAAAAATGACGGCGATGTGGCCTGGACCGGCCGCTACAAGCTCACTTTTGTCGGTGGGGCGGCCATGGCCGATCAACATTCGACACCCTTGCCGGTGATCAATCCGGGGCAAGAAGTGGAAATCTCTATCAACATGAAAGCCCCGGTGGTTCCTGGCGTTCACTGGGCCGATTTTCGGCCGCAAGATGAACGCGGCGTGTTCTTTGGAGATATTCTTTATGTGCGTATTCACGTTCCCGAGCCGCAGGGTACACAGGGGCGGATCGCACCCCTCTCGCAAAACGATCCCCGCTGGAAAGGGATCCGCCTGGGGGATTCAAACTCCGATCAAACCATTGGGGAATGGGGCTGTCTTTTAACCTGTCTGACGATGACCGCCAATGCGCTTGGCAAAAATTTGCTGCCGGCCGGCTTAAACGATCGCATGGTGCGCAAATCACTATTTTTTGATCACAAAGTCACTCCCTGGAATACCCTTTCCCGTCTGTACAGCGATATTATCTATGACGGCCGGATGGTCGCCAAGTCAAATCCGAACATCACTGACTTCATCGATAATTCTCTGAAAGCTGGGCATCCGGTGGCGGTTCAGGTTGATTACACGCCAAAATCCCCCTACACACCCAACGATCAACATTGGGTATTGGTCGTCGGCCGCCAGGGGGATGATTATCGGGTCAATGACCCATGGATTTTCCCCAGCGTTGAAACTTCTCTGCGCATGCGTTACGGTCGCCCAGGGAAGCTTCTGCGTGATTCAATCATCTCGGCCGTTTTTTACCGGTCAAATAAACCTCAGGAAGGGTTGCCGGTAGCCGGGGCCGGGGTTTTAACCGCCGCCGCCGCACCACCAGAAGGCTTGCCCGTTGTCCATCAGGTCCAGCCGGGAATGAATATCGACCCCATTTTGCCCAACAGCAACCCGCACAACGAGCAAACCTTCAAAGGGATGGATTGGGTGCGGTTCACCTACAAAGTGGATGGCCAATCGGACCCGGCCCAGCGCAATTTGCGAGCCGCCTTCGGGGTATATGATGAAACCGTGCGCGACTTCCATCGCATGGGTACCGGATCGATTATTGTATTAAATCAGGAGACGGTGTGGGCCAACGCCCCGTGGACCAACAATCATTTGGGATGGGATCATTTTAGCGATCAATTTGCCCAAATCAGCGGTCAAATTGCCGCACACTACAAGCGGTATCAGGACAAGCTGGCGTTTGAGCTGTGGCACAAACAAGATTTGCCCGACAGCGAGAACGGGGTCTTTATTCCCCCGGAGGAGTATGGCAAGCTGTTGGTCAAGACCGCCGCGGCCGTCCGGGCCGCCGTGCCAAACGCCAAAATTTTGTCTGGTGGGGTGGTCAGCGGTGATCAAACGGCCGTCAACTATTTGCAGCAGGCAGCTCAAGCGGCCGGGGGGCAGCTGCCGATCGACGCCATCGCCGTGCAGCCGTATGGTCGTTGGGGCACGCGAGCCCCGTTCGACTGGGCGGAAATTTTTGGGCCGATATCCGATTTTATTGGCCCCTTTGCTGAAGCTTTCCCCAATTTGCCCCTATGGACGACTGAAATTGGGGTACCCAATCGCGATCCGATCGACCCGGTTTTTTACGGAGAAATCAGCGGCTACATGCTTGATCTCTACAATCACATCAACAACCGTCACGTGCAGCAAATGCCGGTAGTGATCTGGTACGCCTGGTCAGATTTGATGAACCATGCCGGGGTGGTTGAAGTTGGCGGTCAACCAAAACCACGCATTCACCCGGCGTTCCGCAAAATTCGCAACAAAGAGTGGAAGGGAACCGGCATCGACATGCCGGAAAGCGCCCCAGCTCCCAAGAAACGGCGGCTGCCGGGGGGACGGGGTCGGGTGATGTAATCAAACCACCGGCGAGGTGATCGGAGGCAACTTCACTGGTCTCCTCGCCAATCCTACCATTTGTTAAGCGTATTTGTGTTAAAATTCACAAGTATGAGCGAACAAAATTACACCCACGTGGCTATTATCGGGGCGGGGCCGTTGGGCATTGAAACAGCGATCGCCCTGGAAAGACAGGGGGTCGATTACACCCTGTTTGAAGCAACCCAGGTTGGCAGTGAATTTCTCAAGTGGGCCCCGGAAACCCGCTTTTTTAGCACCCCTGAACATGTGGCTCTGGCCGGAATTCCGTTTCAGGCCCTCGACCAGCAGGGAGTTACCGGTGAAGCGTATCTCGCCTATTTGCGGATGCTGGTCGAAATGTATGACCTGAACGTCCACGTCTACGAACCGGTTACCCAAATTGTTCGGGAACATGACGGGTTCACCGTTCACACCAAACTCCGCACCGGTCCCACAAGCTACCGGGCCGATCACGTGATCCTGTCAACCGGGGGGATGGCCGGTCCAAGATTGCTCCACATTCCCGGAGAAGATCTTCCCCACGTCACCCACTACTTTAAAGGACCACATCCTTATTTTAGAACCCGGCTGTTGATTGTCGGGGGGAAAAATTCGGCCATGGAAGCCGCGCTGCGCTGCTGGCGGGCCGGTGTGGATGTGACGCTGAGCTATCGGCGGCCGGAACTCAACTTTGAGCGGATTAAGCCTCATTTGAGCATGGATATTGGCGATCGGCTGCGCAAAGGGGAAATCAAATTTCTCAACAGCACGCTGCCGGTGGAAATTACACCAACCCACACCATTTTGGCCTCAACCCAGGATGGGGTAAATCCCAACGGTCAGATCATTCGGCATGAAACCGATTTTGTCTATTTGGCCACCGGCTTCACGGCCGATATGTCCCTTTTTGAAAAAGCGGGGGTCAACTTATTAGGCGAAGAGCAGGCGCCGCAATTTAACCCCGACACGATGGAAACCAACGTACCCAATTTGTATGTGGTCGGCACGGCCGCTGGCGGCACCCAACTCCACCGCTTTAAGCTGTTTATCTCTACCACCCACGATCACGTGATCAAGGCGGTCAAAGCGATCACCGGCAAGGCTCCCAAACGGGTTGGTACGGTGCCCAAACGCAATAATGCGGTGACGTACGAAGAAGTCAAAGCCAATTGAGACTAGAGACCAGAGACCGGAGAAGGGCGAGGCTCGCCTCGCCCTGAGGTTTTTTTGTTATCGTCATCCCCGCGCAGGCGGGGATCCATCGGTGGCAAATTAATCGATTACCGCTTCGGTGGGAATGACAACCTTTCGACCGATCAATCATCAATAACGGGGGCCGTGACGCGGGTATCGCCGTCGACATAGAGCGCATACAGCAGCCCCATGATGTTGTTATGCTCGAAAAAGAATTTTCGACGCAAATCAAGAAAAAGCTCTCCAAGGGTGATGTCGGCCGCTAAAAAGCGTTTGAAGAAGCGATAAGCAAACTCCTCGGCAAACAGGGCGGGAGTCTCAACCTCCGTGCCGATCACGCCGCGCGCCCCTTTGCTCATAAAATATGGTACAAACCCGTGATAGAACTGGGGCGACAGCTCGGCCGATTCGCAGGCGTTTAAAAACACCAGCGGGTGACCTGGAAAGGGGTTGTCGGCCCGCTGCATACGAGAGAGGGTCAGTTCCTGATGGCCAGTAAGAACCAGCTTTGAATTATCCGGACCACCTGAGGCGGTTTCGCTGATGTCAAACGAGAGGGCGTGGCAGTAAAAATAAATTAGGTCGTCGTGGGTTTCCCCATCGTTCATTTTTTTCATAACCTGTAGGATGTTTTCCCGCACGTCAAATTTGATGGTTTCTCCATCTCCGGCCAGCTTCTGCCAAAAATCAAGCTGCCGGCCGATGAGCGGCTGCCCCATCTGGGCATCAATATCCTTGTTGACGTTTAGGGCGATCGTTAACCCGTCTTTGGTTTCGACATATGGATCCAGCACGCGCATATTAAACTGCAGAGGAATATGTTCGATGACGTGTTTGAGGCCCAAAAACATCTCCGGCTCCGGCTCGTCCGGATTATCCCCCACGTAAAGCAAACCCCACGGCATCGTAAAATCGCGGCTGACGATCTGCAGATTGAGCTTGGTGGTTTTGGCCAGTTCCTTAAGCGCCTGCCCCATGCGCTTGGTTGTCTCATCCATGTTGTAGATAAAAAGCTTGTGGAAGAGATCGTAACCGGCGTTGGCCAGAATCGGCAGGGTTTGTTTGCTAATGCCGGCCGGGATATCGATCCGGGTTTGATAAACGCGCTCACCGGTCGGGGCAAAGAAAACAATGTCTTTGAGCTTCTGCCGCACCTGGGCAATCATGGCATGGAGAGCCGCCTTGGTAAAGGGCAGATGGCCAAAGGCGGTCACGGAACCGGAAAGTATAAACTGGAATCCACCCACGGCATCGACAATGGTGATGTTGACGTCGCGGGGCTGCAGACCGGCCGCGTTCTTAATTTCGACACCCATCGTTTCCACGACATTCCCTGCGGCCGCGCCGGGCATTACTCCCACGTGGAGCTTGACGGTGGAGACCTGCATGAAAGCGCCATCTTTCAGGAATATTATTGTGATCAGACCCAAACCTTCGTGGCGTGGGATTATTGTAAAATTTAAATCTGTCGACCTGCCCGTGCGAGGGATTTCCAACTTTTGTTCCTTGATATCGATATCAAAATCATTGCTTTCCATCCGAACGGTGGCCGTGATAAATTCAGCGTCAAAAAATTCGCCGGGTATCTCACCTCCGGCAACCGGAATCGAATGTTTTCCGACTACCTTATCGATGTAGAGAGTCAGAAAATATTCATCACTGATTTCGAGCGCTTCTTTGGCCGGGTCGACATGATTAAAGCTCGAATCGATGAGTTCAACATTGATGAGCCTGGGTTCGATAATGACGGGTTTGAGGGTTTCTAGTCCGCCCGCCGTATCTGAAGCTCTGGGTTTAGGCTCAGGTTCAGGTATTATGCCGCCGCTTTCTTCTCCACCAGTCGTCGCCTCTTCAACCGCCGGGATCAGGCCATAATCCACGGCCGGCAGATCGTCATCGCTGCGAACTAGATTCAGCGGGTCGATAAAACCAACTGGTCTTTCGCCATCTAGCACAACCACCAACTTCAACGGATGGTGAAAATCAACGCCAAGCGTTCTCTTTACCTGCATAAAGGTCATTTCGGTATCGAGATCGACATGCTGAACGGCATAACGATCGAGAAAAGCGGGATAATCACCAAGCGGCGACCACAATACCTCATTGCTAAAAGGGGCTCCAAACTCTTTTTGCAGCATTTCAAGCAGGTGAGCGAGAAAAAACACCGCGTACCGGCCGTCGCTGCGGCGCACAATAAGGGGAATCGTGTGGTTTAGACCGATGTAATCGGCCGCATACTTTACCAAGCAGTCGTCATCCACGTGAATAAATCCTGTTTGCAGTTGATCGATTGAGATGGGCATCATACCTCCTTGAAAGACAAGAGAAGAGTTTAGTCAATAATGGCTTCAACCAGGGCATCGGACAGCTCTTGCCAGCGCTGGGAGCTTTCATGATCGCCGTTGAGCTGATTACAGGTAAAGGTGAACACCAGCCGGCGATCCCAATCAGCCCAGCCGTTGCTGCTGCGCTGGCCCGGATGACCAAAGGTATTTTCGGTGCTGTGCCGGCCAAAAGAATATGGCCGCTCCGGTTTTGGGTCATCAGGCAGGCGTGGCCCACCGTTGCCAAAGCCCAGCGACCAGCGCGCCCCGATTTGGAGCGTGTGATCGTAGCCGGCATAACCCACTTTGGTGATGGCTCGGGCCGTTTCCGATCGCAAAATCTGCCGGCCGTTGTAACATCCTTCATTCAGCATCATTTGATAAAAGATGGCCAGATCGCGGGCGGAGCAGTTCAAGGTTGCGGCCGGCATCACCGCGTGGCGTGCCTGACGAAAAAGCAGCACGGTATTCCGCTGATCAGAATGACCCCAATAAATTTGGGCAGCCCGATCTAGCAGGTCCGTCGGCAGCCCCAGAAAAGCGTCTTTCATCTCCAGCGGCTCAAAAAGCTCCTGGCGCATATACACTTCGATGGGGCGGCCGTCGGCCCGGCGCACAATTTCACCCAGTATAAAGCCATAATTCACCAGATGATAGGCGGTTTGGGACCCTGGCTCATATTCGGCCGGTAAATTGGCCACATACGCACTGACCCGGTCCCAACGCCACCAGGTTGGAATTTGAGGGTAGAGGCCGCGCGCCGGTATCCCCGCTTGATGAAGCATGGCGTGACGAACGGTTGCCGTTTCTTTTCCCCTGGAGGCAAATTCTGGCCAGTAGGTGCCGATCGGAGCATCAAGTTCAACCACTCCCTTTTCGACCAGCTGGTGCACGCAAACGGCCGTCAAAGGCTTGGTACAAGAGAAATTCTGAAAAAGCGTGTTCGGCCGTACCGACCGGGTTGTGCCCAATTCCGCCAGTCCAACCACTCGATCGAGCACTACTTGGCCATGCCGCAGCACCACCAGCTGAGCACCGGGGTGCCGGCCATCCGCAAACTGCTTCTCAAACAATTCGGCTACCCGACGCACTCCGGAACGGGATAATCCAACATCAAGGGGGTCGGTTTCAACGGTGAAGGTGAGTTTGGTCATTGAGTTTAGTTTATTGATAATTGGTTATTGGTTATTGATAATTGGCTATTGGTTGCGGCTATACATTCACCCAATAATAAACCAATATACTAATACACCACTACACTTACACCTAATAACGAATAACCAATAACACTTAACTCACATACCCCAACCCAATCCGCCCTCTCTCGATTTCCAGGCTGATGATTTCAATGTCGATGACGTCCCCGACCGACAGCGCCAGGCCGCGAGGAAGGCGGCTGCGGTGAACCAGCCCATCCTGCTTGACCCCGATATCGACAAATGCACCAAAATCAACCACGTTGCGCACAGTCCCTTTGAGACGCATGCCAACTTTTAAATCCTGCATGGAAAGGACGTCCTGACGCAAAATGGGAGCGGGCAAATCTTCACGGGGGTCCCGGCCGGGGCGGATTAACTGTTCAAAAATGTCGCGGACGGTGGGCACCCCGGCCTGCAGGGCAGCGGCCACTTTTTCCGGCTCGAGTTGGGAAAGCGCATTTTCACGAGAAGCCACATCCATCCGGCCGTTTAACCCTGCTTGCGCAGTGATTTGAGTCGCCAAATGATAGCTTTCGGGGTGGATGGCGCTGCCGTCAAGCCAATTCTCTCCCCCGCGAATGCGCAAAAAGCCGGCCGACTGCTCGAATGCTTTTGGTCCCAATCCCTTGACCTGGTTTAAAGTTGTCCGGGTGTCAAAGGGACCGTTGGCATCCCGATGGGCCACAATGGTTTCCGCCAATTTTGGACCAATCCCGGAAACATAGGTCAAAAGCGCGGGTGAGGCGCTGTTCACATCAACGCCTACCTGATTCACAACCGACTCTACCACCCCATCCAGCGAGGCGGCCAGTGATTTTTGATTGACGTCGTGCTGGTACATCCCTACCCCGATCGATTTGGGGTCGATTTTCACCAGCTCCGCCAGCGGATCGAGCACCCGCCGGCCGATTGAAACCGCTCCGCGAATGGTGACGTCAAGATCGGGCATTTCGGCACGCGCCAGTGGTGATGCGCTGTAAACCGATGCCCCAGCCTCATTCACGATCAAATAGCTCAGCCTGTATCCGGATTCCTGAAGCTGGCCGATTAATTCGGCCGCCAGCTGCTCGCTTTCTCGTGAAGCGGTCCCGTTACCGATGGCGATCAAGGTGACGTTGAAGCGGGTTACCCACTGTTTGAGTTTCTCCAGCGACTCATCCCACCGCTTTTGCGGGGCGTGAGGATAAATTGCTCCATGATCGAGCACTTTGCCGGTTGCGTCCACCACGGCGATTTTGCAACCGGTGCGATACCCAGGATCGAGAGCCAGGACAATTTGGTCAGCCAGCGGTGGCTGCGTCAGCAATCCACGCAAATTTTGCGCAAAAACCTGGATAGCATGAGACTCGGCCGTTTCGGTCAGCGTGCGGCGCACATCTCGTTCGATAGCCGGCAGCAGGAGTCGCTGGGCGGCATCGTGAATCGCTTCATCAAGCTGTTTAAAAAACGTTGAGGTGCGGCGCGGCAAGAATCGTGAGGCGATTGCCCGGAGCCAATCGCGCGGGGCGATTTCGACGGATACTTTAAGCACTTTTTCGTTTTCACCCCGATTAATGGCCAATATTTGATGGGGCCGCAGCCGGTCAACCCGCTGTTCAAACTCGTAGTACAGCTTGAAAATCTCCCTCGGGTCTTCCGCATCAGGCCGTTTGCTAACCGCCAGCCTGGCAAACTGCAGCGCCTTCTCCCGGAGGGGACCACGCACGTCGGGATGATCGCTGATCATTTCCGCCACGATATCCCGGGCACCGGCCCAGGCCGCCTCCGCATCAACCACCTCTTCCGACAAAAACGGCCGGGCAAGCTGGGTGATACTTTCACCGCTTTCTCCCTGCTTGATTATAAGTTGGGCCAACGGCTCAAGCCCGCGCTTGCGCGCCACTTCCGCTCGGGTTTGCCGCTTTTTCTTGTATGGCTGATATAGATCTTCAAGAAGGGTCAGGGTACCGGCCGCCTGAATTTTGCTTTTTAATTCCGGGGTTAACTTCTCCTGCTCGTCAATGGCGGTCAAAATCGTTTCGCGGCGCTCGTCCAGAGTGCGCAGCCGGCCGAGATCATCATGAATTAAACGAAGCTGTTCTTCATCCAGCTCCCCGGTTGCTTCTTTGCGATAGCGGGCAATAAACGGAATGGTATTCCCCTCATCAAGCATATCGATCACGGCGGTTACCTGACGCGGCCGAATGTTCAGTTTTTGAGCAATGATGGTTTCGTGAGACATATAGGAATTATAAAAAGTAAAAAGGGAAAAGTAAAAAAGAGGATAGCATGATGACCCATTCGCTTTAAACTTTCCACGTTTACCGCTACTATTCCCTTCATGCTTGGCAACCTCTTATCATCCGGCCAGGCGCGGGGCACTTTGGCCATCACCTCAACCGTTGTGGCAGCAGCCTCTGCTCCTATCGCCATCCGTTATGCCCAGGGTGAGGGAGTGCCTTCTCTAACGATCATTGCTTATCGTTTGATTATTACTTCGGCGGTGTTGGCCCCTCTGGTCTGGAGCTGGCATGGAAAAGAGCTGCGGGCGCTCCAAAAAAGTGACTGGATTTGGGCGTTTGGCAGCGGTTTGTTTCACGCTCTGGGGCTCATGCTGCTCTTTTTTTCCCTGGAATACACATCCGTGTTAATCAACAGCATTATGCGTCGGACCTCACCGCTTTTCGCCCTGCTGCTGGAGCTCATTTTTTTTAGCGCCATTTTTGCGCCGCGGGTGTGGTGGGGGGTGATTCTGGCGGTCGTCGGGGCGGCCGTGGTCGGATTTGGTGGAGATGGGAGCATGAGCGGCTCAAATGATTTGTTGGGGGGCGGATTGGCGCTGCTGAATGCGATCACGATCAGCGTTTATCTCTTTATCGGCCGGAAACTGCGCCATCAACTGCCGTATTTGGCGTACAGCTGGGTGGTATTCACGGCCGCAGCTGTCGTTGCCTCTGTCGGAGTCCTTCTGACCGACAGCCAGGTGGCCGGTTTTTCAACGGCCGGCTACTTCTGGATCATCATGGTTACCTTAATTGCTCAATTTTTTGGCCATATTCCCATCAATGCCGCCCTGCGCTACTTTTCAGCTACAATTTTAAGCGTTATTATGCTCCTCTCGGTGATTCTGGCGGCCGTCATCGCTTTTTTCACCTTGGGAGAAATCCCGTCAACCTGGCAATCTATCGGCAGCGTGATTATTTTGGTAGGGATATATTTGGCGGTGAGGAAAGATCACAGACCACAGACATCAGATCACAGATAGGTATCTGTTTCTGAGGTCTGATGTCTAAAGTCTGTGGTCTGAGGTCCGATGTCTGTACTCTTCATTACCGAACCCATTCAGGTCGAATTCGACACCCCGCCCCGCTTTCGGCGGCGGCCGCACTGCCCCGATCGACTGCTCTGGCGCGGCGAAACCCATCACGTCAAAGCAGTCACGGCCGAGTGGCGAAAATTTACCCCTCGCATTTCAAAATCCTTGCGACGGATCGGCCTGGCCCGCATCTACTTTCGAGTCATTTTGGCCAGCGGCCGGGAACTCGATATTTACTTTGATCCGGTTCACCAAAAAGGGAGCTGGTTTGTCAGTGTCGAACACCTCTAAGACATCAGACCACAGACATCAGACTACAGTGGAGGCTCTGAGGTCTGAAGTCTGTGGTCTGTAGTCTGTATTCTCCATTAAAACCGGGTAAGGGTTTACCTTTGCGTCTCGTCTACCCGAACAGAACTATAAACGAACATGATATAATCATTCCGGCCTTATACAGGCCATAGTTGGAGAAACCATATGCAAGACGCTATTTCCTCAGAAAAAAAACCAGGCCGCTCCCTGTCACAATGGGTCACGATCGGTGTTGTAGCCCTTTTAGCCGGGTTGATTCTGGTTGGTATTATTAATGACGCCACCGGAGAACAGGCGGTTTTTGGACCACAGCAGCCGTTTCTGATCTTGGCCATTTTGGCCTTTTCGGGCGGGGTTCTCAGCTTTTTATCTCCCTGTACCCTGCCGATTCTGCCCGCGTATTTCGCTTTTGCCACATCCAGCGGCCGAAAATCAATCGCCACCAATACCGTCATGTTTGTGCTGGGGCTGGCGACCGTATTCAGCCTTTTGGGGGCCAGTGCCTCAGCGTTAGGCAGCCTGCTGCGCGATTTTCAAGATTTTATTTTGATTTTTGGCGGGGCGCTGGTTCTGGTTTTTGGGGTGATGAGCCTCATGGGTAAAGGGTTCACCGGCATGACCCAGGAAGAAGAGACGGTTCAGGCCAGCGGTCTCGGCGGTTCGTTTATTTTTGGGATGACCTTTGCCGCCGGCTGGTCGTCGTGTATCGGTCCAATTTTGGGGATCATGTTAACGATGGCCGCCACAACCGCTTCGGTTATGCGCGGCGCGATCTTGCTCTTTATTTTCGCGGTCGGTTTAGGTCTGCCGCTGATTGTCGTTTCAACATTTATTGGCCGTACCAGCCGTCAAAGCGTTATCTGGCGCATCCTGCGCGGGAAGGGATGGTTTATCAACGTCCCCAAGCTGGCTGTCGGCGCAATTTGGGCGGTCACCGCCTGGTGGGTAATTCAAGCGCTGCTGACGTACAGCTTCGCCAATTTTGCCACCTTTGGCGGCCGTGAATTGGCCACGTTCCAATCGATCGGCATCCTGGCCATTGCCCTGCTTGCGGCCGTGTTGTGGTCGGTGACGCTAAGCGGCGAAGGGTCAAAGACAGAGCTTCATCTGCATTCGACCTCACTTGTTTCCGGTGTGCTGTTTGTCGCCTTAGGCTACTTCATGCTCAGCGGCCGAATGACCGCAATCACCGCCCGCCTAACCGAAATTACCGCTCAAATGGATTGGTATAACCAGCTCCTCGATATGGAGGATTGGCTGTACGGCATATTTAGTTAATAGGATAGCACGCCGCTGCGCGGCTTTTAGCACGGCCCTGCGGGCCTGTCAGCCATCAGCTAATAGCCAAAAGGCGCGCAGCGCCGCGCTGAAAGAGGCGTTAGCCTCGTGCTAGAAGGCCGCAGGCCGTGCTATCAAACCCGAAGAGAGACAAAAATGAACGGTGAAGATACAAAACAAATGCGCAATATGCTTCTGTTTATCAGCGGCATGGGCGTATTAGGACTTATTTTAGCCCTGCTATTATTTGGAGAGGAACTCTTTGCGCAATCCTCGCCGGAAGATGAACTTGCTTCGATTAATATTGATGAAACCCTCAGCCAGGCTCCCGTGGTGGAATCGATCGGCCAAATCGGCGTGGGTTCAACCGCTCCAGACTTTACCCTGGTAGATTTAGATGGAACCCCCCACACTCTCGATGATTTCAAAGGGCGGCCGGTAATTGTTAACTTCTGGGCCACGTGGTGCGCCCCCTGCCGCATCGAAATGCCTGAACTTCAGGAAACGTTTGAAAATTACTCCGATGAAGATCTGGTCATTTTGGCGGTGAATCGAGAAGAAACCCCGGAAACGGTTGAAGGATTCTTTATCAATGAGATGCAGCTAACTTTTACCCCTCTTCTCGACAGCAGCGCGGACGTGGCCAACGCCTACGGGGTGTTTAATATGCCCACGACCTTTTTTGTTGATGAAAGCGGCACGGTCACCGCCGTCCATCGCGGGCCGATGACGCTGGAAGTGATTGACGGGTATTTGGCCCAGACGATACAGTAGCACAGCCTGCGGCTTCTTAGCTCGGTGCTGCACGGCTTGTAGCACGGCCCTGCGGGCCTGTCAGCCATCAGCTAATAGCTAAAAGGCGCGCAGCGCCGAGCTGAAAGAGGCGCCAGCCTCGTGCTAGAAGGTGCATAGCACCGGGCTAAGAGGCCGCAGGCCGTGCTATCCTATACTTTCCGAAACAACAGCGTTGCGTTGTGCCCTCCAAACCCAAATGAGTTGGACATAAACGCCCGAATCTCTTTCGGCCGGGCTGTATTGGGCACATAATCAAGATCTAATTCCGGATCGGGCGTGGTGTAGTTAAGCGTCGGCGGGAGCATGCTGTTTTTCATTGCCAGAAGCGAAATGGTTACCTCAAGGGCCCCTGCACCACCCAGCAAATGGCCATGCATCGACTTGGTTGAGCTAATTGCTACGTCATACGCACTCTCCCCAAACACATTTTTGATCGCTCGCGTTTCCATCCGATCGTTGAGTACGGTGCTGGTGCCGTGAGCATTGATGTAGTCTATCCCATCAGGGGCGATTCCCGCCCGATCAATGGCCAGCTGCATCGACTCCGCCGCGCCAGAACCATCTTCTTTGGGTGCGGTGATGTGAAACGCATCGGCCGAGGCGCCATATCCAATTAATTCCCCGTATATATGCGCTCCGCGAGCCAGAGCGTGCTCCAGCTCCTCTAAAATGACGACGGCCGCCCCTTCTCCAGGGACAAACCCATTGCGCTCGCTGTCAAACGGCCGGCACGCCTCCTGCGGCCGGTCGTTCCAGGTCGACATCGCCCCCATCACGTTAAATCCGGCCAAAACCGAAGGCACTAAAGCAGCCTCCGTACCACCCGCTATCATCATTTTGTAACCACCATACTGAACCATGCGCGCCGCTTCGCCAATCGCGTTGGTCGAGCTGGCGCAGGCGGTGGCAATCGCCATATTAGGGCCACAAAACCCCCAGGTCAATGATATTTTGGCCGGGGTGGTATCCGGCAGCATCATCGGAATAAAGTGGGGGCTAACCCGCAACGGTCCCTTGTCGCGGTAAGTATCCTGATTGGTAACGGTCGTGCCCACTCCCCCAATGCCGGTTCCAATAATAACGCCGATGCGCCGTTTAATTTCCGGATCAACCGCTTCGATATTGGTATCAGCCAATGCCTGTTCAGTGGCCGCTAAGGCCAATGCGCTTCCGCGATCCATGCGGCGGGCCTCACGACGGCCAAAATGTTCTTCCTGATCAAACCCTTTTACTTCTCCCCCAAACTGCGTTTTGTGCTCGCTTGGATCAAAGTGAGTCAGGCGCGCAATCCCTGTGCGGCCGTTTACGACGCTGTCCCAGGTTTCTTCTACTGTAAGGCCGAGTGGATTAATCGTGCCTAAGCCGGTCACAACCACTCGGCTCCCGTGTCCATTTTGAGACATCATTCCTCCTCAAAAACCGCTCTAAGCGGTTAAAAAAGCAGCATAAGATTTCAGATTTATAAACACACAACCGTTTGAAAAGATACGGTTCTTTGTGTAAGAAAAAAGTTTTATCAAATAGTTTCGCCTGAATAACATTGATGCTGATCATCGGACGATATTGTATAATACCGCCCGTGTCGATTTGGTCATCCAATAATGATGGGATCCTGTCCAAAGCGTGGCCTCAAAATCTAGCCGCCCTTCTCCTCTTTTTATTTCTGACAATTATCGCTGCCTGGCGGGTGATCACCAATCTGAACGGGGTCATCGTTGGCTTTGACAACGATATTTATATAAACCTTTGGGCGGATTGGTGGACCCATCGTGCTTTAACCTCTTCAGAGGTTTCCCTGTGGTGGACCGACATGATTTTTCATCCTCAGGGGGCAAATCTCGTTTATCACAGCTTTAGCCATCTGAACACGCTGACCTCTCTGGCCCTGCGGCCGTGGCTGGGTGATTTGCCGGCCTATAACGTCACCATTTTGCTCAACTTCGTGTTTATCGGGTTTAGTATGTTTCAGCTAGCCCGCTATCTAACCGATTCAACGGCCGCTGCCTTAATCGCCGGGATCGCATTTGCCTTTAACTCACACAGCCTCTATCAATCTTCCCATCCGGTCTTGCTAAGTATCTGGTGCTTTCCCTGGTTGACCCTGGCCTTTCTGCGAGCGATGCGCGAGAACAGCCGCGGTTGGGCAATTTGGGCCGCATTTTTTGTCTTTTTGGGAGCCACAACCAGCACAATTTTGGTCATCCTAATGGCCATGTGGCTGTTTCTGCTCCTCACCTATTTGTGGTTTACCGAAAAAGAGATTCGCTCTTCCTGGCCGCTTTTGCTCATCTTTGGCGGGCTGAGCGGGGTGGCGGTCGGTATCATAAATTGGCCCTTGCTGAGTGATGCCCTGTCTGGGGGCAACAGCAGTTTTGTTACCAGCCCGCGCCAGTCGATTTTAACGGATATAGAGGATGTTTTTATTCCTCACTGGCACCGCTGGCGGGTGCGAGGGATGTATTTAGGGATAATTCCGTTCATCCTGGCCCTGATTTTGGCCACCCATCAACGTTTTCGGCGGCCGGCCCGAGTCTGGGTCTGGTGTACCATATTGGCCTATCTGTTTGCCATTGGTCCGTACCCCTCAATGTTTGGCGAATCTCTAGGCATCACCCTACCCTGGTCATTACCTGTCTCGACCATGCTGCGCAATATGTACCGCATGATGATCTTGATGGCCTTTGGCTGGAGTATGGTTTCCGCCTATGGCTTTCTGGCCCTGGCTGACCGGCTGCAGAAAAGGCCCCAGCTTGTGCGGGCGGCCGGTCTGCTGGCTGCCGCGGCAATTTTTCTCGAGTTTACGGCCGCACCTTTCCCCGCTCGCTCAGCCAAGGTACCGGAATTTTATCGTTCCGGTTTATCTGAAGTGCCGGATGATGTCGCTTTGACTATATTGCCCACCGGCCGGCAGCATGACAAATTTTACATGTACTATCAAACGGTGCACCAGCATCCGCTAACCGGTGGCGTCATCTCCCGAGCGGCCCCGGAAACAGTAGCGTTTTTGTATGATATTCCGATGATAGCCTACGCCCTCGCGAACGACAGCCGCGCCGATTTTTCGGTTACGGCCGTGACCGCTCAGCTCGATCGCCTGGCTCACGCTAATGTGGGGTATCTCATCATCGACAAAGAACGGGCCAATGGCAGGCTAATCACCATGTGGCGCGACTGGCTAACTATCGACCCCTTCTATGAAGACGAAGAGCTCATCGTTTACCGTACAACTCTAGAAGCTGGCCGTGATTTTGTGGTCAAAATCCCCCTGACGACGGAATTGGGATTAATTCGGGCGGATGTGGCGTACACGGAGGTGGTGCAGGGCGGTGCCGTTAAGATTGATATGCGCTGGGGCAGTACAGCTCTGCCAAATGAAAACCTCGATCTTTGTCTGCAGCTGCATCCAGCTGATGAGCGTCTTGCTGTCTCCCATTCCGCTGCGTTTGAACAGTGTAAACCGATATCCCCAGATCGACCTACCGGCCTTTGGAACAATAATGAAGTGGTCCGGGACGCTCAGTTTATCTTGCTCGATCAACCGATACCGGCCGGGGATTATCGGTTGACGGCCGTTTTACATGACGGCTTAGATTTTGTGGGGCAGGCGGCCACTATCAGCCAAATTACGGTCTACTCGGCCGATCCACAAGTCGCGGTTGACTGGCAGTGGGGAGAAGAAATCTCATTGCTTGGATATGATTTATCGCCAAATGACACTTCACTTGACCTCACGCTATACTGGCAGAGTTTGGACGCAATTGATCGGTCGTACAAAATATTTGTCCATCTGGTGGATGACAGGACGGGGGCGATGATCGCTCAACACGACGGCATCCCCCGCAGCTGGAGCTACCGGACCAATTTCTGGGAAGCTGGGGAGGTGGTCCGGGATCTGGTTCAGCTGCCCCTGGATCGGCTTAACGCCGGTCAATATACGATCTATGTGGGTTTGTACGATGAGTTAACCGGAGAACGTCTGATGGCTGTCTCCTCCGTGCAGGGCGATCCGTTAGAACGGGTGCCCCTGGTGAAGCGTAATGAGTAAATTTCCGGCGACTTCAAAGGGTGAAGGGGGAAGGGGGCAATCATATCGCTGGCCGCTGCTCATGATCGCCTTGTGGACGGCCGTGCTGGCGACGTACGCCGTCTTGCGCCACGATCGGCTTAATTCCTCCGTGTTCGATTTTGGCATTAAAAGCCAGGTCATTTGGAATACCTATCAGGGTGACTGGTTTGCCAGCACAATCGAGGTGGAACATTATCTTGGGGATCACGTTCAGCTCATTTTTGTGCTGCTGGCCCCTCTCTTTGCCCTGTGGGAAGATCCGCGGGTGCTCTTGCTGGTGCAATCCTTACTCCTGGGATTGGCCGGTTTGCCTCTTTATCGGATCGCCCGGCGCAAGCTGCAAGATGATCATCTGGCGCTGATTATTACGGCCGCTTACCTCCTCTATCCCACGGTAGGCTTTGTCAATCGCTTTGACTTTCACCCCCTGACCTTTGTCATTTTCTTCTTCTTCCTGTCTTATGATTTGCTGGAAATCAAGAAGCCCGGCTGGGCCAGCGTCGTCCTGGCTTTGGCCCTTTTTACCCGAGAGGATGTTGGGTTTACTATCGGTTTTTTTGGTCTGTACCTGGCTCTGGTTCACCGCCGCTGGAAATTTGGTTTGCTGTGGGGCGCAGTTGGGTGGGGGTGGTTTTTGTTCACGATTTTTGGCATTATCCCCTACTTTCGTGGCGCCACATCCGACTCACTGGGGCGCTACGCCTGGTTGGGGGGATCGGTCAGCGAAATGGTCGAGACCCTTTTTCGACGGCCGGGCGTGGTGATCGACCATCTCTTTGGCGAGCCGCTCCGCCGCCGGTTTTTGCTGATGATTTTCCTGCCGGTGGGATTTCTGGCTTTGCTGTCTCCCCTGACACTGGCCATCGGTCTCCCGGTCGTGGCCTACAATTTGCTTTCTGATGTCCCCAGTCAGAGCAGCATCTATTTCCAATATATTTCACCCCTGATTCCCTTCTTATTTATCGCCACGGTGGAAGGGATAGCAAAATTGCAGCGCTGGCTCCCCTTCTCCCCTTCAAGATCGCGGCTGCTGGTCGGGGTTTGGCTTCTGCTGGCGGTGGGGATCAGCTGGGCCTTGGAAAACCCGTTCACCACGCCGATTAACGACCCTTTTTACCCGGTTTATGGATTGGAGCGGCTCAGCGATCGCGCTGCTTTTGATGAGGCGGTTTCACTGCTGCCGGCCGACGCCCCGGTCTCGACGATGATGGCTTACGGCCCGCACGTCGCCCTGCGCCGCCGGTACGATCTTTTTCACGCCCGCTCCCGCATGGAGGAACGGCCGTACGGGGTTGCTCAATCGGAGTATTTGCTCCTCCACCTAACCGACTTGCGGTGGGGGGTTAACGCCCGCACCTACTATGCGGCCATCGAAAAAGCGATTGGTTTGTTTAACTATGAGGCGATTTATTTTGGCAATGACGTGGTGCTGCTCACCCGCACGGCCGCCCCGCAGCCGGCAACAGGCGCACTGCTGCAGCGGGTCATCGATCTTCAGGAAGCAGGTGGAAAATACGCCCCAACCGGTCAGGAAACGCTCGATTGGCTGGGCGCCCAATGGGTCACCGACAACCTTCCTTCTAATGCAACTCCGGTATCAGCCAATTTTGAGCCCACGATTGAGCTGGTTGGTTACTCCCTCCCAGAGGAGACTCTTACCCCAGGACGGCCGCTGTGCCCGATTCTCTACTGGCAAACCGACTCCCCGATTGACCCTGCATTGACGGTATTTCTCCATTTGGCGGCGGCGGATGGTTTTGTTCAGGCGCAGCGCGACAGTGAACCGGCGTTTGGATTTTATCCAACCCCTAAATGGCGGCCCGGGGAAGTTGTAGGCGATATGCACTGCCTGCAAATTCCGGTGGGGCTGGCTCCCGGCGAATACACGCTGTTGGTTGGTTTGTACGATGGGGCAACCGGGGAGCGGCGGCCTCTTTCGCGGCCGCCTGCGGCAAATGATGCGTATCCTTTAACCAAAATTACGGTTGAGTAAACAAGAAAAGTTGAACTTCTTGAAGAAGTTCAACTTCTTTGAGATTCACCCTGCACCTGCTGCGCCACCACCGGCCGCGCCACCACCGGCGCCGGCCGCTGCCCCACCAGAAGTGGTTGACGAAGCGGCCAGGGCGGCAAAGGCGACAAACCCCTGGGATGGTGTGGAGGAGGTCAGATGAAAATAAGGGGGCAGCGCCGCTTTCCCCTGCTTCTCAAACCATTTCACCCAATTGGGCAGTATGCCGGCCGCTGCTGCGTAAGGCAAATATGGTTCAAACAGCTCGTGAGTAACCGTAGCTCGGCCTTTAGTGACGTCTTTGAGATAAGCGAAATAGCGCTTCCAGTCAGATGCGATCCCGGACGCCTCGTCGGTTAATGGAGAAAACGATGCCCCGGCCATCAGAAACATCACGCCGGTCAGGAACAAAGCCAATGACAGGATAAACGGCCAGGCACCGGTGCGAGCGATCACGATTAAGGTCAAAACAAAAGACACTAGGGCCAAAGCGGCAATCAGCGCCCCGATGATATAAAATTGACGACGTACCTGCTGCCGCTTAACGCTTAAATAACCGGCCGCTTTGATTTCTGCTTTGATAACTTCGCTATATTTTTTCCAGCGCGTGCTGCTAATAATGCCTCTTAATTTCGACATTTTTATTTCGCTGACGCGACCGGTTTTTTTATCGGTAAAAATCATCCCCAGCAGCCCGCTTTCATGAGGGAGCAATCCTTCCTCGCTCTTAATCTGGCGCAGCATAAAATCGGTGGTAGAGAACCACCCTTTTTTAGGTATTTCTTCAATTTCAACGTACCCTCGGGCAGCCAAATCAAACAGCGTGCCCAACGCATGATGCCAGGCCGGGGTAGCCCCGGTTGCGGTAATTGCACCGCTTAGCCCAACCGGCAGCTTGCCGGGAGGCGAGTCAATCGTCCAGCGGCCGGTGGGAATATGGGGCTGCTCCCGTCGCCACAAAGTGAAAACCCCCACAATTCCGGCCAGCAGAACCGCGCCGCTGCTGATCAACCAAACCGGCACCAGTGACTGGCTAAAGATTTCATTTTGCTGCCACTGGGGCGGAGCGGAGATAAGGGAACCGGCCGTAAAGGGCATCTCAATGACCATGGTTTGATTCGGCTGGATATCCTGGGCGACGATAGTGACCTGGTTATTGCTCTGGCTTATGATTCCGCTGCCGGCCGTTAATACCGGCTCGCTCTCCAAAGCAGCACGAAACGGATAAGTAATGGTGACGGTGCTATCGGCGATGGGAAAAGCAAACTCGTCCGGCAAAGGCTGAAAGCGCAGTAAATCAGACCCATCTTCCTGACGAACGACGCCATACATAACGTAGGTCAGGGTAAAGGTGCGCGTTGTATCGCGGGTCGGTTCAAAATGCCACTCGACACGCAGCGGATTTTGGCCAGAAATTTCAACCTGACCGGCCGCTTCTCCAGGGGGATACACACGGCCGTCCACGGCTGCGGTCAGCTCCCCAATTCCATCACTCCAGTCGGTTTCCAGCTCGCGAAATACAAACGTAAACGGCTCTCCCACAAAACGGTACACAACTGTTTCAGTCACCAGCAGCGAACCATCCTCGCGAACGACAATGTCGACATCAAAACGCTCCGCGCTGTATGACTTTTCTTGCAGGGCTTCAATTTTGCCCTCATCAGCAGCTGCACTGCCTGCAGCGAGCAACAGCCCCACAATGAGGAACCATTGCCAAATTTTACGCCACATCATCCCACTCCTTTTCCTAAAGTGGCAACCCCACTACTTTACATAAAATCTATTGCCTGTACATGGGGTTACAAATTAATTGATTATTCACATTACGGATAGCGCGATGGGTAGGTTGTCTGCGCTGTATTAGATAAATATAAGATCGCTTTAGAGGTTAGGTTCTGTTGACATGTGATCCATTCTGATGTTTTATCGTCCGCGGTCTACCTGCCATCCTGAGCCCTTCGACTTCGCTCAAGACAGGCATCGCGAAGGATCCCGTCAATCTCCAGTGGAAAGCAGCCATGGCTGGAAGAGCGGCGCTTTCATTTTCGGCTATCAGGGCTCAAAAGCAACTTGACGAGATTCCTCGCTCCGTTCGGAATGACAAGGTATGGGTTTGACTCACATTTTTCTCCCTAATCCGTCCCTGGTTTTTAATAGTGATCCACTTAACTCCCTCGAACAAATGGCACATACTGTTTTTCGTTTAACGGGCCAAGCGGTGGCGCATATTCATACGCCCCGATATCATATGCCGTTCCTCGCGGCCGGCTGACATTTGCCATGTCCCAAATCACCCCCAAGGCGGAAACATCGATTCCCTGATCCACGGCCGGAGAAGTTGACTGAAGCTCATAATTGCCGGCGGCCGCATTGACAAATTTGACTTCCCCCACCGTCGCCGCCTCTAAATTGTGACTTTCCTGCAGGTCGACGTTGCCGTTGAGCTTGACCACATACTTTCCAGAACCAGGATCAACAACTATGTTGTTGCGAACCGGTGTGGGACCGGTGGCTTCGTCCATATACAGCTGGATACCGTGATTTCCCGGAGAAACAATCGTGTTGTTGACGTACATGTGACCCGGTCCTACTTTGCGATCATCGGCGAAAATTCCAGAACCGCCGGCATCGATAATTAAATTGTTATACGCTTGGTGACCAATTCCAAAAATAATCAGGCCGTTGGCCGGTGCAGATTCAATGCGATTGTTGTAAATTGAGATATTTTCGCTGTTAATCTGCATGCCGTTGTTCTGGTAGTTGGCAAACGGCCGCTGACCGGGGCGGGTCACCACATTGTTAAAAACTCTGGCTCCCGGTGCAGAACCAACCTGAATCCCTTCCGAACCGGTATCATCGGAGCGGTTGTTGTACACGTGCAAATTCTCAATCACGTGCCCATAAAGCGTCACCGTTTGCCCGTTACACGTCTTTTCAACCCCGTCATAAAACGTATAGCCGATATAAAAGCCTTCCCCATCCTGCATGCCGTGGGCGTAATTGTCATGAATAAAAACGTCTCTCATAACAAAGTTTTCCCGCCAGGTAGCCGGGTCACAGGTGGGGTCTGTTTTCACCATAAAACCGGCAAATCCAGCCTGATACACTTCGATATGATCGATCTCGATATTGGTCGTCAATCCACCGGCCTTGACGGGGCCACTGGCTCGAATGCCGTAATTGAATCCACCGTCACCACTGCCGGTTAGACGCAAATATTTGCTGCGCACTATTAGAAAACTGTCCCCGGTTGTGTCGATATCGAGCTGCCCCCCGCAATTTTTAATGGTGATCGGTTGCGAAGGCGATCCAACCACGTCGTAAATCCCCATCCCGCCGCGCGTGCCGCTGCCCAAGCAGACCACATCTCCAGGCTGAAGAGTTGTACCGTCAAGCTTCCAGGTGCCTGCCGGGTGGACGTGATCACAGCCACAGTTGGCCTGATCGGCCGCCTCCATCGTTGTTCCGGTAATGGATGAATAGATAAATAATAGGAAAAGGACAAAAGTTAAAAATCGGTATTGCATAGGTTTTTTATTTTTTAATTAATTGGGATTGTAAAACAGCACCTACAGTAAACTTTAAATTAAAATTTGCTCCAGTGCTGAAACCTGGATAACGATAATCACTGGCTTTTTAGTCCTCATTTCGGGGCAGTGGTGGGCTCTACCCCTAGGTTTCAACGGTTGCCAGTGACGCTGCTTACCACTGGCAACCGTTGTGGTTTATGCCCCTCCCCCGAATCGGTTTGGGGACAGACCGTTTGCTTGATGAATGAGAAAATGCGCTTCTCAGTTCGACAAATTCCCCCTCCCGAATCGGGAGGGGGTTAGGGGGTGGGACTTTTGACGGTCATTTTACCCCTCCCCCAGCCCCTCCCCGAAACGGAGAGGGGCGCTTGTCGGACCGTTTAAGGGCAGAATTTTTTACCTGTCCGCCCTTGAACCCAAAACAGAACACTAGTTTTGAGCGACAAAATCAAGATAAAGCTCGACCTCTTCTTCCACGTTGGCCACGGCCGGTACCGACGGAATCTCTAAACCAAAATCTGCCCGCTGGATAACCGCTTCAGCCGATCCGGTCAGCATTGTATCGCTTGATACCGTCACCGAGGCCTCAAAGGTGGCGGGTTGGGTTATGTCGCGGATGGTCAAGTCCCCCACAATTTGAAAGTCAACCGTGTCGCCAACAGCGGCCGATTGAGGCAGCCCCTCAAGTGAAGAAGGGGCAAAGATGATTTCATCAAAAGAAGACGTTTGCAGGATGAAGCGATTAATCGCTCCGTTACGCATGTTGTTGTCGGTAAACAAAGCGGCCGGATCAATCGTGATGGGGCTGATCTCGGCCGTGGTCAAGTCGCTAAGATCCACGGAGATTGTGCCCATGATCCCGTTTCCAACCCCGACCACGGTTGTCGGATTACCGCGCAGTTCTTCATCTAGCTCAAAACGCACTTCAGACTGCTCCGGATCGATCACGTATTCCACCGGATCGCCAAGGGTTTCCATGATGTCATCGGCGGCCGCCTCGATCTCCGCCGCCGCGTCTTCTAGAATCTCCTCCACGTCACCAGATGCCTCTGCCGCCGTTTCTGCCCCTTGTTCAGCCGCCTCTTCTACGACCGTTTCCGTTGTGTCGGCCGCCTCTTCGACTGCGGCCGGGGTTTCTCCCCCACACGCCACCGCAATGACCGTCAGCAATATTAATAATGAAAAAATTAGTTGTTTTTTATTCATCTTTACATTTCTCCTGATAAAAGATTATGCTTACTTACGCCCAACGGTAGCAGGTAAATCACCGCCTACCTCCGCATTAATGAATTTTTAAACAACGCTCTTTTAATCAATATAGAGAAACGGTTCTTCTTACAAAACACAAACGGGGCGTGATTTTTAAATCACACCCCGTTTGCACAGTCAATCTACAACAAGGAGGTGGGTTTATCACCCAGATCCAGGAGAAGATCAAGATGATGATCCAAAACAGGTTCCTGCTTGACCGGAGGAGGTTCGGTCAGGAAACGTTTTGAATCGCTTAAACCACTTATTCAGCTTTGGTCTCTTTTGCCAGCGCGTTGACCTTTTTGGTCAGGGTAGCAATTTTGCGGCTCAAAGCGTCAATATCGTTTTTCGACGGGACATTCATGCCGTGCAGCACTTTTTCAACCCGTTTCTCGAAGGCGTCGGTCGTCTCATTTACGGTTTTGTCAACTTGTTTACGACGAGTCTTGACCGCTTTTTCGATCTGCTTGCGCCCGTCTGCTTCGAGTTTTTCGCCACGAGAGATGAATTTGTCGAGGATGTCGGCCACATCTTTCTGAGTTTTTTCGAGAAGCGTAATCACCTCTTCACGAGCGGCATCTGCTGCGCCAAGGCTGGCGTAGAATGCGGATTGGGCAACTTTTTGAGCATTCTCAACGAAAGGAAAAGCGTTTTCTTCAACAACTTCTTCTTCAATAACAACTTGTTCTACATTCTTAGTCATGGTATATTTTTCTCCTATGGAAATCCAAGTGCAGAACTAAGCTGCACAATATGTCTATGATTTGATAAACGGCTGATCCGTTTATAACGCAGTGCGTCAAGATGTCTACACTATAACGCATCGCGTCATGAGTGTCAACCCCCCCTTTGTAAACAATTTGTTAGAACCTTTTCTGTCGTTCACGCTCGAGAACGAGAACGCATTCTGATGGTGTGACGGGGAAAAGTGATAGAAGGAGCAGATAACCGTGAGCAAAAAAATTGTCGGCATGGATTTTGGCACGACCAATTCCGGAATGGCGATTTTTTCTGAAGAAAGTGGCCGGGTAGAAATCCTACCGCTTGATCCCAGCTACACCAATCCCAAAGTGGCCCGAACCGCTATTTACCTGACCAACGACCAGCAAATTTCCATCGGCCGGGAGGCGGTTGAAACGTTTATGGCCCAAAATACCGGCCGACCGGTGCGCATGGAAAAAGTGTGGGTCGGTGAGATCGAGGTGCGGGCCGAAGACATGTATTACGTCACCGACGTATACGTGATGGCCGATGTCCTCTCCCCCGGCCGGCTGTTTCTATCGATTAAGACCGGGCTGCGCGATCCGGATTACCTGGGCACCGTGATCGGTCAATTTTACTACTCGCTGGAAGATTTGATTGCCCTCTTCCTGTCGATCACCAAACAGCGGGCGGAGCAAATCTTGGGGCACCCTTTAAAAGAAGTGGTGCTCGGCCGGCCGGTGCGTTTCGCCTTTGACCCCCAATACGACGAGCTTGCTCAAAATCGGCTGCTTGATGCCGCCCTGAGAGCCGGTTATGAAACCGTCTACTTTCAGTATGAGCCGGTTGCGGCCGCGTATGCGTATGCGCAAAAAATCGATACGCCCCAGCACGTCCTCGTTTTTGATTTTGGGGGCGGCACCCTCGACGTCACGATCGTGCGCCTGGGAGATGATGCCCCCGAAATTTTAGCCACCGGGGGGATTCCGGTGGCCGGGGACGTGTTTGATCGCAAATTAACCCGGGCCAAGCTCCCCCGTCACTTTGGGGAAGGCAGCCACTACTCGGTTGAACGGCAATCCCGGCCGATTCCCTCCTGGATTTACGACATTTTCTCCGATTGGCAGCGCATCCTGGAGCTTCAATCACCCGATAACAAAGCGATGCTGACCGAAATCGCCCAAACCGCCCATCGGCCGCGTGAAATTGAAGCGTTGATTCATCTGGTTGGCGAAAATTACGGGCTGCAAATGTTTGACTCGGTTGAGCAGGCTAAACGCCGTCTTTCTGACGAGTTGGGAACGCTGATTCATTTTTCAACCGGGCCAATTCGAGTGCGCCAAATGGTTACCCGCACCGAGTTTGAGTCGATCATTCGCGAGGAAATTCTGGCCATCGACCAGCATTTAGATGATATCGTTAGCCAGGCCGGATTAACCCCATCAGAAATTGACGCTGTGGTGCGCACCGGTGGCTCAGCTGAGATTCCGGTCTTCCAAGAAATGCTCAAAGAGAAATTTGGCGATGATAAAGTTCTGGGGATCGACACCTTTAGCAGCGTGACGGCCGGGCTGGGCATTTGCGCCCAGGAAATTGCCGCCGGGTCGCTAAAACTGCGGCCGTATACGGCGAACGATCTGGCCACCCACAGCATGGAGAAGCGCTCAAACGTCAGCTCAGCCAACCTGGCGCTCCTGCAGCAGCGCATCAGCCTCCAGGAAGGAAACGCAACAGAGGACAGCGGCGGCCGTCACCTCGTATTGCTCAACAGCGGTCTCGATTTTCAGCTCCTCGGCTGGCCTCCGGCCGCAGATCACCACTTTGATCCACCGCTAGCAAATACTCGCACGCCGATGATCGTGGCTGATTTTGACGAGAAGCTGCTGGTGATCACCAACCTCTATCGCTTTTTGCTGCTGACCCCCCGGCAGCTCAACGAGCTGCAGCTGCTCGATATGTCGCTCAGCGAACTGCATCATTTTCGGCCGCACGAGCAGGTGGAAATGATCGTTAGCTGGGATCAGCTCACCGCCAAATCATGGTTAACCCTGATCACCTCGCGTGGGTTCGCCCGCGCCTATCGGCTGAACCAAATTCGGGAGCGGGTCGAAAGCCCGATTCCATACCAGTTTGATCACCCGCTGCCGGGCGTGGCTATTGCCGCTCTGGGGATGGACGAACGAGATACGCTGCTCATCGGTAACACCGACGGCCGGCTGCTGCGGGTGCCGGGTCACAATAAAAAATTGCAGCTGCGCGGCGTGCAGGCGTTGAGCTGGCGGCAGGGAGAAAAGATTTTTACCGCCCACAATTTGCAGCCGGATCAAGATGGGATTTTGTTGGTTACCACAGAGGGATATGGTAAAACAATGCCCACGGTCGATATTCCGCTGCTGGAAAAGTCGGCCGCCAAACCGCCGATGCAAACCGGCCGTAAACCGCTGGCCGTGGTCCTTCCTCTCAAACTAGATACTCCCCAAGGATGGCTGTTGACAACCAAACAGCTTATCCCCTTTCCAAATCCGCTCCCTGAACCCAACTCCTCAAAAAAGACGGTGCGTTTGGTCAAGCTGACCTTGCAGGAGCACGTTGTTAACGGGATCGGTGATGGGTGATGGGTGATAGGTGTTGGGTGTTGGGTGAAAGGTGTAGGGTGTATGGTGTTGGGGGATCTCTTGTCTCCGGTCTCTAGTCTCTAATCTTTGATCTCCTGTTTTATAAAAGGAAAAACCGCAGCTCACGCTGCGGTTCAATCAAAAAATAATTCAAATAATATATATAAAGCTTTCTGTGGTGTTTCCACCTTTTTCCCAAACCTGGAGAAGCCAGGTTATCTTAAGCACCCTTGTAAGATACCGAATATGTCTCTAGATTAATGTAAAGCAGAATACCTCTCAATAGTATATTTGGGGGATTGGCCGACAAAAATGGGTGCCATTGAGGTAATTTGATTCTACTTTAGTACCTTAACTAGTCCGTCATCCTGGCCCCCGGCTTCACGGAGGTAAACTACGGCGGGGATCCAGCGGTAGCCATCCAATGGATTCCCGCTTTCGCGGGAATGACGCTGCGCTATCTGTGCTTATTTGTCAAAGCCCAATGGTGGTTCTACCAAATTCCTTTGCTAAAAAGGCCACGGATTAACCCGGATTAACACAGATTTCCCTCTGAAATCTGCGGCCATCTGCGTAATCTGTGGATATTAAATTTTTGCATATCACTCAATACATTGTAACTCAAGCTTTCTTAGCTGATGACCCGTCGCAGCCAGTTAGCAATCGAGGTCCCGACGGTATCGGGCTGATCTTCCTGAAAAAAGTGCAGGCCGTCACCAACGTTTACGATTTCCAGCTTCTGATACTGTGACTGCAGCTGTTTGGCGGCCGATTCCGGTAAGCCCAGTCCAGGTGTGGCGTATAAATTCAGCATGGGAATTTCAGCCGCTTTTAACCACGCTGCATATGTCTCAATTAGCTGGACAACATCGGCCGGTTCGCCCCCGATCGGCAATTGAGTAGGCCACATCATGATCGGCAGACGCGTTTCTGGTGATGGGTATGGAGCGCGATAAGCGTCCAGCTCTTCCTTCTTTAATTTGCGTTTGACCATGTTTGGCAAAATTTGTTCGATAAACATATTTTGATTCAATATCATCTCTTCGCCCACGGCATCGCCGGCCCGCACCGCTTTTAAAAAGCGCGCGATATCGGCCGGCATCCCCTCATAACCTGCGGCCGTAGCCACGTGGGCCTCCATAAAAGCGATTGCCCGCACGTTGTCCTGATGATGATAGGCGTAATCAAAGCCTAAAGCGGAGCCCCAGTCATGAATGACCAGCACAATATTTTTCAGCCCCATCGCCTCAATAAAACCCCAGACATACTCCCTATGATCAAAATAGGTGTATCCGATGTCTGGTTTATCGGATAATCCCATACCGATCAAATCCACGGCAATAACGCGTCCACGCTCTTCCAGGTGAGGCATCACGTTGCGCCACAAATATGACCAGGTGGGATTTCCGTGTATGAGAAGGATCGGGACGCCGCCGGGATCACCGGCTTCCATGTAGTGCATTCGTGATCCATTAACTTCGATCCAGCGTGAGGCATGTGGAAGTTTGGGAAACTCGATTCCCTCATAATTAATTGCTTCTGACATTTTTCTTTAACCTTGTTTTTTTTCTTTCCAAAAGGATTCAGGAGCGGCAAGTTTTTAATAATCCGCTCTGCGTCCCCCCTATCATTGCTCAGCAAAGGGGGCGATTTAACCAATCCACTTGGGTAGGGGCTTGGCTAGCCAAGCCCTTACAAAAAGGCTTTGGTTTGTTCCTGTTCATCTCTACGCTTTGTCCACACCTTGAACGCGGCAAGGACAGTCGGTAATTTGGAGACGCGCAAGCGGTTGCCTCTTTGCTGCGGCGTCTTGAAGACTGGGCAACCGATTGACCCCAACTGCTGCCAATCGGCAAAAATCGCTTGACTTTTCACACGATATCTTCACTCCGCTGTGCTCCGTTCTGAATAACAGGTTGTTCGCAGCCCATCTGTTTACCTTTTGATCCAAAAAGAAGGGAATTTGATATGCTGCTTGATTTCATCAAAATTAAAAATCACACAGGCAATAAAACAACTCCTGTCATTGCTCAGAATGAGCAGCGAAGCGAGGAATCCCGTCAAGTCGCATCTAGGGCCAGACCGCTAAAAATAGTATGACTTCTTTTCGAAGAGGACGTATTTCACTGGAAATTGGCGGGGGCCTTTACTCCGCCCAGGATGATAAAGGTCCTTAAACTATTGATAAGATCCCTCTCGCAAATCGGTCAATATCGAAGGGCGATTGGGGCGCCATCCGAGCATTTGCTTTGCCTTTTCCGCGGAAACCCGCATATTTCCAACCAGATAATTGGCAATAAATCCCTGCTTCATGACCTCATCAACGGTGAGGGGGCGCATTTCACCATTGACGTTTGCGGCCGTCGTCGCTGAGGCCACCAGCTCTTTTGTCGGCACGATCTCCCCCACCGCATTAAACACTTCACCGACCGGTGCCCGTTCGAGAGCCAGCAAATAAAGATTCGCCAAGTCGTCGACATGGACGGTTGAAACGTGCGATTGAGCCGCTTCTACGTAGTAGCCATACCCGAGCTGCTGGATCGACTGAATCAGCTTGAGCACGGGATCACTCCCGCCGTGACCGTAAACAATCGATGGACGAATGATCATGGTCCGTACGTTCTGTGATTTTCCCTTTAATATTTCTTCTTCCATAATCCCAAACAGCCGCATGGAATCGTCTGACGCATACGGTGAGGTCTCATCAACGAGCTGCTCCCCCGTGTCTCCGTAGGCTCCCGTGCCGCTGGTAGCGATAAAAATCTTGTTTTGTCCGGCCAACCCTTCAATTATTGCCGCTTGGGCCTGGATGGCAATTCGCCCCAGTTCAGACAGATCGCTAAAATCCGCCGGATTTGGCATGGCCGAATGAATAACCGCATCGGCCTTGACCGCCCCTGATTTTAACATTTCCAACCGCTGGAGATCACCCCGATGCACTTCGATATTTTTTTCTTCCAGCAGCTGAGCAGATCGATCAGAGCGAGCTAATCCGATAAGCTCATAACCTGACTCTTGAAGTTTTTTGGCGAGGTGTCCACCGATATAGCCCGTCGCCCCCGTGAGGAATATTTTCATGGCGTTTTTCCCTATGACTGTCTGTTTTTTTGTGAAATATACGCGCGACCCTTTCGGTCGATGTCACCCCGCTGGCTATGAAGTTTAAATGTTGAGGGCGTGTTAAATAATCCGTTGAAGACAATGCCTGAGCCTGTCGAAGGCTGAGTCGGAACTTAACGGTAGGGAGACGCTATGGCTTCGACAAGCTCAGCCAGCGCTTTTTTGGCGTTTTTTAAACACGCTTCGAGGGATGATTTGATTGTTTGGTCGAACTACTGGCAGTCTAAGGGAATCTGCCCATGAACACAAATCAACTTCGTCATACTTAACATGACTGAATTTCATGGGTGTGAGGTTGCAAAACCGTGTGCTTTGGCCCACACAGACGCGTTCTCGAGAAAAGCTGTAACCGAGGGGGTGTCCATATTCGATGCTAAATAGATATCCAGATCCTGTTTCGGATTGAGGGGTAAAGCGGTGATGCCCTCAGCTTGAGAATCCAGCAGCATCTTAAAAACAAGAGAAACGCCTAAATTTTCTTGTACCATCGCAAAAATTGTTGCTGGTGTGCTCACTTCATGGTGTGGCTGCGGCAGCTTAACCGCGGCATTGTTCACCAGCTCGGCCAGCCCCCCATACTCACGGTATTCAGCATTTAAGGCAATAAACGATTCTTCCAAAAGGTCATCTAGCGAAACATCTTTGCTCGCCGCGAGGTGATGTTGATCGGACATAATGGCCACCACTTCCCCTCGCACGAACGGCGCTGACAGAAGGTAATCATCCGGATTGACGACAATGCCTATATCGATCGTCCCGTTTTCCAACCAGTTCAATATTTCTCGAGGACTCCCTTCAAAGATGACGGTTTCGATATCCGGGAATTTTTGCTGGAAATCGCGAATGACACCCGTAAGCAAGCGCACGGGAATGGTTGGCACACAGCCAAAACGCAATTTCCCTCTGGTGAGGCCCCGTTCATGAGCGGCTTTTTGACGAATGGCTTCAATTTGATTCAGCGTATTTCGCGCGTGCTGCAAAACTTCGGCGCCGATTCGGGTAACAACTCCCCCTCGGCGCCCCCGCTCCAGCAGCGTTACCCCTAACTCTGCCTCCAAACGGCTCAGTGAGTAACTGACAGCGGATTGGGTCAGTCCAACGTGTTCCGCCGCTTCGGTCAGGCTGCCTGTATCGACGATAGCGACGAGCACTTCCAATTGACTCAGATTCATATTTCATCTCCACATCCACACTTATCTTTTTAACGATGATGGGCAACCTTCCCCTGAAGCAAACCGTGCGTATTTATGAGTTACCGCATTTTTACCCGGGATCGGTTATTCCCCCAGCTGTTGCTCAGCGGCTTGGATTTCTAAACTCTCACAATTATAGATTAGAGGGTTTGTAGAGGCTCCATCAACGATCAGAATGATTCACGGGTGTAGGCTGATATGCGTTGGATGATGATCCCAAAAGATGAGCCATGAGGGATTCGAACCCCCGACCAAGTGATTAAAAGTCACCTGCTCTACCACTGAGCTAATGGCCCGTATAAAGCGTCCAAAATTATAACGATCTGCCGCCCGGTTCGCAAGCCCAAATTCCCTTCGTGCGTATCGTTACCGCCTTGTTATAATCCCCTTCTAATGGGATCACCGCTCCAATTTCGCCTTTTATCAGTTTTCTGGCTGCTCATTTTTATGACCCTGGGGCTGAATACCATCAGCCACAAAAACCCCACGGCCGATGAACCGGTTCATCTAACGCGCGGGATCACCCTGTGGCAGGGAGGCGATTTTCGCTTTCAACAGGAGCACACCCCCCTCAGCCACTGGCTCATCGGCTCGCTGGCCCACACCCTGCCAAATTTGCCGCAGGTGCACGATCTGCCCGGCTGGGCAAGCCGGGAACGACTGCCGGCGGCCGAGGCCTTGGTCTGGCAAAGCGGCCTCGACGTGCAGCAGCTCTTCTGGCTCGGCCGCCTGCCTATTCTTTTGCTGGCTCTCCTGAGCGGCGCCGTTTTGATCCGCTGGGCCTCAGATTTGGGCGGCCGCTGGGCCGGACTATCGGCCGGTGCTCTCTTCGCCTTTGAACCCAACCTCCTGGCCCACGCCTCGCTGGCCACTACCGATTTGACTGCGGCGGCCGGATATCTGCTGGCCCTGTTTACTTTGTGGCGCTATACGCAAAAACCGACGGCCGGACGAGCCGCAGCAGCCGGGCTGGCCCTCGGGGTGGGTGTTGCCGCCAAAATGACCGGCGCCCTGCTCGTTCCCCTGACGTTGATCATCGTCTGGATCGCGCTGCGCCGCACGTCGCTGTCTACCAAAATCCGCCACCTCAGCGGATTTGTTTTGCTGGCCGGCATGGTCGTGTGGGGCGCCTATAAATTGTCGGCCGGTCCGGTGACCTTTCCTACGCTTGATTTAACGGTGCCGCTGCTCGGACCGGCATATTGGGAAAGCCTGGTGGGGGTCAACAGCCACATCAGCGGCGGCCACCAGGCGTTTTTTTGGGGGGCCATCGACAGTGAGGGCTGGCTGGCATATTTTCCGGTGGCCTTTTTATTCAAAACGCCCCTCCTGACGCTGACCGCGCTCCCCTTAACCCTCGTCCTAACCACCCGCCAAAAACGGTGGTCAAAAACGATGACCCTGTGGCTTCCAGCGCTTGTCCTTTTTGCGTTTGCCGTCCTTTCGCGCCTCAATATCGGCTACCGCCACATCTTGCCAATCGTGCCCCTGCTGATCGTCTGGTCGGCCGCGGCCACAGCCCCCCTGATCGCCAAACTCAAATATGCTCGGCCGCTGTGGATTACCGCCATGATTTTGTACGCCGCCACCCAGCTGTGGATTCATCCCCATCACCTGGCGTATTTTAACTGGCTGGCTGGCGGCCCGGCCGGGGGAGCGCGCTATCTGGGTGACTCCAACCTCGATTGGGGACAAGATTGGCTGACCGCCCGCCGCTATGTCGACCAGCAGGGAATCATTAATCCGGTGGTGCTGCCGTTTGGCTTTATCGACCCCGCCTATTACGGCCTGCAGGAGCAAACGATCCTCGATGAAAATGGCGAAATGCGGCCGTGGTTCTCCCCGGCCAACCCGGCCCCGGCCACTTACTTTCTGAGCGTCAACGCCCTGCAGGGGCTGCTGGCTGAGCCGGATCTGCTCGACTTTTTTCGCCGCCGGGAACCGGACGCCCGTCGGGCCACCGGCTATTCAATATATAAATATGTGATCGACCAGCAGGCCAGCGGCTCATGGATCGGGCACTGCACCCTGCCGGGTCCGCTGCTCGAACCGGCCGTGGCGGAACAGATCGTCGGCTATACCGATCTGCGCCACGTTTATTTTGACTGTCGCCGCAGCTGGGTTTTTCCCGATCAGGGTGGCCCCGGCTGGATTATTGTCCCCCAAAATCAGGCGGTTCCGGCCGACTGGCTAACCGATTCGGCCGGTGAAGCCCTGGCCCACGTTTACGCCCATCGCGCCACGTCGGCCGCTCCCGCATACGACGTCTACTACTGGTCCGGGGAAGCCGATCCGGCCGCGTGGCTCACCTCCACTCTCAACCTTACTGATCAACCGCTGTTAACCCCCGTGGGCGCCACCGCGCTTTCCCCCGGCCGCTGGGTCACCGGCTGGCAAATTGAGGCGGTCACCACCGAAACTATTTCGATTTTTGCCCACCTGTACGGCACCGAACCAACCCCGGCGGCGGTGGATGATGGCCTTGGGCTGGCCGTCGATCAATGGCAGCCGGGTGATCTGCTGCTGCAGTTTCACACCTTTGATGCGGTCGTTGACGCCCCATCACTACAAACCGGCCCGTACAATTTTGTCACCGGAGAACGTGCGGCCACACCCACAGCTTATGATTTTGAGCAGGCAAAGCGTTAGAGCCTCTGTCATTTCAACCGTCAACCTTCTATAATGACCGGATGAAACGGTCATCTCGAATAAATTCCACGCGCGTCAGCGACGAACTGCTGTACGACACCATTCTCGAAATGTGCGCCGCGGCCGGACCGGAAAAATCGGTCACGCCGGCCGCCATCGCCCGTGCCCTCGACGAGTTCACCTGGCAGTCCCTGCTAAAACGACTGCGAATCACCGCTGTTAAGCAAGCCCAGGCTGGTTTGATCTATATCATGCGTAAAGGGAAGCCGGCCGATCCCAACGATTTTAAAGGGGTTTACAAGCTGCGGCTTGTGCCCGGTGTGGATGTGCAAGCCCACTTGCAAGACCCGGAAGTAAATAAGGGAAGTGGGGTTAAAACGGAAGAAAAAGATTGATTTTTGATTTCCGATTTCTGATTTTCGATTGTCAGGTCTAACAGGTAACCTCTCCGCCAATCCAACCCAATCGTAATTCGTATATCGTAAATCGTAAATCCCCAAGGTTTTTATGGCTGCCGTCATGCGAGGCCTCGAAGCAGAGGCGTACGATAGAAAATACAGCGACAAAGAACTGGTTCAGCGCATCTGGAACTACTTTTCCGCTTACCGGCGCAAAGTGTACACGGTGATTGCCACCACGTTTATCCTCTCTTTAATGGGCTCGGCCACGCCGATTTTTATCGCTCAGGGGGTGAACCTGCTGGAGGAACAGCAAACCGACAGCACCACCACCGTTGTGATCCTGGTCGGGGTGGTGTTTGCGATCGGCATCGCCACCTGGGGGGTAAACTGGATCCGTCGTCTGCGGGCGGTGGAAGTGATCGCCAGCAGCGTTTTGGAAATGCGCAAAAAAGCGTTCCGGGCGGCCGTTGAGCAGGATTTGTCGTTTTACGACGAGTACAACACCGGCCGGGTCGTTAGTCGAATTACCAGCGACACCGAAGAATTTGGCCAGGTGGTGACCCTCAGTCTCGACGTCATCAACCAGGTAGCGGTATCCCTTATCCTGATCGGCGTGCTCTTCTCGATTGAATGGCGGCTGACCATTCTGCTACTGACCATCGCCCCGCTTGTTGTTTTGGCCGCTCTAGGATTTCGCAGGCTGGCTCGCAACGTCACCCGCCAATCTTCTCGGGCGCTGGGTGAGGTAAACAAATCGATCCAGGAAGCGGTGACCGGGATCAGCGTCGCCAAAAACTTTCGCCAGGAACGGTCAATCTACGAAGATTTTATGGACGTCAACCGGCAGGCGTACGGGCTAAATATTCGCCGCGGTTTTGTCCTGGCCAACATTTTTCCCGTCTTAAACACCCTTTCGGGTTTTGCCACGGCCGGTTTGCTCTATTTTGGCGGCCGGGCGGCCGTTTTGGGTGATCAAACGACCTTTTTTACCGCGATCACCGTCGCCAGCTGGTATCTGTTTATCGCCACGGTAGATCGCTTCTGGTTCCCGGTGATCAATGCTTCTTCTTTCTGGAGTCAATTCCAGCAGGGTCTGTCGGCCGCCGAGCGGGTATTTGCCCTCATCGACAGCGAACCAGGCGTAAAACAAACCGGCAGCGAAGCGGTTTCTCAGCTAAACGGTGAAATTGCCTTTAAAAACGTCGAGTTTCGCTACAGCGAACAGGAACTCGTCCTGCCCAACTTCTCCCTGACCATTCAGCCCGGTGAGAGCGTGGCCCTGGTCGGCCACACCGGAGCGGGAAAATCGAGCATCATCAAGCTGGTCTCTCGCTTTTACGAGTATCAGAGGGGTGAAATTTTAATTGACGGCCGGAACCTGCGCGATCTCGATCTTTCATCTTATCGGGAACGGCTGGGGATTGTCTCACAGGTGCCTTTTTTGTTTGACGGGACGGTTGCCGAAAATATCCGCTATGGCCGACCGGATGCCACCGATGCGGAAATTTTAGAAATGGCCCAGCGGATCGGCGAGGGAGAGTGGCTGGAAACCCTGCCTGAAGGGCTGGAAAGCGTGGTTGGCGAACGCGGCAGTCGTCTGTCGATGGGGCAGCGGCAGCTGGTAGCCCTCATGCGGGTGCTTATCGCCCGGCCGCAAATTTTTATCCTCGATGAGGCCACCGCCAGCGTTGATCCCTTTACCGAATCGCAAATCCAGCAGGCGCTCGATCTCATCATGCAGCAAACCACAGCGATCATTATCGCCCATCGTCTCTCCACCGTGCGCAACTGCGACCGGATTATCGTGCTCAGCAAAGGGGAGATCATCGAGCAGGGCAGCCACGACGAGCTCATCGCTCAAGATGGTGACTATGCGGATCTCTATCAAACGTATTTCCGCCATCAAAGCCTGAGCTATATTGATGAAAAAGGGTGGGACCGCGAAGCCACAGCCGCAGATTAAGGGTCTGTGATGACGGAGATCATCGAGCGCATTGAAACCTTCCCTTTTAAGCTGCCGATGTTTGGGGAGCTAAAGTGGGGGTCTTACAGTGGATTTAGCGAAGCCCGTCACGTCCTGGTTAAAGTGGTTTTAAAAGGCGGCGCCACCGGATTTGCGGAGGCGCTGCCCCGGCCGACGATTTACGGCGAAACCCTCACTTCGATAGAATCAATTATCAACGCAGAGCTGGCTCCCCGCCTGATCGGCCGGCCGGTCGACTTTAATCAGTTATCCCCCTTACTCAACCAAATCAAAAACAATCAAACCGCCAAAGGGGCCCTTGACATGGCGTTACATGACGCGGTCGCTCAGGCAGCGGGCGTGACATTGGCCGCACATCTAGGGTGTACGCGGGAAAAAATTCGGGTGAGCTACATTTTGGGAGTGGGAAAAAACGACACCATGATTGCGGAAGCCCAGCGGGTCTATGAATTGGGCGTGCGGGTTTTAAAAGTCAAAATTGGTCGGGATTGGGCGGCCGATGTCGAACGCCTTTCGCTGCTGCGCCAGATCGCCTCTGATCTGGATTTATATGTCGACGCCAATGAAACGATGACCGTTGAGAATGCCCCCGGCCGCCTGGATTCCCTGCGCGAAATGGGGGTGCTTTACTGTGAGGAACCGCTCCCGGTTGAGTTGATTCGAGAGCGAGCGGCGCTGCGCGAGACCGATTACCTTTCTTTGATTGGCGATGATTCCTGCTTCTCGCTGCGCGATTTAAAGCGTGAGCTAGCGCTCGACACGTTTGACATCCTGAACATCAAGTGTGCACGCACCGGCTTCACCACGTCAGGGAAGATGGCCGCCCTGGCCCGGCAAAACGGCAAAGGGGTCATGGTTGGCTCTCAGGCCAGCGCCACGCTGGGGGCCGTCCGTCACGCCATTTTTGCCGCCCGGCCGGAGATAAACCACCCCTGTGAAACAACCTTCTTCCTCAAATTAAAGAGCGACATCGTCAACCGGCCCGTTCCCATCCACGATGGATATATTCACATCGCCGACCTGGCTGATATTGAGGTGGATGAGAGCCGGTTGAAAGCACACCAAATATGAACAGACCACAGACGACAGACCTCAGACTTCAGTAGGTTGATGATAGCGATCGATTACTCTGTTGTCTGTGGTCTGAAGTCTGAGGTCTGTCGCCGGCTCAATCCCTTAACAAAAGCCTCAACCAAATATCGAAAGCTTTCCTCAACGTCAAGCGCCATTTTAAACCCTCCGGCCGCTTCGAGGCTTGTAAAGCCGTGGAGAAGGGCTCGAAACCCGCGAATGGCGTGTATGGCGTCGCTGCCGGTTAACCCCAGCGATCCCATCACGAGCAGCAGCAAATTAATCAGTTCTTGCGAGATGGCTTGCAGGGTTTCCTGGCCGGGGTCCGGGCCGCGGAAGGTTAAGGCATAGATTCCCGGGTGTTCACGCATGAAAGCCCGGTGAGCTTGGGCAATGGCCCACAAAGCGTCCAGACCGATTTTCCCGGCGGCGGCCTGTCGCACCCTCACATTTTGCTGTTCCAGTCCCCAAAGAGCCATCGCCAGCTGCAAATCCTCCATATTGGATATGTGATTGTAAAGAGAGGGGGTGCGAATATTGAGTTCGGCCGCCAGGGCAGCCAGGGTGATCGCCTCCGGACGGCCGGCCTGATCCGCCATCTCAATCGCTTTCGCAACCACCTTTTCCCGATTCAGGGTTCGGCGCTTACCCATTGAACTTTTGCTCCGCGGTGTTAATCGCCTGGCCCATTAAGGCGGCCGGTTGCTTAAGCACCTTTCCGTGCCCGACCGCCAAGTAATTTGGATTGAGGTCGAACAGCTTGCGGGCGCTGGACAGGGCGGTTGGTTTGTCCCACGTGGCCAGGGCCGGCAGCGGGAAGCCCAGGCGAAAGACCCCGGCTACGGCGATACCACCCTGTGTCTGAAATGCATCTCCGGCGATGAGGGCGCGATCTCGCTCATCAAAAAATGCCAGGTGATCCGGGGTGTGGCCAGGGGATGCTACGACCCGGAGCGATCCAAAAAGATCTCCATCTTGCAACAGGGTATCGGCCGCTTTGTCAACGGTCACATAGGAGCCGCGCAGCTTGCTTGGGGCTTCACCCGCCTTTAATCCCGTTTCTCCCCGCAAAAATTCTGCCGATCGCTGACCATAGGCCACTTCGATCCCCGGCACCATCTCTGCCACTTCATCAACCGATCCGGCATGGTCTGCGTGCGCATGGGTTAAAACCAGTCGTTTGAGCGGCAGGCCGATCTTGTCGGCCGCTTCCACAATCGCTCTCCCGCTGCCGGGCATTAACGTGTCCACCACCGTTAACCCATCCGCTTCTCGTACAAAGTAGCAGTTCATGAGCCACATGCGGGTGCCTTGCCAGAGGTTTTGATTAATTTGTTGAAGTCGCATTTTTTTGTCCTTTTCTTTACTCATCCTCTGTTTGATGAAAGTTAAGAAATTAATTTGGTTATCCAGTCATCTTCAAAAATAGACCGTCATCCCCGCGCAGGCGGGGATCCATCGGTAACAATTGAATGGATTCCCGCTTCCGCGGGAATGACGTCTGTATTACCAAAATATTTTTTTATACTTCATAAAACAGAGAATTATGAAACTTAATAAGCTAATTTAATTAGTTTATATACTAATACTATTAGTTTGTCAAGTATTTACTCCATTTCCCAACGGAACAGAAACCCAATCACCTATCCAACAACCCCGACCAGTAACTCCCAAAACCTTGATGGCCTTTCCATTTGATTCCTCATCGGTGACATTGGAACAATTCTCCCAATCCGGCCGTTTAATACAGAGTCATTGCTAAAACGAGGAGAAATCAGATGAAATTTTGGCATTATGGGACGATGATCATCTTACTAATCGCCTTCCAAGGCTGCACCCCCGTAGACCGCTTACCCACCACAGAACTGATTCAGGCGGATTGTTTCTGGTCCGCCACGGCCACCGCCTGGCTGGACGAAAACGGAAATGGCGTCAAAGATGAAAGTGAAACACCACTTGAGGGGATTGAATTTGTTTTGGAGCCTTCCGCTTACAGCCGCACCAAAACCAACAGTGACGGAGTCGCCCAAATTTTGGCCACCACCCCGGTCGATGGGAGCGAGGTCAGCTGTGATGACCTGCTGGCTGAAATGAATCCCTCTGTGTTCCCCACCCAATATGATGGATACCAACTAACCACCAATGATCAAGTACCCTATACCGGCTCCGATGCCGACTACGAATTTGGGTTTCAGCTAATCACCGCGGCCGAAGATCCAAATCAAGAGAATCTAGGCCAGATGGAAAACCAGGCAAGTGAACCGGTCCCGGATGATCCAATTATCATAGAAACCGAGCAATTCCAGGGAGTTATTTTTTCAGCAGGTTCGGCCCAGGCTCAAGATTTTGCCAGCTGGTTTGGGGTAAGCATTGATGGATATTGGACACCGGCCGAAAGCGACATCATTCAGCTTGAAAAAAATCTGCCTCTTTTTCTGGAAGCAAATAACCACGTTGGAACCCCTTATGGGGATGATCCACCGCTATGGGATCGGCTGCCCGAATACGGTCGTCAATACTTGGGAATCGAAATGGATGGAAAGCGCCTAATATTTGCCAATTACTTCTGTGATACCTTTGGCAGTAATTGGCAAGAAACACCCATTATCGTTCTGGATGGTGGCGATTGTTTCTTTGAAATTAAATACGATGTAGAAAACCAAAGCTTTATGTCAATCTATATCAATGGTGAAGCGTAATTTCGACGGAAAGAGGTAAAAATATTGAACTTCAGTACCCCCTCCCCCAATTTTCCCCCGGCCAAATTTCCTATTTGTTTGACCGATGACGGCACTTTCTTCCTACAGACCAAACGTCCTGGTCGAATTAATATTAAATTATTCTTGGAAAGCCGGAATTTTATTCAATTTTGAGTTCTTTTTCGTAAGACAACACATAATAGATGTAGTCAACAACAACAAATGCGTAAAAAAATTATCAACATCAACGGAAAATGTGAAACTGTAAGATAACTTGTACGTATAAATAATTATATTAGTAATAAGCAGAGTCAATACCAAGCAGAGATCAATCTCAACTTAACAACAGAGGATGTTATGAGTAACCAGAAAGATGAAAATAAATTTGATTTATTAAAAGCCATTATTGCTCAAGCTGCAGAAGACCTTTTTGCTGAGGAGCAAACGCAACGCGATGATGCTCGCAATTTCTTCGCCAGCAATTGGTACGCTCATATTAGCGAAACATTGATCCACTCCCAGCAGCAGTCCCAAAACATGCTGGGAGCGGCTGATTAATGGATTGTTTTTCTTTTTTAAAAACAGCTAAACGTCAAGGCCGATTCTAGATAAGGTCGCTGACAATTTTATTCCTCCGCTTTTTCCTGCCTTCACCCCTGCCCTCATAAGACCATAGACATCAGACAACAGACCCCTGTCTGGAGTTTTTGATATTTTAATCCTCTTTACTCTCTTCCCTCTTCTCAATAATTGTAATTGCCAAAGAAAGACCCCCTCTCCAAAATAAATCCATATGGATCTTTTTAATATTTTGCGCAATGTACCCTGGCGGCCGGGTATCGGTGATCCTTCCCTGGCCGGGTGGCTGACCGTATTTACCTACTTCGCCGTCGGCATTTTGGCCGTTGTTTATTACCAGCGGCAGCAGGCAGGCGGCCGGCCGCGACGAACATCGGCAATCTGGCTGTTAATCGCTTTTCTTCTCTTCTTCCTGGGCCTCAACAAACAACTCGATCTGCAATCCCTGCTGACCGCCATCGGCCGGGAAGTCGCCAAAACCCAAGGGTGGTACGGGGATCGACGCGGCGTACAGCTTGCCTTTATAGGGGTTCTAGCGGCCGGAGGCGGTCTGGTTATGATTTCCCTGGCCTGGCTGTGGCGACAAACGATTCGCCAACACGGGCTAATTTTTCTTGGGCTGGGAGCACTCTTCTTTTTTGTTTTAATTCGCGCGGTTTCTTTTCACGCCGTTGATTTGATCATTCAGCAGCGTGTCTTGGGGGTGCGATTCAACACCATTTTAGAATTGGGCAGTCTGATTTTGATCGGTTTCGGTCTGTGGCAAGCGATCAAAATCTCACGCGGAGAATCTGGGCTAAAGCGGCCGGCCGCAAGCGCCAGAATGGTGGTGCCAGCGGTAGCCGGCGTTTTGGCCTTGGCCGGCGCAGCGGCGGTATTTCAACTCCTATCGAGCGATACGTTTGACTGGACTTCAGATTTTGAAGCGGTCGTTGAACCATACCAGCATAGCGATCCACCGGGACCCAGTGCCGCAGACCCGGTAACCTTTACGGCCGCGTTTGAGTCGTTTCCAGACCAACCAACCCCGTTTGAGAGCCCCGACTGGGATATCACCGTGCACACTCGCGACTGGTCTACCTGGGATCAAATAGAGCCAATGACCGCCGTTTACGGGTCTGACTGCACTCCATATCCGGCTACTCACCCCATCGCCACTTTTGAAGAGAGCGTCTTTGGATGTGACGGCCGCCTGATTTCAGCTATCAACGGCAGTGAGTATGCGGCCACCATCGTGACCCCCGCTTATCTGGTTGACTTTAGCCAGGAAGAAGCGGTGATTTCCTTTGATATGAGCACCGTGCGCACCAGCGGCCGGGATTGGATCGAAATTTGGATCACCCCCATTGATGATCATTTGCAGCTCCCCGGTCAGGATTGGATGCCGGACATGAACGGTCACCCGCAAAATGCAGTCCATTTTTACATCGACCTGGGGAGCTGGCGGTTTTTCGGCCGAACCATCACCGCCGGACAGGTGACCGAGCTGAGCGGTGATTGGTTTGCCCTTGATGAGCAAATTGAGCCAAGCTATATCGACTTAACCACCTTTCAGATCCATATCAGCGGCGATCATGTGCGCTTTGGGGTTCCGGCCGTTGACCAATGGTGGGTTAATACTCCTTTAACCAACCCATTAATCTGGGAACAGGGAGTGGTTCAAATCAGCCATCATTCATTTGATCCAACCAAGGATTGTGAAGAGCTTTGCCAGCCAAACAGCTGGGTCTTTGACAACGTTACCGTTGATCCGGCGGTGCCGTTCACCCTCATTCAAACAGATACGCGCTTTATCAACCGCGGAACGGGGCCGGCCATCACCTTACATTCTTCTACCCCGGATCACGCCTATTTGCGCTTTGTGGCTTTTGCCGATGAGGTTCAGCTTTCGTTTGATCAAGGGAATACCTGGCAAGCCGCTCTGCGGCAGCAATATGCCAAAGACGATATCGGTTATCAGTCGTATTGGACCCCCATTCCCCCTGGCGTTGAGGAGGTGCATTTTCGCGCCCGCGATTTTGGTGGAAACGACTGGCAAATTCGAGATATTAGCGTGTGGGGAATTGGAGATTAGTTCGATTGGTTCGATTAGTGCGATTGGTGTGATTGGCTCGATTAGCAATTACACCAATACACGAATAAACCAATAACTACTAACCACTATCATGCAGCAATTCCCGCAGCAGAGAAACCACCATATGAATGGCTACCTGATTGCGGCCGCCAACGGGAATGATGACGTCGGCATGACGTTTGCTGGGTTCGACAAATTCCAGATGCATCGGCCTTACGGTGTTTAAATATTGTTTAATCACCGACTCAACCGAGCGGCCGCGATCTTCAACATCTCGCTTTAAGCGGCGGATAAACCGCACATCAGCATCGGTATCGACAAAGATTTTGACATCCATCAGCTCCCGCAGCGGTTTGTCGGTAAAAACCAAAATCCCTTCGACGATAATGATCGGGCTGGGAAGAATGTGTATCGTCTCCATCTTGCGCCGGTGATTTGTAAAATCATAAACCGGCATCTCCACCGGATGACCGGCCAGCAGTTCCTCCACGTGATGATGCATCAACTCGGTCTCCAGCGAAGAGGGATGATCGTAATTCATCTGCAGCCGCTCTTCCCATGACAGCTGCGGGCTGTCGCGATAGTAAGCGTCGTGGGCCAGATAGGCCACCTGTTCTGCCCCCACCATATCCAGAATTTGACGGGCCACGGTTGTTTTGCCTGACCCCGTTCCCCCCGCTACGCCAAAGACAATCGGTTTTTTTATGCCCCATTCAGCCATCGCTTGCTTCTCCTCACGTGTAAAAAAACAGCCCCGAACGAAACCATTCGGGGCTATTGAGCCACCCATGGGATTTGAACCCATAACCTACCGCTTACGAAGCGGTCGCTCTGCCGTTGAGCTAGGGTGGCATGCAAATGATGAGATGGAAATTATACCAAGCCCTCAGGAGGCTGCAAAGGATTTAATCGGCCGCGGCTGCCTCCGCTTCCTTTTCTCTTTCCTCAATCGGTTTTAATCCACAAGCGACGCAGGTCGTTTGACTGGGGTCTTTCTTGTTTTGCTGAATCCAGATCCCCTGCTGGTCCGCTTTAACCGGCAATTTCCAGCTGGTGAATTCGCAATCCGGGTAGCGGCTGCACCCATAAAATGTGCGGCCGCGCTTGGTTTTCTTTTCGACCATTTCCCCACCGTTGGCGCAGGACACCCCGACCTTAACGAGGACCTGTTCCGTATGGCGACATTTCGGGAACCGATTACAGCCGATAAATTTGCCAAATCTCCCCTGCCGATAAACCAGATCTCCTTCCTCACAGGTGGGACATTTCCGGCCAACCGGTTCCACTTGCTTGCGAAGGTCCACTTTGGGAAGGGACGCATCAGCCACTTCCAGCCGCTTCTCAAAATTGCGATAAAAACCGTCTATAACCGGAACCCATTCGTTATCACCCTGGGCGATGGTGTCCAGCTCATCTTCCAGGCGAGCGGTAAAGTCAACCGACAGCACATCGGGAAAGTACTCGACGAGCATATCATTGACGACCATGCCGGTTTCCGTAGGATAAAGACGGCCGTCTTCACGGACTACATAATTGCGGTTCTGAATGGTCGAAATGATGCTGGCGTATGTACTCGGCCGGCCGATCCCGTTTTCTTCCAGGGCTTTGACCAGCGTTGCTTCCCCATAGCGGGGCGGGGGTTGGGTGAAGTGCTGCTCCGGGCGCAGCTTGAGCAAATCAACCACCTCTCCAACCAAAATATCCGCGGGTACGGTATTCTCCCCGTCATCTGGTCGGTCGCTGGGGGCGGTTTCTTCATAGACCGCCAAAAATCCTTGAAAACGAAGGGATGAGCCGGTCGCCCGAAAGTGATACGCTCGCTTTTTGACAGGCTTCGATTCATCTCCGACAAAGAAATCGGCCCGTACCGTATCGTAAACCGCCGAGGCCATTTGGCTGGCCACAAAGCGGAGCCAGATCAGCTGGTAAAGGCGAAACTGATCGCGGGAGAGGTGCGATTTAATCGTTTTGGGGGTATTCCGCACGTCAGTCGGCCGAATCGCCTCGTGCGCCTCCTGAGCCGCCTTGGAGCGGGTTTTATAGACCGGAGGCTTGGCGGGCACAAATGAATTTCCATATTGATTGATGACATAGTCGCGCGCTGCAGCCTGTGCTTGCGCTGAGACATTCACGCTGTCGGTTCGCATATAGGTAATCAACCCGACAGTTCCCGATCCGGTGTCCACACCTTCATACAGCTGCTGGGCAATGCGCATTGTTTTGGTGGTATTAAATCGCAGCTTGCGCGAAGCTTCCTGCTGCAGGGTGCTGGTGGTAAACGGGGCTGCCGGCCGGCGGCGACGCGTGCCTACCTTGAGATCGCCTACTTCCCATTTTGAGCGCTCCAGGACGCTTAGGTGAGGCCGTACATCGGCTTCAGAACGAAGTTCGAGTTTTTTGCCTTCATAGCGGTGCCATTTTGCTTTAAACGACGGGCGCGGCTTTTGTTCAGCATATTTCTTTTGGCTCAAATCCGCGTCAACGGTCCAATACTCTTCGGGCACAAATTCGTCAATTTCCCGTTCGCGCTCAACCACCAGACGCACGGCCACAGATTGTACGCGGCCGGCCGACAGATTCCCTCGCACCTTGCGCCACAGCAGCGGGCTTAATTTATACCCGACCAACCGATCGAGAATGCGACGGGCCTGTTGAGCATTCACCCGCTGCATGTCAATTTCACGGGGGGATTCCAGGGCTTTTTCAACCGCCGGTTTGGTGATTTCATAAAAAACCACCCGCTGCGTCCGCGCCGGATCCATCTCGGCCGATTCCATGACGTGCCAGGCGATCGCCTCGCCTTCACGGTCGGGGTCTGTCGCCAGATATATTTCCTTGGCTTTTTCAGCCGCGGCCTTTAACTCTTTGACAACCGGCCGCTTTTCATTGGGAACCCTATATTCCGGTTCAAATTTATTGTCGACATCCACGCTCAGGCGGGATTTTAATAAATCGCGTACGTGGCCCACGCTTGATTTAACCGTATAACCCCGGCCCAGGTATTTGCCAATGGTTTTCGCTTTAGCCGGCGATTCCACCACAACCAGCTTTCCGGATCGACGGACGGTTTTAGACGATTTGCGCGATTTTTTCTTCTTCGCCTTCGATTTCCTCGGCTTGGCTGTAATTTCGGGTTTTGGTAATCCTTCATGCAGCGGTGTAGCCCCACGCCTGTACATGGTTGTGCCACATTCAGGACACGTTCCGCGAGTAGCCGGGGAACCATTGCTGGCCCATTCCGGCCGCGGGTCAACCATTATCCGCTTCTCTTTACACTTAAGACAGTACCCTTCAATTTTTGCTTCTTGACTCATAAAATACTCTGCCTTCTCCTAACGAGCAGGCGGCAGCTTTTCCTCAAAATAGTGTAAATCTTTCTTCCAGCCTACCGGGCAACTGAGAAACATGCAAATATTCAAACCCCAACGGGCTTGTTTCTAGGCATCTCCCTAATAAAAAATCGGGATGAAACCGCCCCTAACTGTACCGTTCCAGGTCAGAACCGGAGAATCCCTCAACAATTTCTTTAACCTGACGAATATTATCTTTGTGTACGACGAGGATTGACTGAGGGGTATTGACAATGATAAAACCTTCCAAACCCGGTGCAACAATCAGTTTGTCACTTTCATAATTGTAAATCAAGCAATCTGATGAATCGTTATCAATGACTAAACCGCGGTTGACGTTTTGTGATGGGTCAGGATCAATTGATTCTTTTAGGGCGTAGAGGGTGCCTGGATCACTCCAACCCATCGGGGCGTGGAGAACGCCGGCGTCTTCATTATTGAGATGGGTCAAAATGGCATCATCAAAGCTGATAGATTCCATTTGAGGATACAGGCGATTGAGGGTGGATTGGTACGCCTCGTGGCCGATGGTGCGGCCAATTTCATCTAAAATTTGCCACATCTCGGGCATGAATTTTTGATATGCGGCCGTAATGTAATCCACTGAGGTTACAAAATAGCCGGTATTCCAAACGAAATTTCCGGCCGCAAACATCTCATCACATTGATCTTGCGGCGGCCGATAAGTTAACCCCCCAAAATTGTAAAACGGCCGGCCGTTGTTTTGACCGCGCTGTTCACCAAGATCAATCCATCCCAAATTGGCGTTGGCGAAGCGAGGCGTCTCACCCATAAACACAATTTTTGCCTTTTTATCCTGAATAACCTGCTCGGCCGTGGCCATCACCGACCGAAAGGTATCCACTTCCTTCATGTAGTTGTCGCCCCATAAAATAGCCACCGGCTCACCCGGCCGGCTGACCTGCTGCAAATGAATCATCGCCAAACCCACAGCAGCAGCGAGGTCTCGACGCATCGGTTCACCGATCACGTTATCATCGGGCACCATCGGAAGCTGATGACGGATAATGTCGGCATACCGCTCATTGGTAGAAATGAAGATATTTTCCCCACCAAACTGCTCCCAAACCCGGTCGACCGCCAGTTGAATTGTCGATCGATCACCAATAATCGGCTCAAACTGTTTAGGTGAGCTAGACAGGCTGATTGGCCAGAGGCGGCGACCAAAGCCGCCGGCAAAAATAACAACTTTCATAATTTAAGATTCCTTCTTATTAAAATTAAATACTGTGTAACAGATGTTTTCTTAACTTTTGACCTTGCTGCCACCTTTCTTAGCCGATGAATGAATCCATCGGCCATGGAGACCGAAACCGGATAGTTTTTAACGCGATAAATCGCGTTTCGGTTTCCATAGCGGTCGAATTTATTCGGCTGCGGCAAAATGGCGTATCTAAAATAAGAAGTTAAGAATAATTTTGTAACAGTGCATTAAATAGGAAATGTTGATATTTCAGAGTATAACCAATAGGTAAGTTGATAAGTAATGATCGGAGCAATTGCCGGTGATATCATCGGCTCGGTTTACGAGCGACAGCACATCAAAAGCAAGGATTTTCCGCTTTTTCAGCCGGGATGTACGTTTACCGACGACACCGTTCTGACGGTGGCCGTGGCCGATGCCATTCTCCACGACCGGCCGTATCTCGACGCGGTGCTGAAATTTGGACGGCGCTACCCGCACGCGGGGTACGGCGGCACGTTTATCCGCTGGCTGCGGGAAGAGAATCCCCAACCGTACAACAGCTGGGGCAACGGCTCGGCCATGCGCGCCAGCCCCATCGGCTTTGCGTTTTCAACCGTCGAAGAGGTCCTGGGTCAGGCCAAATTGAGTGCCGAAATCTCCCACAATCACCCGGAAGGGATCAAGGGGGCGCAGGCGGCCGCCCTGGCCGTCTTCCTGGCCCGCAGGGGTCACCAAAAAGAAGAGATCCGCGCGCGGCTGGCTGCTGAATTTGCGTACGACCTGTCGCGGACGGTTGATGATATCCGGCCGGTATACGCCTTTGACGTATCCTGCCAGGGCTCGGTCCCAGAAGCAATTATCGCCTTTCTCGACGCCGATTCCTATGAAGATGCGGTGCGCAATGCGGTCTCCCTGGGGGGCGACAGCGACACCTTGGCCTGTATCGCCGGGGGAATCGCCGAGGCATTTTATGGCGAAGTTCCACCTGAAATTCAGAAAAAGGTACAATCATATCTCCCGCCAGACCTGTGGCAAGTAACTGAATCGTTTTATCGTCAGTTTAAGTGATCTCTTTTGTGGTTTTTCTGGTTGAGTACTTCACCAGATTCCAATCTCA
>JASJCR010000140.1 GCA_030065875.1 Ardenticatenaceae bacterium | reverse complement strand
TGTCCGCAGACCCCGTAGGGGTGAACCGTAGGTTCGCAGATTTTCGCAGATTGCAGAGAGAAATCTGTGAAAATCCGTGTTAATCCGTGGTTTATTTAACAACTCTTTTTGTTAACTACTTAAGCCTGATAGGTACCGCTTTTGCCGCCAGATTTATAAGCCAGCTGTATGCCGGTGATACTCATCGAGCGATCAACCGCTTTCGCCATATCGTAAATGGTTAGGGCCGCGACCGAAACGGCCGTCAGCGCTTCCATTTCTACCCCGGTTTTGCCGCTAACCCGGGCGGTGGCTTCAATATCCACCCGATTTTGGTCCGGATTCGGGGTGCACTGCACGGCAATTTGATTAAGGGGCAGCGGGTGACAAAGGGGGATCAAATCGCTGGTTTTTTTGCCGGCCATAATCCCGGCCAGCTCAGCCACTCTCATGACATCCCCCTTTTTTATGTTTCCTTCGATGATAAGCTGCAGCGTCTCCGGCCGCATTTCCACCGCGCCGCGGGCAACTGCGATGCGTTCGGTGACCTCTTTGCGGCCGACATCAACCATTGATGCCCGACCTTCATGATCCAGATGCGTGAGTTTAGACATAGTGTAATAATACCTGTAAATTCTTGAAAAATTCTTTCCTTAAGTGACATGCAAGAACTATTCAGAAGTAAATTGTAAACGACCTAATCTCTGGCTAAAATTTTTAAAACAAGATTTCACGAATTTTCCCTCTTTAAAGAAAAAATCCTTTTAATTCGTGTCATCCTGATTATTAAAAATTCAATCCGGCCGAAATATTAAAATAAGGATGACAATCGCCAATTTTGATCTACTCATTTTATCGCCACATTTAGACGACGCCATTTTATCTTGCGGCGGAATCATCATCGAGCGGACGCGTGCCGGGCAGCGGGTATTAATTGTCACGGTGATGGCCGGTGATCCTCCTCCTGGCCCCGTTTCTTCATATGCCGGCTCCCTGGAATCCCGCTGGGAGCTGGTGCAGCAAGCCGCGGCCGCCCGGCGGGCTGAAGATATTCGGGCATGCCGCCATGTTGGAGCAGATTGGGATCATTGGGATATTCCCGACTGCATTTATCGCCGCCACCCGCAGAGTGGAGAGACCTTTTATAACAGCGATCGAGAGATATTTGGGGAAATTCATCCGGCCGAGATGGCGTTGATCACCCAACTGCGGCAAAAAATGATCGATCTGCCTCCGGCCAACGAAGTTTTTGTCCCGTTGGGTATTGGCCATCATGTGGATCATCAACTGACGCGAGCGGCCGCCGAACAGTGGGGGATCCCGTTGATTTACTATGAAGATTATCCATATGCGCAGAAGCCCGGTGCGGTTTCAGAAATGATCGCTGCTGATGACAAACGCTGGCAATCACAAACCTCACCAATCTCCCCGGAAAGATTACAGCAGAAGATTGAAGCGATTGAACTGTATGACTCCCAGCTGAGCACTTTTTTTGCAGATCGCCAAGATTTGGCGCGGCAGGTGAGACATTTTAGCACTCAGGTAGGGGGTGAACGGACGTGGCGGGTGAAAATTACCCCCTAAAATAGGACAACTCTCATGTTGTCGATTTTCAAAATACAGTTATCTTAAAGAATGAGGTTTTGCCCTCAAACGAGTTTTTTTATGGTCAAGTTATGATTTGCTACCCGACTGTACGTGATTAATATGAGGTGGAGTGGTCGGTAATCATACCATTTAATAAAGCTTGTGAACTTGACCAAATGTTTATAATGATTTTGAAACGCACCGAAGTCGCGGTTCCGGCTAATAGACCGGGGTTGCAGAATTAGCCACATCATATGAGTCGATCTTCAACAACACGTCAACTTGCCGGCCGCAGCCGTCAAATCGGGATGGATATCAAGCGCTCCCAGCTGAGCCCAGGCGATATGCTGCAAAATCGCTATCGCATTATGGGAACCCTGGGAATGGGCGGATTTAGTGCCGTTTACCAGGCGAGGGATATGCATTTCGCCTCCGTCACTCGCTTATGCGCTATTAAAGAAATGATCAACGTTTCGTCCGATCAAGAAACACAAGATCTGGCCCGCCGCTCATTTGAAACAGAGGCGAGCATTTTGGCCACCCTGCAGCATCCCGCGATTCCGGACGTTTATGATTATTTCTCTCAGGATGAGCGAAGTTACCTGGTGATGGAGTTTATTCGCGGCAAGGATTTAGAAGCGACCCTCGATGATCGACGAAAGATGATCACCCAGGAGGAGGCGCTTGATTGGTCTAAGCAAATTTGTGAAGTGTTGATCTTTTTACATAGTCACAAGCCAAAACCGATTATCTTTCGAGATATGAAGCCGTCGAACATCATGCTGGATCAGCGCGGCCGTATTCGAGTCATCGACTTTGGCATTGCCAAGGTCTTTCAACAATCGGGCGTAAAGGGCACGATGATCGGCACAGAAGGGTACTCTCCCCCGGAGCAATATCGCGGGGAAGCCAGCCCGGCCGGGGATATCTATGCCTTTGGGGCCACGATGCACCATCTGTTGACGATGAAAGACCCCCGCATGCAGCCCCCGTTTTCCTGGCAGGAACGCGTTTTAACTGAAATTAATTCAACCGTAACCCCAGCTTTTGAAGCGATTATTAATCGCTGCCTGGCTTATCGGGCCGGGGATCGCTACGCTGACGGGATGGCCCTTCAGGAAGCGATCCGTTTGCTGGAAGAAAACGCTCGTCCGGCCGTTTCTACAGCGCCACCTGTCTCTTCCAGTGAGGTGAGCACGGCCGCTCCAGCAGCGGTGGCTGCCGCTTCAGCCGAACAGGCTAAAACCCAAACCAAGTCTGCATCAGAATTTGACATCAAACCCCTGTGGACTTTTAAATGTGAAGATGAAATCCGCTCTCAACCCGTTGTCGGAGACGGAGCGGTTTATGTGGGAGCGTATGACAACAATTTGTACGCTCTGAACTCAAAAGACGGTTCTTTTAAATGGAAATACCCGGCCACAGACGGAATTGGCACCTCGCCATTTGTGTATAAGCGAGATGTCTTCTTCGGATCGGCCGATCAAAACCTATACTGCATTAATCGCCGCAACGGCCGGTTACAGTGGACCTTTGCCACCCAGGGGGCGGTATATTCTTCTCCGCGCGCTGAGTTCGATCACGTGTTTTTTGGTTCAGACGATGGCCATCTATACGCGATCAATGCCAGCTCCGGCCGTCTGCTGTGGAAAAATCAATCGCACTCTCCCGTTCGTTCCTCTCCCCTCATCACCGACGAATTTATCTACTATGGAACGGAGGGCGGCTATGTGTTTGCCGTTGATCTTCGTGGAAAAGTAAAATGGCAGTTCCAGGCTAAACGCGCGGTGACATCAAGCCCGGTTTTTGCCGAAGATATGGTCTTTGTAGGCTCAATGGACGCCACCGTTTACGCGCTCGACGCCAATTCAGGTTGGGCGATCTGGCGCGCGCGCACAACCCGGCCGATCATCTCCACCCCGGTTGTCAATAAGGAAGTTGTGTATATCGGGTCCTCCGACGGCAAACTATACGCCTTTGATTTGTTTAACGGCCGTCAGCTGTGGGCTTATGAAACTGGGGGTCAGGTAACTTCATCACCTGTTGTGTTAGATGACGCCCTATATTTTGGTTCAACCGATGGATATGTTTACAGCATTAGCCTAAAAAAGGGGAAATTGCGCTGGCGCTTTAAAACAGGCCGGTACGTTGTTTCTTCTCCAGCGGTTGATAAAACGACAATTTACATCGGCTCCTGTGATCACCATCTTTATGCCCTGCCGAAATAGTTGAGTTATGACTTTGAATAAACAAGATGACGTACCAATAGCTGATTCTAGTGAAAACAACTCACCTCTATCAGAGGAAGAGCTGAGTGCAGCTTATAGAGAAACCGACCGACTCGCAGAAAAACAGGAAGCATCTGAAAATCGTGAAATGCTCGGAAACAGCGGTATTTTACGTTCCGAGGCGTCGAGCGCCCCGTTTATTCAAGTTGCTCAGCGGAGCGATGTCGGGTTAGTCAGAGAACGCAATGAAGACGCCTGCTTTTCATTTGTAGGGCAAAGTGGTGGCAGTACCCCTCTTATTCCCTTTTCGCTTGGTATGGTTGCTGATGGTATGGGTGGGCACTCCAACGGGCATGAGGCCAGCCGCAAAGTAGCCGATCAAATCGCCCGTTACGTCCTGGATCGAGTTTATATTCCCCTGTTGAAAGGGCTTCCGGCACAGAAACCGCTCCAGGAGATCATGGGTGAAGCGGTGGAAATTGCCAACCAGTCGATTCACAATCCAGATCCGGAACAAGAGGGTGGAACGACCTTAACCGGCGCTTTAATTGTCGGCCGCCGACTCTATTTGATCCATATTGGGGACACACGCGCTTATTTGATTACAGACGATTTGTTTGAGCAGTTGACAACGGATCATTCAATTGTGAAACGGCTGGAGGAAGCGGGGCAAATTACCGCTGAACAGGCCGCGCATCATCCACACCGCAACCTTCTCTATCGAGCCCTGACCGGCAACGAGATGGAAGTTGATACGCACACGCGATCGCTGCCCAAAAATGGCTATTTGTTTATTTGCAGCGACGGCCTTTGGGATTATTTGCCGGAGAGTGATATTGAGCAGATTGTTCGCGATCGGGAGCTGTCCTTACAAGAGCGATGTGAAAAACTGGTTGAAGGAGCTTTAAAAAATGAGAGTTCCGACAATGTAACCGGCGTATTGATTCATTTTCGCGTGGGATAAGGGTCCTTGCGCTGGATGAGGGATTTATGGCTGGTAGGTGCATTTGAGGGTAAGGTAACATGAAGCAAACTGAAGTTTACGTAGGAAAACATCATACACCTTCTCCGCTGGCCCTTTCTTTGACCGATTCGGGTGCCCATTTACAAAAAGGGGATCACGAGCAAATCGGTTATTTTTTGCTGCAGATCAAACCCTCAAAAACGGCCAACGTTAAAAGCAGATCCCCCTTAAATTTAGCTGTGGTCATCGATCGCTCCACCTCCATGAAAGGAGACCGGCTGCAAAAAGTAAAATCAGCCACTGGGATGCTGTTGGAGAAATTAGCTCCGACCGATTTATTATCGGTTGTCAGCTACAGCGATCGGGCTGAAGTGGTTATCCCGGCCGGTCCCGTGCAGGATAAAGCCCGGCTAATTGCTCAAATTAGCAGCATGCAGGCCGCTGGAGGCACGGAAATTTTACAGGGCCTGGTCGCTGGTTTGCGAGAAATCTCAAAAGCCCCCAAAGGGGAATATATCAATCAAATCATTTTGCTGACCGATGGCCATACCTATGGGGATGATCGTGAATGCATCAAGCTGGCGAAAAAAGCGGCCGATATAGGGGTTGGGATCAGTGCGTTTGGTTTGGGTTCAGAATGGAACGATTTCTTTTTGGACAAGCTGGTGTCTCCTTCTGGTGGCCAGTCCGGCTACATACAGGAACCGGAGCAGGTGATTCACTTACTCCGCCAGCGTATCTCCGGTTTAGGCGCTCTATTTGCCCAAAATATGCGTTTAAACGTGACTTTTCCTCGGGTGGTCGAGGTGCGAGATATGTACAAGGTAACCCCGTTTACACAACCGGTTGAATGGGATAATGAAACAATTCACCTGGGCGCAATCGAGGGACGGGCGCCATTAAGCGTGCTAATGGAACTGCAGTTCAATCGCATAGACGCCGATGAGTTGATTATTCCCTACACGCTGCGGGCGGATTTGCCTTCGGAAACACCGTCAAATTTGGTATTGAGTGATAAATATCGCCTGAAGATCGGCCGTCCGGAGAAAAAGTTGCCGCGCAAATTAATGGAAGCGGTTCGGCTTCTAAATTTAACTCGGATGAATGATAAGGCGTGGGAAGAAGCGCAGGCGGGTGATGTGGCCGCCGCCACCAAGCGGATGAATTACTTAACCAAGCGTCTTGAGGAAGCAGGCATGAATGACCTGGCACAAACCGCCATGTCGCAAACGATGCAGCTCAGCCAAGAGGGGACCATTGGCAAGACGGGGCGTATCGCCATCAAATATGGCACTCGGGCAAAATTGACCCAGAATTTGTCACAGATGTTGCGCAGCGGGGGTGGAGCGGATTGGCTAAACGGTTCGACCGGGTTAAATGACCTGTTCGACGAAAACGAAGAAGATGTATCATGATCATATGTGCTGAATGTGGCCACAAAGAGCTTCAAGGTGCTTTATTTTGCACCGAATGTGGAGAGCACCTGCTGGAATTAGGCGGTATGCCCGCTGTCAGCGATCAAATTACGATTGAACGAAAGCCTAACTTGTTAGGTCATAAGCAGGAAGTGGTTACCCGCAGTCAGGAAATCATGTTCATGATCCCATCGAGCGGCCGTCGAATTAATTTGCCCTTTCAAAATAAAATTCGGATCGGCCGTGGAGAACCGGAAGATCCCCAGGCCCCGGAGTTGAATCTGACCCTGGATGATGGCGGCGCGGCCGGAGTGTCTCGCGAACATGCTGAAATTCGAATGTCAGATGATGGCATATCTTTGGTGATTATTGATTTAAACTCAACCAACGGCACTTTTTTAAACCATTTTCGTTTGCCTGCACAGCTTCCCTATCCTGTTGCTCACGGAGACGAAATTTATTTCGCCAATTTAGTCGTACACGTATTTTTTAGATAGAGTTATGCAAACAATTATTGTTCACATTAACAGCGAAGATCCGGTTATGGGCGAGGTAGATGAACTGCCTGGCACCCAGGACCAGTTAATTATGCTGCAAAACCCCCGCCGACGCGATGGCAAAGACGTCCATTACATTGATGAAGACGTCAATGTAATCATAATCCCCTTTCATCGAGTTAACTTTATTCAAATTCTGCCGACCGCCGATGCAGAAGAAATCATAGGCTTTGTTCGCGAATAACGTGGAAATTCATGTGCGTTTCTTAGACGATATCTGTACAATTGGGCATTAATCTACAAAATTGCAAATATTACGTTTACAGAAAAGTACAATAGATTATGTTAGAACAAGTCCCAGATACATTAGAACCGGCAGCACCAAGACTTATTTTGGTTGTTGACGATGAGCCACGTATGATTCGCTTCATCCGCATGAACCTCGAGCTTGAGGGGTATCAGGTGGTTGAAGCCCGGAACGGCGTTCAGGCGCTTGAGCAGCTGCGTCAACACGTTCCCGATTTGATTATTATGGACGTAATGATGCCGGAATTAGACGGGTTTGAAACCCTCCGGCTCGTACGAGAAATATCAACCGTCCCGGTAATATTGCTGACCGTCAAGGCGGATGAGGATGATAAGATTCGCGGTCTGGAACTCGGTGCGGATGATTACGTTACCAAACCGTTTAGCCCGCGAGAGTTAAACAGCCGCGTACACGCCGTCTTGCGTCGCGCAGAATGGCCCGCTCCCGCACCCCGCACAGTCCTTAAAATTGATGAGCGGTTGTCCGTTGACTTTAATCGCCATCAGGTGCTGGTCCAAGGTGAACGGGTAGACCTCCGGCCGACTGAATACCGTCTTCTCAATCACCTGATCCAAAATGCAGGTTGGGTCGTGCCCCATGAAACCCTGCTGGCCAAAGTTTGGGGGTATGAATATCGGGATGAAACCCACTATTTGCGCCTCTACATCAACTATCTTCGCAAGAAGATCGAAGAAGACCCGGCCGATCCCCGGTATATTTTAACCGAGCGTGGGGTTGGGTATCGCTTTGTCGATTTTAAGAACAGCCGAGAAGAGGAGGGTGCATAGCCATCTTGCCCCCACAATTTGTTCAAATTGCACGAAAAAATGGAAAAGAAAAGTAAGGCGCTGTAAAATAGCGTCTTTATTTTTATCTATCGGCCGGTAATAAATTTAGGAATTGAGAGCAAATCAGGCTGTTGTTTACATTAAAATATTGGAGACATTCTTCACTTCCCCATATAAAAATAAGAAAGAGAGACAGGGAGAGTGAAGCCCAGTTTCGAGAGAAAGATGCAGCCAATTTAAACGAAACCAACCAACCCTGCATCCAGAGAAGATTACCTTCTCAAAATAATGGGGTGACCGTCTGACTTTGCAGCTGGTACGGAATTTCAACATGCAGCCAGTTTTACATGCCAACCCTGATGGGCACACGTTCTTTGAACATTTAGCGACGTACTTACCGCTAGAAGAGCGCAAAAACGTTAAACAAGCGTTTGATTTGGCGCGCAGGGAGCATGGGGACGATCGGCGGAAATCAGGCGAGCTCTTTTTTACACACCCACTAACCGTAGCGAGTTATTTAGCCGAATATTTTGTCGATGCCCCAGCCCTCATCGCTGCTCTGCTGCACGATGTCGCTGAAGATACCAGCGTGTCGATCCAGGAAATTACCGAGCAGTTTGGGCTGGATGTCGGCCGTATTGTTGATGGCTTGACGAAATTTGATCGAGTAACCGCCAAAGCCAAGCTTGGCCGGGAGCTGTCGGCCACCGAAGTCAAGAGCGCCACCATCTACAAGCTCTTTGAAATGATGTCGATCGATGTCCGCGTGGGGATCGTCAAGATTTTTGATCGGCTGCACAACATGCGCACGATTGGGGTGATGCCTCAACACAAACAGGCGGAAAAAGCCCGGGAAACGCTGCTGGTTTATGCGCCATTGGCCAATCGATTGGGGATGTGGCGAGTCAAAAACGAACTACAGGAAATCTCTCTCAAAATTTTAGAGCCTGAGCGTTTCCGCCAGTTAAAAGAGGGGATTGAAAGACGGGATCGACGACATGAGAGTGAATTTCCCAATCTGGCTCAAAATATCGCCAAAGTGTTGACCGATGCCGGTTTGCCGGTTGTAGAAGTGATTAAAGCACCAGAAGATTTATCGTCATCTTTTGAGCAGCTAAAACACCGTGAAGATGGGGAAGCGCTGGTGTTTGAGGCCCCCCCGCGAATTTTGGTTTTGCTCAAGGATGCCACTTCATGTTACATCGCCCTGGGTCACGTTCATGCCCGCTGGCGGCCGGTTCAGGGAGAGTTTGACGATTATATCGCTGCCCCCAAAGACAATCTCTATCGTTCACTCCACACCACGGTTATTTACAATGGCCGGCCGATTAAAATTCGCTTTCGCACCCTGAATATGCAAATTGAATCCCAGGCCGGGATATTGAGTAAGTGGCTGGACAACAACAACATGCCGGTTTGGTCAAAAGAGATGTCCGAGCGGGTCGATAAGGTCATCAACACCATCGGCGAGAATATCCGCACGGAAGAGATCGATGAAGGAGTCAAGCAGGTTTTAGATGATGTCTTTACCAATCAAATCATCATTTATACTCCCGATGGGGATATGCGAGAATTGGCGCAGGGGGCCACGCCGATTGATTTTGCCTATACTATTCACACGGCCGTTGGCCACAGCTGCCGGGGGGCGCTGGTTAACGGGGTCAAAAAGAGTTTGACCTACCGCCTGCAGGATGGTGACAGCGTGCGCATTTTACGTCATGGGACGGAGCCGCAGCGGGCGTGGCTGGACGAAGATCTGGGGTATTTAAACACCCGAACCGCCAAAGCCCAGGTGCGCCGCTGGTTTCGCCGTCTGCCGGCCGAAAAATCGATTATCGAAGGACGCCAACTCCTTAACGAAGAGCTGGCTCTCCTCAACGAAACCGGTTATGAACACGAGCAGGTGGCCAAATGGTTTGGCTACGCTTCCCCGTCCTCCCTTTATTTTGCCTTGGGGCGGGCCGAACTGCTGCCAACCGATGTGGCCATCAAGGTGCTTACCGAATCGTGGACCGAGCATCCTTCGCGGGCGCTGGGGCAAGCGGTAAAAAACTCAGATGGGGAGTGGTTTGTGGTGCAAAACGCCGGCAATCGCCCCTTACGCCTTTGCGGAACGTGTAACCCACGGCCGGGAGACGCCATTGTGGGGTTTATCCGCAAAGACAGCTATGTCACCGTACACAGCACCATCTGTCGCACGCTGACCGCTGATGCGATGCGCGGCGGCCGGGGGCTCAAGCTGCGCTGGGGTGAGAGCAGAAGGGAAGTCAGGCGCACGGTAACCATTCAAATAAACGTGCATGACCGTGATGGACTGCTGGCCGATGTCACCGACGTTCTCCGCCTGGAGAACAGCAATATTACCCAAATCTGTTCCCGCACCTTGAATTATCGGGCGACGATTATCCTGGGCATCGAAGCGTCAAGCCCCCGCCAGGTTGTCCGCGTGCTTCACCGCATTCAGGCCCTGGTCAACGTCATCTCGGTTCGCTATTTTGGGCAAATTCAGGAGCGATGGGCCACAGACAGCGAAACCCCCTCCGTCATTTGTCCGGCCGAACTGCTCCAAGACGGCCTGTGCAGCTTACACGACACGATTTCCCCTAAATAATAAATATAGAATTTAGAAAGTTGACACGGTATGTCAAGATTAGAAAATATAATTGCTAATTGCTAATTGCTAATTGCTAATTGCTAATTGCTAATTGCTAATTGCTAATTGTTATGCCTTGTTTATGGCCGACACCTATCGTCTAATGATAGAATGAATTTCTTGTGTTAAAATAAAACATAAGTTCTAATTTTCTTCTTTTTCTTTAAACAAATCAGGTTTATTTTCAAATATCACCGAGAGACATCCATGACCCTCGACAAAATTATTGTGCGTGGAGCACGCGAACACAACCTCAAAAATATCGATGTTGAAATTCCCAGGAGCCAGCTGGTTGTTCTAACCGGTTTGTCCGGCTCGGGTAAGTCATCTTTGGCATTTGACACCATTTTTGCTGAAGGGCAGCGGCGGTATGTGGAATCGCTGTCCGCATACGCCCGACAATTTCTGGGGCAGATGGAAAAACCGGATGTTGATCAGATCGAGGGGTTGAGCCCGGCGGTATCGATTGATCAAAAGGGGGTTAGCCACAACCCAAGATCGACCGTGGGTACCGTGACCGAAGTTTATGATTATCTGCGCCTGCTGTATGCGCGAGTGGGTACACCCCACTGCCCCAACTGCGGCCGCCCGGTCCAGCCGCAGTCGGCCGAGCAAATTGTCGAGCGGGTACAAAAATTGGGGGATGGCACCCGCATCCAGGTGTTGGCCCCCCTGATTCGCGACCGCAAAGGACGCCACCAGGGGGTGTTTGATGACGTGCGCAAAGCCGGTTTTGTGCGCGTCAGAGTAAACGGCGAAGTGTATTCCGTCGATGATAAAATTGAGCTGGATCGCTACAAAAACCACTCAATTGAAGCGGTCGTTGATCGGCTGGTGGTGCGACATTACGAAAATGGAAACAGCCCCGAAGCAAAATCAGATCGCTCCCGCCTGACCGACTCTCTGGAAACCGCCCTGCGGTTGGGAGAAGGGATCGTCATCATAAACGACGTTACCGATCGCGATAACCCCACCGATCATCTATTTTCTGAACATCTTTACTGCCCATATGACGGCACGAGCATACAGGAGATTGAGCCGCGTTCGTTTAGCTTTAACAGCCCGCACGGGGCGTGCCCCGCCTGTCAGGGTTTGGGTATCAAAAAAGTGATCGACCCCGCTTTGGTTATTCCCAATCAAGCGCTGACCATTGATGAAGGGGCGATTGTGGCCTGGCCTACCGACGACAAGCAGGGATATTATTGGCAGCTGCTCAAGGCAACGTGCGATCACTATCATATCCCCATTGACCGGCCGTTTGCAGAACTCAATCAGGCCCAGCTTCATATTTTGTTTTACGGCAGCCAGCAGGATCCCATCGAGATCGAATACGTCAATCGAGAAGGGGCTCGGCGGGTCTACAGCACTAAGTTTGAAGGGATTATCAACAACCTCGAGCGTCGCTACAACGAAACCACGTCTGATTACGTGCGCGGCAAGCTTGAAGAGTACATGAGCAATCAGCCGTGCGAGACATGCAGCGGCAGCCGCTTAAACCCGGTGGCCATGGCGGTGACCGTGGCGGAAGAGTCGATTGCCCACGTGACCAGCTGGCCGGTAACGGTGGCCCTCGACTGGGCCAATCAGCTGGAAAATCCGCAAAACAGCCCCCTCACCACTCGAGAAAAGATGATCGCCCGCATGATCCTCAAAGAGATTCGCGAGCGATTGCAGTTTATGGTTGATGTTGGTCTCGATTACTTAACTCTCAGCCGATCGTCCGGGACCCTCAGCGGGGGAGAAGCTCAGCGGATTCGCCTGGCGACCCAAATTGGCAGTCAGCTGATGGGGGTTCTGTACGTGCTTGATGAGCCGAGTATCGGCTTGCATCAGCGGGATAACTCCCGCCTGATTCGGACGCTAAAAGGAATGCGCGATTTGGGGAATACCGTTCTGGTGGTTGAGCATGATGAAGACACGATGCGCTCGGCCGACTGGATTATCGATTTGGGTCCGGGTGCGGGGATTCACGGGGGCGAAATTGTTTCTGAAGGGCCGCCGGAGGCTGTAGCGGCCGATGAAAAATCAATAACCGGTGGTTATTTAAGCGGCCGGCTGTCGATTCCCATTCCCACCAAACGGCGAGGGGGGTTGGGAACGACCTTAAAAGTGATTGGAGCCGAGACCAACAACCTTAAAAATGTCGATTTTGAGCTTCCTCTGGGCAAGCTTTTGTGCATTACCGGGGTCAGCGGCAGCGGTAAAAGCTCCTTCCTGATTGATATTTTGAGCAAGAAGCTCTATCAACACTTTTACAAATCAAAGGAACTGCCGGGCAAGCATAAAAAAGTGATCGGGCTGGAAGAATTGGACAAAGTTATTGAAATCGATCAATCGCCGATCGGCCGCACGCCCCGCTCCAACCCGGCCACCTACACCGGATTGTTTGGCCCGATTCGCGAACTGTTTGCCGGGATGCCGGAGAGCAAGATTCGCGGCTACAAGCCCGGCCGCTTTAGCTTTAACGTCAAGGGCGGCCGATGTGACGCGTGCGAAGGGCAGGGTGTGAACCGCATTGAAATGCAGTTTCTGCCCGATATTTATGTCCCCTGCGATATTTGCGGGGGTGCCCGCTACAATCGGGAAACCCTGGAAGTCAAATACAAAGAAAAATCGATTGCCGACGTCCTGGGAATGACCATCGATGAGGCGTACGAATTTTTTGAAAGCATTCCGCGCATCAAGCGCAAGCTCAAAACACTGCTTGAGGTTGGCCTTGGCTACATTAAATTGGGGCAGCCGGCCACCACTTTGAGCGGTGGTGAAGCGCAGCGGGTGAAGCTTAGCCGCGAGCTCAGTAAAATCGCCACCGGCCGGACCATCTATATTCTCGACGAGCCATCGGTTGGCCTGCATTCACACGATGTGGCCAAGCTCATCATCGCTTTAAACCGCCTGGTCGATAAAGGTAATACGGTGGTCATCATCGAGCATAACCTCGATATTATTAAAGTGGCCGATCACCTGATTGATATGGGTCCGGAAGGGGGAGATCGCGGGGGTGAAATTATCGCCACCGGCACGCCGGAAGAGGTGGCGCTGATCGAGAATTCATATACCGGTCAATTTTTGCGGCCGTACTTTGAGAAGGAATTGCTGCCCGCCTAACCCTAAAACAAACCGGATCAAATTGTGTCCGTGCAATTTGGCCACAGATTTTTGCAGAGCCCGTCCTGAGCCCCGTCAAAGGATTAATCTGCGAAAATCTGTGGCTTTTTTGTTAAAATTTTTGTAACCTCTAGTACGACGTCATCCCCGCGTAGGCGGGGATCCATCGGTGACGATCCAAGGGTTTCCCGCTTTAGCGGGAATGACGCTGCTGTAAGTGTGCGGTTGATCTGCAGTACAGGTTCTTGATTAAAAGGTAGGATCAAAAAATGAAATATTTCCTGACCGGAGCTACCGGATTTGTTGGCGGTGCAATAGCCAGGCTGCTCGTTGATCGAGGACATCAGGTTAACGCCGTTGTTCGTAATCCGGCCAGGGCATCTGACCTAAAAGAGCTGGGAATTAACGTGTTGCAGGGCGATGTCACAGTAAAAGAAAGCATGCGTGTGGCGATGCAGGGGTGTGAGGGGGTGTTCCACGTGGCCGGCTGGTACAAGGTTGGGGCAAAGGACAAAACGCTGGGCCAAAAAATCAATGTCGATGGGACGCGCAACGTACTGGAGCTGATGAAAGAGCTCAAAATCCCTAAAGGGGTGTATACCAGTACGCTGGCCGTCAATTCTGACACCCACGGCCAGGTGCGGGATGAAACATATCGGTTTACCGGTCAGCATATTAGCGAATACGATCGGACCAAGGCAGAAGCTCACGACGTGGCTGAAAAATTTATCGCAGATGGGCTGCCTCTAGTCATCCTCATGCCCGGGTTAATTTACGGGCCGGATGGTACCAGCCTGAGTGATGAATCGCTGCGGCTCTATTTACAAAAAAAGCTGCCGCTCATTCCCAAACGGTCGGCGTACAGCTGGGCTCATGTGGATGATATTGCCGAAGCGCATCTTCTGGGGATGGAAAAAGCACCACCTGGCTCGACTTATATAATTGGCGGACCCAATTATGAGTTGACGGAAGCATTAGAAATTGCCGAAAAAATAACCGGGGTCCCAAGGCCGATGGCTGTTCCTCCGTTTATGTTGAGCGTAACCGGATTTTTCTCTTCAATCGCCGAGATATTTATCACCCTGCCGGAAATGTATTCATCAGAGGCGCTGCGCGTGCAGGCTGGGGTGACCTATTTGGGAGATAACAGCAAGGCCAAACGAGAATTGGGATATCAGCCGCGGCCGCTGGAAGAGGGTTTAAAATTGACGCTGCTCTATGAACGGGAAAAACTGGCTGCAAGAGAGGTATGAAAATATTAACCGGTGATAGAAGCAATGCTTAGCCATTCGCGTCAACTATCTTTGAATCAACATGAGTCCCCGTCAAATGCTTTAAGGTTATTTGGCGATTATTTGCACGGCATGGTGGATATGCCGCCTCGTGCCTGGCAAGATTTAAAGAATATCTCAGCGGTTAGACGGTATTCCAGGCGACATGATCTGGTCAGAGAGGGAGAGGCATTTGGTCAAGAGGTATTTATCCTCGAAGGGATCATGCGCGCGTTTACCCTTGATGAAGAGGGTGTTGAGCGTACAACCGCATTCTATCAGCAGCCTCAATTTATGGGAATCAGTACCTTGAGAAATCAAGGTGGCTTGTCTGCGGCCACCTATGAGAGTCTGACTGACTCGATTTTGGTGTGCGTCAACTCCGATGGTCTTCGCTCCCTTTTGGATACCCATCCACCCTTGGTTGAGCTGGCTGCGTTTGTCAAACAGCAGGAAATAGAGCGTCTAAAAAAACGCGACAGCTGTTTGATGCAGCCATCGGGGCTGGAGAAGTACAAAAAATTTCGGGTCCAATACCCCAAACTCGAAGATGAAATTCCCCATTACACCATCGCTTCTTACCTCGGCATCACCCCCGTATCGCTGAGCCGTGCCCGAAAAAAAATGGGAATCCGGCCGAGCCATTAACACCTGATAATGACATCATTTAGGGCACCTGATATGTTGAATTAGATCAATCAGCACATCAGGAGAGTGGTTTTGATATTAAGAAAAATGATTAAGTGGCCAACGGCCGCTGTTCTGTTGGTGGGAGCGTTTACCCTGCAGTATTTCTTGATTTCCGAATATTTACCCCGATTTCTTGAATATTCCAAGGGGTTGCTGAACCCGGATCAGCTGTTTTGGTACTCAGCCGGCCAGCTCGAGCAGCTCTATCTTACGTTGGGGGCACCTGGCCGGAAATTTTATCAAAGCATGCTGCGGTTGGATTTCTTTTATGCCACATTTGCCGGATTGGGATACTCACTTTTGCTCTATTTATTGAGTAAAAATACCCGATGGAAGATGATTTTTGTGGTTCCGTTATTGATGACCTTTTTTGATTATTTTGAGAATTTGGCGCAGCTTTATTTGCTCCAAAATTTCCCAGAAATCGATCCGGGGATCGCACTTTTGTCAGCAGCGTCATCGTTTCTAAAATTAACGTCGAGCGGCATCGGTATTTTTCTGGTGATTGGTTTCGTCGGGCGGGCGGCCTATTTTGGGATCCGCAACCTTCAGCGTTAATTGCTGCATTCCATTAATATTTTTAGCCACAGATTAACAACGATTTCTCTCTTGCTCCTTCGGAGCTCTGTGAAAATCCGTGTTTATCTGTGGCTAAATTTGTCTAAGAACTTGAGAAATAGACCTGTTAAGCAAATTTTCAAACTTTATTCATTATGATTTGCCGGCCGATATATGACATTATTCACTTGATTCCGTTTGAAAAATCATGCAGCATGTGAATGAGATAGTTTATAAATTTTTTGGGATTAAATTTGTCCGCAGGTGATACAGATTAAAACAAAGAATCTGTGGCAATCTGGGTTAAACTGCGGCTTTTTTTGTGGTTTGCGAAAAAGGAGCGATCAAATGGGTAAAGAAACTAGATTATTTAAAAGTGAAGAGCGCAGAACCCGCGCGGAGGTGAGCGCCTTTTTGCGGCAGGTGGCTGACAAAATCGAAGAGGGCCAGGTCATTTTGCGTCAGGGGAAAGATGAGCTCACGCTGGATATGCCTTACAATCTCATTTTAGAGGTGCAGGTCGAAGATGAGGTCAAGCGCTCTAAGGGGATTCAGCACAGCCTCGAACTGGAAATTAAGTGGTTTGATGGAGATAGCGGAAACGGGCCTCTACAGCTTGGCTAAAACCACATAACGAGCAGGATCAGCGCCTGGGCCGGGCCATACGTGAGCCAGACCCAATCTCCCATCTGGGAGAATTGAATATCGTTAAACAAATCGAGGGCGATGAGCAGATCGCTAATTAAGAAAAGCGCTCCGCCGATCGCAAAAAGCCAGAAAGCCGGCCGGTTGAGGGCCAAACCGCTTCCGATACCGGCCGTGCTGGCCAGCAGCAGCGCATAGGGAAGGGCGGCTCGATGGAGCACGCCGGGTTCCTGCGCCGGGCGCCACACTGCGGCATACCACCCGATCCCACCTAAAAACAACCAGATCACCCAGGCGATCAGCCGGCCGCCGATCGGCACACCAACACCGAGAACCAAACCGGCGGCAATGTAGGCGATGTGACCCGCGCCAAAGGCTGCCATCCCCCCTAAAACATGAGGAAAAGAAACCGCAAACAAATCGGCCATAAAACAGTCCCCCAAAAAGCCCAGAGACATGCCGATGGCCAGGAGCAAAAAGGGTAAAGAGGGGCTTCTTAACGCCAACACACAGCTTAAAAGAACCAAGACGACAGAGGAGGCCAGACGCGTCCACAGCGGCATGCGGAGATAGGGATCGGCCGGGCTAAAAATAAAACCGCCAAATAAAAGTGCGGCCCAGGTGATGAGCAGCGAAAAAACCATGAGGAGATTAACGATCTACGAAATACGATTTACGATGGGTTGAATGTATTTCGGGTGTTCTCTTTTCTTTTTTGCAGCTTTACATTATTTTGATGTCTCTCCTTGTCGCGCCTGGTTTTTTTCTCCATACTGGCCGCAAAGGCATTTTCTAAGCTAACACCGGTTTGGTTGGCCAGGCAGATCAGGACAAAAAGAACATCAGCCATTTCCATCGCCAGATCGTCGTGAGCAGACGCTTCATCTTCCGGCCGTTTAAAGCTCTGTTCGCCGTACAGCCGGGCCATTAGGCGCGCCAATTCTCCCATTTCTTCCATCAAAATGGCTGTGTTGGTCAATTCATGGTAATAAGTGACGCCGATCGTGTTGATCCATTTATCTACCAACCTCTGGCAATCCTGCAGCGTCATCGGGGTGTTTGTCATACTGTTTCCTGTTTTCAAATAGCAAAGATGGTATAGTTGTATCGTCTTTATTCTTGGTACGCCAGCTAGATGTCCGAAATGACCTCTGGGTCATTCAGACTAGAAAAATGAACGAACAATCTGACCAATGTAATCCAGCCAGTCCCAAGGGATTAACCCACTGGCAGACGACTCAAATACCAGGTGAGATAGACCGGTTCACCTCCGCATAAATCGCTGTTTGGCTGTGGCGGTCAATCTCTCTTGAGGAGGGAAAGATGGCCCCAGAGCATAAACTCCCCGATTCCGAATTAGTTTCGGAGCTAATCCAAAATAATCGCTTAAACGAACTAGGGAATGTGGTCGAAAATTATCATCCGGCCGACATCGCTGACCTGCTTGAAGATTTGCCTTCCAAAGAGGCGATCCTTGTTTTTGGCCGTCTGCCTGTTGATGTGGCCAGCGAGGTTCTCGATGAGACCGGCGGCCTGATTCGCCAGGAATTAGTCGAGAAAGTTGATGATGAAATATTGGCGGATTTGCTCGACGAACTGCCAATGGATGACGCGGCCGAGTTTCTTGAAGATTTGCCGGATGACGTGTCTGATCGCCTGCTCGATTTGATGGAGCCGGAGGAGGCGAAAGACGTCCGCCAAATCTTGAGTTATGAGGATGAAACGGCCGGGCGCCTGATGACCCGCGACGTGGCCGCCCTCCGCCGGCAGTGGACCGTTAATCAGGCGCTTGATTTTCTGCGAAACCTGCCTGAAGTCGAAACGGTTCATTACCTTTATGTGGTTGATCAGTTGAGCAAGCTCATCGGCGTGGTGCCGATCCGTAACCTGCTGATGGCCCAGCCCAACCAAAAGATCCAGGAGATCATGCTGCCTTCCGTGTATTCAGTGCCGGTTACCGCCGACCAGGAAGAAATTGCCGAGATTTTTGCTCGATATGATTATGTGGCGATCCCCGTAGTCGATCATCAAGGGCGGCTGTTGGGAGTCATAACCGTTGATGACGCCATGGACGCCCTTGAAGAAGAAGTAACTGAGGATATCCAGCGTTTGGGTGGATCGGAACCGCTTGATCAACCGTATTTTGCAGCCCCGATTTTACAGGTTGTGCGCAAGCGCATGGGCTGGTTGATGCTCCTTTTTGTGGCCGCCAATTTGAGTGGAGCAGTGTACTCGGCGTTTCAGGATGAATTGGGTAAAGCTTTAATTTTGGCCTCGTTTACCCCTTTGATTATGGGCACCGGCGGCAACGCCGGGTCCCAAACGGTGGCCACTATCATTCGCGCGATTACCCTGGGTGAGGTGAGGCTTTCAACCCTGTTAAGCGCCTGGCGCAAAGAGGTGACGACCGGGCTGATATTGGGAATTTTAATGGGCAGTATCGGCGTGGTTTTGGGTATTGTCTGGGGAGCAGGATGGCAAATCGGCGTGGTGGTTGGGTTAACGTTGCCGATCGTTATTATTTCGGCCACGACCATTGCCACGCTGGTGCCCACGATTGCCAATCATTATCAAATTGATCCCACGGTGGTTAGTGGCCCTATGATTACGACCATCGTTGATTCGGCCGGTTTGGCGATTTACTTTTTGTTGGCCAAGGTGATTTTGGGGCTTTAGGCGGTGGGTGATAGGTGATGGAGGGGTTGACATAAAGTGAAACCTGATTTATCCTGGCCAACACCCAACACCCAACACCCAACACCCAACACCCAACACCCAACACCCAACACCCAACACCCAACACCCAACACCCAACACCCAACACCCAACACCCAACACCCAACACCCAACACC
>JASJCR010000139.1 GCA_030065875.1 Ardenticatenaceae bacterium | reverse complement strand
TACGGCAGCACCATGGGCAACGATCAGGAGTTTGCCAATATGGTGAGCCTGGTGACGCGCAAACGGATCCGGCCGGTGATCGACTCGACGTTTGAGTTGGCGGACGGAAATGCAGCGTACGAACGCATGCGTCAGGGGCTGCAGTTTGGAAAAATCATTTTGAATATCAATCAAGAAAAATAGGGAGCTTTTGTCGGCTTCATAAGAGGGTTTGACGGTTTGGTTGGGCATCATTGCCAAATTAGTTGTAAAATCAGAAAATGAAGGACACAATTTGTCTTAATTGTTTTAGGACGTGTACCCATTGTACGATTGATCACCGCTGAGAGCAGACCTTTACAAATTTTATGAGGAGACAAAAATCCCATGGCCAGACCCGCGACACTTGAAGATATCGAAGCTCTTGAGAGCCAACCCCTCGAATCGCATAACCTCCCCTCAAGCACTTATGAGGCCATTAAGCGTACGGCTAGCAGTTATCCTAACTACACCGCTCTGGATTTCTTTTTACAGGCCGCTGATTACAAAAATTCAGTTCACGTCACCTACAAAGAGTTTTTGGAGAAAATTCACCAGGCGGCCAACCTCTTTCACAGCTTAGGGATCCGGCCGGGTGATTGCGTTAGCTACATCCTCCCCAACCTGCCCCAGACGTATTACACTCTTTTTGGTGGGGAAGCGGCCGGTATTGCCGGCCCCATTAATCCTCTGCTTGAACCTCACGTCCTGGCTGACATCATGAAGGCTTCGGAGACCAAGGTTTTGGTCACCATTACCCCCTTCCCCAACACCGATATTTGGGAAAAGGTGTATCAAATCGCCGATGACGTGCCCACCCTGGAGACCATTTTACAGATCGATATCGCCGGTTATTTAGGCGGGATCAAGAAACTGGCCGTCAATTTAATGCGCTTGGGTAAAAACAAAAAAGATTTGCGGGCGCGGGTCCTCGAATTTGACAAAGAGATGGCTCGGCAGCCGACCGATCGACTGGTCAGCGGCCGGCAAATCGAACCGGATGAAATCGCGTCTTATTTTCACACCGGCGGTACAACCGGAACGCCTAAATTGGCCATGCACACCCATCGCAATGAGGTTTTTGACGGGTGGACGGTCAGCCGGGTAATCGATACGCAGCCGGGAGACAAAACGCTGTTGGGGCTCCCTCTCTTCCATAATTATGGGGCCATCGCCATCGGCGTTCATTCGTTTTTGAGCGGGGCCGGTATTGTGATGGGGACCCCTTCCGGGTATCGTGGTGAAGAATTTATCCCCAATTTTTGGAAAATTCTGGAGCATTTTGACGTCACCATTTTTGGGGCGGTGCCAACCCTTTATACCTCGCTGCTCAATGTGCCGGTAGACGCAGATATCAGCAAGGTGGAGCTGACGACCTGTGGGGCGGCGCCGCTGGCGGTTGAGCTGGCCAAACAGTTTCAGAAGCATGCCGGGATCAAGATTCTTGAGGGGTATGGTCTTACGGAAGGCACAAGCGTCAACGCCATTAACCCCCCGGCCGGGGAGGCGAAAATCGGCTCAATCGGTCTGCGCCTCCCGTATCAGGAAATGGGTATCGCCAAATTTGAGGACGGCCATTTTATCGGGCTGGCCAATCCGGAGGAAGCAGGCATTGTCGTCATTCGCGGTCCCAACGTCTTCCCCGGTTACAAAGAGGAGTTTCACAATACAGGGGTTTTCCTTGATGCCGAAGACGGTCAAGGGCCGTGGTTAAATACCGGGGATATGGGGCGGATGGATGAGGACGGCTATTTTTGGCTGACCGGCCGTAAAAAAGAGTTAATCATTCGCGGTGGCCACAATATCGACCCCAAACAAATAGAAGAGCCGCTGCACGAGCACCCGGCTGTGGCCTTGTGTGCGTCAATCGGCCGGCCGGACGCGCGTGTAGGCGAAATGCCCGTGGCCTATGTTCAGTTAAAGGATGGAGCGACCGCTACCGAAGATGAGCTGTTGACCTTCGCCCGCGAAAATATCGGAGAGCGAGCGGCCGTTCCCAAGCGGATCTATATCGTGCCGGAAATTCCGCTAACCGCCGTTGGCAAAATTTTCAAGCCTGCCCTGACTCGTGAACAAATCAAGGAAGTGTTTGAAAACACGATGAACGCCCTCGATGGGGTAGTTTCTTCTGAATGTGTGGTAACCGGTGACAAAAGATTGGGTAATGTGGCTGCAATAACGGTCCAGGCGGAAGCCGGTGCTGATAAAGAAGCGGTAGAGCAGGCGATCCGTCAAGCATTGGGTTCCTATACGGTGAATTATCAGCTGACGGTTTCCTAATCGGTCGATTAAACACAATTGCATAGGCCGGTTAATACAACCGGCCTTTTTTTGTTCCTCTCATGTCAATAATGCAAAACAGCCTGTGAGCCACACCAAAAAAACGATTAAATCCCTCTTGATTACCCTGTTTTTTACGGTATAATGCAAGAAATCTTGCGTAATGATGCAAGATTGCAGTTTTTGGCAAAAAAGCGGTTTTCTACCACCATCCCTACAAACCTGGACAGTCGATATGCCTTTTGAAAACGTGGTTGCTCAACATGATCAAGAGTTGACAACAGCCGAAAAACACATTGCCAGGGAGCTCTTATCAAATCCCATTCAAATGGCCTTTTTGCCGGCCGCAGAGGTTGCTAATCGCGCCGGCGTTCATGAATCAACCGTGGTGCGGCTGGCCAAAAAATTGGGCTACAGTGGGTACCGTGCCTTACGCGCTGATATTCAGGCCGATCACAGCCCGGCCGACCGCGTGCGCCGCCGCCTGGCCCAAGCCCCAGAATTAACCGCCCTGGTCTCGGCCGAGATCGAGGCGCTCAATGATATGGTCAGCGCCATCTCGATGGTAGATCTTGAAAAAGCGGCCCGCACCCTCATTCAAGCGGAGCGAATTTATCTGTTCGCCTCCGGGCATGCGACCTCGCTGGTCACGTTCATCGATCGACGGCTGCGCCGATCCGGTTTCAAAACAGTAGTTTTAACGGGGCAGGGGCGGGATCTGGCGGAGCGACTGCTGACCCTCACCACACATGATGCCGTTCTGGCATTTTCATTTTCGCATCAGCCCCCTGGTTTGGCCTCGCTTCTGGGTTTGGCCGCCCACCAGCAAGCCCCAACTATTTTGATTAGCGACACGATTGGCCCCTTTATTCGCCCCAACCCCGATATTCTCATCTGGGCCAAACGAGGAGCGGAAGGTCAATTTTTGACCTTAACCGTGCCCATGGTCATTTGCAACATGCTCATTTTGACGATTGCTCGGCTCGATGACGGCCGCTCAATCGAAAACCTCGAGCGATTATCAGAAATGATTCGACAATTTAATAACGAAGGCCATGCTCTAGATAACGATCGGGACGTGCTGTAAAAATCAATGCGTTTGTCCGAGTTGACGCAAAACAATGAGCGTAATCGATTGGTCAACTTCTTTTTTTGTCGATTTAGGAGAAAAGCTTGGTTCAGAGGACTTTTTTCCCATAAATAGTGAAATTGGCGGATAGATTTATCGCCACAGATCACCTACAGTAAGGAAAAATGAGCACCTTAGGAGGGTCAATGAATATTTCGAAAAAATTAATGGTATTTACTGCTTTGATTTTGCTGCTGGCGGCTTGCGCCTCCCCGGCAGCTGAGCCGGTTCAGGAAGAAGAACCCGCTCAGGTCGAAGAACCGGCTCAGGTTGAAGAGCCGGCTGAAGAAGAAGAAATGGCAGAAGAAGCCATGGAAGATGAGGCCATGGAAGAAGAAGCCATGGAAGAAGAAGCCATGGAGGAAGAAGAGGGTGATGTCCTCGCCGGCGATGATTTAGAGGCGTTGATTGCTGCGGCCGAGGCGGAAGGCACCGTCGTGGTGTACTCGTTTACCAGCCGCATCGCCCGAGTCGAAGCGGCCTTTGAAGAAGCGTATCCCAACATCGACCTCATTGGATTTGACATTTCTTCAACGGAGCAAATTGCGCGGATTAAATCTGAGCAGGAGGCCGGTGTGGTTGAGTTTGACGTCGCCTATATCTCAGACGCCCCGGTTGTTTTTGGTGAGCTGGTTGAGCCAGGGTTGCTCGAACCGTTTATCCCGCCGCAGTTTAGCGACCGGGTTCCGGTTGATTTCCAAATACCGCTTCTGGCGAACCGCCTGTCAACCAAGGTCCTCATGTACAACGAAGAAGCCAACCCGGACGGCCCCCCGGTCAGCAACCTGTGGGAGTTAACCGAACCGGAGTGGGAGAGCCGGGTCCTGATGGTGGATCCGCTGATTCGCGGTGACTACCTGGACCTGATGACTGAAATTATTCTGCGCTCAGATGAAATGGCCACGGCGTATGAACTGCACTTTGGCGAACCGATTGAGCTGGATGACGGGATTAACTCGGCCGGCGAACAGTGGATCGTCGATCTGTTTAACAACGACGTCATTCTTCTTGGTGATACTGACGACGTTAATGCGGCCGTCGGTGCCCTCGGTCAGGAAAACCCGCCGGTTGGATTTACCTCTTACTCGGACCGCCGCGATAACGAAGAAGAAGGATGGGCGCTACAGCTTGCCAACGATGTCGTACCCGCGCCCGGTATTTACTTCCCAGCCCTGATGGGTATAGCAAAAGATGCGGAACATCCGGCCGCAGCTCGCCTGGTGATCCATTTCCTGATGGGTGACGACTCAGAGGACGGTGGCCCCGGTTTTGCCCCCTTCTACGTACCTGGCGACTACGCCACCCGAACTGACATTACACCACACCCGGATGCGGTCACTCTGGATGAGTTCACCGCCTGGTTTGTGAATGCTCAGGAAACGTACGGCGTCCGTCAAGACGTAGCAGATTTGATTTTGACTTTGAAATAATCGGCAAATCAGATTGGGTCACTCTTTGCGGGTGGCCCAATCTACTGTAAAATTTTCTTTCATCTCAGCTGGCGTTTATGATTAGAAAATGACATCGCTGCAAAACAAACCCGTCCCCACCGCCTCCAAGCCCCGCTGGTTGACCCGCATTAGATTTAAAAACGGGAGCGTTCTCAGCTGGACGCTGGTTTTTCTCTTGGGTTTGTTTATTGCCATCCCCCTGCTGCAGCTGCTGGTTGATTCTCTTTCCAATGGCGGGGTTCAAACGTGGCAGGACGTGCTGTTTGGGCGCATTGCCCCTAATCTGCTCTGGCGGCCGCTGCGCAACACGCTTTTTCTAGGGACCTTTGTCGCTGTAGGCACGGTTGTGCTCGGTGGATATCTGGCCTGGCTGGTCGTCATGACCAACATGCCCGGTCGGGGGCTGATCGGGTCGCTTGCTTCTATTCCCTACATTATTCCCAGCTTCGCTATCGCCCTGGCGTGGGAAACGGTTTTTCGCAACGATCGCCTGGGCGGCCGGGTGGGCCTGCTCCAGGGGTTAGGGTTGCAGGTCCCCGACTGGTTGGCCTGGGGGGCCATTCCGGTTGCCTTAACGCTGTTGGTTCATTACTTTTCGCTCGGTTTTTTACTCATCAGCTCAGCCCTGGCCACGATCAATGTCGAGCTCGACGAAGCCGCTCGCATGACCGGTGCCAGCCGCTTTCGAGTGTTAAGAGATATCACTTTTTCGCTGATCACCCCAGCGATTGTTTCCGCCGCCCTGCTGTCATTTGCCAACTCGGTCAGTAATTTTGCCGCCCCGGCCATTCTTGGCCTGCCCGTACGCTTTGAAACATTGTCCACCCGCATTTTTGGCATGATTCGCATCGGGCAGTCGGAACGCGCTTATGTGCTGACGATTGTTTTAATCATTATCGCCGGCCTGATTTTGTGGGCCAACAGCCGCATCGGCCGTCGCCGCTCCTTTACGACCCTCACCGGAAAGGGGGGCCGATACAAACCACAAGATTTAGGGATTTTGCGCTGGCCGCTCTTTCTCTCCGCCTTGCTAATCTCTATCGCCACCACTGTTTTACCCCTACTGGTGCTGTTGGGATCCAGTTTCTCCAGGCGTACCGGATCGTTTACGGATGGATTTACCCCTCATTTTTGGATTGGCTTATCCGACCCCAATATCGCCCAGGGTCAGCCGGGTATTTTGCGCAATCCTCAAATTGTCGATGCGGCCGTGAACACCGTTGGTTTGGGTTTTTTAGTGGCATTTTTCGCCAGCGCGATCGGTATTTTAATCGGTTATGTTTTGGTGCGTCATAAAGAAGGCCGCTTTAATGGATTAATTGGCAGCCTGAGCTACGTGCCCTTTTTTATTCCAGGAATCGCTTTTGGGGCGATTTATATCGCCCAATTCGGCCGGCCCATTGGCCCGTTTCCGGCCCTTTACGGGACTTTTGCTCTGCTGGTGCTGGCCGCCGTCTTTTACAACCTGCCATTCACCTCGCAGGCCGGCCGGGCGGTGATGAATCAAATCGCCGATGAACTTGAAGAAGCGGCCGTTATGGGCGGGGCGACCTTTTGGCGTCGAATTTCGGGAATTACCATTCCCCTGGCCCTGCGCGGCATTATTGCCGGGGCGGTTCTTGTTTTTATTAAAATGGTTCGCGATTTATCGATGGTGATCATACTGGCTACCCCTACCACTTCGGTGCTGAGCGTTGTTGCTTTTGAATACGCTTCAGAAGGATTTACCCAGTTCGCTAACGCGATTACCGTCATTATCGCCTTATTATCTATTATTGTGACCCTCGCCGCTCGCCGCTGGCAGGGAGCGGCTCAGCCATGGTCTGAAAGCTGAATTAGACAAATTGCAGAGAAGATGATCCGCAGATCACTGAGATTCATATAGAACTTTGCTTTAATCTGCGAAAATCTGCGTAATCTGCGGACAATTTTTCTTATAATATTTTTTGTAAACCACTTAACTGACGGGAAAACAGGAAGAACAGCTCAACAAACAGGAACCTCGCCCGGTTTAAGCAGGATATCGATCGGGCGTGAGCAGTCAGGGACATGACAGAAAAATCGGCCATTACAATAAAGAACTTAACCAAAAAATTTGGAGACCTGTATGCGGTAGCCGGGATTGATATGGAGGTGCCGCAGGGGGCGTTTCTCGTCCTGCTGGGTCCTTCCGGCTGTGGAAAAACAACCGCCCTGCGCATGTTGGCCGGTTTGGAAGAGCCAAGCGGCGGTGAAATCTGGCTGCACGATACGCTGGTCTCCAATGGCAACGTGGGTATTATCACCGCCCCGGGTCAGCGCAACGCCGGTATGGTTTTCCAGAGCTACGCCTTGTGGCCTCACATGACGATCAACCAGAACGTTGAATGGCCGCTTAAAGTGCAGCGGTGGAAAGCCAGTGATCGCCGGGCCAGGGTTCGTGAAGTCCTCACTTTTTTGAATATTGAAGCGTTTGGGGATCGGTATCCTGGCGAAATTTCCGGCGGGCAGCAGCAGCGTGTGGCCATTGCGCGGACAATCGCCCCCCGCCCCAAATTTTTGCTGTTTGACGAACCGCTTTCGAACCTGGACGCCAAGCTGCGCGCCGAGATGAGAACTGAACTGCTGCGGGTTCATCGCCTGACCGGTGCCACCAGCGTTTACGTAACCCATGACCAGGTAGAAGCGATGACGATGGCCACCCACATCGCCGTCATGCGTGAAGGACATATTGAACAATTTGGATCACCAAAGACGCTGCTGGATCAACCGGCTACCCCCTTTGTGGCCAATTTTATTGGCACCCCCCCGGCAAATTTGATCCGCGCTGAAGTTCAGAACGGCCGGTTTGTATTTCACGATCTCGATATGGGTTCATCTGTAGGGCATGAAGATAAGAAAAGCGCGTGGTTGATGTACCGGCCGGATACGCTGCGCCTGCACAAATCGGCCGGATCAAATTGTTTGCCGGTAGAGTATGTCGAAGCCACACCGGTCGCCGGGCAGGTGATTGTGACTGTTTGGCATGGAGATCGCCGTTTGAATATCATCACCGGGGAATTGCCGGATGCCCAGTTGGGGCAAGAGCTTTATCTCGAATTTCCCGCGCATCCATCCAAAGTTTACCAAGACAACAATGAGCAGTTCTAAAGGGGAGAGAAGAGCCCGCCTGATACTGCTTCGACACGGACAAAGCTTATGGAACGCAGAGAAACGGCTGGCTGGTCAGGCAGACATTGCTGTTTCGGAATTTGGGCGGCAGCAGATTGAATCAATTAGAGGGTTAATCGCTGCTCTGCGGCCGGAAAAAATTGTTTCATCCGACCTGCTCCGAGCCAGTCAAAGTGCCGCCTACCTGGGATATGAAGCGCCGCACTTTGATCCTCGTTTGCGAGAGGCGTATCTCGGCCGGTGGCAGGGATCTTATATTGACGATTTACCGCCTGATCAATACGCTGCCTGGCGAGCGGGCAAACTTCCACCGCCTCAGGGGGAGTCATGGGCCGAATTTTGCGACCGGGTTGAACCCGCTTTTCATGAACTCATCGAAAACGGCGGCCGAAATCTACTGGTTACGCACGGCGGGGTGATACGTGTGGCTTGTGATCGGCTCTTGGGTTTAAAACCCGATCAGATTGTTCCGGTACCTCCCGCCAGCGTGACGATCATCGACGTTTATGATCGGCCGCGCTTATCCGCCTATAATTTAAGCCAGCATATCGACGTCAATCGCTTTGACTGACAAATCTAGGAAATCACCGTGGAGAGCGCAGATAAAACCCTGTGTGAAGAGATTCTCTGCGTTCTCCGGTTCTCTGCGATCAGGAAAATTGTTAATCTGTATTCACCTTCAAATTCGTTCAGGACAAGTTCTCGAGACGTTCATTAAAATTTTTAACTCAAGTTGCGGCCTTCATGCGCAGCCGAATAAATCCGGCTGCTAGAGGAACCAAAACCGGATAAATCCGGTTAATTAACGCGATTTATCGCGTTTCGGTCCCTTTGGCCGATGAATTTATTCATCGGGAAGGTAAGGTGGCAACTTGAGCTAAATCCTTAATTGATGGTCGACCAGGTTTGATCGTCCCGTAAGCGTATCCGCCGCCCGTCCGGCAGGGATACGATAAAATAAACGGCCGGGCCGTGCAGCGCAACCGCTCGCTCAAACGAGAGGTGATAGCTGCGTTCAGTGCTTACAGCCCAACCCAACTCCTGACGAACGTACGAGAAGTGACCCCACACCTTGCCAAATCCGAAGATCGGTTTAATCAGCCCGGCCGGGGCTTTTTGCCGAATGGGATTGTCCGGCAGGGCGCCATAATCTTCAGAAAGGAAAATATGCGCTCGCCCTGAATCTTCTAGGACCCAGATGGTGCCGGTTTCGCTCCAGTAGAGCATCATGCCGTTTTCAAAGTGCTGGATTGAGGCCGGAAAGGAGGAAACGGCCGGCAGGTTGGGGATTTGTCGGGCACCGGGATACCGCCACGTGTTGTCTTCGTGAATCAACACTTTTTGTCCATCCGGCAAGGTGATACTAAATTGATACAGGCCACCGGCCGTATAGGGCTCTGAAGAAACGGTCAAGGTATAGGCCACTTCCGTGCTGGTCGCCCATCCTAAACCAATGCGCACCAAATCGTTGTGCCCCCACACCCGACCAAATCCATAATCCGGTTTGATGAGGCCATCAGGGGGAATATCGATCACCGGATTTCGCGGCAGGTCATTGTAGCTGCTTTCGGCAAACCACATCACCCGGCCGTCATCAAAGAGAACGTAAATTTCGCCGGTGTCCTCGCGCCAGACCATCATCCCCCTTTCAAATGATTGATAGGCGGCTTTGGATCGGGGGTCTATCGTTCCCGCCACAGCTGGCTGGGTGTTTATAAACCCGGTTAACACCAGCACAAATACAAAGAATAAGAAGTAAATTTTTTTGAGAAGTTTCATCACGCACCTCAAAGCTTAGATAAGGTTATAGCATTCCAAACCACAAAAGAGATTGAGGCAGCTGCCTGTGTTTCCTTTATCATCGCCGATTTGAGATGGCCGCGCTGGTTGTTTTCCCTATCGAATAAATACGATTGAGATACAGGACAATGTCGTCTGCAAATTAAGTAGATCATTATTAAAAACCAGCCACGGATTAACGCGGATTTTCACAGATTTCTCTCTAATCTGCGGACAGTTAATTTTTGACAAGTTGAAACTAAAGTCTTTGTGTAGGGGCTTGGCTAGCCAAGCCATTACAAATGTGGATTGGTTAAATCGCCCTCGGATCACTTTTCCCTTTCACATACAAGAATCCCGTCATTTAACATATGGGTGAAGGTCGTCAAAAATGGACCTTCGCCCCTCTAAATCGACCTACCTTGACTGAAACTTGACGAGATTCTTCATGCGGCTGCGCCCTGTTCAGAATGACAAGTGTGCTGCAATTCACTTAATTTACCCGGTGGAAAATTGTCAAACGTTGCGCTTAAGCTTTACAATACAAAAACATACCCACTAACAAAACCCTTAAAAATATGAATCAGGAATATATTTCTCTCTTAGCCGAGCGGTTCCCTACTATACAGGCCGCCTCCACCGAAATTGTGGAATTACAGTCCAGCCTCTATTTGCCCAAAGAAACGGAACATTTTTTATCGGATATCCACGGTGAATATGAAGCATTTGTACATCTATTGCGCAGCAGCTCCGGTTCACTCCGCCGCCGGATCGATGAAATCCTGCGCGATCAGCTTTCCCGGCAGGGTCGGCAAACGTTGACGACGCTCATTTACTATCCGGAACAAAAGCTATCCCATTTACTGGAATCAATCGAAGACCCAGATGAATGGTTTCGCATCACCATCCATCGACTTATTTCCGTTTGTCGTTCCGTATCATCCAAATACACGCGTGCAGAGGTCCGTCGGGCGCTTCCGGCCGAGATGGCCGATATCCTGGAGGAGCTGCTCCGGCCGTATGATGATGAATCAGATCGTCGCGCCTACTACGAGCAAATTATCGAATCAATTGTTGAAACCGGCACCGGCCGGAGCTATATCATCGGCCTGGCCCATTTAATCCAGCGCTTTGCCACGTCCCATTTGCACATCATTGGTGATGTGTTTGATCGCGGTCCGGGAGCCCATATCATTATGGACACCTTAATGGCCCATCATTCAGTTGATTTCCAGTGGGGCAATCACGATATTGTGTGGATGGGGGCCGCGGCCGGCAGCGAAGCGTGTATCGCCAACGTCATTCGCGTGTCGCTGCGTTACGCCAATACGGAGACGTTGGAAAACGGTTACGGCATCAGCTTAATTCCCTTGGCCTCTTTTGCGATGGATGTCTACAGAGACGACCCCTGCGATCAATTTATGCCGCACAGTGCGGAAGACCGCGTCAGCGCGGCCGAACTTGATGAAACAGAGGAGCTGCTGCTGGCGCGCATGCAAAAGGCGATTTCGATTATCCAATTTAAGCTGGAAGGGCAGGTCATTCAGCGACGGCAGCATTACCTGATGACAGACCGGCTGCTGTTGGACAAAATCAATTTAAAAACCGGTACGGTTACCATCAAAAATCGGGAGTATCCGCTAACGGATACCTATCTCCCTACATTGAATGCCGACTCTCCCTACCAGCTAACTGAGCGGGAACAGCAGGTGATTGATCGGCTGCGTCAATCGTTCCAGACCAGCGAGAAACTGCAGCAGCACGTCCGTTTTTTGTACGCCAAAGGGGGAATGTACAAAATTTACAACAATATTTTGCTGTATCACGGCTGCATCAGCCTCACGCCGAACGGGTCGCTGGCTGAATGGAAGATTGATGGACAGACGTTCAAGGGGAAATCGTATATGGATCGGGTGGATCGGCTGGCTCGGGAGGGATATTTTTCTACTGACCCGGCGCGGCGACAGTACGGTCAGGACGCCATGTGGTATTTGTGGAGTGGCGCCCGGTCCCCCTTATTTGGCAAAGACAAAATGGCCACTTTTGAACGGTATTTTGTGGCCGACAAATCAACCCACAAAGAGAAGCAGAATCCATATTACAAGCTGCGCGACAAGGTTAAAATTATACGGAGCATTTTAGAGGAGTTTGGATTAGACCCGCATAACGGCCGTATCGTTAACGGGCACGTGCCGGTTCAGGTTATCCAGGGGCAGCAGCCATTGATGGCCAAGGGACAGTTGATCGTTATTGATGGGGGATTGGCCAAAGCGTATCAAAAAAAGACCGGTATCGCCGGTTACACCCTGATTTCTAATTCCTACGGCCTGCTGTTGGCCGAACACAAGCCATTTGTATCGGTTGAAAAAGCGGTCGAAGAGGAGATCGACATGGAATCAGATACGAGCAGTATCTATACCCATCCTCATCGGCTGCTGGTCAAGCACACCGCCCGAGGCGAGGATATTCAAAAACGAATTTCTCATCTGCGGGAGCTGTTAAACGCGTATCGAAACGGGATTATAACTGAAGAATAGGCTCAGAATTCTCCCTCGCGATACGGTTCAGAGGTTGTTATTACTCTACATTGCCAATTGGTAGGGCCGCAGCATGCTGCGGCCGTGGGGTCGTCTCCATACCCTACCGCTCCATGGCGAATGATTGAATATTTAACCGCCAAATACCCTGTCGGGGAAGATGGATCGGCCGCAGCATGCTGCGGCCCTACGGCGCAAGATTGATCCACCATGTCCTGTTTGATCGAACCTCTACCCCCTTGACCCCATACGGGAGGGGGTGTTGATTTTTTTGTTGCCGGGTGGAGAGAATTACCCTCTCGAGCGCTCCATCAAGGTCATCATTATGATCGACAATATGGTGCGCAGCTCGGCCGCTTCGTTGATGTCAATCGCTTCTTCTATCGTAAAGCTGCTTTCTAAAAAGGCGGGCTGCTTCTTGATTTTGACCACGACCGATTCATCCGGCCGATTTACGAGATAAACCGGGTTAAATACATAGCCGCTCAGGATGCCAATAAGCGGGATCTCGCCAAAGATGCCGTCCATCACCTTGACCCAGGCATTTTCTTCCTTGATGCTGCCCACGACCTGCTCGCCATCCATAATGTCGTAGTGGGTTTTCCAAATGGAGCGAGCACCGTGACGTTTCACCGACCCCAAATCATTGCCCTGCATATCTTTAAAGAAGAAGCGCGGCGAAAAATCGATAACGCGATCTGCGCCCATGGTATACAGCGGTCTGGTTTGCTCTTTGTCGGCAAAAACGGTGACCGCCTCTTTTAATTTAAATAACTTCTGTTTGACATAGAAAAGCATTTGCCCCTGGGCATCGGTGACGGTGATTTGCGGCGCCAAGGCGATTTTCTTAAATGAAAGTGTGAGCGGAAAGTTCATGTTTCTCCTGAGATTGAGTGAATAATCGAGCAAAATACATCATACGTAAAGGAATTGGGTGGAAACAAGCTTACATTAGTACTACTTTCTGTTGATAATTGATTCATTTTGATGATTCATCGTCAAAATGGTGACATTTTCTACATCCGCCGATTAAAATCGACGGCTAAAGAATTGAATTGTAGTCCAGTCAGAACCTTTAGCCCCGCATTTCAATGCGGGGGGTGAAGAAATTTCCCAAATTCCAACACAGCCTAGTCAATTGATTTACAATAACGCTGCAGGACCACAGAAGCTGTGACCCTACCCATTAGCGGGCCACCAGAGGCACAAATACCTTTTCTGTTAAATTAATCGGGGTTGGGGCGCTGCCACCGCCCAACAGCACCGGGTATTCCCCGGCCGTATCCAGCGACCGCAGCTTCTCCCCATCGGCCCGCACGGCGTATAGCTGCCAGTTTTTCCCAGCAGTTGGATCGAGGTCTCGCTGAAAAACGATCCAGTTGCCATCGGAGCTCCACGATGGGGCATCGGCCGGCTGCCCGGCTGGGCCGCTGGTAAGCTGCACGTAGTTGGTTAATGATCCATCACCCTGCAGCTCCGCTTTCCATATTTCATCCTGACCGGTCAGCGGCGCGGCAAATACCAGCCAGCTGCCGCTGGGGGCAAAATCGGCGTGGTCAAAATCTGCCCCTTCGATGCAGTCGTGTTCGTTGGTGGTCAGATCGGCGATACAGAAATCACCCGGCTCGGTGAAGCCGGAACTGGCGGCCGTGCAAAAGCCATCGTAACGGTAAGCCATCCATTGATGATCGGCCGAGATGGCAATGCCGGATGAGTAGTTGTACAGATCGACAAACAGATCGCCCTGCAAGGTAAGATGGTGGGGCTCAAGCACAGAGCAAAGCGAGCTGCTTGAGGCAAACTGACGGAGAATGATCGCCCCAAAATTGGTTTCATTGGCCGCCAGATCAAATTCAAACAACCCCTCCCGCTGATAAAATATCTGCGGCGCACCGCCAGCCATCGGCCGCGATTGAATTGCTTCGCTGCTGAGATAGTAAATCCGATCTCCGGCCGTTGAAAACAGAGGGTTTCTGGCCTCGGTAATGGTCGAAATAGTCGCTCCGCTTATCGTTTTAAGCTGAATGTTGTCTCCGGCCTCATAAGCCAACGTGCCGTTTGGCTGTTCGCTGCCCAGTACGGCGGCCGCGCTGGCGGTGTTGGACAAGGGGCCGGTGTTGCCGGTCCCGTCAACGGCCGCCACCTGGTAATAAAAGGTGGTTCCCGGGGTTAAACCCACATCGATGTAAGCGGTGGATCGCACTAGCAGCGGGGTAATTTCAGCAAACGGGCCGGCCGGGCTGCTGCTGCGGTAAACGCGATATCCGGTCACGCCGTTCGCATCAGCGGCCGGCTGCCAGGTGAGTTTTACCGTCGTATCGCCGGGTACGGCCTGCAGCGATGCTGGCGCGGTTGGAGGAATACCGTCCAGGATGGCCCCGGCAAACCACATCTCTTCCTGCACGTTGCGGTCATCGGCCCAAACCATGTATGCTCGCGCATTTGTGCCGCTGCCGCCAACCGCCAGATCGACATCATCCTGATCTGAACCGGTGGGAAACTGCCCCTGCATATCTTCAACCCGGACCGAGGCAAAATTTGCCCCGTTGTCAACCGATGTCGTCAAAAACAAATCGCTTGAACTGAAATATTCGCGCACCCACAGCACCACTATTTGGCCGCTGTCGTCGATGGCCAGATCATAGCTCGACACCTCATCGCGCGTGAGCTTTGTGACCGAGATCGGCGTATTCCAGCTGCTGCCGTCATTGATCGAGCGGCGCACCCATACGTTTTTACGGGCGTCGTCATCTTTTGTGTAGGTGCCGTAAAGCGAGCCGTTGGGGCCAATCGTGATTTTAGGGTTGTTGGCATCGCTTTCACTGATTCGAAAGTCTGGCGTGAACGATGCCCCGTTGTCAGTGGAGCACGCCCCGTAAATTGAAAAACGTTCGCGTTTGTCCTCCCAGGCGGCGCACAGCTTCCCGTCGCTCAGGGCCAGGCTCATCCAGGGGCTGTCATCCAGCAGGCCATCGGTGATGCGGGCGGAAAGGGGGACGTCATTGATTTTGGTGGTGGTATAGGTCAGTGTAGAGGCATTCAAAATACGCAGGTAGATGTCATACCCTTCGGTTGAACCACTGCTGCCATAGGTGTGAAACAATACGTAGACATAGTTGGCATCGGCCGCGATCTCCGGCCGCCATAAATCATCATTGCCCGGTATCCCATCGACTAAAATGTAGCGGGTGAATGTCTCTCCGCCATCCGTTGAGCGGGCCAGCCGGATGTCGTTGACCTTGTCCGAATCATCGGCATAAAACTGAAAGTAGGAAATCCAGATGGTGCCGTCCGGCTGCACGGCGATTCCGGGGTCATCGGTCCAGTCGTCGTATGGCAGCGCGCTGACCAGCTTATTGGCGCTCCAGGTTGCTCCCTGATTGGTTGATTTGGCGAAGAAAACCGAATTATTGTTGCCAAATCGATCGTCTAACCAGGTAGCGTAGAGGACATCTTCCTGCACGACGATATCCGGCAGTTCAACATCGCCAAATTCGCCCAGACCGGCATCGGTGACGCGGATGTTGGGGCCATTTAAGATTGACCCGGCCTGAACGACGGCCGCCAGCATCAGGCAGCCGCAAACGGCAATCCATAGTTTATTTCTCACGGTTCCTCTCTTTTCCCTTCTAATTAAGATTTTGGTTTACACAGGCTCCAGTGTAGGCGCGGAACTTTACATTTTTTTGTAAACGGTTTGTCTAAGTCCCTGGAAAATGTGTGACCGGTGAAGTCCCTGGAAAATGCTTGGTTGTGACCTTCCATTTGAGAATTTTCCAGGGACTTTTGAGACTCACAAACCTTTACGCCGCCACACAACCACCAGCACAGCGGACAGCACGGCCAGCCAGCCGATGACCACGGTGATTAAGACCGTTGTCACGGACCAGTTGGCCGACGTTTCAGCGGCCTCTCCCTCAACGGATGCCGTGCGCAGGGCCTCAATTTCGGCCGTCAATGCGTCAACTTCCGCCTGTAGGGCGGCCAAATCCCCTGAGCTTGAGCCGGTTTGCGGCTGCCCGGCCGGCGGGTCCACCAGCGTCGGGTCACCTGCTTCAGCTGATGTGGACTCAACCATCGGCTGAGTTACCGGTGGGGCGGCGATGGTGATCGCATCCTGCCCGCCCAGACGGGCCGCCAGGGCGGCATGAAAGACCAACGCCGAATTCCAGTAAATGGTATGCTCGTTTACCGTCCATGAGTTGGTGCTGTCGACATATCGTTTGGCGGCAAAATTGGAGAAAAAGAGCGGATTGGTATAGGCGTTTGGCCCGCCCGCCAAAATCCCCGGCGGCACCTCAGCGATGCCATCCCAGTTCCACTGGGCGGAGTGCGGATTCGAGAATCGATCTACCCCATAGCCGGAAACATAGCTAAAGCGCAGCGGGTTGGCCCCCAGCAGATAGTCGAGCGCCTCCAGGCCGATGGTGGCGGCCGTGGGATCAAGCGTTTCGCCACCATCAAGGGCCTGCGCCCCCACCAGCATGACCAGCGGCGTGGTCAGGGTGACGTAGTTGCTCCCCCAATAAAAATCTTCATCAAGTAGGGCGATCCGCCATGGAGAATCCTGCCAGCGGCCGATCATGCGCTCGGTCCAGGGAATAAAAATCGACTCAAAATGAGCGCTTAATTCCGGATCGACCTCCGGGCTGTGAGCGATATGCAGCCAGGCGATCATTTCCATTAGCCCCACGCCGTAACCGTTGTCATCGGGTGATTCAAAAAAGGAGTCAATTTCCCCATAATTTTGGCGCAGATACGCCTCATACTCGTCGTTCCCGGTGGCTCGGTAGAGGGCAGCGGCGGCGTAAAAGCGATCGTCGGCATCTTCCTGATCGCTGTAGGGGCCGGGCATCGGCGGGATGGTGTCGCTCTGAGCTTGCAGATACCCCCAGCCGGATTCGGCCGCAGCCAGCAGTTCAGCGGCGTAAGCGGCATCAAACGGTTCATAGATGATGGCTGCGTGGGCCAGGGCACCAACCGCACTGCCGCTGGTGCTTGTTGGCCGCACGTTGCTTTCCCCTTCGTTGACGTCTTCGATGAAGCGAGGCTCAAGCGCTTCGGGAATCACTAAATCTTCGGATGGCTGAACCATATGGTAAAAGCCGCCGGAATCCGGGTCTTGCATTTTGAGAATCCAGTCAAGTTCCCAGCGGACCTCATCGAGCAGGTCCGGCCGGCCGTTGCCGGATTCAGGGATGTTGAGCTGACCATCGCCAAATAGATCGGGAAACAGCTCATACGTCCACAGCAGGTCGGAGACGGCCGTGGCGCCGGCGTTGGTGTACTTCCCATAGTCACCAGCATCATACCAGCCCCCAGAGACATCACGCGGCGGTAAACTGCCCGACCGAAATTCGGCCGTGGCGTCCTGTAAATGGCCTGCTCCTCGGGCGAACCGGCCGGCGTGTTGGGCCTCCAGCCCGATCCCGGAGCGCTGCAAATAAAAGTAGTGCAAGGAGTCGATCAGAAGCTGATTGTACAAATCATCTGCCACTTTAAAAGGGGGAGAGTCTTCAACCTGATAGGCGTTGACGGTCAGGTAATAATCACCGGCCAGCGACAGGTCGCTAAAGTCGGCCGCCAGCACCCGTTCACCGGAGACAACGGCATCAAAATCATCGAGTAACTGCAGCTCGCCGCTGTACACGATTTCACTGGTGCGCAGGTCTCTCACCTCAAAAGGGGTGCCGGCCGCGGCGGTTAACTCTTCTGGAAAACCGGACACGCGGGCAATTTTGGGTGCGTTGGGCAAATACCCCAGCTGGTTGAGCTTAATGGCCGGGTAGCCGGGTTCCTGGCTGCTGGTCGTAAAGCGAATGTCGTTTAACCAAAAGGTCAACGGATCACCGCTGACGCTGGAAAATGAAATCGAAAACATTTGGTCGGTGTTAAAACCGGCCGTGCTGGAGAGCAGGGCGGTTAAGGGGATGCGCACCTGCTGCCATTCCGGAGTCACGGAGATAAAATCCGAAACGGTCACGGCGTTTGATGAAATATTTTGCGGCTCCCGGCCGTTAACCACATCGTTTAACGCGATTTGAAAGTCTTCCCACCCTTCGGCTCCCTTTACGTTAAATTCCAGCGCACCGTCAGGAAAGTAAGGGGAGATGCTGTACGCTTCCCAGTTTGGCCCAGCCAGGATAAAGCTCCACCAGCCATTTTCCCCCGTGGCCCGAACCCGGTAAGAAGGAAGGTCGTTGTACACTTCCGTCTCATCAACTGGCAAAGCTGGACCGGGAACGGTTTCCAGCTCTAATCCCATCCCAGATCCGGCCCATTGACCAAACGGCTCATCGGTAAAAATCGGCAGATCGGGCAGCTGGCGGTAATCGGGTGGTGGGAGCGGCTGATCTTGGGCCGCGAGTTGAGTTGGCATGGCCGCTGCGGCCATGCACAGGATGGTGATGATCCGGATGATTGGTTTCATAACGCATAACCTCAAAAAAAGTGGCGCTGCTGGGTTGTGTTTTTGGTTAAGGGAAACGCCTTACCTAGTGTACTGGATCAGGAAGTGAGAGGGGCTCATTGTTCGAAACATCTTATTTTTGCGATGAGGCGGTTGCTTTTTGAACATAACCTTCTTCTAAATTCGGCCACCGAGCGTACAAAAGTTTTCAAAACTTTTGTACGCTCGGTGCGATAAAATAATATTTGACGGCCCTTCTCTGTTGTTATGGAGCCACATCTTTGAATCAGCCGGGTGCGCGCCACATTTTAGGAATTCTGAGATTGGCGATAAATCGCCCACCGTGAGGGCAGGCTGGAAAATCGGCTTCGCCAAGGATGGTCGGCCGCCGGTCGCCACGGTTTTTTAGCCACAGATGACGTCACGGGCGGTTCGGGGGCCACCTTGACGGTAGCCAAGGAGATCGGTGGTGTCGGGGTGGGAGGAGATTGAACCGGTTTCAGCCGTCGTTGCTGTCGGTAGGCGGACGAGAGGCGAGGCCATTCTTGAGCCCACCGGCCATTGGCAATGAGATTGCGCAAAGCGAGCATGGGATTGAGATGATGTTCGGCCCAGCGCATACCGGCCTGTTTGAGGCGTC
>JASJCR010000036.1 GCA_030065875.1 Ardenticatenaceae bacterium | reverse complement strand
TATTTCGTACATCGTATCTCGTCTTGTTTTTTACTTTTTTTTTAGCTAAAATTCAAACAGGTGTTTGATTTATTCTAACTTTGTTTGTTATGAGTGAACGCAAAAAATCCCGTCAGGAAGAAGTATACGCAGCAGCGGCCAAACTGTTTGCCACCAAAGGGTATCACGCCACTCGCGTACAGGATATCGCGGATGAGCTCGGCATCCTCAAAGGCAGCCTCTATTACTATTTTTCATCCAAGGAAGATTTGCTGGTAAAAATCACCGAAGGAAAAATCGAAGAGCTGCTGGCCGCTATCGAAGCGATTGCCGAAACCGGTTATCCACCTCGACAGAAACTGGCTCTGGCCATTGATGAGCACCTGCGCTTCTTCCAGCAGCACGTTCACATTTATACTATTTTTGTCAAAGAACAGCTGGCCGACATCAATAAACGAACCGCAAATAACGCCCGAAAAATGAACCGTGCCTACCAGCAGGTGTGGAAAAGGATGGTTGAAGAAGGGATCAAGTCCGGTGAATTCCGGCCGGATCTCGATACCGAGCTGATCATGCGGGCGATCCTGGGTCTCTGCAATTACACATGGACCTGGTATGATCCGGCCGGCCGGGTTCAAATTCGCGAATTAGCCCGGATCTTCACCGAAATGATTCTGTCGGGCATTGATTATCCACCCAATTCCCCAAATTTATCCTGGAGTAACTCCCATGAACTTCGAGTTAACCGCTGAACAGCGTGAATTTCGTCACGTCGTTCGCAATTTTGTCGACAAAGAGATCAAACCCCGCGCCAAATCCGTGGATGAAAATCACGAATTTAATTGGGAGGCTACAAAAAAAATGGGGCCGCTCGGGCTCCTTGGTCTGCAGGTCCCGGAGGAGTTTGGTGGGGCGGATGTCGATACGATCAGCACGACGATTGCTACGGAAGAAATCGCCCGTGGCTGTGGGTCAACCGGTTTAGCGATTTCAGCACACAACAACCTGGGAGTCGGCCCGATTGTCGACTTTGGAAGCGAAGCGCAAAAAGAGCAGTGGCTGCCCATCCTGGCCACCGGTCAAGGCAAATTGGGCTGTCTGTCCCTTACCGAACCGGGTGCCGGTTCTGACCTGCGCAGCATTAAAACCACGGCCGTCTTAAATGGAGACGAATGGGTGATCAACGGCAGCAAAATGTGGGCGACCAATGCCGGTATTGCCGAAACAATCATTTTGCTGTGCCGCACCGATGGGGCAGAAGGAAGCCGGACGTTAAGCCATATCATCGTGCCCACTGAGACACCTGGGGTCATTATCGGCCCACCCGAACGAAAAATGGGGTTAAACGGCTCCCCCACCCATGCCGTCACCTTCGACAATGCCCGTGTCCCGGCTGATAACCTGCTGGGTCATCGAGGGAAAGGTCTGGCGCAAACGCTCGCCACCCTTACCAAAGGGCGGATCAGCATCGGTTCGCTGTCGTTGGGATTGGCCCAGGGGGCTTATGATGCCTCGATCAAATACGCAAAAGAGCGTGAAGCGTTTGGAAAGCCGATTGGCCAGCATCAGGCGGTGGCGTTTATGCTGGCCGATATGGCCACCGAGATCCAAGCCGCCCGTCATATGTTATACTGGGCCGCATGGCTTAAAGATCAAGGAAAACCATACGCCAAAGAAGCCGGTATGGCGAAATTATTTGCTACCGATATGAGCGAGCGCGTGTGTCGCAATGCGATTCAAATTCACGGCGGGTACGGTTACAGCTCCGAGTTTGAAGTTGAAAGGATGTACCGCGACACCCGCCTGATGTCGATTGGTGAAGGCACCAGCGAAATTTTGCGGATGGTCATCGGCCGGCATCTCATGGCTGAATAAGACAGCAGACATCAGACAACAGACCAGAGAAAAGAGAGCGGAAGAGCATGAATTTCAACCTGAATGAGGTTATTCAACATTTCTACGATAACGCACCCAATTTTAAAGCCCGGATGGATGAGGCCGGCTTAACCCCGCAAGATATTACAGACGAAGCGGATTTGGCCGGGCTGCCGGTGCTGCGCAAAGATGATTTGATAAAGATGCAGCAGGAAAACCCCCCTTTTGGCGGTCTACTGGCCGTGCCCATGACCGAGGTCGCCGCCGTTTTTCAATCGCCTGGCCCACTTTATGAGCCCGTCGGGAAAAATCGCGGCCGAAGCGGCTGGTCCACGGCGATGAGAGCGGCCGGCTTTAAGGAAGGGGATATCGTTATGAACGCCCTGGGTTACCACATGACCCCCGCCGGTCTGGCCGCACACGATGCGATTTCGGGTGTTGGGGCTGTGGTTTTTCCGGCCGGTATCGGCAATCAGGATCAGCAAATTGAAGCCATGATTGACCTCAACATAACCGGCTATATGGGGCTGCCGAGCTATCTTAAAATGTTGATCGATCGCGCTGAGGCCCAGGGCACTTCTTTAAAAGTTAAAAACGCCCTGATGCTGGCTGAACCGCTGCCGGAATCGCTGCGCAGCTGGTTCAAAAGCAAAGGGGTTGAGGTCTTTAACGCCTACGGCACCGCAGAATGTGGGGCCCTGGGCTATGAATGTGAATATCGAAGCGGCTGGCATATTCCGGAAAATGTCCTGGTGCAAATTTGCGATATTGAAACGGGGAAGCCACTTCCACATGGGGAAACCGGTGAGGTTGTGGCCACGGTTTTGTCAAAAACGTACGCTACCGTGCGTCTTGGCACCGGCGATCTGTCTTCGATTATCGATGAGCCCTGTCCCTGCGGCCGGACATCCTTAAGATTAAACGGTTGGCAAGGACGCATCGGCATGGCCACCAAAGTGCGCGGTATGTTCCTCCATCCGGTTCAGCTGGGTGCCATGATGGCCCGCTTTGCAGAAATTGATCGCTATCAGGCGGTGATCACCCGCGAAAATCATCGGGACGACATCACCCTGCAAATCGTGCCCAAATCAGATACAGCGATCAACGGCCTGGCTAAAAAAATCGAGGCGGCTGCCCGCAGCGCCATCAAATTTAAACTTAATGTAGAAATTATTTCCGCTGATGGGCTGCCTGAAGGGTCACCGCCCATCCGTGACGAACGAGACTGGGAATAATAGACCACAGACATCAGACTACAGACAACAGGAGTAATCTGAGGCCTGTCGTCTGTGGTCTGAAGTCTGTATTCTGATTTATGGAAATCCTCACGCTTTGCGAAGTTGGCTTGCGCGACGGGCTGCAAAATGAGGCTCGGGTCGTCGAAACCGAAACCAAACTCGACCTGCTGGATGGTTTGATCGAGGCCGGCTTGACATATATCGAAACATCGAGCTACGTTCGTCCATCCGCTGTGCCTCAAATGGCTGACTCCGACCTCATGATGCGTGAGGCAACAGCCGCCTATCCCCAACCCCCAAACCGCTTTACCGGTCTGGTTTTTAACGACAAAGGGTACGACCGCGCCCTGGCCTCCGGCTGTCGCTCAATCGCTATCGCCATGACCGTCACCGAATCTTTTTGCAACGCCAACAATCGCATGACGATGGCTCAATCAATGGCCATCAGCCGGCGGCTGGTTGAGCGGGCCCATCGGGATGGCATTTGGGTGCGGATTTATCTTTCAACCGCCTGGGTTTGTCCCTTTGAAGGGTACACCCCACCGCAAAAAACGATCGGCATGGCCGAAGAAGTTTGGTCCTGGGGCATTGACGAATTGTCAATTGCCGACACCATCGGTTTTGCCAGTCCGCTGGACGTTGGCAAATTGATGGAAACGCTCGGCCGGCGGCTCGATATGAGCAAACTGGCCGTTCATCTGCACGATACCCAGGCGATGGGATTGGCAAACGTCACCACCGCCCTCCAGGCCGGGGTGCGGATCGTTGACAGCAGCATTGGTGGTTTGGGTGGCTGTCCGTTTGCTCCCGGTGCGGCCGGAAATCTGGCCACAGAGGATGTTTTGCTCCTGGCTTATAAACTCAACATGCATACCGGCGTTGATCTTGAGAAGTTGATGACCCTTCTCCCCACACTGGAAAATGGCGTGGGGCATCCGGTCGGCGGCCGGATCCGGGCTTGGTGGGAAAGTCGCAGTCAAAACCTTGAAGTGTTAAGTTAAAAGTCCTAAGTTCTGAGTCCTAAGAAATCTACTTTGGTACGACCTATCAACTTTTCCAAACCTGAGGACTTTGACCTCAGCACTCAGGACTTTCACCTCAGCACTCAGAACTATCTCATTTATGGCCGTTTTAGCTAACTTCCAACATTTTGTGGGGAACCACTGCTCCTCAACCAGCATCGCTGACGTGACCCGCTTTGATGGCTCCCCCATTTCCGAAGCGATGGCCTTTGGAATCGGTGCGGGTCTTGGTTTTTTCTACATTCACGACGACGGATCGCCCACCCACCGCTTCAACGGCCGGGCCCCGCAGCTCGAGTGGAATTTTTATCACCACATCGGCCGTCCTCTGCAGTGGGAAAATGAGTGGAATTTAAAAAAGATATCTGATTATGTCAACTCTAGCCGCCCGGTGCTGGCCGTGACCGACATTTTTCATTTGCCCTACTATCAACCCCAGGTCCATTTTGCCGGTCACGGGGTTGTGGTGGTTGGGGTGGATCTAGAGAAAGAGACGGTTGACATCGCCGATATCGCTGACCCGCAGCCCATCACGGTGCCGGCCGAGGTCTTAAAAAACGCCATGGGTGAAGCATACCCACCGCTGCTCGAACCGTATTGGTGGGCCGCAGCCCCTGATACCCAGGGAATCACCGTCACTCGTCAGGCGATCATCAAAGGATTAAACAAAGCGGCCGAGGTCATGCTTTCCTCCCCTTCTCCAGAAATTGGCCTGCCCGCGATGAAGGCGATGATCGAAGCCCTGCCCACCTGGCAGCACGCGCCCGATTGGCAGTGGGCCGCCCGCTTCGGGTATCAAGGAATTGAAAAGCGAGGGACCGGTGGGGGTGGATTCCGCAAAATGTACGCCGGCTTTTTGCTCGAAGCGGTTGAGCAGGTCCCTGAATTAAGCAAGCTAAAGGCGGTTGACCGCATGCGCAGGTCCAGCGATCTGTGGAGCGACCTGGCCCAGGAATTTAAGCAAATTTTTATCGGTAAAAACGCGGCCGGTTTTGCCACCTGTCAAGCTGTTCTACGCGAAATTTTTGTACTCGAATCCGATCTGATGCAAACCTTTGCCACCCTATGAATGAAATCACCTCGCCCAACCCCCGACCCACTCGTCGACGGGGCAGTTACTATTTAACCGACTTATCAAACCCGCACGGGCTGCACCTGACCCTGCAATTTCGTCAAGAAGAAGGGCAACACATCGCCTATGTCGCTTTTACGCTGCCGGTCTACGTGGAGGGGCCACCGGGTCACACTCACGGAGGTATCCCGGCCACCATTATCGATGAGCTCATGGGCACCGCTGCCTGGTTTGCCGGTTTTAAAGTCGTGACGGCCAATATGAGCTTTGATTATCACGCGCCGGTTCCTCTGGAAACCTCACTAACCGCCGAAGGTTGGGTGGTGGAAACCCGCGGGAAAAAAGTGTACACGGCCGGGAAATTGTGCCTGCCTAACGGGCAGGAAGCGGTCACCGGCCGGGGGCTGTTTATCCACGCCCCCCATTTATTTACTCATGATGGGTGATAGGTGAGTTAGTGACATCTGTTACGTGTGCCGTAAATAATCATTCCTTTACAATTTAAACCAAACGGCCAATTCTGATGGCTGCAAAAGGGGTATCTTTACCTTCCCGATGAATAGGCTGAAGGGACTGAATTTCAAAATCAATATGAATGAATACAAACCTCGAATTTTAATTGCCAAACCTGGCCTCGACGGGCACGACCGCGGGGCCAAAGTGATTGCCCGCGCCCTGCGTGATGCAGGGATGGAAGTCATTTATACCGGTCTCCGTCAAACCCCGGAAATGATTGTGGAGGCAGCGCTCCAGGAAGACGTTGACGCCATCGGCCTGAGCATTCTCTCCGGTGCGCATACCGTCCTGGTCCCTCGGATCATGACCTTGATGCGGGAAAATGAAATGGCGGATGTGCCGGTCTTTTTAGGGGGGATTATCCCACCGGAAGATGCGGCCGCGATGCAGGAGGCCGGGATAGCCGGTATTTTTGGCCCCGGGGCCAGTATCGACGAGATCAGCCGCTTCATCTGGGATCAAATTCGCTTGCCCAACGCCTGATTTTATGTTCCCACTAGAACAACATATCTTGCGGGCGCTCGACGGGAGCGTTCGTTCCCTGGCTCGGCTAATTACCAGAATTGAAAATAGCCCAGACGAAGCCCGTCAAATCGTCAAACAGGTTTATCATCAAGGTGGTCACGCCCATGTTGTGGGCATCACCGGGCCACCCGGATCCGGAAAAAGCTCGCTGGTGACCGAACTGGCCAAGGCGATTCGCAAGCGGTCGTTAACCGTGGCCATCATTGCCGTTGATCCCACCAGTCCGTTTACCGGCGGCGCTTTACTGGGTGACCGGGTGCGCATGCGCGATCTGAGCGGGGATAAAGGGGTATTTATTCGCTCGATGGCTTCCCGCGGCCAGCTTGGTGGTCTGGCTCAAGCCACCGGAGCGGTGGTGCAGCTGCTCGATGCGGCCGGTTATGACGTGATTTTGGTCGAAACGGTGGGAGCCGGTCAGGCGGAAGTTGACATTGCCGCGGCCGCCCATACGACGCTGGTCATCGAGGCACCCGGCATGGGTGATGATGTGCAATCAATCAAGGCCGGCATTTTAGAGATCGCCGATATTTTAGTGGTCAACAAAGCCGACCGGCCTGGCGTAGAGCGCACGGTCAACGCCCTCCGATCGATGCTGCAGCTGGGTCCCACGGGCGGCACCCGTCACCACGGCCGCATCGTGCAAAACCACGTTACGCTGGAAGAACAGGACCCGGACGCCTGGCAAATTCCGGTTCACAAAACCAGCGCCACGACGGGGACCGGCATTGCAGAATTGGTCGATCTCATTACCCGGCACGCCCGTCACCTGCGTGACACTTCACAATGGCTTGAGCGAGAAAAACAGCGCGGCCAGAAAGAGCTGGAGGTGTTGTTGTTTGATCATTTTCTGCGCCGTTTTCGCAGCGAGCTGCCGGTTGAATATGAGCAGCAAATTATTGAAGCGATCGCCAGGCGAGAGCTGGATCCATATTCAGCCATCGATCAGCTGCTGGCGCAGACCAATCAATAAAAGAGGATCATTTCATGAGTATCGAAGTAAAAACCGGAGAGCGTTTTACCTGGCTGGAGATGCCGGGTGAGTCAGTTGAAGATGAGGGGTTGCAGAAGCTCTTTGCCAAAGCCCGCGAAATGCTGGGGTTTGTTCCAAACGTCTTTCTTGGGTACACCATTCGGCCAACCCATTTTCGGCCGTGGTTTGATCATTTTCGGGCGATTATGCAGGGACCTTCCGAGCTGAGCGAGGCGGAACGCGAAATGATCTGCCTCGCGGTATCGTCTGAAAATCAATGCTTGTATTGCCTGATTTCCCACGGAGCCGAGCTGCGGCTCAAACTTGGTGATCCTATTTTAGCGGATCGCATCACCCTGGATTATCGGCGGGCTGGCCTCGACGAACGAACCACCACCATGCTCGATTATGCGGTCAAAATTACCAATAATCCGGTTGATTGTTCGGAAGAGGATGTGATCTATCTGCGGACCCTGGGTTTTTCCGATGAAGCGATTTTTGATATTGCCGAAACGGCTGCCATGTTTAACTTTACCAATCGGTTGGCCTCCGCTACCGGTATGCTGCCAAACCGAGAATATCACGATTTAGGGCGGTAGATAATTGTTCATTAGGAGTTTTTATGTCAAGTGAAAAACATTCCCGCGAAGCGGTGATCGTCGGCGCCGCGCGCACGCCGCAGGGCCGCTTTCAAAGCGCTCTGGGTTCACTCAGCGCCACCCAACTTGGATCAGCAGCGATTCGGGCCGCCGTGGCGCGCTCGGGTGTGGATCCGGAATCGGTGTATGAAGTAATCATGGGTAACGTGGTCTCGGCCGGATTGGGGCAGGCCCCGGCGCGCCAGGCGGCCGTGGGAGCCGGGCTGCCAACCACAGTTGGCGGGGCCTCCGTCAACAAAGTGTGCGGTTCAGGGTTAAAAGCGGTAATGATGGCCGCCAACGGGATCGCGGCCGGTGAAGCGGAAACCTTTGTTGCCGGCGGGATGGAAAGCATGAGCAACGGTCCCTATCTTCTCCCGGATGCCCGAAATGGCATGCGTTTTGGCCACAAACAGGTGCTCGATGCCGTCCAGCACGACGGTTTGTGGTGCGCCTTTGAAGATTGGGGGATGGGCAATGCGGCTGAATTTATCGGCCGCAAGTTCGAGCTAACCCGAGATGAGCTCGATGAATTTGCCTACAACAGTCACGCCAAAGCGGCCGCAGCCACCGCTTCAGGTGCCTTTCAAGAAGAAATTATCCCGGTTGAGGTCCAGCAGCGTCGTAAAACGACGGTCGTGGATCGCGATGAACCGATTCGAGCCAGCTATGGGGGAAATGGGGACTTTACTGTAGAGACGAGTGTTGAACAGCTGCAGAAACTGCGCCCCGCCTTTGAAAAAGATGGCATTGTCACGGCCGGTAACGCCCCAGGCTTAAACGACGGGGCCGCGGCGTTGGTAGTGATGAGTCGGGCAGAGGCGGAACGACAGGGGGTTACCCCGCTGGCTCGGGTTATCGGCTACACCCACGCGGCCGTTGATCCCAAATGGATCTTTTCCGCGCCGGCCAAGGCGATGCCCCGTCTGCTGCAAAAAATCGGCTGGTCTCTTGAAGATGTTGATTTGATCGAGCTAAACGAAGCGTTTGCCACTCAAACATTGGCCAATGGGGCCGAGATGATGCAAAAAGGTCACCGTTGGGATTGGGAGAAGGTCAACGTGCATGGCGGAGCCATTGCCCTGGGCCATCCGGTCGGGGCCAGTGGGGCCCGTCTTCTGGTCACCTTAATTCATGCTCTTCAGCGACACAACGGCCGCAGAGGAATCGCCTCGCTGTGTCTTGGAGGGGGTGAAGCGGTAGCCCTGGCCGTCGAATTAGAATAAAAAAAGCCTCCTAATTGATAGGAGGCTTTAAAATTAAATTTTTTAGGGGATACGTATTAATTATGATAGCGGCGGCGTTTGTCGGCCAAGACGCGCGCGGTTTGTAATGATTCTTCCTGCCGTTTTTTCGCCATGTGTAACAGACCCAAAACAGCTGGAACTCCCGCTAAAGCAACCAACGCACCGCCGATAATTACACTAAGCATTTTGTATCCCTCACTTCTTGTTAAGAATAAATTGCAACCAATAAAAAAAGTTTAATCGAAAAATCTTAAGAATGTTGTTTCTATAAACACACTTGCTGTTTTAATTTCGCTTTGGCCTAAAAATATGACCTGTTGAAATAATACAGTTTATTTGTTAGAGAATCGATGGCAATTTTGTCCTAAATCGAAACTAATAAATCTCTTATGGGTTACTACTTTCTTATTGATGATTCCTGATTAATAGATTACCCAAGACTGAAACATCTTACAAAAAAGATTTTACTACTGCAACCCCTACCCCGTATATTATTCAAAAACTGAGCGAATTTTCATTTTTCCACTTGACAAGTGGGCATTTATTTTCTAGAATCCGAACAGTGTTCGGCAATCAAATGGCGTTAACCATGACACCCAAAGAAAGAAGACAGGCTAAAACCCGCCAGGCTATCCTCGATACCGCTCGTAAAATCATTAATTCCAAGGGGATTGATGGATTATCCATTCGCTCAATTGCCAAAGCGATTGACTACAGCCCAGCCGGTCTTTATGAATATTTTGCCAGCAAAGAGGAAATCGTCTGGGCGGTATGCTCCCAGGGGCAAAATCGACTGTATGAGGCGATGGCCCAGGTAGACCCAGCCCTGCCGGATGTTGAATACGTGATTGAACTGGGAAGTGCTTATCTAAATTTTGCCGCCGAATATCCAGATTTTTTTCTGCTGATGTTTACCACCGCACCCCAATCTATGAGAAATCAGGCTCCCCCTGGAAAGGAAATTGACAAGGAAATGATGGGTCAAGATTCAGCTTTTACGATTCTGGTTGAGGCCATGGGTCGGGGCGTTGAAAACGGCACTTTTGTGCTGCTGCAAAATCAAACCGTCATGGAATTGGCCATAAACGCCTGGATCCAGGTTCACGGTACCGCCATGTTGTGGTTGACACAGCTGCGCTATCTCAATATCCCCCTCGAACATATCGCTCGCCAATCTCAGACCACCTTTGTCCGCGGCATAACAAGGTAATTTTTTTTGCCATTTTCCGAACATTGTTCAGATTTTGAATGAAATTCAACAGAGGTTTTATGACAACAATCCATCAACTCAAGCTTTCTTTATCCAACGCTTATCTCGTGTGGGGTGATCGGCCCGTTTTAATCGACAGCGGCTCACCGGGTGAAGAAGAACATTTAACGAAGCAAATGGCGGCCGCCGGTGTACAACCGCAGGATTTAGCTCTGGTCATTCACACGCACGCCCACAATGACCACGCCGGAACCTCAGCCTGGCTGCAGAAACAGATCAAGGTTCCTCTCGCGGCACACCCGCTTGAAGCACAGCGAATGCGGCAGGGTCACAACGGTCCAATTCGGGTCACCGGGCTAAACGGGCGCTTTATTCGCCCCTTCGTAATCAAACCCTATGCTCCGGCAGAAACGGCCGTTCCTATAAATGAGGGAATGCGACTCGATCATTTAGGCATATCGGGGCAAATTCTCACCACGCCCGGCCACACCCCAGGCTCAATCTCTATCCTGCTAGACGACGGTCAAGCGATCATTGGTGATTTGCTCATGGGCGGTTTTCTGGGAGGTACATTTGCGGCAGCTCGGCCGCGAATTCATTACTTCGCTGAAAATCTGTCGGCGGTCTTTCAAAGCTTGCAAAAAATATTGGCGACAGGGGCGCACACGTTCTATGTCGGTCATGGTGGACCGCTAAAACGTCAGGACATTCTGCGCGCTTTTGAGGGGAAGCTCTCAGGTTTGCCAAGCCAACGCTCCCAGCAGGCCGGTGCGATCGTGAGGTTGTGAATCACTCAAAGCGATCTTACAGGTCGTGCTTTTAACCCTTAAAATCCGTGGCCGATTATTTTTGATAATTGTGTATGTTTTATTCAAATGGAGAATCTTATGAATTTAGCTTTAAATCCCAAGAAGAAATCCTCAAACGGTTTGCAGATTTTTTTTCAGACCAGCTGGCGGGAAAACAAACCGCTGTTGTTTACCGGATTATTTTCTATCGCCTTACTGCTCTTCACCGTCGTGGGCTTACTTGTAGATACCCGGACCATCCTGGGTGAACCGGTATGGATTAAGCCAACCAAATTTGCCATTTCGTCGGTTTTTTACTCATTGACCCTGATGTGGATGTTGACCTTTGTGACGCGGCGGACGAGATGGATATCTATCATTTCATGGGTCACGGCCGTGGCCATGTTTGTCGAGCTCGTCCTAATCGCGCTGCAGGCATTTCGCGGCGTGCGCAGCCATTTTAACGTGGCCACCCCGTTTGATATGGCCGTCTTTAGCACCATGGGCACCATGATTTTACTGCTGTGGCTGGTGAGTCTGGCTGCCCTGGTCCTGCTGATTCGACAGCCGTTTGAAAACCGGGCCTGGGGATTGAGTCTAAAACTAGCCCTGGTGATCACCGTGGTGGGGACCGGTCTGGGCTTTTTAATGACCTCTCCAAACGCCCAACAGCTGGCCACGGCCGAAGCGACCGGGGTGATGCTCGAAGCAGGCGGGCATTCAGTGGGAGTGGCTGACGGTGGTGCAGGGCTGCCGTTTGTGGGCTGGAGCACCGAGGGTGGGGATCTGCGAGTTGGCCACTTCATCGGCATGCACGCCATGCAGGTTCTGCCGCTGCTCGGATATGTCATCGTGCGCCAAAACAGCCGGCTTTCCGGCCGCAAACAATCCCAGCTCATTGGCATCACCGGTGCAGGTTACCTGGCCTTTGTCGGGCTGGTCACCTGGCAGGCTCTGCGGGCGGAACCGCTGATTTATCCCGGCCCGTTGACGTTAACCGCACTCGGTGTTTTAATCGCGGCCGTTGCCGGCGGATCGATTTGGGTGCTTCTTCGACGGGATCAGTTGGCTTAATTAATCAATCGTAATTGTTGGGTTTAAGGTTTAAGGTTTAAGTAGTCAGCAAAAAGTTTTACGAAAAAAATATCCACAGATTACGCAGATGGCCGCAGATTTTTCCCTCTAATCTGCGAAAATCTGCGCAGTCTGTGGACAATTAAATTGTGAAAAATTCTTGTAATTTACTTAAGGATTAAGCCATAAAAAATCATTTTTGACTTTATGTCAACCATCCATTTCACCTTCCACCCAACACCTATCACCCAATACCCAACACCTATCACCCATCACCTATGGATACTATATTCTCCCTAAGTAACTTGCTCGTCATGCCCTTCTGGCTGCTCATGATCCTCCTGCCGGCCTGGTCGTGGACCAGACGCATTGTCCGAAGCTTGTGGATTATTGTCCCTTCGGCCCTGCTGTATACCATGCTGATCATCCCCCAGTTTGGAGGGGCGTTTGCCGAGCTGGCCAACCCGACCCTGGGCGGGATTCAAGCTCTGCTTGGCTCTCCAGCAGGAGCCACCGTCGGCTGGGTTCACTTCCTGGCCTTCGATCTCTTTGTCGGCCGCTGGGCTTATCTCGACAGCCGAAAAATCGGCCTGTCCGCCTGGTTTACCAGCCCGATTTTATTTTTTGTCCTCATGTTTGGGCCGCTGGGGTTCATTTTTTACCTCATTGCCCGAGAGATAAAAACGAAAGATTGGACGGCGAGTCCTGCGTCCTGAGTCCTGAGTCCTGAGTCCTGAGTCCTGAGTCCTGAGTCCTGAGTCCTGAGTCCTGAGTCCTGAAACAGGATAAGCCCTACTTTTTCCTGTCAAGTCCCAATTTGATTCATCTTACTCAGGACTTTCTACTAAGGACTTAGGACTTCTCCCTCGGACAGTCCCTAGCTCCTTTGTGAATTATCACAATTTGAGGTACCCTGCCCCAATAATGAGTGATTCAGTAAAAATCAGCGACCACGTGGCGATTCCTGAAAACGAGCTGGATTTTCGATTTGTAACCGGTGGCGGTCCCGGTGGACAGCACGTCAACAAAGCGGCGACAAAAGTGATCCTTTCTTTTGACGTTGCCGGATCACCCACGCTTCTGAGCCAGCTGTCTGAAAGAGATCGCGTTTATCTTTTAGAGCGGCTCAGCCATCGATTAACCAATGAAGGGGTTCTTAAACTGCACGTGCATGAGACTCGCAGCCAGAGCCAAAACCGGCAAATTGCCGTTTTTCGCCTGCAGGAGATTTTGCGGGAAGGGTTGAGGCGGCCCAAAAAACGTAAAAAGACCCGGCCCAGTCGGGCCACCAACCAGGCTCGGCTGGATGCCAAAAAAAGACGGGGGGAGGTAAAAAGGGGGAGGTCGAAGAAGTGGGGGTAGGAGTTCTAAGTCCTGAGTCCTAAGTCCTGAGTCCTGAGTCCTGAGTCCTGAGTCCTGAGTCAGCATCAGACCCTTCTTTTTCGTGTCAAGTCCCATTTCAACCATCTTACTCAGGACTTTTAGCTCAGGACTTAGGACTCTAAATAACCACTCCTTCTGGGTCATTTCCTGAATCCAGCATCGCCCGCCGAATGTCCACCCGGGAAAGCAGCGCCAACCCAACCAGGAAAAATACAATCAAGGTGAGAATGGCCACTCGTTGTGATCCGGTGATCGTCACCGCCAGACCAAAGAACAAAGTGCCAATCCACGAGGTTCCCCGCTCGCTGATTTCGTAAAAGCCAAAATATTCCGCTTCGTGATCTCGCGGAATCATTTGGGAGAAGAGCGACCGGCTTAACGCCTGAGACCCTCCTAGAACCAGCGCCAGGAAAAAGCCTAAAACAAAAAGTTGGAAGGTGTTAATCAGGAGTAGATAGGCGTAGATCACGATAACCGACCAAATCACAAGGCTTAGCAAAATTGATTTTTTAGCGCCAATGCGGCCGGCTAACCATCCAAAAAGCAGGGCGCCACCAAAGGCTACAAACTGAATCATCAAAACAAGAAGCAGGACGACTTGCGGCTCGATTCCCAACTCACTGCTGGCAAAAAGGGCCGCCACGGCAATAACCGTTTGAATACCGTCATTGTAAATAAGATAGGCGATCAGATAGCGCAATGTTTCCGGATACTTCGTCCACATTTCACGGAAGGTGGCCAAAACGCGCTTGACGCCAAAGCGAAAAAGTCCTTCCCCTTCCGGCATTTGGCGGGCCGGCTCTCGAACCACCAGCCTCTGCTGAGGAAAAAGATAGGTAAACACCAGCCACCATAACCCGGCGCTGGCCAGACTCAGGCGAACCGCCAATACGGTATCTTCCATCACGCTCAGTAAAATTAAATTAAGCAAAAGGAGCAGTCCGCCACCAACATAACCGACGGCAAACCCTTGTGAACTGACGATATCACGCTGATCGGCCGAGGCAATTTCCGGCAAAAAAGCGTTGTAAAATACGATGGCCGCTCCAAAACTCAAATTGGCAACGATAAACAGAAAACTGGCCAGCAAAACGGCCCCGTTGGTGCCTAAAATCGGCATATCCGCCTGGACGATAAAAAGCAGCATCGTGGCCGTCGCCCCCGTATAGGCGAAACCCATCATCATCCGCTTTTTTAAATTGGTAAAATCCGCAATGGTGCCCAATAAAGGTAAAAATAAAACCTGAATGAGAACCGAGAGAGAAACGGTAAATGGGTAAATAGCCGCCGGTTCTATCTGCAACCCAAAGAGCATGACAGGAGATGTGGAGGAGCTGGCCAGAGATTCGATGTAGGGCCCCAACAAAGCGGTGACGACGGTTGTACTAAAAGCCGAGTTGGCCCAATCGTACATCGTCCATCCCAAAATTTCTCGTTTGTCGTTCAAGGGCGATTTCTCCTATGATGGTATGGCAACCGGCTGAATTGATTGAGTGAACACGAAGAATGCCCCTGTTTGATCGGGCACGTCACGGGAAAGTATCGTTATTTAATTTGACCCTGTCAAGAGGACATAAGGAGGAGAGGCGATGAATCGGATCGACCGTTTGATGGGTTACCTACTTGTTTTTCACAATCGTGAACTGGTGCGGGCACGCGATTTGGCCGGTCAGTTTGAGGTGAGTGAACGAACCGTTTACCGGGATATTCAGGCTTTGTCAGAGGTAGGGGTACCGATTGCGGCCATGCCGGGTGAAGGGTATCGGTTGATGGATGGATTTTATCTCCCGCCAGTGGCTTTTACCGAAAAAGAAGCCCGGGCGCTCTTTTTAGCGATCGGCTTATTTCAAAGCTTAACCGAAGCGGGGGAGACCCATCAGGCAGCCGGGGCTGCCCTGCAAAAAATTCAGGCGGTGCTGCCCAGCCGCTCGCTGTCATCCTTAATGGCCTTTCAGGCGATTATCGGCTTCTACACCATCTCGCGGGGAAAGCTCGATCTCGAAGACGGCCGATTTATCAAGCTTGTGGACGCGATTCAAAACAGACAGGTGGTGCGCCTGCACTATCACGCCAAATCAACCGATCGGGTCACGCTTCGAGAGGTAGAGCCGCTGAACTTAATCTTTGTCGACCAGGCGTGGATCATGTATGGATACTGCCGCCTGCGTCAAAGCGAGCGCAACTTTCGCCTGGAGCGCATCGATCAGCTGGAAATTTTGCCGGAGCAGTATCATCCGCGCGACCTCGTGCCCGAGCAGCATCGGGGGCAGATGGAAATGGTTATTTATTTTTCAGCGGAACGAGCGCGCTGGGTTCTCGAAGAAAATCCTCAGGGAATCGTCGAACAGTGGTGGCTGGATGACGGCCGGCTGGCGCTGCGCTTTTTCCGGGGGGATTTGAGCCACTTCAAGCGCTGGATCCTGGGGTGGGGAGACGCGGCTGAGGTTGTTTCCCCAGCCGCGCTGCGAGATGAAATGGCCGCCGCAGCGGCCGGTATGCAAAAAAACTACACGGGCGGTTGATAAACCCGGAAGGCGTGACCGTAAGGGGTTTGGACCAGCATCGCTCGGCCAAACGGCATATCCCGCGGCCCATCAAGAATCGTCACCCCTTTTTCTTGCCATTCAGCTGCCAGGCTGTCAACGTCGGTGACCATCACTGCCGGTTCAAACGGCTGCTCGATAATAATTTCCGGATCACCCGTATTCACCGGCTCCTGAAGCGATAAAATCATCCCTCCATTAAAGTCAAACTGCGTGTACTGGCCGGGGATACTTTCCTTTTGATCGATGGGGAAGCCAAGGGTATCTCGAAAAAATGCCGTGGCCTGCTCAACATCTTCAACGACAAACCCCAAATAATTTGCTACCATGAAATTACCTCCTAAAACTTTGTTTTTATATGATGATCACATCATAAAAAATCGCTCCTGACACCGTTATGTCAGGAGCGATTTTTCTCTTTTTTCAGCCTCGTTCAGAGGCGGACAGCTAATAGAATGATCGTCAAACAGACCAACAAGCTCTCCTCCCGTGTCGGTTCAGGGGCGGACAGGTGGCTAGGGTGAACCAGAGCCTTGTGGTAGGGGCTTGGCTAGCCAAGCCCTTGCAGATGTGGATAGGTAAAATCGCCCTCGGACCACCTTTCTCTTTAACATACAAAAATCTCGTCAAGTTGTCTTTCAGAAGGGCTGATTTAAAAAGATGAGAGCGCTCGGAAAGCAAGCGACACCTTTTTGTCAGTTGACGGGATCCTTCGCAAAGCCTGTCCTGAGCGAAGTCAAAGGGCTCAGGATGACAGGGGGTCCGCGAACGATAATTCAGGTTATTGAAGACCTGTCCGCCCTTGAACGCGTCGGGTGGAAAGTCATTTAACCAGACAGACCTCATTTGGTTTTGGAAGCTACCAGGCGTACGCTTCGGGGGCCGGGCCGCCCGGTCCCGGCCAGATTTCATCAAGCTGGGCCAGGGATTCTTCCGAAAGCTTGATATCGAGGGCATGTAAATTACCGTCCAGCTGCTCCATCGTGCGCGGCCCGATAATTGGGGCGGTCACCAGCGGTTGGTGGAGCACCCAGGCCAGGGCCACATCGGCCGGATGTTCGCCCAAATCGGCACACAGCGCCTCATACTTCTCAAGCTGAGGGCGATAGGCGGCGATTTGCTCCTGGCGGCCGGTGGTAGCCCGGCGACCTTCACTTACCTTTTGCAGCGCTCCGGCCAACAAGCCACCCCCAACCGGGCTGTACGGAATAAACCCCATTCCGTAAGCAGCGGCGGCCGGCAGCACTTCAAGCTCAACGGTGCGGGCCGACAAATTATAGAGGCTTTGTTCGCTAACCGGTCCCATAAACAGGCGCTGACGGGCGATTTCACTGCCCTGAGCCAGATGCCATCCGGCAAAATTGCTCGTCCCCACGTAAGAAATCTTCCCCTCCTGTACCAGCTGCTCCATCGCCTGCCAAATCTCCTCCCACGGCGTCTCCCGGTCTACGTGGTGCATCTGATACAGATCGATGTGATCCACGTTCATTCGCTTGAGGCTGGCTTCACACGCTCGCCGGATATGAAAGGCGGAAAGCCCGCGATCGTTAATATCATCCGACATGGCGGTATACACTTTGGTGGCCAGGACCACCCGATCACGTTTGTCGGGATTTTTGGCAAACCAGCGGCCGATAATCCCTTCCGTTTTTCCTTTGCCTTTGGCATATCCGTACGCATCGGCCGTGTCAAAAAAATTGATGCCCTGCTCAAAGGCGGCATCCATGATCCGATGGGCATCCTCCTCTTCCGTGTGAACCCCAAAATTGGTTGTGCCGAGGCAAAAACGGCTGACTTTGACCCCGGCCCGGCCTAAATTAACATAATCCATCATTACACTCCTTGTCTTGGAAAACTTTTCCCACTATAACCGTAGAAGATCAGTACGAAATATGAAATACGAGATACGAGATACGAGATGGGAAATACGAATTACGAAATACGAATTACGAAATTTGTATTTTCGATTTTTGATTCGCGATTGACGATTCTTTGGTCTCTCGTCTCTAGTCTCTGGTCTCTGGTCTCTAGTCTCTGGTCTGTAGTCTGTAGTCTTTTTTCTGGAGTAAAAATTATGACCCGTTTTGACGGCCGGGCGGCAAATGAACTGCGGCCGATCGAATTTATCCCTCACTTCACCCGCTGGGCGGAAGGATCGGTGTTGACCAAATTTGGCGATACCCACGTACTGTGTAACGTCACCCTGGAGGCAGGGCTGCCTTCCTGGCTAAAAAACAGGGAGAATCCCCACGGGTGGCTAACCGCAGAGTACGCCATGCTGCCCCGCAGCACCCACACCCGCTCCCGGCGAGAGCAGCGCTGGCCCAAAGGGCGCACCCAGGAGATCTCGCGCTTGATCGGCCGCAGCCTGCGCATGGCCCTTGATTTGCATCAGCTGGGTGAACATACGATGATTGTTGATTGTGATGTTCTGCAAGCGGATGGGGGCACCCGAACGGCGGCCGTTACCGGTGGATGGGTGGCGGTTTCCCTGGCTTTGCAATCGCTAATTCGGCGCGGTGTGTTGCCTCACTCGGTTGTCAAGCACCAGATTGCGGCCGTTAGCGCCGGCGTGGTTGATGGAGACGTGCTTCTTGATCTCCCGTATGAGGAAGATTCTCGGGCTGAGGTCGACTGTAACGTGGTCATGACGGCCGACGGCCGCCTGATTGAAGTGCAAAGCACCGCCGAAACGATCCCCAGCAGCCGCGAAGCGTTTAATCAGCTGCTCGACCTGGCCGCCCAAGGCGTTGAAGCACTGGCAAAAAAGCAGCGGGAGATAATAAAATAGAGAAGAGAGAAGAGAGAGGAGAACCTGAAACTTTTTGATCGGCGGTGCGTAGAGTAAGCGGTTACTGAATTGGATTGCAATTAATGCAGGAAAAACCATGGAACAAAATAACGAAACGAATTTACAAACTCAGGATAATATGGTTGAAACGGCCGAAATCAAGAAAAAGATCTCCTTTTTCCAGGAGGTCATTCAAAATTTACAGCTGATTTGGCGGCTGATTAAAGATCCCAATGTGCCTATTGCCCTCAAATTAATTCCCGCGGGAACCCTCGTTTATCTCATCATGCCCATCGATGTCTTACCGGATGCGTTTCTGGGATTGGGGCAGCTCGATGATTTGGGTGTGCTGCTCGTGGGTCTAAAAGCTTTTGTGGAGATGGCTCCCAAAGATATCGTGGCCCAACATCGCAAGGAATTACGGGGTGAACTGTTGGAAAGCGACAAAGAGCTCTCCCATTCGATTATTATCGATCAAAAATAACTCAGGTTTCGATCTCTTTGACCGATAAATAATGGAATTTTACAATTTAACTGGGGAATTAGCCCCCACCTCAATCCTCCCACCGTGGGGGAGGATGTCTGCCTTCCCTCCCAACGGGAGGGGAATGAGAGGAGGGCTGAGCCCCACCTATCTCTTTATTTTAGGTAGCAACTTGGGCTAAAACAGGCTGGGAAATTAAGACCCATCTGAGTGAGTGCCAGCCAAACAAATTGATTTGACCCTCAGATTGGAGAAAGGCGAGCACGCCGATCACCCCTAAACACACGCAGCATAAAAGCAATATACCAACGACGATAGCGATAATCATATAAGTACGCCGATTGTCATCTTCTTCGATCTCTTCTGCCGGAAATTGGCTCGCCGGCCGTTCTTTAATCGTCTGCCGATTTAACAGCGCCAGCTTCTCCTCCTCCTCAGCAGAGTATTGGGGATAAGGGCGATCTTCCTCCGCCAGCAGGTCTTCTAAACCGGCCATATCATCGAGCTGTTCCGGCTCGTCTCCCCCATAAGAATCGATAATATCGGCATCCGAGGGATCAAGAGGGGAGGTTTGAACGCGTTCTCTTTCGTGAACCACGGTCATGGTCGACAACACCGGTGGCTCCTCTTCATCCGAATCAGCCTCATGATACAAAAGGGTAACGTTGCTGCCCAGCTGTACGATTTGTCCGTTGACCAGCGGCTGCGGTTCCCCACCGAGCCGCTTACCATCGATAAAGGTGCCGTTTGTACTGCCCAAATCTTGAATGTAGTAGGAGCGATCGAGGATCAAGCGGCAATGATTTCGAGAGACCTCGGGGTCATTGATGCTTATATCGGCCGATGAATCTCGCCCGATGACGACCGTTTGAGTTTTGAGCTCAAATCTTTCACCGGCTCTTGGTCCACGACGCACAACGAGCTGAAATGAAGGCATATTTCCTTTGTCTCCTTGAATAGCGGTGAGATCGAATAAACCGCTAGTGAAAATAAGTTTACCGTTTCGATATGTTGATTTCAAGCCAGTTGAACGGCTCAGCGATCTTGTCGGCCGATCAAAGGCGCCGCCGGAGCAGATCAAAGGTCAGCTTTATTTCCGGTATTTTGAGCAGCCAGCTCATCGCCAGGAAGACCACTCCCCCGGTTAAACCGGGAACGAGAACCTGAATCAGCTGACCGGGCAATTGGGGAGGCAAACCCAAATTTTGCACAAGCCAGAGCACGCCCCAAACGACGAGGCCGGTTATCAACGATGCAGCCCCGCTTTTAAGCAGGACGTTTGTAATCTTAAATCCTCGCAGCCCATCGAGCTGTCGGTGTAGCAGCCAGATCATAATTGCCGCATGCAAAACGAGTTTTGCGGCATTGGCCACCATCAAGCCCAGCAGCCCTAGAGGTTCGAGCAGCACCAGGGCCACGGCCACGTAAAACACCACGCTCACGATGCCGACGAGCGCGGGGCTCAGGGTATCTTTGCGGGCATATGATGCGTATACCAGCATGAGATCAACGGCCGCAAAGGGGAGGCCGATCAAATCAATGCGCAAAACCTGTGCGGTGATGATCGTATCAACCGGGGTAAATCTTCCATGCTCAAAGATGAGCTGAATAATCGGCAGCGAAAGCACAAAAAGTCCCACGGTGGCCGGCAAAATCAAGGTAATCACCAGACGCAGCCCCTGGGCCAGGGTCTTTTTAAACGTCTGCAGGGTGCTCGACTGCTGGGCAAGGGTCGGCAAAATCGCCGTGGAAAGCGCCACCACCACCAGCCCCATCGGCAGCTGATAAAGGGTCGTTGAGTAACGCATGTAGTTGACGCTGCTGTCGCCGGTCAGGGTTGCCAAATTGTAGCCGATAAAAATGCCGGCCTGATTGACCAACAGACCCAACACAATCGGAGCATACAAACGCAAAATGCGGCGCACAACCGGATGCCGCCAGTTAAAATTCAGGCGCAGCGACATATCGCGCAGGGCCGGCAGCTGGAGAGCGATCATCAAGATTGACCCGACCATCATCCCCCACGCCAAAGCGAACACGTTTTCGGGCCACAGGAGGGCCACGGCGATAATGCCGATGTTAAAGACGGCCGTCGTAAAGGCCGGCAGGGTAAAGCGCTGCAGCGCGTACAGCACGGCCATCATCACGCTGGACAAACTCAAAAAGAGCATGACCGGGGCGGTTACCCGCAGCAGGTTCACGGTTAAAGGGAACAAGGTTGGATCTTCGAGGTTGCGAGCTCCAACCAGCCAGGCGATTTGGGGGGTAAACAGCTCAACGAGGAGGACCGCGGCCGACAACACGACGATGACCAGGCTGACCACCGTGCCAAAGGCGGCCCACAGCTCTTCGCGACGCGAGCGGGCCACATAATCGCTAAAAACCGGTACCAGCGAAGAATTCATCATTTCCCCACCGGCAATCAGTTGATAAAGGGTATCCGGAACAAGTTTGGCCAGGTTAAAGGCGCTCAACGCCGGTGAAGCCCCAAACAAATTGGCCACCACAATTTCCCGGGCCATACCCAACACCCGCTGCACCACGTTGGCAACGATTAAGACCACGGCCGCATTCATAAAGCGGCGGTTTTGCTCAGTTTGCTGGGCCAACTCTTCCGATTCGGTCATCGCTTCGGAGGCGACGGCGGCCGGATCGCCATCTATGTCTTGCGGGGCAGCCATTTGAATTTGGGTTCTCAGCTCAAAAAAAAACCGGGTCTCTATTGACCCGGGAGTTTACTTGAGAAGATTCTACATGGTAAGAGACCTTATGAGCAACAGGTGAGGGCCAATTTTTAACCGCCGGCTCTCTGACGGTAGACCGACGTCAGCCGGGAAAATCAATCACGCATCGGGGTTGCACTCACCGGACACAGTATTTGACCTTAACAATTGATACGGGCGCTTATAACCAAATCCTAACCGCAATCAGTACCCATTTCCTAAATCGCCTTTCCCTTTTACATTGTAGAATGTGTTTTATGTTCACGCTTTATTCACATTAGGCAGCACCTACATCTCAAGCTACTATTGCCTACCACCAAGGAAGATTCACACCATGTTCATAAAAAGCCGACTTGTAAAAGGGCTGATTCCGCTGTTTGCGGCAGCCATGGCGCTTCTTGCTGTTGTAAGCATAGTCTATGCCGCCTCGTTAACCGTCGATACCTTTGACGCCGGACCCCAGGTATCAAATATCGCCACCCCCTGTACCACCGCCACTATGCCAATGTCAGAAACTATAGGGGCGGAGCGAAATATCCTGATTAATCGTACGACCGGCGGCGGATCGGTTCAGGCGGATGTCGACACCTCGGTTCCGGGTAGTTTAGCCTTTAGCATTGGCGCCAGCACGCGCGGCACAGCCCTGATTCAGCTGGACGGCAGCGACGGCAGCTGTGCCCTGAATGCAACCGGTTTAGGCGGATTAATTTTTAACCCCTATGACGGTTTAAGCCTGTTTGTTGAGCAGGTTGACCTAAATGCCAGGGTGATCATGACTATCTACACCAATGCCTCGAACTATTCGACCTACACGTATACGCTGCCCTACGCCATCAGCGCCCCAGGGGCGGAAATTTACTTTCCCTTTAACCAGTTCACCCCTACCGGTTTAGGGGCCAATTTTGGTAACGTGGGAGCGGTTGAGATTCTGGCAGACGGCACCACCATTGACTCGCTGGATATGACGCTTAATTTTGTCTCTTCTGACTTCACCTATGATTATGGTGACCTGCCACCTGCCTATACTAATACCCTGCAGGTCGACAACGGAGCGCGTCACCGGATCGGGGCGATTTATCTGGGCAGCTCGATCGACAGTGAACCGGACGGTCAGGAAAGCGGCGCAACCGATGGGGACGACACCGGGCGGAGTGACGATGAGCAGGGGATTACGATTTCCGCCTCCGACCCCAACTGGGGTGACGGCACCGGCATCCTGGACGTCGATATTACCAAACCACCGACAGTTCTCGCTGCTTGTTTGGTCGGCTGGATTGACTGGAATCAAAACAGCGTATTTGATGCGGTCAGCACCGGCGGAAAATCGGAATTGGTGATCAACACCTTTGTGGCCTTTGATGGTCCAACAAATATTACCACCCCAACCGTAGCTGAATATGGCGGGACATTTGCCAACGGGGCACCGCTAAATGCGCGCTTCCGCCTGTTTCCATCAAATGATCCTCTCTTCACCACTTACGGTTTGTCAACTGATGGCTTCGGCTGTCCGACGGGGAACCCACCACCCGCCATGCTGCAGCTCGTCTTTGGCGAGTCAATTGACGGCGAGGTTGAAGATTACCAGTGGGCGTTTGGCCCCACGGCCGTGCAGATGAGTAACGTTGAATCAGGTGTGTCGGATTCAGGTTCAAACAGATTGTTCGTTTGGCTCATCGGTTTGGCTTTGAGCTTGGCCACCATGTTTGTCTTTTATCAACGAAAAAAACAGCTTCAATAACCAATTCATTTTTTTACTCAGAACGATAGGGTTCCGGATACCTTCCGGAGCCCTTTTTTTATTTCCCTCACTTTGCCACTTTTGTTAACAATTCGTTGACAATTCCGAACCTTTTTTGTATAGTTTGTCTAGTTTGGAACCCGTTCCATTAATACAAAATGCCGACAGGCATTTTTTTGTCCGGTCGAGTGGAACCCGTTCCAGCCCGCCTCCTCAAGTCAAAACAAGGAGAATCTTCACCTTGGCTTCGACCATCAAAGATGTTGCCAAATACGCTGGCGTGGGTGTCGGAACCGTTTCCAGAGTGCTCAACGGCAGTTCTCTGGTCAGCAACGAAACCCGCGAAAAAGTGCGCACGGCCATCCGCGACCTCGATTACGTTCCCAATACGTTTGCTCGCAGGCTGTCTTTAGGGAAAACGTTGACCATTGGCGTGATTGCTCCCTGGTTTACGCGACCATCAGTCGTTGAGCGTCTCCGCGGGATCGAACAGGTGTTGGCCGATACCCAATACGATCTCAATATATTCAACATTGAGACCATCGAGCGGCGAAAACGCTGTTTTGCCGATATCGTGCGCTATGGCAAGGTAGATGGACTTCTGGTCGTTAGTATCATTCCCAATGAAGAAGAAGCAAAAAAATTAAAAGAAGCCAATATCACCACGGTTCAAATCGATGCCCGAGGGTATTTTTTTAGTCAGGTAGCCATTGATGATATCAACGGCGGCATGGATGCCACCAACCATCTGATAGCCAAGGGGCATAAAAATATCGGCTTTATCAGCGACTACTTTTCATCCAATTCTCTGGGCAACAATTCTCAGGAACACCGCTTTATCGGCTATAAACAGGCGCTGGAAGCGATCGGATTACCGATCCGCTCGGAATACATTCGCCAGTGCCCACACAGCCGGGAAATGGCCCGCCAGAACGCCCATGAGTTTTTCGCTTTGCCAGATCCCCCAACGGCCGTCTTTGCCGCCAGCGATACCCAGGCGTTTGGGGTCATGGAAGCCGCTCAGGAAAGAGGGCTGCAAATTCCAAAAGATTTATCGGTCATTGGGTATGATGATATTGAAATATCCGCCTATTTAAATTTGACCACCATTCGTCAACCCCTGCTTGAAACCGGTATTCAGGGCACCGAACTTCTGCTTCGAATTTTGGCGTCCGGATCGGACGTCATCGAAAAAATTATTTTGCCTACAGATGTTATCGAACGCGGCACAACTGGCCCGCCGCGAAATTTAAATATCGAAAATTGAGGAGGTGATGCTGCAAAGAAAAGTTACCTGAATAAAAAAACTACTTGTCAATAATAAACTCAATCACGAGGAGAAAAGAGTTTTATGTCAACTTTAAAAAATTGGAAATTTTTCTTGATCGCCGCACTGTTTGCGCTGCTCGTAGCCTGTGGTGGTGGTCAAGAAGCCGTCGAAGAGGCGGCTGAAACCGTGGACGAAACCGCAGCCGAAGTCGAAGAAACTGTCGAGGAAGCGGCCGAAGAAGTTGAAGAAGCGATGGAAGAGATCATTGGTGGTGATGCCATCCTTGAAGCGGCTCGCTCTGGAGCATACTCCGGAACCGTCGTGTCGATGTTTGGCGCCTTTGTCGATGAGGACGCCCGTCGCTTTGACAGCTCAATCGCCGCTTTTGAAGAAGAAACCGGTATTGATATTCAATACGAAGGTTCTGGCGACTTTGAGACCTTAATTCAGGTCCGCGTTGAAGGTGGCGACCCACCGGATATCGGTGGCCATCCGCAGCCGGGTCTGGTTGCCGGTCTCGTTCGCCAGGGTGCCGTGGTTGATCCCAGCGCCTTCCTCACCGAAGAATTCCTCTCCCGCCAATACTCCCAAGGGTGGCTTGATGACGCCAATTTGGCCGGACAGGTTGCTGGTGTTTGGTATCGCGGCAACATCAAAAGTCTCGTTTGGTATCCAAAAGATGACTTTGAGGCAGCCGGTTACGAAATTCCCACCACCTGGGAAGACCTGTTGGCTCTGAGCGATCAGATGGTTGCTGACGGCGGCACCCCCTGGTGTATCGGTATCGAAAGCTCCGGTGCTACCGGCTGGGTTGCCACCGACTGGATGGAAGACGTCATGCTGCGGACGCAGCCGCCTGAGGTTTATGACGCATGGACCTCCGGTGAACTGCTCTTCGACTCACCAGAAGTGCGCAATGCGCTCGATACGATCGCCGTCATCTGGAAAAACCCCGACTATGTTTTGGGTGGCGATGTCGGTATTGTAACGACCCCATTTGGTGATTCTCCGACCGGTTTGTTTGACGATCCACCGAGCTGCTGGATGCATCGTCAGGCCAGCTTTATCCCGGCCTTCTTCCCCGACAGCGCCGTCATCGGTGAAAACGTAGACTTCTTCTACTTCCCGATGATCGATCCCGCTTACGGCGAACCGATGTTGACCGCCGGCGATATCGCCGTCATGTACAACGACCGGCCGGAAGTGCGAGCCGTTATGGCTTACCTGGCCACCGGCGAGTCGATGAAGGGTTGGGTTGAAGCCGGTGGCTTTATCTCCCCGCATCAAGACTCTGAGCTGGATTGGTATCAGACCGATGTTGACCGCCGCTTTGCCGAGCTGCTTCTGGCTTCAGAAGTAACCCGGTTCGACGGTTCCGACCTGATGCCGGCCGCCGTTGGTGCTGGTGCTTTCTGGACCGAGGTTACCGCCTGGGTCACCGGCGCACCAGAAGATGAAGTGCTGCCAGCAATCGACGCCGCCTGGCCTCGATAAGTGTGAATGTTGAAATCCGAGGTGCAGGGAAAATTTCCCTGCACCTCATGAGGGAGCCATTTCAATGTCAAAATCGCTGAAGACTGGCCTTTTGAGCAATTCGGGGCATAAAATCACTCCTTAATTTGAATCACATGTTGATGATACAGGCAAAACACAATCTAAAAGGAGTAGTGAGGAAAAAACGATGAGCACACTTGAACAACCACAAGAACCCGGCGGTCTCGTTAGCTGGCTGGGTACAACGGCCGGTCGAATCTTAGCGGCCGTGGCGATTCCCTTGATCTCCTTCTGGGTGATGTATCGCGGATTTATCTTCCTTCGCGATAGCGAAGCACCCAAATTATTTATCGTGGTCGTGGCGATTCTTTGGGGGGTAGGTGGCGTTGGCTTACTCTTTGTTTTAGCCAATTGGATGGTTGAGCAGCTGCCTTTGAGAGCCAAACAGCTCATCCGGCCGTATGTCTTTGTTGGCCCGGCGATGGTCATCCTGGGCTGGTATTTGCTCATTCCAACTTTTAGAACCCTGTGGCTCAGTTTCCAGGTCCAGGTGCCCAATTCGGCCGAAACCGTTTTTGGCTTTGATAACTACTTATTTGCCTTCACCGCACCGGAAATGCTTGAAGCGCTGCGAAATAACGCCATCTGGCTCTTTGTAGGCACCGCTTTAATTGTCGGTCTCGGGCTGCTCGTCGCCATCCTGGCCGACCGCAGCAATTTTGAGGTGATCGGAAAATCTTTGATCTTCCTACCGATGGCGATCTCTTTTGTGGGTGCCGGGGTCATTTTCCGCTTTATCTATGACGCCTCCCGCGCGCCAGGTCAATCTCAGGTGGGGTTGCTCAATGCTATCGTCGAGGCAACCGGTGGGGAACGAATAGGCTGGCTCCTGCTTGAACCGTGGAATAACTTTATGCTGATCGGCGTGCTGGTCTTTCTACAAACCGGGTTCGCCATGGTCCTTCTATCAGCCGCTCTGAAAGGGGTACCCGGCGAATTACTTGAAGCCGGCCGTATCGATGGCGCCAGCGAAATTCAGATCTTCTTCCGCATTATTATCCCTTACATTCAGGGGACGATTATCACCGTTTCAACAACAATCGTGATCTTAACCTTGAAGATCTTTGACCTGATCTTTGTGATGACCCAGGGTCGAAACGGCACGGAGGTGATTGCAAATCGCATGTACAAAGAGATGTTTACCTTTCAAAATCAACCGCGAGGGGCCGCCCTGGCAATCATTCTGGTCATCTTGACGATCCCGGTCATGGTTTACAATCTGCGCCGATTCCGAGAAGAAGGAGCATTCTAATGTTTAGAAGTCAAAGCCAACAAAGACTATTTGGAAATATCGCCGTTAACGGCACACTCCTCATTCTGGTTCTCATCTGGTCGCTGCCCACGTTCGGGCTCCTGGTCTCCTCTTTCCGGCCGCCGGAACTGGTGCGGACAACCGGCTGGTGGACCGCTTTTTCAAGCGATGAGCCTATAAGCGAGCGGCTAACGCTAAATAATTATCGAGAGGTTCTGGCCGGGGAAGATATTGTCAATGCGGACGGCACCATCATCGAAGCCAGCGGTGACAACCTGAGCAACGCCTTTTTGAACAGTCTGGCGGTTGCAGTCCCGGCCACGGTCATCCCCATCCTTATTGCCGCCTTTGCCGCCTACGGGTTTGCCTGGATGAACTTTCCCGGCCGCAAGCTCCTCTTTACCATTGTGGTGGGGCTGCTCGTTGTTCCGCTGCAAATCGCTCTCATTCCCTTGCTTCAGGATTATGTGAGTCTGGGGTTGACGGGAACTTTTCTGGCGGTATGGCTGGCTCACACCGGGTTTGGGCTGCCGCTGGCGACTTACCTTCTCTTTAACTATATCGTCGGGCTGCCGCGCGAAATTATTGAGTCGGCGTTTGTTGATGGGGCTTCCCATTTTACGATTTTTATCCGCTTAATTCTGCCGCTTTCCCTGCCCGCTCTGGCCTCATTTGCCATTTTCCAATTTCTGTGGGTTTGGAACGACCTCCTGGTGGCGCTGGTCTTTATCGGCAGCAAGCCGGATGTCGCCGTTCTCACCCAGGCCCTGCAAGAAATGGTTGGTTCTCGGGGCCAGGATTGGCATCTGCTAACGGCCGGTGCCTTTATCACAATGATCCTGCCGCTGGTCGTGTTCTTCTCACTGCAGCGGTACTTTGTCCGCGGTCTCTTGGCCGGCTCGGTTAAGGGCTAAGACCCAACCGTTCGCGAACAACTTAACGATGAAAAACCTTTGGGCCAAATGGCTCAAAGGTTTTTTATTCCTTCCTACTGGATTGGATGACAAATGGATGACAAACATTGGTATCAAACAGCCGTATTTTATGAGCTGAACATCCGCGCCTTTTGTGATGGCAACGGAGACGGTCAAGGTGATTTTTTAGGGGCCATCAGCAAGTTAGATCATATAAAATCACTTGGTGTTGATGCGGTCTGGATCATGCCCCACTACCCATCTCCCCTCAAGGATGACGGGTATGATGTGGCGGATTATTATGGGGTGCACCCCGACTTTGGTACAGCGGCCGATTTTAAGGCGTTTATCGACGCCGCCCATGAACGAAATCTCAAAGTGATCATTGACCTGGTGATGAACCACACGTCCGACCAACACCCGTGGTTCCAGGCAGCGCGGACTGATAAAAATTCCCCATACCGGGATTATTACGTGTGGAGCGACAGCGGCAGTGAATATCCGGAAACGCGCATTATTTTTCTGGATTATGAAAAATCAAACTGGTCGTGGGATGAAACGGCCGGACAATATTTTTGGCATCGCTTCTACCACCATCAACCCGATTTAAACTACGACAATCCCCAAGTCCATGAAGAGATGTTTAAAGTCATTCGCTACTGGCTCGACATGGGGATCGACGGGTTTCGCGCTGACGCCGTGCCGTATCTTTATGAACGTGAAGGGACAAATTGTGAAAATCTGCCGGAGACCCACGAGTTTCTCAAAAAAGTGCGCCGCCTGATCGATGAAGAGTATCCCGGCCGGGTATTTATTGCCGAGGCGAACCAGTGGCCTCACGATTTGCTCCCTTATTTTGGTGATGGTGATGAATTTCATGTCTGCTTCCATTTTCCCATCATGCCGCGCCTTTACATGGCCCTCAAACAGGGAAATCGGCGGGTAATCCTCGATATTCTGCGCGATACACCCGCGATTCCCGCCGGATGTCAGTGGATGACTTTTTTGCGCAACCACGATGAGCTGACCCTGGAAATGGTGACGATCGAAGAAAGAGAGTGGATGTGGCAGCAGTACGCTCCTAATCCGGAAATGAAATCAAACCTGGGTATACGCCGTCGTTTGGCTCCACTCCTCGACAATCACAAGGGGAAATGGCTCATTCTCAACGGTATTTTGATGTCGCTGATGGGCACGCCCATTATCTATTATGGGGATGAAATCGGCATGGGTGACAACATCGCCCTGCCCGATCGCCACGGGGTTCGCACCCCGATGCAGTGGGATAGCAGCCAAAACGCCGGATTTTCTGCGGCCGATAAAACATACTTTCCCGTGATTTCTGATGCAGAATATGGGTATGAGCGGGTCAACGTGGCCAATCAGGAAAACGATCCGGATTCCTTTTTATCAGCGACGCGCTTCCTGCTGCAGGTTCGAAAAGCTCACCCGGAGCTGCAGCGGGGAGAAATGGAAATTTGGGAAACGGCCGATAAATCGGTGTTTGCCTACTGGCGTATTTTAGATGATGAACGGACATTATGCCTGTATAATTTAAGTGCTGAAGTGCAATCTGTATCACTTCATTTTCCAGAATTGGCCGGTCAGGGGAAGCTAATTGATCTTCTACACGAAGGGCGCTCCTGGACCCTAAATGACAACATTCCGCCGGTTCTCAAAATGCGGCCATACGCCAGTCACTGGCTGCATTTAGCGCGGCGTTGAGAGGCCGGTTTGCTCGGTGCTGAGCACCTTTTGGCCCTCAGCTCGGCGCTACGCGCCTCTCAGCATTCAGCCGACGGCCGACAGGCCCAGAGGGCCGTGCTAAAAGGGCCGCAGGCCCGTGCCGAGGGCTAAAAAGCGCTTTAGCGCCGTGCAGAGCTGAAATATGAACACACCTAAAAGCAACCCCAGACTCACCCGGCTCGAAATTTCTATTTTTGAGCAGCGCTGCCAGCTTTACCTGCCCGATGCACACGAAGCGCTACGCCAAATCTATGGAGAGCGCGAAGATTTTGATCAGTGGGTGGACGAGTTTCGTCAAATCGCCTTTCAAGCGTACGCCAGGCGGCCGGCGCCCTTGCGCGCCCTCGACCTGCAGCGCTTGCATGAACCGGATTGGTATCAGCGCAGCGATCAAGTCGGCTACATTTGCTATGTGGACCGCTTCTGCGGCACGCTAAAAAAGCTGCCCGAAAAGATTCCCTATCTCCGTGAATTGGGAGTCACCTATCTTCATCTGATGCCGCTCCTCCAACCTGGACCAGATCCCAACGACGGGGGATATGCGGTGATGAATTATCGAGAAGTTGATCCGCGCCTCGGGACGATGAGGGATCTGGCGCAGGTGGCCAAAAAACTGCGAGAAGAGGGCATCAGCCTCTGTATCGATCTTGTGTGTAATCACACGGCCGATATGCACGAGTGGGCCGTCAAAGCAAAAGAGGGGGACCCGACTTATCAGGATTACTATTTAACCTTTCCGGATCGCACGCTGACGGATCAATATGATCAAACGCTGCGGGAAATCTTTCCGGAAACCGCCCCCGGCAACTTTCTCTACATCGAAGAGATGAAGCAGTGGGTGTGGAACACCTTCAACAGATATCAGTGGGATTTAAATTACGCCAACCCGGCCGTATTTGGCGAAATGTTGGAAATTATCCTCTATTTAGCCAACAACGGGGTCGAAGTGCTGCGGCTCGATGCGGTGGCGTTTATGTGGAAAAAAATGGGCACCTCTTGCGAAAATTTACCGGAAGCACACGCCATTCTGCAGGCGTTTCGCGCGTTTTCTAAATTGGCCGCCCCTGGATTGGTCTTTAAAGCAGAAGCGATTGTTGCTCCCCAAGATGTCGTGCCTTATCTGGGCACCGGCCGGTTTACAAACAAGGAATGTGAATTGGCGTATCACAACAGCCTGATGGTTTATATGTGGAGCATGCTGGCCGAACGAAACGTGGTGCTTTCTACCTATTCGCTGCAGGAGCTGCCGGAGATTCCTTCAATAGCCTCCTGGGTCACTTATGTGCGCTGCCACGATGATATCGGCTGGGCCATCATGGATGAGTACGCCGCGGCCGTGGGCTTAAACGGGTTTTGGCACCGCTCATTCCTGAGCGATTTTTACAGCGGGGATTTTGAAGGATCGTTTGCTCGCGGAACGGTTTTCCAATTTAATCCGGAAACCATGGATCGCCGTATTTCAGGAGCGTGTGCTTCACTGGCCGGCTTGGAAACCGCCCTTGAGGGGGGAGATCCGTACGAGATTGAATTGGCGATCCGCCGGATTTTGCTCATACACAACCTCGTTTTTGCCGCCGGCGGCATCCCCCTGATTTATATGGGGGATGAAATTGGTCTGCTAAACGATTACAGTTACACCGAGGATGCGGCCAAAAAGGGGGACAGTCGCTGGATGCACCGGCCGCTGATGGATTGGGATTTGGCCCAACAAAGATTTAGCAGCCATCAACCGGCCGGCCGCATCTTCCAGGGGCTGCGCCATCTCGCTCAGGCGCGAAAAAATACACCGGCGCTTCACAGTCAGGCAGCCAGCAAAGCGGTCTGGACCCACAACGACCACGTTTTTGGCCTGCTGCGATACAGTCCCCGCGGCCGAATTTTGCTGCTGGGAAACTTTAGTGAAGAGCCCCAGCAGGTGCCATCGTATCGTCTTGAAGAGTTAGGATTTCAGGGAGAGTTGATTGACCATTTAACCGGTCAAATTAAATCCACCCATTTTGAGCTGCTGCTGCAGCCGTTTGAGGCGCTGTGGCTGGAAGGGCAGTAGCACGGTGCTGCGCACCTTTTAGCCCTCAGCTGACGGCTGACAGGCCCGGAGGGCCGCGCTGAGAGGGCCACAGGCCCGAGCTAACAGGCCAATAGGCCGTGCTAAAAGGGCCGTAGGCCCGAGCTAACAGGCCGACAGGCCGAGCTTATAGGAGAACTCACCATGACCAAAAAAATCGTCTGCTTTGGCGAGCTACTAATCGACTTTGTGCCAACCCAAAATGGCGTGTCCCTGGCTGAAGCGGAGGCATTTAAAAAGGCACCCGGTGGTGCACCGGCCAATGTGGCCGTAGGCGTGGCCCGTTTGGGGCTGCCGGCCGCATTTCTGGGCAAAGTCGGTGATGATGAATTTGGCCACATGTTGGCCCGTGTTTTGGCGACAAACGGCGTGGATATTTCCCCCATGCGTTTCGACCGCAGCGCCCGTACCGCCCTGGCTTTTGTGACTCTGCGCGCCGATGGGGAGCGGGAATTTATGTTTTATCGCCATCCCAGCGCCGATATGCTTTTAACCCCGGACGAGGTGGATCGAGAAGCACTCGGGCAATCTGCAATTTTCCATTTTGGATCAATCAGCCTGATCAGCGAACCGTGCCGTTCAGCCCATTTAGCCGCCCTGTCGATGGCCCGTGAGGCGGGGGCCGTGCTTTCTTACGATCCAAATTTGCGTCTGCCCCTGTGGCCGGATGCCGCGGCCGCCAGAAAAGGCATTATGAGCATTTGGGAAGAGGCGGACGTGATTAAGATTAGCGAAGATGAGCTGCTGTTTTTGACCGGAGAGGACAGCGATGAGGCGGCCCAGTCACTGTGGCACGATAATTTAAAATTGTTGCTGGTAACCGAAGGGGGGAAAGGGTCGCGTTATTACACGGCCGAACGCCAGGGGAAAGTTTCCGGTTTTGCGGTCGAAGCGGTTGATACAACCGGCGCAGGGGATGCCTTTGTGGCCGCATTTTTGAGCCGGCTGTACGGCAATTCTCAACTTTGGAAGCAGCCGGACGAGCTGGAAGATGCGCTGAAATTTGCCAATGCCGCCGGGGCGTTGACCACAACCGGCCGAGGCGCGATTCCCTCATTGCCCACATCAGCGGCTATCGAAGCGCTGCAGCAGCAAACTAAAGAGTGAAATACCAAACCATACCCACGGCCAGGATAATTGAAATCCCCAGCCAGACGATATACCAAATAATACGCGTGGCGTCTCGAACCCGACCATCTGAAATGGGGTCAGGCGAAGAGCCATTTGCCGAATCACGTCCCATCGTAAACTCCTTACGATTACCTTTCGTCTACTAAATTTAGGCATTCACCCCATTTATTTAGGGTAACCATTAAACCTTACAGGCACCGTAGAAAAAGGTGCACCTGACGTGAAAAATGCGTTACTATCCGGCGTTAATTTAAGATACGCCTCTACGATCTGAGTAAAGTGCAGGAGTTCAGCCGTCGATTATTTCGGTCAGCTGAACCGGCCGACCTTCCGCGGCTGAACGATATAGGGCCTGTACGGTGGCGATATGGTTTCGCGTTTCAGACAGCGTAAGATAAGGGGGGTCGCCATCGAGAATCGCCCGATGCATATCCTCTACTTCACCCAGGTAGAGATATTCATCCGGTACGGCAATCTCTTCCGCCCGATTGTCCTGATCATACAAAATTACCGCTTGGGCCGGTTCATCCACACCGGTAAACGGCCGAGTCATGTGTAAGCGGCCGGCCGTGCCCATAATTTCAAATTCCGTGTGAAACGGCGTCGAAAATGAGCTGGTAAATTGGGCTACCCGGCCGTTCTCATAGGTCATGTGGGCCACAAAGTGTTCATCTACACCGGTTGGTCCTTCCCACTGCCAACCGGTGACCGTTTCCGGTGCACCCCCCATCAAATATTGAGCAAACGAAAGCGGGTAAACCCCGACATCCCACAAACAACCACCGCCCCATTGGGGCACAAGTCGGACGTTGGCCAAATCGCTGACCTTAAAGTTAAATGTCCCCCGCAGCGACAATATTTCTCCCAGCCGGCCGCTGCGCACCATCTCCCCCACCAGTTTGGTTTGTGGATGATGACGATACATAAACGCCTCCGCCACAACCAATGCGGTTTCAGCCTGTTTTTCGCGTACCTGATCAACTTCCTGAATCGTTAAGCCAAACGGTTTTTCACAGAGAACGTGCTTACCGCCCTCCAGGGCCATCAAAGTCGTGGGGACGTGCATATGGTTGGGCACGCTAATATAAACCGCATCAATTTCATCTGAGGCCAGCATCGATTCATAGCCGGCAAATGCCTGAGGGATGTCCCACTGCTGTGCGTACGCCTCAGCCGTATCCTGCCGCCGGCTGGCGACAGCCACCAATCGGCCGCGTGGTGACATTTTGATCGCGGGAATCACCCGACGATTGATTCTGGCGGTTGAAATGATTCCCCAGCGAATTTGTTGTTTTTCCATGCGGAACTCCTTTTGGGGTGAGAGGTGAAAAGAATTGTAGCAACTAGAGTTAAATTCTAAGCAATTCTGGCAAAAAAAAAAGCCCATAGGGAAAAATCCTACGGGCAAGCAAGCGAATTCATGTGGAAATGGCGATTTTACGCCAACTTTTTAACCGGTCCCCCAACCGGCAAATATGTAAACCCTCTGTCAACAAGAGATTGATAGTCGGGGATCATGCGCCGGCCGTCGATGACCAAATAAGGTGGGTCTACCGTTGTTTCTATCGTTCGGGATAAGCCGCGGAATTCTTCCCAATCGGTGGAAATATAAACCGCATCGGTGCCTTCAATCGCCTCACGTGGTGAATCATGATAGGTAATGCGCTCAAAAAGATGGTTTTTGCTGGGATTAAACCAATGGTTTTTAGCTGTGTCGACGGCCAGGGGATCATACGCGCGAATTTCCGATACCCCTTTCCCTAACAGAGCTTCAACGGCATTTAGTGCAGCTGAATCACGCATGTCGTTGGTCCGCTTTTTAAACGCCAGCCCTAAAATGGCCACTTTTTTCTGATTAAAGTTAAATCCACCTTCGTAAATCGCCCGATCGATTAAATAGCTTTTCTGATATTCGTTGATGTTGTATACCGCATTTAGCAAATCGGTTGATTGGCCCGCCTGATTGAGCTGATACATCAACGATTGAATGTCTTTACCAAAACAGCTGCCTCCCGCGCCGTTGCTCACATAAGAGCCCCAGGTGCTGATGCGAGAATCGGCCGTGACCCCCCGCTTGAGGTCTTCCATGCGAATGTTGTCGTATGATTCAGCCAACCGGGCACCAACTCCGTTCCAGTAAGAGATATAGGTTAGCAGCAGTGAGTTGGCCATATATTTGATCGACTCAGACGTTTCCGGGGTTGTCTCAATATATTTAATGCGTACGTGGTTGGTAAACTGATTGTAAACTCGACGCAGCAGTTCCAAATCTTCGGGCGTGTCCGCCCCAACCACGACGCGATCCGGCCGCCGTGATCCTTCAACGGCGTTTCCCTGGGCCAAAAATTCGGGATTGGAGGCCACCCCAAAATTTTCGACTCCTTCTTCTTTTAGAATTCGCTCGACCAAACGGGCCGTACCAATCGGCACCGTGCTTTTGTTCACCACCACCACTCGTTTTTTCTCTTGGCGCTTGGCCAGGGCCCGGCCGACATCGCGAGAGGCGTTGATTAAATAGCTGAGATTGCTCGACCCATCCCGATTAGGAGGGGTATTTAAACACATAAATATGACGTCGACCCCTTCGATAATTGGTTCAATTTCAGTGCTGAAAAAGAGGTAACGATCAAGGGTATCCTGAATGGCATTGGCCAGACCGGGTTCGTTAACATGAGCTTCGATCTGAGCCCGATCCCCTGATTTATAAGCGTTGATCCGATTATCATCGATATCGTACGCATGCACTTCATGTCCAGATTCAGCACATACGGCCGCGTGGGGCAAACCCACATAACCGGTGCCTACAATAATAATCTTCATGAAAAAACTCCTGATTTAAATCCGATTATTTCGGTAGCTGCTCCGGGCTACCCCTCATCTAATAAATGGATGTTTAAATGATAAGCCAAAAAGGTGGCTAGAGACTTTGGGAGCGTGAATATGAACCATCATCCAATAACAAGCCCGTCATCCCGCTCTCGCGGGAATGACAAAGCCTTATCGGTGTTTATTTGTTAACACTCAAAATCCGGTTTTCATTGCGGCCGAATTCATTCGGCTGCACCGTAGGGGTGCAAATTAGGTTAAGGTCTAAGAAATTGTCCAGAGACCCTGTTCACAGCGCGGCTAAAGGATTAATAAGAAATACCTGGGTCAATCCATAAAATCCGCGGTGCTTTTTTTCTTATTTCTTTTGTAAACCTTTCAGGTGATTGGGAAACAGATATTGAGTAAACTTGGTTTCTATACCAATTCGATAGTCTACTCAGGCTTCCTTTCGGTCTGCCTTTCAACGCCATCTTTCTCCATCAGCCGGACGGCTCGCCGGCCGATTTCAACCGCAAAGTTTGTGCCACGATCCCACGGATAAACCTGGCTCATGCTGGCAAAGTACAACCCATTGACCGGCGTTTGCAAATCAGGCAAATTTTTTGAGTGGTTGACAAAGGGTACCGGTTGGGCATAATCCGCTCGGAACAACCAGGTTTTGCGAACCCAATCCCGTCTGAAATTCGGATTAAACCGCTGCAAATGGGTAAAAAACAATTCTTCTATCTCCGCTTTTTCCATCGAAAAATAAGCGTGATCACCCGGCAAATAATCTCCCATATAAATGAGATGATCACCCCCATAATGGCGATTATCGATGTAATTGGTGTGTTCAACCAGCGCTAAAAAGGGAATTTCATTTTCACCTCTGTCGGGGGTATCAGCAGGAATGTTGAGCCAGTACGTTTTTTTCATGAGGGGCCAGCGCATCGCCGCCACAAGCACCAGGGCCCCGATATGGGTCAATTCATCGACCTGTTTAGCATAATCGTTGTGCAGCGCTTTGAGCGAAGGCACCATATCCAGCAGCCGCTGAGGAGAAAGGGTCACCAACACCTGATCAAATACGTCAGAACGGTTTTCGCGGTCAGATACGCGCAGCCGGCCGTTTTCATCATCAATGCGGCTGATCGGGGTTTCGAGGTAAATCTTCCCCCCCATATCAACAACCTTATCGGTCAGGGCGTCGACAAAGGTTTGAAATCCACCCTCAAAATACCCCAATCCAAATGACCGGGCATAAATCCGAGCCCACATCCAGGACATGGGCACCTGATCGTAATATTTGCCAAATTTATTAATCAGAAGAGGACGCCACGATGATTCATAGACCCGTTTTCCGTACCAGCGACGCATCCAGCGATCGGCCGTAACCCGCTCAAGGACTCGCCAAAGCCGCAAATAGCGCAGTACGGCGGTAACCGCCCCAAAACGCATCGTGTCAAATAAGTTAAAGCCAGGAAAGTTAAAAAAAGAGGGAATGGAGTCAAAGGGATAAATGCGATTTTGAAAAAAAATCGAGCTTTGTGGCTTGGGAAAAAACAGCTTTTCCTTGATCCCCAATTCATCGACGAGATGAATGATTTCCTTATCGGATTGAAAGAGATGATGGTAAAAATGTTCCAGCGGCCATTGCCAGCGCTCATCTTGAAACCCGCGAGCCAGCCCCCCGGTTTGAGGGGCGGCCTCAAAGACAGTGACGTCATGACCCACACGTGCGAGGTCAAGAGCGGCCGATAAGCCGGTAATTCCTGCCCCAACCACCGCAATTTTTTTTCTCAAAGTCCTACTCCTGCGTTTTGTTCGTTTAACCGGGCGGCACGATTAAAATCGGCCCAGCGCATCCCCTCTTTCACCATATAATATCCTCCCAGAGCGGTGATCGGCAGCCACAGGGCCACATGCAGAGTCAACGTATAGGCGGCCGCAATTTCACCAGCCACCCCGTACAGCATCAAAACGGCAATTCCCGGTTTGTCAAAAGTACCCACATACCCCGGTGCAGAGGGCAAGGTCGTGGCTAAATTTACCACGCCGTTCATCAACATCAAGGCGAAAAACGACACCTGCGCCTCCCCAAAATCAAAGGCATGCATGACAAACCAATATTTTACCGTTTCCAGGAGCCAGATGATGAGCGAAGTGCCAAAAATCATTAGTACGTTGCGGAAATTTCGCAGGCCAAGCAATCCATCTAAAAATCGTTTGGCAAAGTCAAATATCGCCTCTCCCCAACGATCCGGCAGCCATCGGCACCCCCAACCAACCAGCTTCAAAGCTCTGCGCGGCATCGAGGCCAGGGCGAAAAAGACGATGAGTGCGCCTAAAAAAGCAACGCTGGCCAATATGACTAAAGAACGATAATTTTCCGGCAAGGGGAAAAATGGGAGGGCGAGAAAAACAAAAAGGAGCATGATCAAGCCATCAAAGACTCGTTCCACGATCACGGTCGCCAAACTAGCGCTAACCGGAATTTCCTCACGGCGATATAAAACGTAAGATCGCAGCAGTTCTCCAGCCCGAAACGGATAAATATTGTTTCCCATATAGCCGATCACGACCACCGGAAAAAGGCGCTTGACCGGAATGTGCCCCAGCGGCCGCAGCATATAATCCCAGCGCCAGGTTCGGACCCATACGGCCACAAAGTAAGTCGCTACGCTGGGCACCAACCACCAGTAGTTGGCGAAACGCACCGCCTGCCAAATATCTCCCCATTCAAGGCCGTTCAACGCCCACCACATAAAAATAATGCTGATGGCCAGACCAAGCCAAAATTTCCAGTTACGCATACTCAGACAACAGACCTCAGACTTCAGACAACAGATCACCTTCTGAGGTCTGAGGTCTGTTGTCTGAGGTCTCTTTATAGATTCTCGGCACGCGGCCGTTGATATTTGTCAAAATTTCATATGGGATGGTACCCGCCCACTCGGATAATTCCTCAATGGTTATCCGTTCACCGGTATCAGATTCACCTAGAAGAATCACCTCATCGCCGTTATAAGCGGAATCCTGGCCGATGTGCACCATAAATTGGTCCATGCACACCCGACCCACAATCGGATAACGCCGGCCGTTGATCAGCACCTTTCCACGATCGGAAATGGCCCGAAAATACCCATCCCCATAACCCACGGGAACGGTCACGATGCGGGCCGGCTGATCGTGACGCCAGGTGCTGCCGTAGCTTACCGGATGATCGGCCGGTTGAATTTTGAAATAAACGACGCGCGAGCGCCAGCGCAAGGCAGGTTTAACCGTTACGGTTCGTTTTACTTCGGGTGAGGGATATACGCCGTAGAGCAATATCCCCGCCCGCACGATATCGTAATGAGTTTCAGGGAGTTGACAGATCGCGGCCGAATTTGCCAAATGCCGCCAGCGTGGTGTGGGGTTTCCACATTGTTGATTATAAGCCAAAATATCAGCAAAGCGAGCGGCCTGTAAACGGGCGTGGGTCAAGTCCGCTTCGTCCGCGGTGGCCAGATGAGAGTAAATCCCCTCAATTTCACAATGCGTACAATCGGCAACCGCATCCAGCAGGGTTTTGGCGGTTGCATACTGAACCCCCACGCGACCCATGCCGGTATCAAATTTTAAATGAATTCGAGCTTGACGGCCCAACCCGGCCGCCACCCGATCAATTTGCTGCAGCTTCTCCACAGAAGAGGCGGTGATGGTCAAATCATGCTCCAAAAACTGCGGGATTTGTTCAGCCAGAAAACCGCCAAATACCAAAATTGGGGTCTTGATCCCGGCCGCTCTCAGCGCCTGAGCTTCTTCGACAAAGGCCACGGCAAAGTAATCAACCCCCTGGTGGGCCAGATACCGGCCGACTGGCACCAAACCGTGTCCATAAGCGTTTGCTTTTATGGTGGCCATTACTCGGGCCGGGGCGACAGCCTGCTGAATCGCCCTGTAGTTGGCAGCCAACTGCGCCAAATCAATTTCAGCAACCGTCGGCCGCAAAATTTCTCGCTCAACAAGCGCACCGTCATAAATGCCTGTCTCATGCATAGAATGCTATTTTATCCCATTCTCCACCTCTTTCTGGAAAAATCCCGCCTCTTTTTAACGTACTTCTTGGCCAATTTGCCCCTATTTTGAAGCGAAAATTGATATTCTGTAAAATTCCTCTTGCGTTCTGCGGGGAAACATGCAAAATATTGACACTTTTGACTATACAAATTTACAATGGTTCATTATTTGTAAACCATTTAAGAAAAGGGTAATTTGATTATCTAATGGGGCACGATGGTCTTGAATCATCACTCCCCCAATACAATCAGGAAGTTCCTGAAACAGCATATTGAAAAGGAAACTGGTTAAAACTTTTTGTAACGAGAGAGGTTTCCGCAGGGTGCACTACGACCCTGCAAATGTGCATCTTTATCGTGATCAATGTGAGGCCTCAAAACGTTACTTGCACGATCATATTTATACAATTACGAACGGCGTTGGAGTAAAGACATGTTTGAAGTAGGCGGAAAATATGCAAACCGCATCGGGAATTATCAAGTTCTCGACATCGGTCCCAGGAAAATGACGATCCGCTATGAGGACGGTAATGAAGCAGAGCTGAATATTGGCATCCAGGAACGGATTTGGGTCAATATCCAGGCGGAACGGGAAGCCAAAAGCAGCCGGTCAAAGAAAAAACGCGCAACCGCTTCCACGGTCAATCATTACATTAAGACCATACCCACCATTTCGAATGAAGAACTCAATCCGGCAGATGTTCGAGCGGCCGTTGCCCCGTGCAACACCGATGCGCCAACCCTTTCAAAGGGAGATCGCTTTATCTACTACTCAGTTGCTGGAAAAGCATTTTTTGCCGTGGCTACCATTACAGGTGATCCAAAACAAGCAGATGCTTCTAATTATCCGGATATGGAATTTACTACTGAAAAGGTCAATATTTTTCCGATCGATATTGATGCTTTTGCACCTTCATTGGCCAAAGCGCTGTGGCTCGACAGTGTCGAATTGGAAAGCCAGCCAAAATTTAAAGATCTGCTGACCAAAGGGGAGGTTTATTTAACCCTCAGCGAAGATGATTTTGAATTGCTGGCTGAATCTCTCACCGAGTATGTAGAGTCAGATGAAGATGACGAAGATGACGACAGTCTGGAAGATGATGGTGAGGAGCTGCTTCTGGATGACGATCTGGATATCTAAGTTTTCATTCGGGGTAAAACCGCAATGATCGATTATTACGCCTGCGAAACAATGCCCCGCCGGGGCTATAAACCAAACACATCATGAGAATAACCGGCCGGTCGGTCGGTCACATTCTCCCTCTATTTCCATCTTCATCTCATTTTTGAGTGAAAAAGTGCATCCTTCTTGTCCTTCCCTCACCTGGCACGGGAAGCGATTGAGTTTATGCGCCACAGCAAAACATCTTACTTAAAAGGATAGGCTGTAATGACAAACAAAGAACATATTCTCGTCAGCGTTGCCTGGCCATATGCCAATGCCGATATTCACGTCGGTAACGTCACCGGCTCCTACCTTCCGGCCGATATTTACGCCCGCTATCATCGCCTCAAAGGCAATCACGTGCTGATGGTTTCCGGTTCAGACAGTCACGGCACCCCGGTCACGGTCAAGGCGGAAGAATTAGGGCAAACCATCCAGGAAGTTTTTGATTACTATCACGACCGATTTCTGCGCATTTTTGAGGGGTTGGGGTTAAGCTACGACCTCTTCACCCACACCAATACCGAAAATCATTTTCAGGTGGCTCAGGATATGTTTCTGGCCCTGTTAAACAATGGATTTTTGTACAAAAAAGTGACCGAGCAAATGTATTCACCGACCGCCGGAAAATTTTTGCCCGATCGGTATATCGAAGGGATTTGTCCGGTATGTGGCTACGAACGGGCCCGTGGTGATCAATGCGACAATTGCAACACCCTTTTTGAAAGTGCAGCCCAGCTGATTAACCCGCGCAGCAAGACGGATGACAGCGAATTGGAGCTGCGCGAAACGGAGCACTTCTTTATCGATTTGCCCAAGCTGGCCAAAACCGGATTAGAACGGTGGATCCAAAATGAAAAAGAACATTGGCGGCCGCATGTTTTGAAATTCACCCGCAACTGGATCATGGATGAAGGGCTTATCGGCCGGGCCATCACCCGCGATATCAGCGGCTGGGGCATCCCGGTCCCCGTTAAAGAGTATGAGCATAAAACGCTTTATGTGTGGTTTGAAGCGGTGATTGGTTACCTCTCAGCGGCAATCGAGTGGGCTCACAACCAGGGTCAGCCGGAGGCGTGGAAGAAGTGGTGGCAAGATCCTGACGCGCGCTCCGTTTATTTTATCGGCAAAGACAACATTCCTTTTCACACCATCATCTGGCCGGCTCAGCTGCTGGGGGTTGGGTCTTTGTACAGCGATGATGGCCACGCCCTGAATCTGCCGTATGATGTTCCGGCCAACGAGTTTATGAATATGGAAGGGCGCAAAATTAGCGGCAGCATGAATTGGGGCGTGTGGATTGTCGATGCCCTGGAACGGCACGATCCGGATCCGCTGCGCTACTATTTGACGGCCGTCATGCCTGAAACCCGCGACAGCGACTGGAGTTGGGACGGATACGTTACCCGCAACAACACCGAACTGGTGGCCAACTGGGGCAATTTGGCGAATCGCGTCCTGAATATGATCCAAAAATATTTCGACGGGGTCGTCCCCAATCCCGGCCCGCTCACCGATTCGGACAAGGCGCTCCTCGAAGCAATTGATGATGGATTTGTCAAAATCGGAGAGCTGTACGATGGGTGTAAATTCCGGGCGGCGCTGCAGGAAACCATGCGTCTGTCTACCCTGATTAACCAATATCTGGATGAGACCAGCCCCTGGAAAGCGGCCAAAACCGATCTGGCAGCGGCCGGTCACGCCCTGAATATCACCCTACAGGCGATTAGCGGTCTCAAAATCTTGTTCGCGCCGGTTTTGCCTTTTACCTGCCAGCGACTGCACGAGATGCTGGGAGAAGAAGGGCGCATTTTTGGCGGACAGGAAATTGTCACCTACGAAGAAAAAACCCGCTCCCATCGGGCGATGACCTATAACCCGACCGGGGCGGTTGGCAGCTGGTCTCGACCGGAAATTCCCGCCGGCCGGCAGCTTCCTAAACCAAAACCGCTCTTCAAAAAACTCGATCCCAGCGTCGTGGAAGAGGAGTTGGCCCGTTTGGGCTAATTACGAGATACGAAATACGATTTACGAATTACGTATCTCATATTTCGTATCTCATATTTCGTATCTCGTATTTCGTATCTCCCACCATGTTTACCAACCGCCAGTTTGTCTTTCTCAGCCGTGAACACCTCATTCCGTTCTGGCTGACCATCGGGCTGGCGGTTGGGCTGCCGATCTGGGCGATTTTTTACCTGTCGGCCGTGCAGCAGCTGTGGCTGGTTCGGCTCCTATCCCTCATCGTCAGCGCTTCGGTTGTGGGATGGATCGCCATTCGCATGCGGATCGGTGAATTTACCATTCAAACCGATTTGCCGCTCGACATCTGCAATATTCTGGCCCTGTTCCTGCCGGTATTGCTCTGGCAGCCAAATCCGCTGATCAACGAGCCTCTTTACTACATCATTTTGGCCGGAACCATTCAAGGCATCTTTACTCCCAACCTGTACGAAGGGTTTCCCCATTTCACCTTCATCAAATATTGGATCACCCACAGCGGTCTGATCATTGTCATCCTCTACACCACGGTTGTCTTCGGGCTTTTTCCTACAGCAGCCGGCATCTGGCGCACGGCCGCCGTTGTGCTCGCCTATGCGGGCATTTTGTATGTGATCAATCTGTCCCTCAACGCCAACTACATGTATTTAAGACACAAGCCACCCCGTCAAACGCTGCTCGACTGGCTGGGGCAGTGGCCGTGGTACATTCTCACCGCCACCGGAGTCATGTTTATGCTGTTTGGGCTGCTTTACCTGCCGTTTTTATTTCTCGCTCCATAAATACCTATCACCTTACACCCATTACCTAACACCCATCACCCATCACCTAACACCCATCACCCATAAATATTTGGTCAACCAGTTGGATTTCAGCCAACTCTCCGCTATCATCCTTGGCCGATGTTGCAACAGCGCTGGCCCATAATTCTTATCCTACTGGCCTATTTGTGGATCGCTTCTCAATATGCCCAGCTGACCCCGGATTGGCAAGCCCCTGACGAACCGGCCCACTACAATTACGTCCGTCAGCTGGCTGATGGACGGTGGCCGGTGATGGAAATTGACGATTACAATCAGGCGTATCAGGACGAGGTTATCAGCAGCGGTTTTGATTCAGACTACTCTGTCGAGCCTTTTACCTACGAAGATTACCAACCCCCTCTATATTATTTACTGCAAACCCCTGTTTTCCTGCTGACCGACGGGGATTTAATGGTCATGCGCCAGGTGGGGGTGATGTTAGGGGGGCTGACCCTCATCCTGGCTTATCTGGCTTTTTCTCTGATCAGCGAGATTGTTCTCGATGCCCTCGGCCGAGCCTCCTCAGCTGATCAAAACGCCGCTCACTCGGCCGTTATTCTGGCGACAATCTTTTTCGCTTTCTTGCCGCAGCACATCGCCATGCAGGCCAGCGTGAACAACGACTCCCTAAGTGAACTGCTCATCGCCACCATGCTTGTTTGGCTGCTGCTTGATATTCGACGCGAGCAGCTCGAGCTGGAACCGGCCGGCTGGTGGCAGCGCCCGTTGACGGTGGGTATCCTGCTGGGGGCGGCGTTTTTGACCAAGGTCACCGCCTACCTGATGGCCCCGGTCGTGGGTCTTTACCTCCTGTGGCGCTTCTGGGGTCGCTGGCCGCAGCTGTGGCGCAGCGGCCTCGTCATTTTTGGCCCGGCGCTGCTGCTGGGCAGCCTCTGGTGGCTGCGCAATCTGGGGGTTTACGGGTGGCCGGATGCTCTGGGGACCATCGCCCACGACGCGGCCGTGGTCGGGCAGACTACCACGGATGAATGGGTAGCGCGATACGGTTTACAAGAAACGATCCGGCGCTTCTTCCAAACCACTTTTCGCAGTTTTTGGGGGCAGTTCGGCTGGATGGGGGTGGTCATGGACCGGCGAGTGTACCAGCTATTGGGGGCGTTTACGGCCGCTGTACTCATCGGCTCTCTTCTTCTTCCGACTCGCTTTCGGCTTAAATGGGGTGCTCTAAGGCCGGTTTTGCTGGTTTTGCTGACTCTGGCCGGTTTGAATGTCCTCCTTCTCGTCACCTACAACCTGACCTTTGTGCAGCATCAGGGTCGGTATCTCTTCGCGTCACTCATTCCGCTCAGCCTGGTAATCCCGGTCGGTTTTCTGGGCTGGCTGTCGCTGGGGCCATCTGAATGGTGGGAGCGGTGGAGCGCCCCGCTAACGGCCGCATTTGGCCTGGCGATGATCACCCTCGATCTGGTGGCCCTGTACGGTTTTATTATTCCCCAACTCACATGAATAAAGACCAGAGACCAGAGACCGGAGACCAGAGACCAGAGTTTGCTGGAATTCTCTCTTGTCTCTGGTCTCCATTCTCTCGTCTCTTCTCTCTTTCTTATTGCATCTCCCTCCCTCCCTTGCTATACTGCCAGGGCGATAAGTTAACGGCTTTGAATGGGAAGAGTAGGTGTTTGCCAACACCCAGAGAATCCGGGCCAGCGGCTGAAAGCCCGGTGTGAACTCATCACCGAACGTCACCCAGGAGCTGTTTTTCTGAAACTTTTAGTAGGAGAAACCGGGTTCGCCCGTTACAGCGGCCGAGTGTCAGAGCAATTTTTGCTCTGGAATTAAGGTGGTACCGCGAAAGAGAATTTTTGAAGCTCTTGCGTCCTTAAATCAAGGCGCAAGAGCTTTTTTATTTTTTACTATCCCTGAACCCGCAAGGGAGGGGGCTAAAACTTTTAACTCAGCACTGAGGACTTAGGACTATGTATGAGATGGACAAAGCATACGATTTTTCGACTACGGAGCAGCGGCTGTATTTATGGTGGGAGAAAAATGGCTGGTTTAAACCGGAATGCCGACCGGCCGACGCCAAGCCGTTTGTGATTTCGATTCCGCCACCCAACGTGACTGGCGAATTGCACATGGGGCACGCCATGTTTGTCGCCCTGGAAGATTTGATGATTCGCCATGCGCGCATGCAGGGCAAGGCCGCTCTGTGGGTGCCCGGAACCGATCACGCCGGTATCGCGACCCAGCTTCAGGTGGAAAAAATGCTGATCCGCAACGGCACGTCGCGGGAGGAAATCGGCCGGGAAGAGTTTCTCGACGCCACCTGGGAATGGAAAGATCGCTATGGCGGTCACATTATCAAACAGCTGCGCGGTCTCGGGGCCTCCTGCGATTGGGAACGCGAGCGCTTCACCCTGGATGACGGCCTCTCGGCCGCGGTGCTCGAGGCATTCACCCGCCTCTATCGCATGGGGCTGATCTATCGTGGCGAACGGCTGGTTAACTGGTCACCCGGGCTGCAAACGGCCGTTTCCGATCTCGAGGTGGAATACAGTGAAGAATCGGGCTTTCTCTATCACTTTAATTATCCGCTGCAGGGCGGTGGATTTTTGCCGGTGGCCACCACCCGACCGGAAACGATTTTGGGGGATACGGCCGTGGCGGTTCACCCGGATGACGAGCGCTTCCAGGAATTTATCGGCCGCACGGCGCTGGTGCCGATACTCAACCGGGAAATTCCGGTAATTGCTGATGAATACGTGGATATGTCGTTTGGCACCGGCGCACTCAAAATCACCCCCGGTCATGATCTCAACGACTTTGAAATCGGTCAGAGGCACGACCTGGCCATTGTCAACATCATGAACAAAGACGCCACGATGAACGGCAATGCAGGCCCCTACGCCGGGCTGACGCGCGAAGATTGCCGCCAACAGATGTGGCAAGATATGAAAGCGGCCGGGCTGACCATCAAAGAGGAAGATTACACCCTCAACGTGCCCCGCAGTCAGCGCGGTGGTGAGATTGTCGAGCCATTGATCTCTAAACAGTGGTTTGTCGATGCGGAGCCAATGGCCAAAATGGCGCTGGAAGCGGTGCGCAATGGCCGGGTCAAAATCGTTCCGGAGCGTTTTGGCAAGGTTTGGGAAAATTGGCTGACCAAAATCCGGCCGTGGTGCATCAGCCGCCAGCTGTGGTGGGGTCATCGCATTCCTGTTTACTACGTCAACGGGGATGAGGGTCAATTTATCGTGGCCAAATCTGAAGCCGAAGCATACGATATAGCCCGCAAGCAGTATGGCGATGACGTGAAACTCGAGCAGGACCCCGACGTGCTGGACACGTGGTTCTCCAGCGGCCTGTGGCCGTTTTCGACCTTGGGCTGGCCGGAAAAAACCCCTGATCTGGAGCGCTTTTTTCCGACTGACGTGCTGGAAACCGGCTACGACATCCTCTTTTTCTGGGTGGCGCGTATGGTGATGACCAGCCTGCTGTTCACCAACGATATCCCGTTCCATACGATCTATCTGCACGGGCTGGTCCGCGATGAAAACGGCCGGAAAATGTCCAAAACCTTGGGCAACGTGGTTGATCCGCTTGACGTTGTGGCCAAGTACGGCACCGACGCCCTCCGCTTCACCCTGCTGACCAGCGGCACGCCAGGCAATGACCTTAACCTGTCGCTGGCCAAAGTGGAAAGCAACCGCAACTTTGCCAATAAAATTTGGAACATGGCCCGCTTTATCACTCGCAATCTCGATCGGGCCACGGCGGCCGACAAACCACAAACGCCGCAATATACGATTGCTGACCAGTGGATTCTGTCTCGCCTGCAGGAAACTATCGAGTCGGTTAACCGGCTGTTTGACGGTTACCTCTTTGGGGAGGCCGGCCGGCAAATCAACGACTTCCTGTGGGGTGATTTTGCGGATTGGTATGTGGAAACCGCCAAAGTTCAGCTCAAAGAAGGCGGCAGCCGGGCGTGGACCACGCTGGCGGTGCTGCGGCAGGTGCTCGATCAGGCGCTGCGCCTGCTCCACCCGTATATCCCGTTTGTGACCGAGGAGACGTGGCAGCAGGTTAAGCAGGCATTCCAAAGTGCTGACCTGGCCATCGAACCGGCTGAAGGATGGCCGGAAGCGTTGATCGTTGCGGATTGGCCAACACCGGCCGGTCTGGATTTACCGGCCGCGGCCGATTATGAGCTGTTTCGCGACCTGGTACGCGCGATTCGCAACGCCCGCGCGGAAGCCAAAGTGACTCCCGGTCGGAAAATTGCGGCCTTAATTACCGGACCCAAAGCGGCCGCTTTCCGGACCCTTCAGGCGTCCCTGGCCTTTCTGGCCGGTCTCGATGAGGAAAAATTGGAAATCAGCGACAACGCTGCTGCACCGGAAAACTGCGTTACCCTTTCGATGGGTGACATCACCTGTTATCTGCCGCTGGCCGGTATGGTCGACCTGGAACAGGAGCAGAAACGGCTGCAAAAAGAGCTGGATGAAACCCGCCAGCAAATTAATCGGGTCCGGAATTTGCTCAACGGCCCGTTTGCCGAAAAAGCCCCGGCTCCGGTTGTGGCCAAAGAACGGGATAAATTGACCCGTCTCCAAGCGGCTGAAAATGAATTGGCGGAACGGCTGGAGAGTATGGGGTGATGGGTATTGGGTGATGGGTGTTGGGTGTTGGGTATTGGTTATTGAGTGAACGGGTATATTAGTTTATTGGTATATTGGTGAATCTATACACCATTAAACGATTATACTAATACGCAAATAAACCAATAACCAATAACCTAGCACCCTAGAAACCTATCTATGACTGCTTCAACTTTCAAACCCACAAAAATCACCGCAGACCGGCAAAAACGACAGTTAATCATCAGCTGGGCGGACGATCACACCAGCCATCTGCCGTTTGACGGCTTGCGGGCGGTTTGTCCCTGTGTGATGTGCAAGGGCGGGCATGCCAACATGGGTCAGCCCGCCAACCCGTGCACCGTCCGCGATGCGCCGGAAACCGATTTGACCCTGTTAAACGTTCAGGCGATGGGCAGCTACGCCCTGCAGCTGTCGTGGTCAGACGGCCACGGTACCGGCATTTACACCTGGCAGTTTTTGCGTCAGGCTGATCCGGATAACTGCCCTGAAGGTAAAGAATAACGCCGATGAACCAGTATCTCTATCGCATTCAACCGACCAGGGCTGAAATGTTAATCGACGGCGGCACGGAAGAGGAAAGCCGCATCGTCGGCGAACATTTCGCCTACCTTAAGGAATTAACCGCTGAAGGAACGGTGATCATGGCCGGCCGCACCCTCAACACCGACGAGTCGAGCTTTGGCATTGTTGTCCTTCAGGCGCCATCCGATGACGCGGCCCAGGTGATTGTCGACAGCGATCCGGCCGTCCGCCAGGGGGTCATGGAAGCTACCCTGTTTCCCTTCCGCATCGCCTTGAATAGCTCAATCTTCGAAAATTAGAAGTCTGAAGGGAAAAAATCTGCAGATTCCGCGGATGGCACGGTTAAGCCCGGAATTTTCTCTTCTAATCTGCGCAAATCTGCGAACATATGGTTCACCCCTACGGGGTCTGCGGACATCTTTTTTCAGAAAACAATTTTAAACTTGCCTAACTGATTAAAAATTGCAAAATCTTCAACAAGATTTCACGAATTCCACGAATTTCCCCCTATTACTCTGTAACTTAAGCTTTCTTAAATACTTTTGCCGATGAATATCGAAGATTTACAATAAATGTGGATATGAACCGACTTTCAACACAGACTCGTCATCCCCGCGCAGGCGGGGATCCATCGGTGGCCATCCAGTGGATTCCCGCTTTCGCGGGAATGACGTTTCACTATGGGTGTTTGTTTGTCAAAAGTAAAAATTCATCGGCTGCCTCAGAGAATTACTAGAAATAACAAGTAAAAAATAGATCTGTTACAGAGTACTATACTTAAATCCTTTTAATTCGTGTCATCCTGTATCAAAAATCAATGGTGATGCGCTCAGATCCAGACTCTGAGTGATAAATTATGCTTTTTGTATTTTTGTGGTTAAAAAAACGATTTGTTTAAATATTGGCGGCAGCGACGCACCGATCCCTCCAGCGTAGCTCGTCCAAACGGGAAGTGATCCACGGTGGGCCAGATAGCTACCCAGCGCAGCAGGCGAATGCAGCGCTCCACGACAAACGCCTCTATTTCGGCCTCATGATGCGCCGGCCACGGCCGGTGGTCCCTGTATCCTTCAATAAAGGCCCCCCTGGTGACTTTGTAGTCGGGCAGCGTCTCCAGATAGGTTTGGGTGATGCCCAAATCGTACGCGAACGGGGCGAATTGACAATCATCAAAGTCGATCACTTTGAGATGCCCTTCGTGCCACAGACAGTTTCCAAAATGCAGGTCGGCATGAACCAGCCCATACGCTTCTCCCACGTTCATGTTGGCGATCGTGCGGGCCACCTGCCCGGCTGCTTCTTCACAAATCGCCCAATCATCAGCCGCTAAATAACGCCTAAGTCTGCCAATCTGCTCCTGGTTGAGGGGACCCGCCAGCGTGCCCATCGGCCGCCAGTCATCTGTTTCCCGGAACATTCCGGCCGGAAGAGAAAAATGTTGGGCGTGATTGTGCAGTTGGGCCATCGCCTCGCCCAGTTGGCGAGCGATTTGTGGCGTGGCGCTCGTTCCCACAATTTCTCCCTCAAGCCACGAAAATAACACCATCTGATACTTGGTACCGGTGCTTTGATCGGTGGCGATCCATACCCTTCGATCATTGGGCCAGGAAAAGGGATGCGGTACGATCAAATCTGTTTGCTGATGGAGATCATCGAGCCAGCACAGCTCTCCTTCAATTTCAGCGTCGGGCCGGCCTTGATCGGGATAAATTCGCAGCGCGTAAGCTGATCGGGCTGCCTCCACGTGAAAAATGATGTTTTCCGTGTCGGCAACAAATGTCAAACTTGCTCCCGGTATCCCCCGGTCGGCAACAGCTTGCTGGCCTACCCGCATAAGGTGGGCGTAGTGTCGATCTTTTCCCTTCACAACTTGTTTATGTCAACTAAGTCGACCGCTCAGCAAATCCACCTCGGCCGCGATGTAGCCAAAAGCGGACCAGTAATCGGTGTTTAAGATTTTTTGAAAAATCGCTTCCGCCCGGCTTTTTTGACCCTGACTCAGCAGCCAGTTGCCAACCCCATACCCTTGCGTGACCAGGTCAAGCAGCCGTTCTTCATCTTCATGATCCACCTCAACCTTCAACAGGTCCTCAGGCTGAAATACCCCCTTATACATCAACAGCCGCCGATGATAGGCGTCACTCTCGATGATTTCCATATCTACATCGATGGTTTCCAGCAGGCGTGAAGCGTCCGCAACGCGACCCAACCTCTGCAGGGTCATAAAATACCAGTCGGCCGTTGCGCACCACGAATCGGGGTTGTCGGAGTAAACCTGACACGTCTCGTAAGCGATGGCCGCCTCATCATAGCGACCGGTCAAATAATAAGCCAAACCCAGATGGTACCAGATGTTGAAATGGCTGTTTGACGTCGGCCGATTTAATCGATTGGGGATGCCGTCCGCTTCAATGGTGACCGGCCGTCCTTCCGCCAGGGCGGCCGCCCGCTCCAGATCGGCAATCGCCTCGGTAAAGCGGCGCATTGAAATATAGCGGTGACCCCGATGCCGATAAAGCTCGTGAGCATCTGGAAATCTTTCAATGCCCCTGGAATAGACCTCGATCGCTTCCGGCAGCTTAAACAAATAGGCTAAACGCCTGCCCAACCAGACGGTGTTTTCAAGTGATGGGTCACTCTGAAAGGCCCATTCGGCCGCCGCCAGGTTGGCCGTGGCCCTCTCTTTGACCGCTGGCGACAGAGGATGAGGCTTAAATAAATGTGGGGTTTCCACCTCTTCCATCCCTTCCGGCTCTTCACACTTCTTGCACTCCAGCTGATACCCCAAATGTTGATCCCGCCCTGAGGCGGTTTCTACCCACGGCCGGGATTCCCAGGGTGGATTGTGGCGGACATGCTGCGTGTGCCCACACGCCAAATTGGCCGTCCAATCCCCCAATTCGTCCTGATGAAATCCAATGATCGGTTGCTTTGCCATAATTTTGATTTATTTTTGCAGATTAATTGGTTTAAAAAAA
>JASJCR010000138.1 GCA_030065875.1 Ardenticatenaceae bacterium | reverse complement strand
CCGTTTTTTTCTGATGGCTTCCCGGCGCGGCAGCGTTGAGTCGCTCCGCAGCCTCGACCATCGGCTCGTACGTGGCCACAATGGCGCACATATGGATCAGCCTGTCCGCTTGATCCTTGATCGACGCCACGACACCAGGCGGGCGGTGACCGGCCGCCAATACCCCGATCCCTCCCGCAAAATCAAGTAAATGATTACCGTCAACATCGATGACGACGGCGCCACTGGCCTCGGCGACAGCCACTGGCGTCAATTTTGCTGCCCCGCGCGACAGCGCAGCCTCACGCCGAGCGACGATCTCTCGACTTTTAGGCCCGGGTATTTCGGTTACAAGTTTGATGGAAGAGGAATAGGTGGGGGTCATTTTGATTGGTTTATTGGTGTATTGGTTGTTGGTATATTAGTTTATTGGTTATTGATGTATTGGTTATTGACCATTGATTATTGGCTATTGATTATTGGTCAATCCCTAGCTATTAGCAATTGACAATTAGCCATTAGCTATTAAACGTTTATAAACTTCCGGCCGTCTCTGCTGCAGCAGGGGAAACAGCCGTCGCCATTCGGCCAGCCACGCCGGGTCCAGATCAGCGGCGATGACTTCGCTTCTATCCCGGCTGGCCTCCGCCAATATCTTGCCGGTTGGATCACAAATAAAGCTCGAGCCATAAAACTCGACCCCTTCAGTGCCCACTCGATTTGCGGCCGCCATATACACCCCGTTGGCCACCGCCTGGCCGCGCATCACCATTTGCCAGGCGTCTCGAGTGTCGATCTCGGGATTGGTTGGTTCAGAACCGATAGCCGTGGGATAGAAAATAAATTCAGCCCCATTTAGAGCGTAAATGCGCGACAGTTCCGGAAACCACTGATCGTAACAGGTCGGCACGGCGATTTGCAATCCCGCAGCCTCATGAACCGGAAATCGATCGCTGCCGCCAAAGTAATGATCCTCGTGGTATCCTTCACCCTGCGGGATGTGCACCTTGCGGGTAAAACCGATCATTTCACCCCGCGGATTGTGAATCACGGCCGTATCCCAAAAGCGGCCGTCGTCCCCTTTTTCAAAAAGGGAACCGACGAGAAAAACCCCGTTCGCCCGCGCAATCCCCGCCAAAATGCGGTCGGTTTCGCCACCGTGCAGCGGTTCAGCCCACCAGTAGTTATCCTCATCAATGGTGCTGGCAAAGTAGGGTGACAGAGTGAACTCCTGCAGGCAAATGATATCGGCACCCAGCCCGGCCGCCTGGGCGATCAAAGAACGATAGGTTTCCACCATCGCCTGCCGGTTTCCGGGCCAGCGAGTCTGTACGAGGGCAATTTTAGATGGGAGCATAGAATTGATTATTAGCTATTGACAATTGGCAATTGGTTATTGGCAATTGGTTATTGGTTATTGGTTATTGAAACGTTCAAATTATAGAACTATAAAACCGTCAACGTCTATTCTCTCCCTCGCACCGATAGAAAAGTGTCCGAAAATATGCTGGTTGACGTGTCGCGCTCGATCCACGAGAGGCGAGACCAGATTTCTTCATCTACGATCAGACCACCATCAGCCATCAAGGTCAAGTAATATTCATCCCGCAGGGCATCGGCGGCTTCGCTGGTCGGGTACGCATACGAATAGTCGGCATTTTGGGCGGCGATTTCCGGGTCGAGCATAAAGTTGATCAATATCTCGGCCGTGTACGCATCATCGCTATCGGCCGAAATGGCTAAATAGTCGAGCCAGACGCTGCTGCCCTCTTCCGGAATCACGTAGCGAACATTCTCGTTTTCATCACGGGCTAACAGGGCATCGACCGACGTGGCCTGCGCCAGACGTAGCTCCCCGGCCGACAAATCAGGTCCTGGTGATAAATACCCGACCAGACACGGCCGCTGCTCCTGAAGAAGCCGCCCGGCGGCCGCGTGATGTTCGCGGTCAACGTCGTTGTATGCATAGCCGAGATAAGCCAGGGCCGCCCCCACCGCAGCGCGCTCCTCATCCAGCATCGCCGCCCGAACCTCAAAGCTGCAAACCTGCTCCAAATCAAAAAGAGCGGCCCAGCTGGTTGGGGCCTCGGCCACAAAAGAAGTATTGTAGGCGATGCCGGTGGTTCCCCACTGAAATGGAAGGGCGATGGCGTTATTGGCCACGTAGGGTAAATTTTGAAACCGGGTTGATATCTCCACCGTGTTGGGAATATTTTCAAAGCTGAGCGGCCGTATCCTTCCCTGACGGGACAATATCGCCACCAAATAATCGGGGATCATCACCACATCAAGCCCGTCTCTAACCGCGTTCCAGGAGGTGATCAGCTCCTCATCTTGAGCGTACGGAGTGACGGCCACTTCCACCCCGCACTCGTCTTCAAAAGCGATGAGAACATCCTGGTCGATCCGTTCACTTTTAAACAAAATCTGAAGTTGCGGGGTCAGCCGCTCCCGATCGCCACAGCGGCCTGAATCTTCGCTGTCCGGTTCGGCCACCGCAAAAATTTGGGGGTCATTTCCGGGCGATGACTGCGGTTCGCCGCCACAGGCCATCAGAATTCCCAATCCCAAAACAATTATTAACAGCAACCGGGTCAAATTTTCTCTCCCTAAAGTCGATTGTCATTTGAGGAATTTATTTGGCCCCGCATTAAAATACGGGGTTAAATACCCGGTCGCGTTTGGTAACGCGCATCCGGGCTTACACCCATCACCCAACACCTATCACCCAACACCCATCACCCAACACCCATCTCCCACGTTGCGTCACCATAAAAATCACCGTGATCACGAGCCAGAAACGCTTCGATCTCGGCCCGGCGATCCCCCAGGCGAAAATCAGGTCCGTGACCGGGGTAGCAGTGGGTATCATCAGGCCAGGGCAGGACAACTTGGCGCAGGGTTTTCAGGGTAATTTGAAACCCTTCCGGGGACCACGTCCGGCCGGGGCCGCCGTCAAAAATTGTGTCGCCAACAACAATACGGTGATCTCCTTCGGTTTCGATGGCAAAACAAATTTGATCATCGATATGTCCGGGAGCGTAAAAAACGCGCAGGGTGTGATGGCCGACGGTGACCGAATCTCCGTCGTTGAGCCAGCGATCGGCCGTAATCGGCTCGGCGTGTTCGCCGGGATGAGCCATCACCGGAACCTGAAGCCGATTTTTCATTTCGCTTAAGGCATTTACGTGATCAAAATGGGAGTGAGTGAGTAAAATGGCGATCGGATTGGTGTCAACCAGCATCTCTTGGAGGGTGTCCGGGTCATCTCCCGGATCAAAGAGCACGCTTTCCCTGGTATCAGGGCAAATTAAAGCATAGGTATTCATCCCCCACGGCCCAACCTGTCGGGTTTCCAGCCGCAGCTTCGTCATGGGTTATCCTCCTGACTACTACCAACCTTGATATTCTTTTAGTAAGCTCAACCAATAAGATGGGGAAAAAAATCGCCGATAACGATCCACCACTTCTTTGCCCAACAGCAGCGCGCCACCCCAAAAGGCAATCTCGCTGGCGACAAATAAACCGGCGGTTAACAATATTTTATTTTGAGCGGTTAAGGGGGTAAACGGCACCCAAATCATCAGGGCATAAATGGGGAAGGAGAGCAGCATAAAAAAGACAGCGGCGTAACGAACAACAGGTCCATCCGTCCGGGAATACAGCGTTGCGATTTTATCTTTCATCCCACCTCTCTAACTTTAACACTTCTTCTTAATTTTTTGCGTAGGCACAAAGCGACACGTATTTATGGCTGGAGGACCACATCCATAGCAACACAATCCCCGAACAACCTCATCTATTATACGGGCATTGGGTGGATTCTGTCGCATTTTCAGTACTAATTCATCATTCGACCAGGGGTAAAACCTTAATTTCTAATGAATTTTTGAAGGAAATTAAGCGATCAGCAAAAAGTTTTACAAAAAAAATCTGCCACAGATTAACACGGATTATCACAGATTTTTCTCTCTCTAATCTGCAAACCTTTGGTTCTGCGCTACGCGCTCTGTGGACGTTTTTCTTATAACATTTTTTGTAAACCGCTTAAGGATTTTTACAGATTAGCACCGATATCTCTCTTGCTCCTTCGGAGCTCTGTGAAAATCCGTGTTAATCCGTGGCTAAATTTGTTTAAGAATTTGAGAAATGAATTACTGAAGCATATCTCTTAATTCATTGAGCTGACGATGGTTTGTTTGAGATCTTGAATCTGCTCCCCAACAAACGCCAGCAAATCGCTCAAAAAATCGGGATCAAAGCGAAATTCCGCTCCGGCCGCCTCAAACAGCTGCGGCAGCGTCCGCGTACCGCCCAAAGAAAGCCCATAGCGATAGGCAGAGAGCGCTTCCTGCTGGCTGCGGCGTTTGCTGTTGCGCCATACCTGCAGTGCCCCAATCGAGGCCATGCCGTACTCCACGTAGTAAAACGGGTTTTGAAAGATGTGCAGCTTGCGATGCCAGCCGCTCATGCGCTCTTCTTCTAAACCTCGCCAGTTCACGCCGCTCAAATACCGCTGCTCCAGCTCCATCCACTTGCCATCAAGATCGGCCGTGGTTAATTCACCTTTGGCGGTATAAACCCAATGTTGGAAACCATCCACCGCGGCCATATAGGGCAAAAATAGTATTGTTTTTTGCAGATGAGCCAAAACCGCCCGGGCAGCTTCCGCCTCACTGTAAAATCCACCCTGATCCCTGGTTAAAAAGGGCACGGCCAGCAGCTCCATGGCCATTGAGGCCACTTCACAAAATTCCATGGGCACTTCTTCCTGCCAAACAAGCGGCTGTTGGGCCTCGTAAGCGTGAAAAGCGTGGCCTGCTTCGTGTAGTAGGGTTTGGACGGTATCGTGATTGCCAACCCCATTCATAAAGATAAACGTCTTGCGGCGCAGCATAAGCGGAGCGCAATACCCTCCCATCGCTTTGCCGCTCCGGGTCTCTAAATCTAGCAGATCGCTCTCGGCCATATCCACAAAGTAGCGGCCGAGTTCGGGATCTACCTGGTTAAAAATATCGATGCCTCGATTAACCAGTTCGTCTTCACTGGCATACGGCTTGAGCGGCGGCTGGTCGCTCCCCTCAACCATTAATCCTTTTTCCGGTATCCAATCCCAGGGATGAAGCGCTTCAACCCCAAGGAAAGCACGCAAATCAGCCAAAATCCCCTGAGCGGCCGGGACCACAACTTTTTCAATCGCCTGATGAAAGACTTCGCAATCAGCAGGCGCGTAATCAAAACGGTTCATGGCCCTAAACTGATAGTCGCGAAAGTTGCTAAAACCGGCATTCTGAGCCATTTGCCGCCGCAGGGCCAACATTTTCATGAAGAGCGTGTTGAGCTCTTCGCGAACCGTTTGCCATTCACCCATGTATGCCCGCCACGCTTTTTCGCGAACCGTTCGATCCTTGTCTTCTAAATACGGTAGGATCTGGGCCAAATTCTTTTCTTCACCATCCCACTCTACTTTTAAGCCCCCGGTGATTTTGTCATACTCATTATCTAGCTGCTGCAGTTCAGTTTGAAGGGGGATGTTTTCTTCGCGAAACAGCTCCGCTTCGTTGCGCATTTGACGCATGATCAGGTGCAAATCTTCATCCTGAGGATCAATGGCTAGCAGTTTTTCTTTTAACGCCTGATCCGCGCGGGTGATCTCCGGAAACACCTCGGTCACAAATGTTTTGTAGGCCGCCTCTTTTTCCTCGTCTTTGGTATCGAGCGAGGTGTCGATATAGGTGGTTGTCCAAACTTCAGAAACAACGCGTTGCAGGTCAGACCAATCACGCAGCCATTGGCGATAATTGTCTTTGTCAATCGGCCGTTGAAGCAGCTCCTCAAAACCCGGCTCAAAGGCCGCCCACGAGCGATCTTGTATTTCATCGATAGAAGTAGGTAATGTGGGGAACGCCATTTTCTCCTCCAAAGCGCGATTTTTCAGAAGCGTAACACTGAAGCCTGCTGAAGGCAAAAACCATTACCGTTCCTGAATTTAACGTCATAAATCCCCCTCTCAAGTCGGTTCAAGGGCGGAGAGGTTCAAGCTTATGATTAAACAGGACCTGGTGGATCCATCTTGCGCCGTAGGGCCGCAGCATGCTGCGGCCGATCCATCGCCTCCAGCCCCGCCCCACGTCGGGTTTAGGGGCAGACGGGTTGCTTGTTGCACAGGTAATTGTTCTTTTTCAGCCCATCAAATTCCCCCTCCCGCGTCGGGAGGGGGTTAGGGGGTGGGTCTCGCAGTGTCATCTTACCCCTCCCCCAGCCCCTCCCCGACACGGGGAGGGGAGCTTGTTGGGCTATATGAGAGCAGAATATTTGCCTGTCCACCCTTGAACCGCGTCTGGCTGCCCGTATACCGTTTGTTTGAGGCTAGATTTATCCCCTTCCAAACTCAGCAGGGCTTGTCAGACAGTGGGCAATAAGATATACAATTAAGAACGTGTTTAAAACGCCGGAAAAGCGCTGGCTGAGCTTGTCGAAGCCTAAGCGGCCCTGCACCTATAGCTGGCCGTTTCTATCCGACCCAGCCTTCGACACGCTCAGGCATTGTCCTCAACGAGTTATTAAACACACTTTAAACAAACCTTGTTTATCAGACGTCCCTGCACGAGGAAACCATGGCCAACTTCTCCTGGCGGACCCGCCTGTTTGAGTTTAATAAAAATCTGCGTCCGGATGCGCACCTGTATCCGCCAGACGTCCAGCGACTGATCCACGCCGAGGCGTTCATCGCTGAGTTTTTGACCCCGTTCTTTGTGGCTGGTTTTGTGTGGCTGGTGTTTAAGACCAGCTGGGCCGGGCTGCTGCAGGACCTTCCAGGGCTGTTTCTGTTGGGGATAGCTCTGTTCCTGACTCAGCGACGACCGTTTCAAACCGAAATTACCATTCGCAGCGGTCAGAAGCTGCCGGTCAGTATGTCGCTTTTGAGCATTTTGCTGTGGGCCGGCTATTTTGTCTGGGGGCGGCATGTTTTGTGGCTCTCCTTGCTGGTCGTCATCCTAGATGTCGTCATCGAAGCCCGCCGCCTCACTCGTCTACAACAAGATCACTGGGTCTCCTCAGCTTCGCGTTTTACACAGAGTAATCAGCTTCTCGGCAGCCTGTCGGCGCTGTGGCTCTTTGAGCGGCTGGGTGGATCGTTTCCCTTTGAGCCCCTGCTGAACTGGTCGCTGCTGCCACTTTTTCTGCTGCCTATTTTTTTCGAGCTTTTTATTCAGGTGGCCCAGCTCTATGGCGCGATCCAGTTTTATAATTTCTGCGTTCCTTCGCCCGACTATCGCATCGACCTGACCCTTACCTGGTTTGGCGGATTAATTTTGTTTTCGCTGACTGCTGTTTTCGCCATTTTGGGGGCGATCGCCTACAGCTGGGGGGGGCCGTGGCCATTTTTTCTATTCATTATTGCTGTGGTGTTGGCCAACGCACTGCTCCACAATCTCAGCAAATCCAACGCCCGAACGGCGCAGCGCGCCCGCGAAATGGCCGAGCTGGAAGCGCTGGGACAGGCGATTCTCAAAACGGATCCCGGACACATCCCGCTGCATGACCTGCTGTCGACCCATCTGCCACTTATGTTTCCCAATGATCGGGTTGAGCTGCGGTTAATTGCTCCACAACAATTCCAGATCGTTAACCCGCCAAACCGGCCGCCGGTTCTGCCGGCCGTTTGGGATGAGTTTGTAGCTTCGCCTGAGCCATACCTTATTCGCGACGACCTCACGCCACCCCTCATCGACAAACCGCTGGGGGAAACGATTTTACTCAAAATCAGCGCGATCGAGTTGGAGGGGCACAACGCCCCTGAAAGCGTCCTGGGGATCATCGGGCTGGTTCGGCGGCGGGACCGCGGTCTCACCAGCGAATCGCTGCCCGCCCTGCAGGCCCTTGCCTCTCAGATCGCCACGGCCGTTTATCGCCAGGAATCTTTTCACCAAACGCTGGAACATCAGAAGACCGCGCGGGAACTCGAAGTAGCCGGACAAATTCAAAGCAGCTTCCTGCCGCGCGAAACCCCAATTTTTAAGAATTGGCACATAACGGCCGGCCTCAAACCCGCCCGGCAAACGTCCGGCGACTTCTACGACTTTATTCCGCTGCCGAACGGGCGTCTGGGGCTGCTCGTAGCCGACGTGGCCGACAAAGGCACTGGAGCCGCTCTTTACATGGCCCTCAGCCGCACCCTGCTGCGCACCTACGCAATGGCCCACCCGGGTCAGCCCGCCCTCGTTTTGCAGGCGGCCAATGAACGCATCCTGGCCGATACCGCCGCCGATCAGTTTGTGACGGTTTTTTACGGGGTGATCGAACCCGACGGCCGGCTTATCTACAGCAGCGGAGGGCACAATCCCACGCTCCTGTGGCCCTTCGACCATCGTTCAGAGCCGCAGTGGCTGGGGCAAACGGGAATTCCGCTGGGCATGTTTGAAGAGATGAACTGGGAAGAAAAAGCGGTCGACCTGGCCGCCGGCGATTTACTGCTGCTCTATACGGATGGCGTGACGGAAGCCCAAAACCCGGCCGCTGAGGAGTTTGGTGAAGAGCGTCTCATGGCAACCATCCAAAAAGAGAACGGCGTCGAGCCCCACCGGCTGCAGGCTCAGCTCCTGGCGGATATCCACACCTTCTGTGACGGCGCCCCGCAGTTTGACGATATTACCCTGTTGATCGCCCAGCACGTCAGGGGATAGACTACCCTTCGTGTCCAAGCGCATATGCGCGAAACAATGTTAGCAGCTGCCGCGAAACCGGCCCGACCCGGCCGTCGCCGACGATAATCTCATCAACCTGCACCACCGGCATCACTTCTTTGGTCGATGAGGTCAAAAACGCCTCATCCACCTCGGCCAGTTCCGCCAGCGTGATCGGCCGTTCGACCACGTCAAACGCTGCAGTCGCCACTTCGATCAAAACGTTGCGGGTCACGCCAAACAAAACATCATCCTTGGAGGTGATGATCACCCCATCCTTGACGACAAAGAAATTTGAGCGGGTCCCTTCACTAATCAGACCTTCCTCATCCACGTAAAGCGCCTCAACCGCACCTTTTTGGGCCGCCTCCCGCATCGCCATGATGGCTCCGATATAGTTAAGGCTCTTGACGCTGGCCAGCTCACGCTCCATCTTCGTTGTGACCACTTTGGTGCCCTCCGTGTAACAGCTTTCCGGATAACTTGTCGTCGGGGTAACCATCACGGCCAGCGTACCCGGTCCATCGGGTGTAAAGTAGTTGCTGGAGACCCCCCCGGTGACCACCAGGCGAATGTTGGCTTCCGGCAAATCGTTGTGCGCCAGCGTTTGCTGCACCACGTCAGCAATTTCTTTTAATTCCAGCGGCAGTTTGAGGCCAATTTGATCGGCTGATGACTTGAGGCGGAGAAGGTGATCCATCAAATGAAATGGCCGGCCGTTATAGGTGCGCAAAAAGTCAAACACCCCATATCCGCGCACCACCCCTAAATCTCCCAGCGGAATCATCGCTTCAGCGGCCGGGACAAAATTGCCGTCTAAATAATAAATCAACTCACCCATGACCTTCTTCTCCTACATTATTTGCCTGAAGCGCAAGATTAACCGAAAGAAGCACGTCTGACCACCCAGACCAGTCATAGCGGTTATGCCGATCATAACCTAGGCGGATCTGCAAATCCGCTCTTATTAGACTTATGAAATTTTTGCCATCAAGGCTGGTCACGCCCTCGATTTTCTGCCATACTACCTTTGATCATGTCTGCCCCGAAAAACCGCACCGATCTCTATATTGATCGCCGTCGCTATCGCCGGATTGTTCGCTTTTTTGCCGGGTTAATTTTGCACGTCATCTTTTTTGATCTGCTGCTCGGCAAGCTGTGGCCTTTTAATATTCGCGTGCGCGCTTCGCGGCCGGAGCGCTTCCGCCGCCTCTCTCGGCTCTTTCGCGATTTAGCGGTTGAAATGGGAGGGGTGATGATCAAGCTGGGTCAATTTTTGAGCGCCCGGGTCGATGTGCTCCCTCCCGAGGTAACGGAAGAACTCCAGGGTCTACAGGATGAGGTGCCCAGTATCTCACCCCCGGTTTTGAGGCGGGCGCTGCAGCAGGAATTTACCGATCTCGATGCGTCTTTTGCCGACGTTGAAATGCGGCCGCTGGCGGCCGCTTCTCTGGGTCAAACGATGCGTGCCTGGCTCAGACGACCGGATGGGCAGCCGGGTCTGGGAGATGCGGTCGTCATCAAAATCTTGCGTCCCAACATTGAGGCGATTGTCGAAACAGACCTGGCCGCCCTGCGCACCGTCGCCCCGTGGCTGATGCGCTACAAACCGATTCGCCGCCGCGCGAATGTCCCGGAAATTATGGAGGAGTTCGCCCGCACCCTGTGGGAAGAGCTCGATTATGAGCAGGAGCTGCGCAGCATCAAACGTTTTCAAGAAATTTTTGCGCCCAAAGAACACATTTATATTCCCCAAGTGTATGACGAGCTGTGTACGGAACGGGTGCTGGTGATGGAAAACGTTGAAAACATGAAAATCAACGACCTGGAAGGGATTCAGGCGGCCGGCATCGATGAAAAAGAGGTGGCCAATGCCTTGATCGAAGCGTATTTGTTTCAGCTCTTTAAACACGGGATTTTTCATGCCGACCCCCACCCTGGCAATATTTTTATCCGGCCGGTTGGCCCGCCGACAAATCAGGGGGTTGGCCAACCCTATCAAATTATCTTTATCGACTTTGGCATGATCGGCCGCCTCCCGGACAGCCTGAGACAAAATTTGGGGCAGGTGCTCATCGGACTGGTGCAAAGTGATGCCCGACGGGTCATCAACGCCTATGACAATATGGGCTTTTTCCTGCCTGGAACCGATCTGGAGCGAATTGTTGAAGCCCAATCTTTTTTGATGGAGCGGCTTGACGGCCGGAACCTACGCGAGCTGGCCCAGCCCGATCCGGAAGAGATAAAAGAGATCGGTAATGAGTTTCGCGATATTCTTTTTCAATTTCCGTTTCAGGTGCCGCAAAACTTTGTTTATCTCGGCCGGGCGCTGGGCATTCTCAGCGGCATCGCCTCCTCCCTTCATCCGGAAATTAATCCGTGGTATCAAATCGAGAGGTACGGGCTGGAGCTGCTCAATCTCGAGCAGCAGCTGGCCTTCAATCGCGAATCGCTGATTAATTTGCTCGAATCCCTGCGGCCGTACCTGAAATTACCCAGCCAAATCCAGCGGGTGGTCAGCGCGGCCGAAAACGGCCGTTTGCGCATGCAAAGCAGCGACCCGGTGGCCAACCGGCGCCTGGAACGCATTGAACGTCGACTCGGATTTCTGAACTGGAGTATTGTTGCCGCGGCCGGGGTGCTTTCAGGCACCCTGATTTACCTCAGCCGCAACGGCAAAACCCACAGCAATGGCTCAAACGGTCATAAAGAATAAAAGGAGCAAGGTGAGAAGAAAGAATAGTAGGTGACAATGATCATGGGGCGGAAGTCGTCAAATTTTCCCATTCCCTATTGCAAAAGTTTGGTTTTGCAATAAAGTCATGACTTACGATTTGATTTTGTCGTTTGATACATTGCCATAACGCATCCAGCTAACTCATGTCTCGTCTTAAATGGTGGTTCGCCATCATTAGCTTATTAGGTTTTATCACTGTCGGGATTTTTCTCCAGCGATATTACCTCACAACCTTAACGAACCAGCTTGTTGAACTGGGTCAGGATGTCAGCTTGACCCAAATTCAATCACTCGCTCGGAGCTCAGAGCTGCAATATGTCTGGCTGCAAGAGGATATCCTGCAAAACGGGATTGACCCGCTCAAAAGCGAACACTTTCTCATCCTCGATCACCTCGTACGCGATCAAATTGCCGGATCCAATATTCGCAAAATCCACATGGTTAATTTAGACGGGCGGGTTGTCTACTCCACCGATTTCGACATGATTGGGTTAGACAAAAGCGATAACTCCGCCTTGGTGATGGCCCAAAATGGGGAACCCTACTCCTTTTTAACCTTTCAAGAATCGTACACTGCCAATGACGAACAATACTCAGATCGCTACATCTTATCAACCTTGCTCTTGATCGGTGAACACACCCACCATTCTGAGGTTTTTGTTGAAGCTGTTGAAGAAAACAGGTTGGATGATATCGATGTGCCGGAAGCGTATCTGGAGCGGATTATTGAGATCGAGACAGATTTTACTGACGCGGCTCTGCAGCTCGATGAAACGCACGATGTTTTGCGGCCGGTGATTGGAGGCATTTTAGGATCGCTTCTGATTGCGCTGCTGTCGTTTGTTTTTTACGCCAGCAGGACAGTCGAAACCCAATATCAAACTTTAACTGGTGCTCAAGAACAGCTTCAAATGGAAAGGGAAACGTTAGCGGAGCGCGTTAACAAGCGAACCCTCGAGCTGGCCGGCGCGATCCGGTTTGCCGAAGAAGCCCGACAGGAAGCGGAACAGGCCAACAATGCCAAGACGACGTTTTTAGCCACCATGAGTCACGAGCTGCGAACCCCGCTCAACGCCATCATCGGCTATACCGAACTCATGCAGGAAATGGCCGAAGATGAATCTCACGATATTTATTTTGAGGATTTAACCAAGGTAGAAAAATCCGCCAGGCTGCTGCTGGGAATCGTACAGGATATTCTCGATGTATCCCGCATCGAGTCCGGACAAATCACCGTTGAACCAAAACAATTCCATCTGGTTGAGTTGGTTGAAGACGTGATCTTTCAGGTCAGCCCCACAGCTGATCGGAATCAAACTCAAATTATCAAAACCGTAAAAACCGATCCTGGGCTGGTATTTACGGACCAGCAAAAAGTCCAGCAAATATTGATCAATATTTTGGGCAATTCAGCAAAATTCACCCTCAACGGTCAGATCGAAATCATCATCGATCAAATTACCAGATTTGACGAGCCGTTTATTCAATTCACGGTCGCCGATACCGGGATTGGCATGAGCACCGAATATTTGGAGCATATCTTTGAGCCTTTTAGACAGGCGGATTCGAATATTTCGCGTCACTATGGCGGCTCCGGCCTGGGGATGACCATCGTCAAGCGGCTATGTGAAATTTTGGGGGGAGATGTGTCGGTTGAGTCAGAGATGGGGGAAGGGACCGTCGTGGTGATTGCCCTGCCCTGCAAGTTAGAAGACCACAGACAGCAGACTTCAGACGACAAAAATCTGAAGTCTGTGGTCTGAGGTCTGTGGTCTTCTAGCGGGTTAATTTCCGATACGTAATCCGATGCGGCCGGTCATACCCTGGCCCCAGCTCTTTCCGCCTCATCTCTTCATATTCGCTGTAGGTGCCGTAATAAAAGCGGGTTTGACTATCCCCTTCAAAAGCCAAAATATGGGTGGCCACCCGATCGAGAAACCAGCGGTCATGGGAAATAATGATCGCCGATCCGGCAAAATTCTGCAGCGCTTCTTCAAGCGCCCGCAGCGTCGCCACATCCAGATCATTGGTCGGTTCGTCCAGGAGAAGCACGTTGGCCCCGCTCCTCAACGTTTTAGCCAGATGCACCCGATTTCGTTCCCCCCCGGACAAATCACCTACTTTTTTCTGCTGGTCGCTGCCGTTGAAGTTAAAGCGCGATACATAAGCGCGCGAATTGATCCGTCGGCTGCCCAGCTCAATCTCGTCCCGGCCTTCTGAAATTTCTTGCCAGACCGTTTTGTCCCCGGCAAGGGCATCCCGCTTCTGATCAACGTAACCAAAAATCACCGATTGTCCAATTTCCAGATCGCCGCGATCCGGCTCATCGCTGCCGGTAATCATCCGGAAAAGCGTGGTTTTACCAGCTCCATTTGGCCCGATGACCCCCAAAATCGCCCCAGGCTGAATTTCAAAGTTCAAATCTTCAACCAGCAGTCGATCACCCATCGCCTTTTCCACACCGCGGGCTTGAATAACAATATCTCCCAACCGCGGGCCTGGCGGGATGTAAATCTCGAGCTTGTTGATCTTTTCTGGCGTGTCTTCCGCCAAAAGCGAGTTGTACGCTTCAATCCGCGCTTTGTTTTTGGTGGTCCGCCCTTTTGGCGACAGGCGCACCCACTCCAGCTCCTGCTGCAGCGTTTTCTGACGCAGGGAGGCTTTTTTCTCTTCGCTGGCCATTCGGTCTTGCTTTTGCGCCAGCCAGGAAGAGTAATTGCCTTTCCAGGGGATGCCGTGCCCTCGATCCAGCTCCAATATCCACCCGGTCACGTTGTCGAGGAAGTAGCGGTCATGGGTGATGATGATTACCGTCCCTGCATACTCGCGCAGATGCTTTTCCAGCCAGGCCACCGACTCCGCGTCAAGATGATTTGTTGGCTCGTCAAGCAGTAGGATATCCGGCTTTTGCAGCAGCAGCCGCACCAGGGCTACCCGGCGGCGCTCCCCACCGGACACCACGTCGAGCTTCATATCCGGTGGTGGGCAGCGCAGGGCGTCCATCGCCAATTCCAGGCGGCTGTCAATATCCCACGCCTCCAGCCTATCGAGCGATTCCTGCAGTTCACCCTGCCGCTCGATGACGGCCATCATTTCGTCGTCGTCCATCGGTTCGGCAAATTTGGCGCTGATGTCGTCAAACTCTTTGACCAGGTCGTAAATTTCCTGGACCCCTTCGCGCACCACTTCGATCACCGTGCGGGATTCGTTAGCCAGCGGTTCCTGCTCTAAAAAGCCGATCTTGTAGCCGGGGGATTGGGTGATTTCTCCCAGATAATCCTGATCAATTCCGGCCATAATTTTGAGGAGCGTACTTTTACCGGACCCGTTGGCGCCGATTACCCCGATTTTGGCCCCATAGAAAAAGGAAAGCGAAATGTCGCGTAAAACCTGTTTGTTGGGTGGGTAAATTTTGCCCACCCGCATCATGGAAAATATGATTTTTTTGTCGTCGGTTGTCATAGAAAATTTATTATATGTTGATTGGTTTAATGATCGATACCGATCGTCGACCTATGTCAATATCAACATTCACTTCTTAGTTGTTGATATCAAGCGGCAGCTATTTTGTTGATTTTGACCAATTTTGAGCTGGCGTAATCATATCACGGCCGAAACCATGTGGCGAAGGAAATTAATTTTCTTGAAATAAGGTTCGCTGTGGGCTTAAAGGAGCCAAGGGATCATTTTCCTGTCGATCCATCCAGGCAACTACAATGGTGTGGGGTAGGGTAAGGGCGGCGATCATAACCAGATAAACTCCGGCTAAACCCGAAACGTCATTGGGTTGACTGGGGACAACAAAATAGAGGCCGACGAGAAAAAGGAGAGATACGAGGGTCAGGGGCAAGCTCTCGCGAAAAAACCTATAAAGAGAAATCCAGACCGGCCGGCGCAGATCTCGATCATCGATAAAAATCAGCCGGCCGATGTGGCGCAGGCTATGCCATAAACAAAAATACAGTCCAACGGCCAAAATCGGCGGAACGGCCCAAAAATAGATGCTCAGACCAACGATTTCCAAAAAATCAACCAGAAATGATTTTGACATCCCGTTGGCGACGAGGTCATAGCCCAAGTATAGGATGATCAGGCCGCCAAAAATGCCGGACAGCAGGAGCCGAAGCGGCAACAGCTCACCGGAGTCAGAAAAGGTTATTGAACCGGCGAATACATCGGTGAAGGTTTCAAAAACCGTTAGATAAATTTCCGGGAAAGCCAAAAAAGGGACGAGCATGGGCAGCCCACCGCGAATAATGAGAGATGACGCGGTTTGAAGACGGCTTCGATGATGGCTTTGGTTAAACCAGCGATAGGTGAAGAACAAATCACCCTGTCCCCAGTGAAACCAGGTCAACAAAATAAAAAAAACGGCGCTGGGAACTGGAAACCAATTCCAGAATAACAGGTAAACGGCCGCCAGCGCCACATATCCGATAAAAAAAAGGACCGTGCCTCTCGTGTAAAGCGGCCGGCCTGTTTGTCGTCCTGGCACAAGATGGTCGATTGCCCCATGCGGCAGACCAAGAAAAATCAAACTCACGCCAAAAGGCAAATATTGCCAGGCAGGTGAGAGGTTGATATCAAACAACAGAAAAAAAGGAGATAAAAAAATTAGCAGCCAACCGGGCAGAAGAACACTCCGGACAAACGCATTTGATAACATCAGAACCGCTCGGAAACAGGCCTGCCAATCTTTGATAACGCGATTAAAATCAAGCCGTTTAACCTGATCCAGGTTTCTTTTGCCGACCACAGGGCCATGCTGAAGCCGATTAAGGTGTTGGTGACCAGGAAAAAGACGGCTTCTTCGATTGGAAGGCCACCGGGTAACATGATATTCGTCGATTGATTCGGGTTAATGGTCCAGATTCCCTCCCGAATGGCAATTGTATCCACGACAATAAAATACAGGGTAAAAACTGTTATCAGAATCGCCGTTCGGCGGCGCCTGTGCCACAGGATATCCCCTCCAAATGTAATGTGGATCATAAGAGGGGGTATTCCCCACAGCAAAATCAAAGTGAGGTAGCGTAGAGCGGATATGTTAAGGAGAAACGCCGTTGCGGAAATGATCCAAAGAAGCCCCAGCAAAACTGCGCCCCTGGAAAAAATCAGCCCGCTTGATCGGTTGGGGGAAAAATCGGGAAGCTGGGTTGAAGACGGCCGCAAAATAAGGAAGGCACCCAGGCCTGTAAAAATCACGTGTAAGACAAAAAATGCGTACTCTTCAATGGGGACCCAACCCCAGATGATCCCTAATATTTTTTCCGGGTCATACCACCATACCCTTTCGGCAACCAGATAATTATCCCACGGCGTTGTATAGACAACGGCAATGACGCTGATGACGAGAAAAGAGTAAAAAATCGACCTGGCATGATCTCGCTCAAAACCAGTCGCTTTAAACCTTAAATATAGAGCCCAACCCAGGACGGCTGAGGGGATAATAAGAAATAAAATGACGAAATCAAGGTAATCCATCTTTCAGAATGGTTCATATTCCATTTACTTGTAAATCTTCAAGGCACGTTAAATATAACCCAAACTGTCCATGTTTTGTCCATAAAATTATGCAAGTTTTACGCATTTAAACCATAAAACAGCTTGGAAACAAAAGTACTGCACATGTTTTGCAACGATTTCTTTGTCGAGATACGTTTTTGGTTCCAGAACCTTGACGCGCCAGCTTGCCGGTGCGCGAAAGCTTAGTCAGCGGGTATAATTGATTAAAGGAGGATGTTATGAAACCAAATATGAAAAGTGCGGAACAGCATCGCTCATATGCCGAAAGCGAAGGGATGATCCCAATTGCGGTGGTGACGGTCAGCGACTCACGCACGGCTGAAAACGACACCAACTACTTTTATCTGCGGGAGGCGATCACGGCAGCTGGTCATGAGCTAGTTGGCTATGCCATCGTCAAAGACGAGCCGGATCAGGTAGACGCCACGCTGGAACGGTTTGCGGCCAGCGAGGCGCGGATGATTCTGTTTAACGGCGGCACCGGTATCTCCAAACGGGATCGCACCTATGACGTGCTCAGCCGCAAACTGGAAAAAACGCTGCCCGGTTTTGGCGAGATTTTTCGCATGCTGAGCTATGATCAGGTGGGATCGGCCGCCATGTTGTCGCGGGCCACGGCCGGGGTTTACAAAGACACGGTGATCATTTCTACCCCTGGCTCCCCGGCGGCTGTCCAGCTGGCGTGGGAGAAACTCATCGAACCGGAAATTCAGCATCTGGCCTGGGAGCTGGTGCGCTAATTTAAATGGTGACATTTGTCTGATCGGAGGGAGTCCATGATCACTGAACGATTCGGTTCGTTTTGTGTTATCGTAGATTTCAAAAATTAATGTGTGTGGAGGATAGGGCATGATCAAGCATAAGCTGGTCAAAAATTGCATGAGCCATGAGGTGGTGACGATTAATAGCAAAACGAGGCTGCTGGAGGCGATGATGCTGCTCATGGAGCATGAAATCCGTCGGCTGCCGGTCATTAATGATGACAAACTCATTGGCATAGTCACCTACGGCGATTTTCGTGATGCCCGGCCGTCGAGCTTAAAAATGGCTGAAAAGTGGGCCAACGATTTTTTTGATATGGGGATGCCGGTTGAGCGCATCATGTCTCGCGATCCGGTATCGGTGCGACCGGACGACACGATCGAGCAGGTGGCCCGCCTCATGCGCCAGCACAAAATCAGCGGCGTGCCGGTGGTTGATGATCAGAAGAAGGTGGTCGGCATCATCACTGAATCTGATTTATTTGATTTAATTATTGACGAATGGTAGAGGCGTATTTACACCAGCCAGTTTACGGACCGCAATCCAGGCACCCGGTTAAACTCCCTCAGGTTGGCCGTGACCAAGATAAGATCATAAGCAGTGGCGATGGCGGCTATCATTTTCCCCTTGATCCGGCCGGGTAAGCGGCTCTCCCTGCCACCCGCCCACAACTTCCGAGAAAAAATTGGCAGGCCACTCCAGATGAATTTCCTTTTGGATGATTGTTGCCAAATATTTTGACACCGACATGTTGGCGTTTCGGGCCTCTTCTCTGATTTTTTCAGCAACCTCATCCGGAACGTAAAAATGCAGTTGGGGCATCATATCTCCTTATGAGAAAATAAATATTATAAATATATGTGCGCTATTACACTGTTACAAAAATATTCTTAACTTCTTACTTTTAGATACGTCTCTTTGCCGCAGCCGAATAAATTCGGCCGCTATGAAAACCGAAACGCGATAAATCGCGTTAAAAACCGGATTTATCCGGTTTCGG
>JASJCR010000035.1 GCA_030065875.1 Ardenticatenaceae bacterium | reverse complement strand
CCCCCGGCGGGATGAAGCGGGTCGGTGGACCGCTTTTAACCGCGCTGACCGGTGAAAAAATCACTCCCTATATCGAATATTTCCGCGGGGAATGCTCATTTGAAGAAGTGGATCGAGCGGCCGCTTCACTCCAAAAGCAGCACCGTGAACTGGATTGTCTCGTGGCGGTTGGCGGGGGAAAATGCCTCGATGCCGGTAAAGGCGTGGCGTACCGGTTGGGTATCCCCGTGGTGACCTGCCCAACGATCGCTTCGACCGATGCCCCCTGCTCGGCCGTGTCGGTTATGTACCGGCCGGACGGAGTAGCGGACGGCGGCGAGTATTATCCTCACAGTCCCGCTGTTGTGGTGGTCGACACCGCCATCATTGCCAAAGCGCCGGCGCGCATGCTGGCCGCCGGAATCGGGGATGCGCTAGCCACCTGGTTTGAGGCGAAAGCGTGTTTTGACCATCCAGAGGCACGCACGGTTGTTGGCGGCCGGCCCAATCTAACGACGATTGCCGTCGCTGAAGCGGGGTATAAGGCGCTGTTGGAGCACGGCCCGGCCGCGGTAGACGCGGTTAACCAGGGTCAAATCACTGAGGCGGTGGAGCTGGTCGTGGAAATCAACACCTTAATCAGCGGCATCGGCTTTGAAAGCGGGGGGCTGGCGGCCGCGCACGCCGTCGCCGGTGGCTTAACGATCATTCCGGCCGTGCGAGACAATTATATGCACGGCGAGCTGGTGGGCATTGGCATTTTGGCCCAGCTGACGTTAACCCGGAATCAGCAGGAGCTGGACGACATGATGACCTTCTTCAAGAAGATTGGATTGCCGGTCAGCTTGAGCGAGATGGGCCTCGAAGCGGATATAGATCGTCAATATTTGGATGCCGTGGTTGACCGCGCTCTGCAGGCCTCGTTTATTCACCATGTTGGCTTTGAGGTCACGGCCGGCCACCTGATGGACAGCCTCCTTTCCCTGTTTTAAGGAGTGAAAGTTGCCCGTTTTCTGAATCACGTCAAGTGTTGTATTTCATAAATAATTTTAGCCGCGGATGGCCCGGATTTTCCCCGATTAAAGAAAAAAATCTGGGTCAATCTGTGAAATCAGCGGCTGTTTTTTTGTGAAACTTTTTGTTGATTGCTTAATACTCTATAACAGAACAATTTTTTACTTCTTACTTTCTAGTTATTTTCTGCGGCAGCCGATGAATTTTTATTTTTGACGATCAAACCCCAATAGCGTAACGTCATTCCCGCGAAAGCGGGAATCCATTTTGGGGGCTGTTAAACCCATCCCTCAGATCCCCTTTGCACTTTCTTCAGAACTCCTTCAGAACTCTTCTCTAAGCTTGAAATATAAGAAGAACGGCTTTGTGTGCCTGACTTGGTTCGCGATCAAGAGGCATTTGATGGCGATACCTGCTTCGTTGCAGTGAAGTCAGTCGACAGGCCGACAAAATGGAGTTTCTCGATGAAATTAAAAAATATCAAGCTCAAAAAACAAACGATTTTAATGATGATTAGCGCTGTTTTGCTGCTAACTTCTCTGACCGCCTTCATGCTGCGGCCGCAGGAAACATCATCTGCGGCAATTACTGAAGAGGCGCTCCCGGTTGAATCACGTACTTCGCGGTCAACCGTGACCGCCACCGGCCACGTTCAGGCCGCTCAGCGGGCGACCCTGGCCTTTCCGGTGTCTGGCCGCGTGGTGGATGTTCCGGTACAGGTAGGTGATCTCGTCCAGGCTGGGAATGTATTGGGCGCAGTTGACCTGACTGAACAGAAGATCAGGCTGGCACAAGCCGAGCAGACCTTGGTTATCGAAGAAGCCCGTCTGGCTGAATTAAAGCGAGGGGCAACCGACCATGAATTGGAAGCAGCCGCGGCCGCCGTTGTCAGTGCCGAAGCCCATCTGGCCCAGCTGCAGACTGGACCGCGGCCGGCCGAAATCACCTTGAGAAATGCGGAATTGAGCGTGTCTACTGCCGGAACCGCCGCGGCCGCGGCCTCCCTCCAGCAGGTGAACAACAGCACCACGGCCGATCAAATCGCTGCTGCCAGAGCGGAGCTGGCCACCGCCCAGGGGGCGTTGGAGCAGGCCCGGCAAATCAACAACGATTGGAAAGATGAAGAGACGCATCGCGCCTTGACCCAGGCAGAGGAGCGGGTGGCCATCGCCCAGCAGCGGCTGGACAAATTGTTAAGCGGCCCCGATCAATACGACCAGGGGGAAGCGCAGGCGCAGCTGGCTTCCGCGGCCGCTCAGGAAGAGGCGGCGCGGTTAGAAGCCGACGTTTATTTGCGGGGTGGGTCCCCAGAACAAATTCAAGATGCCCAGGCGCAGCTGGCTCAGGCTCAATCAGCTCTTGACCGGCTGGAGCGAGGCGCATCAGCAGAGCAGCTCCGAATGGCTGAAGCAACCGTTTCTCAGGCGCAGCTCTCAGTCGATGCAGCCCGCGAGGCGGTAGATAAAGCGATTTTGCGGGCTCCGTTTTCCGGGGTGGTCACGGCCGTGCACGTGGCCGAAGGAGATCAGGCCAATGGCCCGGTTATCGAAATGATGAACCCCGATTCGCTTGAAGTGGTGCTCAGGGTGAGTGAAATCGATATCGGCCGGCTTGAGATGGGGCAATCAGCCATCATCCATACTGAAACGTGGCCGGCAGAAAGGCTGGAAACCCACATTTCAAATCTTGCTCCAGGGGTGATTAATGGAGACAGCCGGGTGAATTATGAAATCCGTCTGCCGCTGCCTCAGAGTGAAAACCCGATACGGGTAGGAATGACCGTCGTCGGTGAAGTCAATGTTGGTGAGTAGTTTTGGAGATAAGAAGATGAAAAATTTAAAAACCTTGCGCATGAGCGCAGTGACCTTTGTTTTAAGCGCTTTGCTGCTGCTGAGCATCGGCTGTCAGCCGGCTTCTTCAACAGCAGATGGGGTGACCAGCGATGAAATAGTCACCGTTTTTCGCGGCGATCTGTCCGCATCGACCGGGGCAACCGGCAAATTAACGGCCGACCGTTTAAGTGAATTGGCTCTAGACAATGGCGGCGAAGTCATCGACGTGCCGGTGAGCGTAGGGGATTGGGTCAACGCCGGTGAGACGGTGGTCCAGCTAAACAGCTCGGAGTTAGGTCGAGCGGTTGACCAGGCGGCGCAAAACGTGCTTTCACTCACGGCCGCCCTGGCTGATTTGCAAAAGCCGCCGACCGCGGCCGAACTTGCCGCGGCCGAAGAGGACGTTGCGGCCGCTCAATCCCGTCTGGAAAAATTGGTCAGCGGCCCCACATCAGAGGATATCGCTGTTTCGGAAGCCAATCTCCGGGCAGCGGAAGCGGATGTGTGGGCGGCCGTCAACCGCCTGAACGCCGTTCAAAATGGGGCCACCCCGGCCGACGTGCAGGCTGCTCAACTCGAAGTCGATGCGGCCCAGCGGGCGTTTGATTCAGCCCACGATGTGTATCTACACCTTTCTAAATGTACACCAAACGACAGTGGCACCCACAACTGCACCTTTGATCGCAGTCAGGAAGGTGGCGAGTCGATTTACTGGCAGGCGGCCGAAGCTCAGGCCAATTTAGACCAGGCACAGGCGGTCTTAAACAACTTGAGCGAGGGGAATCCCCAGGCCATCACCGTGGCTCAGGTTCAGGTTTCGGTGGCGGCCGCCCGGCGAGATGTGGCCCAGGCTCAGCACGATTTGCTCCTGGCCGGAGCATCCCAGGCTGAAATTGCGGCTGCGGAAGCTTCACTGGCCCAGGCAAGGGCGAACCTGATTGATTTGCAGGATGGCCCTAAACCGGAGCAGGTGGCAATTGCTGTCGCCCAGCTCGAGCAGGCCCGACTGGACCTGGCCCAGGCTGAACATAACCTGGCCCAGGCTTCGCTGACCGCCCCGTATTCCGGTGTGATTACAGCCGTTCATGTCCGTGTTGGCGAGCAGGCGGCCGGTCCGGCCGTGACGCTGGTTGATCGGGACAGCCTGGTATTAGCGCTTAACGTCAACGAGATCGATCTTCGACATGTGGCCGTGGGGCAAACCGCCCAAGTACACCTTGAGGCATGGCCGGATCAGCTCCTGCAGGGCACCGTCACCGTCATCGCGCCGGTGAACCAGTCTCAGGGCAGCAGTAATGCCGTGGTGTATCGAGTGCAGTTACAGCTTGAGGAAACAGCCTTGCCCTTGCGGCTGGGGATGACCGGCAACGCCGATTTGATTACCGCCGAGCGTCGCGACGTGCTGCTGCTGGCCAATCGAGCGATTACCACCAACTTTGAAACGGGAGAATCGTTTGTGAATTTGATTGAAGGCGGCCCTGATGGGGAAACGGTCACCGAGGTGCCGGTCACAATCGGGGTACGCAGCGGTCAATTTAGTGAAATTTTAGACGGTTTACAGGAAGGGGATGCGGTGCGCATTATCGCTGCGCCGCCGCCGGCCGCAAACATTTGGGAGGAATAAGATGATCGCCTTACATGAGATTAGCAAAATTTACCAGATGGGTACCCAGACGGTTCATGCCTTGCGAGGCATCAATTTACAAATCGAACAGGGGGAGTATGTAGCGATTATGGGTGCATCCGGGTCCGGAAAAAGCACCTTGATGAACGTCATTGGCTGCCTGGATACCCCCACCGAGGGGCGATATTTACTGGACAACATCGACGTCAGCGATATGGATGATGACGAGCAGGCGAAAATAAGAAATCAGCGCATCGGGTTTGTCTTCCAGCAGTTTAACCTGTTGGCCCGCACGGCGGCCATCAAGCAGGTGGCCCTGCCGTTGATGTATGGCGGGGTTGACCGCAACACGCGAGTGCAGCGTGCTCAGGAGAAATTGAGCGCTGTTGGTCTGGGTGATCGGATCGATCACCGGCCGGATGAACTGTCCGGTGGCCAGCAGCAGCGGGTGGCCATCGCTCGGGCGCTGGTCACCGAACCCTCCATTATTTTGGCTGATGAGCCCACCGGCGCCCTCGATTCTGCCTCCGGCCAGGAGATCATGTCATTGTTTGATGACCTCTCGCAACAGGGGATTACCATCATCATGGTCACTCACGATCAGGAAGTGGGTGAACGCGCTCAGCGCATTATCAGGTTAAAGGACGGCCGCGTTATCGACGATAAGCGGCATAGGGAAATTAGATCATGAACATTAACGAAAGCTTCTTCTCTGCTTTGGACAGCTTAAAAGCGAACAAGCTGCGTTCCGCCCTCACGATGTTGGGGGTCATTATTGGGGTTGCGGCCGTGATTTCTCTGCTGTCGATCGGCAATGGGGTGTCCGGCAGCGTTAGCAGCGAGATTCAGTCGCTGGGCACCAATTTAATTGTGGTGTGGCCTCACATCGAAGAGGACTCTTCTGATTATCAGCTTTTAAGCATGGGCGATGTGGCTGCCCTGGCCGATCCGCAGAACGCCCCGGCCGTGAAGGCGGTTGCGGCTCAGATTGATTTGCAGGAGCGGGTGCAGTTTGGCCGCCGAAACAAATCATCCCCCGTGGTGGGGGTTACCGACAACTTTTTTGCCATTAAAAATTTAACAAAAGGGCTGTCCGGTGGGGTGTTTACTCCAAACGACCTGGCCCTCAGGGCGCGGGTGATGGTCTTGGGTTCCGAGATCGCTACCCATTTATTTGAGGACCAGTCACCCTTGGGCCAGCAGGTGCGCCTTGGCGACACGACTTATGAGGTAATTGGGGTGTTGGCCAAACAGGGGGTATCCCAGTCGGAAATCAACGGGCAGGTGTTTGTGCCGTTGACCACGGCCCACGGCCGGTTGTTTACCGAGCGGACCCGCTCTGGAGATCTGGCGATTACCACGATTACCCTGCAGGCGACCAATGAAGAATTAACAAACGCGGCGGTGGTTCAGATCACCAACATTTTGCGCGAGCGGCACAATATTACCAACGGCAAAGCGGATGACTTCCGGCTGCTGAGCCAGCAGGATATGCTGGACAGCTTCAAGCAAATTACCCGTACCCTGCAGATCTTTCTGGGGGCGATTGCCGGAATCTCTCTGGTTGTTGGGGGGATCGGCATCATGAATATCATGCTCGTCAGCGTTACGGAACGGACCCGAGAGATCGGTATCCGCAAAGCGTTAGGGGCGCTGCGGCGGGATATTTTGAGTCAATTTTTAATTGAATCGCTTTTATTGAGCTTGCTTGGTGGTGTTCTGGGGGTTGTTCTCGGCTGGGGCATATCAACGGTTGCCGGTCAGATCAACCAGGAATTAGACCCGATTTTGCAGGCGAGCACGGTGTTGATGGCCACCGGTTTTGCGGCCGCGGTAGGGCTTGTTTTTGGGATTTACCCCGCCTGGCGGGCGGCCAGCCTGCGGCCGATTGAAGCCCTGCGGTATGAGTAGATCCACAAAATGTAGAGTGGACTAATCTCCAAGATTGGTCCACTCCAAGAAGGCCACAGACCCATATCGGGAGGGGGAAATGGTGAGCTAATCAGATCCCCTTTGCAACTCCTTCACATCTTCTTCAGATCTGCGTTCTACGATTAAATCAACGGGCTAATTGGCCCCATTAAAATCGAGTCACCTGTTTGTGACCGAGTGAGGAAAATCATGAAGAAAAGAATTGTTGCTATAGATGTCCTGCGCGGTTTTGCCCTGCTCGGCATATTATTGATGAATATGGCCTCCTACGCGATGCCGACCATCGCTTATTTTAATCCAACGGCTTATGGCGGTGATGATATTTGGAATCGACTGGTATTTAATCTGAGCCACATTTTTGCGGATCAGAAGATGATGGCCCTCTTTTCAATGTTGTTTGGGGCTTCGGTCATGCTGGTCACCAACAACCTCGAGAAGAAAGGAAAATCGCCGTTTAGTTTTCACTACTTGCGGAATTTCTGGCTCCTGATGATCGGCTTGATCCACGCCATATTAATTTGGGATGGGGATATCCTGGTAATTTACGCCCTTTGTTCGTTTGTGCTGTACTGGCTGCGCAAGGTGTCTCCGCAGTGGCAGCTTATCCTGGGGCTATCAATTTTCTTTTTACCATCGGTGGTCAACATCGGAATTGATGCCTTGCTGCCCGACCTGACTGCGGCCGATTACCAATACATCGAAGGGTATTGGCAGCCTTCAGAGGAAGCGATCGCGGCCGAACTACAGACTTTTCGCGGTCCATACGGCGCCCAGCTTGCTCATCGTCTGGCGTCTGCTCCGGTCGTGCCTTACACCGATGGTCAGGGGCTGCTGGAATTGAGCCTTGTCGTCGAGTTTTTCAGCCGGGCGTTTGGTATGATGCTGATTGGTATGGCTTTGTTCACGTGGGGCATTTTGACCGGTAAACGGAGCGACGAATTTTATCAGAGGATGGCGCAAATCGGCTTTGGTGTCGGGCTGCCTCTCGGGTTGATCAGCCTCTTTCAATATACCATTCACGATTGGAACCCATTATATTCCCTGTTTCTCGGCCGGATCCCCAATCACATGGCCACCCCGTTTGTAGCCGGTGGGTATATCGCCGTGATCATGTTGTGGAGCCGGTCAGACAACTTCACCAGGCTGCGCAATCGTTTGGCGGCCGTCGGCCGGATGGCGTTGACAAACTACATCGGCCAGTCGATCATCGGCACCTTTATCTTCTACGGGTTTGGACTGGGCTTATTTGGCTCGTTTGACCGGGTGCAGCAGCTGATGGTGATCGTGCTCATTTGGGCGGGGCAAATTTGGTTCTCCGGCTGGTGGTTGGAGCGCTTCCAATATGGTCCGCTTGAGTGGGTATGGCGTCTGTTGAGCCATCGCCGCTGGCAGCCCATAATGAAAAAGGTGGCCGTGTTGGAACGAGTTTAGCAGCCGAAAGTGGTACACTTGATATTTGACCGCGGATGATGTGGGCGCGACTGGGAAATCGCGCCTACATTTTCCTTTGACCGCTTGCTTGAGCGATTTGCGATTAAAAAATCAGCCGCAGATTAACAGGGATTATCACAGATTTCTCTCTAGCTCCTGCGGAGCTCTGCGGACAGTAAATTTTTGAAATTCACTTAGAAACACTTCGCTGATTCGAAAAGACCATGGACACAAAACAAAAACAGCGCATTTTGGTCGTAGATGACGACCGGGAGATCGCCCGACTGGTTCGAGAGTATTTGGAACAGGCGGGTTTTGGGGTGCTGGTCGCCCACGATGGGGCAACGGCCGAACACGCCCTGCGCCGGGAAGAACTTGACTTACTCATCCTCGATTTGGGATTGCCCGACAAAGATGGCTGGGATATCACCCGCTTTATACGATCCGACAGCCGGTTAAACACCCTGCCCATTATTATGCTGACCGCCCGTATCGACGACAGCGACAAAATCATTGGGCTGGAGTTAGGGGCAGACGATTATATTCCCAAGCCGTTTAACGCTCGGGAGGTGGTGGCTCGGGTGCGGGCTCTTCTGCGCCGAGTGCAAATGGCCACACCGGCCCGCGGGAAAATTTTACGCGTGGATGGTCTGACCCTGGATATCGAGCAGCGAGAATTGAGGGTTGATGGTCTTCCCGTTGAATTGACCCCCACGGAATTTGAATTGATGCACACCTTTATGTCCCATCCCAATACCACGTTTGATCGGGAGGAACTGCTGGATCGTGCGCTCGGCTATTCGTATGAGGGGATGAGCCGCACATTGGATACCCATATAAAGAATTTGAGGCAAAAGATCGAGGTTGATCCAAAACAACCGACATATATTTTAACCGTTCATCGAATCGGTTATCGACTGGTAGGAGAAAGGAGATGATTAAACGCACTTTTAATCGTTTATGGGTGCGCTTTGGCCTTTCGATTGTGGTCACCTTATTTGTCGTCTCTGTTTTGCCGGCGTCACTTGTTTTTTTGATTGATCCGCAAGAAATCTTTCTTGAAGTGAGAGACGAGATGTTAGCGATCGATCAGCAATACGAGTTAAACTTATCGCCCCAGCAGATTGACGAATTGACCCAAACTTTGAGCTCAGAGACTCAAAAAGAATTTCTGAATGACTTTCAATACCTGACCATTACCACGCTGATCGTGGGCACGATTGGGGGGTTGATCCTGGGGCGAGGTTTGACCTTGCCAATTGAACGGTTGGTTGCGGGGACCAAGGCGGTGGGTTCGCGCGACTTAACGTATCGGGTGGAGGTCCGGGGAGCGCAGGAGATTCAAGATTTGGCCGAAAATTTTAATCTCATGACGGCCGAGCTGGCCCGTTCTGAAGAGATGAGACGCAATATGATGGCCGACGTCTCACACGAGCTGCTGACGCCGCTGACGGTATTACAGGGAAATCTGCGGGCGATATTAGAAGGGGTCTACGAATTGAACAAGGACGAAATCGGAACCCTCTACGAGCAAAACAAGCACCTTATTCGCCTGGTTCGCGATTTGCGACAGCTGGCCCAGGCGGAAGCCGGACAGCTGCCGTTTCAGATGACACAGGTTGATCTTGCGCATTTGGTCTCCGAGGCGGTGGCGTTCTTTTTACCAGCCGTCGAAGAAAAACAGATTTCCTTAAAGCACGATTTGGCCGAAAATCTGCCGCTGGTGACGGCCGATGGGGATCGAATTCGTCAAGTGCTGCACAATCTCCTGGCCAATGCTCTGCGCCATACCCCTGAAAAGGGGGAAATAGCGATCCGCCTCGAACGGTCTGGGGAAGACATTCAGATTGTCGTGGCTGATAATGGGGAGGGGATTGAGCCTCAGTTGCTGCCCAACGTATTTGAGCGTTTTTATCGCACAAATGACGGCCGACGACGGGATAGCGGCGGAGCTGGATTGGGGTTGGCTATTTCAAAGGCGATTGTTGAAGCCCATCACGGCCGTCTGGAGGTGAGCAGCCCCGGCGTAAATCAGGGGAGCGTTTTTTCGGTTTGCCTGCCAATTGCCGCCATTTGAGTCACAATGACCTGAATTGAATGTAGGCTAATCTTCCCCGATCCCTAGAACAAAAATAGGGAGCCTTCTCACCCAATATAGGGAGCCCATCCCGATGCGCCAACCATGTGATCTGCCTTATCCTGTGGACATGAAAGGGCGGCCGGCGGGACTCGCAGGATCGCCCACCTTCAATTTTTCCCAGCCGCTGCGGCCGGCAACTCAAAAATCCTCAAGAGAACCACATGAATTCCCATCCCATCACGACCGTATTTACTCCTTTTTTCCTGCTTATCCTATCGTTTGCTCCTATGGTGGTTACAAGCGGCGGCAGCGCTGAGCAAGAGCAGGCATTCACAGCGGCCCGGCAATACATGGTTCATGACGTACAGCAATCTTGCGGCCAGCCCGTGGAAAGCGATTTTACCGTTTATTTACCGGTCATTACCCGTTCCGACGGGTCACAAGCCGATCGCGATCAGATGGCCTCCTCCTCAACACCCATCGAAATCACTGTCGGGGAAGTGATAAGCGATGAAATTTCCCTCGATGATCCATGTAAAATTTACCATTTTGAGGGGGCCGCCGGGCAAACCCTCTTCTTTGACGTGCAGGAAGTGGATCACAATCAGCTCAACTGGCTGCTAAACGAACCAGATGGCACAACGGTGTTTGATACCTGCCTGGCGTGCAACCCCGTGATCCAAACGCTCACCCACAATGGGAGCTATACGTTGACCCTGAGTGGTGGGGCAGGCGCCTATCAGTTCCAGCTGTGGGACGTGCCGGAGCCGCAGATATTTAACGTGCAGTTAGGGGAAATCATATCTGACATTCACCCGGGATCGGGATCAGGTCGCATTGAAAGCCCGGTTGCGGCCGACGTCTATGCCTTTGCAGCCTCGGCGGGGGATGCCATCTTTTTTGATGTGCAAGGGATTACCAACACCCAATCAATCAAATGGTCACTCCAAGATTCGCTGGCAAATATCCTGTTTGACGATTGTCTTGCTTGTGGAGACAAAGGCCCGTTTGATATCACCACGAACGGCGTCTATACGCTGACCGTTGGACAGACTGCGGTGGGGGCGTATGGCACCTATCAAATTCAAATTGTCGACGCCAGCGGTCCGGATCAATTCGCCATTGAGATTGGTGATGTGGTTTCTCTAAATGATCCGGGCCCTGGGGCGGGGCAAATCGAAACGGCCGGGGCCGTCGATATTTACACCTTTGATGCTGCGGCCGGAGAGACGGTGTTCTTTGATATGCAAATTATCACCGGGACCGGGGCCCTTTCATGGTCGCTTGAGGATGCGCTTGGGACGACCCTCTTTGACAAATGTCTGGCGTGCGGCGATCCGGGAGCCATCGACCTGACGGCCGGTGGCGAGTATACGCTGACGGTGGGCAGTGAAAGTGTCGATGCGGTTGGCACCTACCAATTTCAGACGACCCCGGTTGTAACCAGCGAACAATTTGAGATTATGATCGATGATGTCGTGGCCGAAAATACTCCGGCCGTGGGAGCCGGGCGTATCGAGAGCCCCGGTGTGCTGGATATATACACATTTCCGGCCGCGGCCGGTGAGAGAATATTTGTCGATTTACAGGCGCTTTCCGCGGGTTTGGCGATTCACTGGAAGCTTGAAGATCCTCAAGGGACGACCCTGTTTCGAGATTGTATCGCCTGCGGCGACCCCGGCCGCCTGACGCTGACGGAAGGCGGCGTCTATACCCTGACTGTGGGGACCCAAACCAGCAGTGCGGTTGGCACCTACCAATTTCAGCTGTGGTCGGTCCCGCCCCCGGATCAGTTTGCCATCGCCATTGGGGATGTGGTTTCCATCGACAATCCAGGTGTTGGAGCTGGGCACATCGAGAGTCCGGGTGCTGAAGATGAGTACACTTTTAGCGCCACTGCGGGGCAAATTGTCACCTTTGACATGCAGCAGATCAACGGCACTGGGGGGCTGCGCTGGACGTTAAAAGACGCGGTTGGGGGCATCGTTTTTCAAGAGTGTTTGGCGTGTGGCGACATCAACGATCTGGAGCTGTCAGCCGGGGGAACATATACGTTGACGGTCGGCCGGATAAATGTAGATGCTACCGGAAGTTACCAATTTCAACTTGTCGCTCCCTGAGCGAAATTAAATAAATAGATCTATTGTTGGGAGCACCAATCGCGCTGAAGACCCTCAGCGTGATTAGTGTTTCTTATTCCTTGGGGGTATTTCGGCCTGCTTTCCGCGTCGGTTCAAGGGTGGCCAGGTTAATATTCTGCTCTTATACAGTCCAACAAGCTCCCCTCCCCGCGCCGGGGAGGGGCTGGGGGGAGGGGTATGTTGACTGCTAAAAGACCCACCCCCTAACCCCCTCCCGATTCGGGAGGGGGAATTTGTTGGACTAAATAGCGCATTTTCTCATTGATCAAGCGACCTGTCCGCTATTGCGGGCTTGAACAGCTGGGAGACATCGCTTCATAAGCCGATGTTGGCAGCGTTTGCCCACCGCTTAGCCAGCTCAGGCTGCTGGTGATATCCGGCTGTCCCTGCCCCAGCATTTCTTCAAACTCCGGGTTTTGCAAATCCACAGATTGTGCAGTGTGGGTGATGAGGCGAGCCATCTCATAAGCGGTCAAGGTGCTGTCTGCCCCGCGCAGCAGGGCGGCCTGACCGGCTACCAGAGGTGCGGACATCGACGTGCCATCCCAATAGGCGTACCCGTCCTGGGGAAAAGTGCTGTAGAGGGCCACGCCGGGAGCGGATACGTCAACCCACTCGCCAAAATTGGCAAAATTTGACTTGAGGCCGGCACTGTCGACGGCCGTCACGCTCAGAACACACCGGCCGGCGGCCGGGAACTGCACGTCTTCAAGGCCGTTATTGCCGGCTGCAGCAACCACCAGCGCCCCACGTTCGGAGGCATAGACAATGGCATCTTCCAAAACTTCTGATTCGACGCTCAATCCCAAACTCAAGTTGATGACGTCGACCTTTTGATCGGCCGCGTATTTGATCGCCTCGGCGATGGTGAATACATTTCCGCGGCCGGTGGCGTCAAGAACGCGCAGGGGGAGCAAATTTGCCTGTGGGGCAATGAGGTTGACGAGGCCGGCCACATGGGTGCCGTGCCCCCCGGCTGAGGCACCGCCCGTCTCGGCGGAGACCGGTGTAAACTCGTCATTTGGTGGCGTGCCTGGGTCGACAAAGTCAACCCCCGGAAGCAGGTGGGGAGCTAGCGCCGAATGATCGAGCTGAACACCGGTATCAAGAATCGCCACTGTAACGCCGCTTCCCTGATGGGTGACGTGCGTTTGCCCTAAATTCAGGGAGGTTAAAGCATATTGCTCGCCCAGCGGGGTCGTTGACTGCCCACCCCACGCCCAAACACCACGCCGGACCGCTTCCGGCGATTGACCGATTAAATTTAGCTCCGCATAGAGAACCCGAGGATCATCCTGAACATCTTCCAGAACGTCGAGCGTTGGGTTTCCAGCCGGTGTGGAAACGAGATAAATTTGAGACGGCAGGCTGACCGTAGACAGCGGAATCAGCCCGTAATCGGCGTTGATGGCGGCCGCGGTAGCACCGGACAGCGGATCGATTTGATAGATGAGCTGACCATCGACGAAGGCAATAGTCACATCATCATCATCGTCGTCGTCGTCATCATCGTCATCGGCAAAGACCGGTTGGCCAGCGGCTACAAAAAGCGTGGCGATTAACAACCAAAGCATGGAAATCAATTTTTCTCTCTTCACAATTTTTCTCCTTCTCGCCCGGGACCTTTTGCTGATTGGGTGGTTTTAAATGAATAAAACCCCAGAGCATTTTTATGTTTTTTACGCTTCCGTGCTTTCAGCACTGCTTTATATGTCGCATCAGCGAAAAAAAAGTAACGGTCAATTTTAAAAATGGCCCATTAAGACAAAAGGAGCCCAGTAAAAAGGGTGAGAGTAACGATTTTTTGTGATCAGTTGAGCTTCTCTTAAGGCGGTTGCACAAGCCGTTCCCTGCTGCAAAAAGCGATAAAAGTGGGTCATTAAGTCAGCCGTAGCGGCATCGTGAGCCAGCCACTTGCTCACGACGACGGCCGATGCCCCGGCACCTAGAGCGGCCCGCGAAAGACCGACAAGCTCATCACCGGCATATACCCGATGACGGCCGGATTCGCAGGCGCTGAGGGTTATCAAGGCTCCGGTCAAATCTAAACGCATCAATTCTGAAGCCGACACCCAGCGGTCGTGCAGGCGAAGCGACGAAAACATCGGGTTATCGGTGCGAAACAGCCCGTGACAGGCCAGGTGTATCATGCCGGCGGCAGCCGCTTCCTGAATTAAAACATCGCTGGTGGCTTCTTCATCTAGATAAAGTTGACTGTCGGCCAGCAGCTCATTCAGAGCCAGCACTTCATCGGCTACGTGGGGAATGGCCCCGGCGGTGACCCCCATAATTAGCGGTGGCCGATGATGACGAAGCGGCCGTTGTTGACACAGCTCTAAAATCGAAACGCTGGGGGCATAAGCGATTTCAAATCGGTCGAGCAGATATTTTTCACCGTCAAACAGGGCGTGAAAAGGAAGATGGTGAAGGGCACCAAAGGGAATAATGGCCAGCTGACCGCCATCCGGCAAATACGCGATGAGCGGTTCAATTAAACCTTTATACAATTTAAGCAGCAGGCGTTGGGTTGACCGTTCGAGCTGCCACAGATGCCTCTCCACAAACCCATCACCGGCATTAAAGCGGCTCCACTGCTGGGTAAGCCGTTCCAGCAATCGCATCAACGGATCAACCGCCATAAGCTGGCGAAAAACTTCTCGCCGGCCGTCGATTTGCACAAAGGCCAGCACTTCATCCCGCACGATGTGGTAGACAATCAGCGGGGTGCTTTGCTGTTCGGGAGAGAGAGGGGCGGCTAAAGGAGTTGGGGCGGTCGGGGCCGTTAACTGGGCGTCGAGCTCGAGGCGGCGAATTTCTCGCTCGATTTCATCCGCCTGTTGTCGAATCATATCAATACGCACCCCGCGCAGCGTTTCATCCGGACCGGAATCATCGGCGAACATGGTGTTGTAGAGGGCGTTGAGCCGCGCCTGCAGACTTTGCAGCCGCTCTGAGTCACTGCTCGGGTTTACCGTTACCAATCCCTGAAGCAGGTCGACGAGGGAGCGGGATTTGGCCTGTTCGGTGACGGCAAATGCCTGATCGATCCCTTCCTGAGTACCCAGAGAAAGATAAAGCTGGATTAAATCCTCATAAGCGGCCGTTTTGTCTTGTAAAAAGGAGAGACGAAGCGATTCACGCGGCAGGGTGCTGCGCAGCTGTTCGATCTGGGTCACCGCGTCCTGGAGGAGCGGCAGCGCGTCATCAAATCGCTGCTCTAGGAGCCGGAGATGGCCAAGACGCTGCTGAATGCGGAACGTCAGTTGGGGAAGCGACAGCTCATCGGCCGCTTCTGCCGCCTGCTGCAAATGACGCGCGGCGGCCGTCACGTCCGGCAAGATTAGGTCGGCCAGACGCAAATGAACAAACGCACGCTGAACCGGGGCGATCACGCCGTTTAATAAATCGAGCGCCTGCTGGGCGTTTTGCAGCGCCTGACCCCGTTCCCCAGCGTTGGCCAACAGGGCCGCCCGTTCGAGGGCAACCGCCGCCTGCAGTGGCTTATGACCTGACGCCGAAAAAAGGGCGGCTGCCTCTTCCAGAGCGGATTCGGCCGCTTCATTTTGATGCTGGGCGATGTGGGCGATGGCCAGGCCCCACTGGGTGCGGGCCAAATAGTGGATCATTTGCCGTTCGCGGAAAAAGGCGGCCGCTTCCTGAAACGCCCCTTCAGCTTCCGGATACAGATTGAGCGTTAAATAGATATTCCCCCGGTCAAAATTCAACAGCTGCTCTTCCGCTTCAATCTGAAGGGCTTGAAAGATCGCTCGAGCCTCGTTTAAGACGGTCAGGGCTTCGTCAAATGACCCGAGGGCACCGGCCGCATCTCCCAAATTGGTCAGAGCCTGGGCCTGCAGCAGGGGAAGATCGGCCGCCTGAAAACGAGCCAGGGCCGACTCAAACAGCACTCTGGCTTCAAACGCCCGGCCGATATCGAGGTAAATCAGGCCGCGATTGAGCTCGATATGACCGATTTCGACTTCCAATCCGAGCGTCCGGTAGCGGTCTTCAGCGGCGTCATAGCTCAGCAGGGCGTCGTCATAGCGCCCCAGGTATTCAAAACAGCGGCCGCGATTTTGTTCGAGGAGAGCGGTCATTAAATTAACCGAATCAGCGTCTGAGGCATTTGTGTGCGTGGCCAAATCAACCGCCAGGCGATCCCCTACGGCCAGGGCATCATCCGGCCGGCCGGACTCTCCCCAAATGTTCATCAGGCCGATTTGGGTGCGCCACGCTTCAATCTGCATGCCCAGCTGCTCAAACCCCTGGCGGGCGATTTCAATTTGAGCGGCCGCCCGGTCAAACTGTCCCTGCTGGGTTAGCAGCTGAGCCTGGAAATAGGCGGATGTTGGCCCCACGGCCGCTGAAGAGCCACTCTGTCGTGCCGCTTCACTGACGAGTTCAGCCAGGGCGAACGCCTCCGCTGGGGTTTGACGGGCGCTCTCCTGAGCGGTTTCAAAAAGTGCTTGCAGTCCATCATCATTGAGCAAATCGGCGGCCGCCAGCGCAGCCAGCTGCGCTTCAGGTTCCTGGGATATAAGCTCTTGGATCCAGGCGGGTGAAAACTCGTTTGCCATCGTTTTACCCTAGCTGAAACGGAGGCAGCATGATTTCGATCTCGTCACCGGCCAAATACAACTCAACCGGGCCAGGGGCAAGATCAGGAAAAGAGAATTCACCCAGGTCGTCAACGGCCGATTCGGCAATTTCGCGTTCACCCACCCACAGTTCAACGGTGAGATTGGAATCGAGCAGCGCCGGGTCAGCCAGAATCTGCCCGTTGATCTCATAGGTGGCATCACGTTTGAGAATGTCGAGGGCGATTTCCACCCCGTCAACCGAAAAGACCATCTGCCGCGAATCAGCTTCGATCGTGGCGGCTGAGCGTACCCCGGCCGCAGCGTGCTGCCAGCTGTCAAAGGTCAGGAGCCCCACAAGCCGCTGCAGCACAGAAGGCTGCTGCCAATCTTTGGCAAATGCGCGGAAGCGGCGCATCAGCAGCGGCCGCAATTTTTCTGGGGGATTTTCGAGCTGAACCGTTGAATCCTGGATTAAGAGCCGCAGTGATTCAACGACTTGGCGTGTTTCTTCATCGGCCGCTGCCACTTGTTGGGCGATTTCTTGGGCCTCTTCTTCAGGCAATTTTCCTTCGAGCCAGGCGATCAGTTGTGAGAAATCAATTGGATTGATGTTTGTCATTTTGTTCCTGCTTGCTTAGGTAAAAGTGAGTTTGCAATTTCCGTTAATTAATAGTGCCGGGTAGAAGGGCAAAAAATACATAAAAAGTTACGAATCTATATTTTCCTGGAGATGTTCACGCAATTTTTTTAGACAGCGTATGCGGGTGGGGCCGATGCTGCCCACTTTCATGCCCATTTCGGCCGCCACGTCATCATAGGATTTTTCAGGATAGGTGAGATAAAGCGCCTGCAGCAGGCTCTGGCAGCGTTGATTAAGCTGGTGAAGCCCTTCCAGCAGCCAGGTCATTTGCTCCTGTCTTTTCTGCTCTTCCATCATGCCGTGATCGGCCAGGATCGCCCGGCCACCGGGTTCCTGATCATCCGGCAGCGCCTCTTCCCGACTGGTGCGCTTTATTTTGCGCCACGCCTGCCGCTTGGCTACCGTAGCCAGCCACCCCCCGAGCCGCTCACTTTCCCGAATCTTGGGCAGATTTTGCAGCAGGATGGTGAAGGTGAGTTGGGTAATATCGGCCGCATCATCATGGGAAAGACCGGTGTTCAGGGCGACGGAAAACACAAGGCGCTCGTATTTTTCTAAAACGCGGGCCCAGGCGTCTTCATCTCCATTTAGACACCCTTGGAGCAGCTGTGCGTCTGTAGCAGACGCATACGTTGAATCTGAAAAAGGCAAAATATCTCCTTTTTTAGCGGGTAAGCTCCAGATGATTAAGGTTGTGAATGATGTAATAGTGGGATGAAGGTCGTTAATTCAGATTTGAATATAGGGCCAGAGCATAAAAAAGAGATAGAAAGGGGGAATTTATCACCGTATGGAGCCATATTTTGAGAATATTTTTCCAGTTTACTACCTCGCCCATCAATAAAACCACCCTTGTCTTTTTTCCTTACATATGGGGGTTAAACATCATGATAAAGATCACTTGTTAAAGGATTGATCACTCTCCTACACTATTACAAACAAATTACATTGGGCTGTGCTACATGAATTCTTGGCTCTTGTTATCCATGTAATCAATCGAGATGGCATCTATCAATCGAGCGTAACAAATTAGAATTTCGGCGGTATGCTAGTCTAGTCGCCAGATGGCCCCAAAATTGGTTGACCCCACGAACGGTCGGCCGTCTATTTGCCACATAATCTGCATTTTTTTGAGACAACTAAATAAAGGAGGACAACATGAGAGTTCGGACCATCATTTTTTCCAGCTTCCTTGCAGTAGGATCTTTTCTTTTGTTCTTTGGCATGCTCTCCGCAGAGACACCTCAGATTGAAGCAGCTGGCTTTTGCGATACCGTGACGAATGTTTCTGTAGCTGAATGCGAAGCGTTGGTCGCTTTGTATAACTCCACAGAAGGGAGTCAATGGACCGATGATACCAATTGGCTTGAGGATACAAACCCGTGTAACTGGTATGGTGTTATCTGTTTCTATAATCCGAATGAGGTTGATTTTTTAAACCTTGAATCAAACAACCTGAGTGGACCAATTCCAACTGAAATCAATCAACTGACTCATCTTGTAGCTCTTAATCTAGGTGGAAATCAGTTAATTGGAACAATCCCGCCAGAAATTGGGCAGCTTGTTTTACTTGAAAATCTCGATTTAGGTTTCAATCAGCTAACCGGGACAATACCCTCGCAGATTGGGGACCTGACTCGAACGACAAAGCTTGATTTATCCTGGAATGATCTGTCCGGAGAAATTCCCACTTCTCTGGGAAATCTTACCGATATGCAAATCTTTGAATTGGCCGATAACGACTTTACCGGTGAATTTCCGACCTGGATTTCTAACTTCCAACAGCTTGAGCAACTGTATATGATTCAAACTAAGCTAACTGGGACAGTTCCTTCTGGTTTGTGGGACATCTCTACGCTTGAATTTGTCAACCTGTACAATAACCCCACTCTGGATTGGTCCCTCCCGCAAAATATTGGGAATGCCGCCAATCTGCGAACGCTTAATCTCGGTCAGACCGGATTGCACGGGCCAATTCCCTCGGGCATTGGCGATTTAGGGGAGTTGACAACCTTATATTTGCCTTACAATGATTTGACCGGCTCTCTACCTGCCTCGATGGCCGGTTTGACAAAGCTTAACTGGCTTGAACTCAAATATAATCCAGGTTTAACTGGTGAAGTACCGGCCGGATTGGCGGCCGCGAACAACATGAATACATTCCGTTTTGAAAATACGGGTTTGTGTATGCCCAATGAGGATCTATTCATTACATGGTTTGACGGCATTGGGGATGGATATGGAACAAGCGTTTTGTGCAGTGGGGGACATTCAATTTCTGGCCAGTTGATCGTCGATACCTTAACAAATGCTTACTTATCCGCTTCTACTTCCTCATCTTATGGGGGAACTTCAATGCAGACGGATGTCAATGGATTTTACACAATAACCAATCTTATTACTGGAACCTTCAGCGTTCTTCCGCGATCGGCTGATCATGAGTTTACGCCAACGGTCAAAATGGTTTCCGTCCCACCAGATCAGACAGATATTGATTTTATGGGAAATCGTGCTGAGATCGCATGGGTATCTCCCAGTTTTGCTGCTCAGCTTGTCTACACCGATACTGAAAATACAAACGTCACGGTAGATTTGCCAGCCGGATCGGTGACCGAAACAAGGATATTAAAAATCTATCCCTATTATCCTGAATTCGGTCCTGAGGGATTCACGTTTGCCAATCATGCCTTTGAATTTAATGCATATGAATCGAACGGCACACTTATTCCTGAGTTTATCTTTGAAAACCCTGTGACTGTTTCCATCAAATACGAGGATAGCGATTTTGGTGAATTTTCTGAATCTGCTCTTTATCTTCATTATTGGGATGGGTCTGATTGGGTTGATGCGGCCTGCGGCAGTTACATTCGCGATCTGAATCAAAATATCGTGCAGGTGCCAATCTGTCATTTAACTGAATTTGCCTTATTTGTGGAGGAAGCAAAAATTAAGTTGTTTTTACCCGTAATTACTCGCTAAGAGGTCACTGCAGGCTAAGAGAGCACCCCACGATCAAGCAATATCGCTGTTCACCGTAAGGGACGCCTTTTCCTGGCCAGCTCACAGACTTTACGTGCTTTGCGGTGAATATTACAAAGGCGCGGTCGCCGCGGCCAGCTGGATACGCGTAAACTGCAGCCGCTCCATCGTGGCTTTTAATACGGCCCGATCAAACCCAACCGCCATGTCGTGATCCACCTTACACAGCTCGCGCAGCGCCCAGGCGTCGATGCGCAGCAGGTGACTGTTGGACAGCACATAGGCGGTGGCCGTCAGCCGGTGGGGAGGAATGATGGCCGAAATACCCACAACTTCACCGGGATTTACCGTGCCCACCAGGAAATCCTTCCGCAGCTGCGGCTCGTGCTCATCAATGACAATATAGTGCAGCTCGATCTCACCATCGATAAGGAAAAACAGGCTCCGGGCCTCCTCTCCCATCTCGAACAGCGAGCTGCCCGCTTCTGCATGAATCTCGTCGGTAATAAAGGCCACCTCGCGCAGTTCCAGAGGGGAAAGAAAGCCAAAAAATGGAAAGCGTCGCAATAATTCTGTGGACACCATGATTGGTTCTCCTTATGCTGTACAAAAGATTTTTCAAAAATAATTTGTCCACAGATTTCGCAGATTACAGAGAAAATCTGCGGCCATTTGCGAACCTACGGTTCACCCCTACGGGGTCTGCGGATAATTTTAATGATGAGACTTTTTGTAATCTACTTAAAAAACGGCCGCGACAGGTTCGGCCAGTAGCTTCAATACCGTTTCTACCGCCTCCGGAATCGCCGCGGCGACCGCGGGAGACAGCTCATCTGAAAAATCAAAAACCCGCTCCGCTTCGATGGCCACGATGGTGATATGCTCGGGCAAATTTGCGCCTAAATTCCGGCCGACTTCCAGGGCGGTTTGCAGCGAGGTGTCGTGGGCTGCGGTTGAGTGACCGGTCGACGGGTTGGGCAGTGCCGCCAGCGGAAACCACATCACCTCGCCGCATGAGCCACCGCTGGTTTGAATCGAATCCACGAGGATCACCCGCTGATAGCCGATCATCTGCTCCATGAGGCTCAGCCCTCCCAGCGAAAAGCGGCGCACCGTCACGGCCGGATCGGTAATTTGTGATTGAACCGCTTCAATCACCCGCCAGCCGATACCGTCATCACCCAGAATCGGATTACCCAGGCCGATGAGCAGGGTTGTGGCAGGATGATCGAGCTGGCGATCAGCAAAATTGTTTGAGCACATCAACTACCTGCCTGTCCGCGTCATGAATGGTCACTTCCAGCGGCATCTGGCCGGGCAGCGAATGGGTGGCGCAGCCAAAACAAGGGTCGTAGGCGCGGAATGCCATTTCGATCATATTGAGCAGCCCCTCATTGACCACGGTGCCTTTCTTGATCAGATTTGAGGCCGCTTTTTTGATCGACATCGTAATCGGCGCGTAATTATTGGTCGTGCCAACGATTAAATTGACTTTGGTTAAAATACCGCGTTCGTCAGTCCAGTAATGATGGGTTAACGTTCCGCGCGGCGCTTCCACCGTGCCCACCCCTTCCGTTGGTGTGGCTGTGGGCACGGTGCGAATGTCGTCGGAGGTGATTTCCGGATCGGTGGCCAATTCGAGCATGCGCTCGGCCGCATAAAGCAGCTCAATCAGCCGCGCCCAGTGGGTGGCCAGCCGCTGATGAACCGGTTTGCCCCCTAACTTGGCATAAAATTCCTCGTACTTTTCCTGGGCCAGGGGGGTGGCCATCCCGTCGGCCGCGTTCAGACGCGAAAGCGGGGTAGCCATATACACGCCCGAATCATTGCCGTCGACAAACCCTTTCCACCCGACCTGTTTCAGATACGGGAATTTGAGATAGGTCCACGGCTCCACGTGTTCGGCAATCCAATCCCGGTAATCACGCGGGTGGTACTTGCCGAGCCGCCGGCCGTCAGGATCGACGATGCTGATTTGCCCCTCGTAAAAGTTAACCCGATTTTGCTCGTCAACCAGCCCCATGTAGTGGGTCCGATCGGTGTAAATATCGCCCAGAATCAGGTCGACGTATTGATCGTTGCCCAACACGAGGTCATTGAACAGCTGCAGGCTAAATTGGGCAAACTCAATGGCCCACTGGGCGATTTTTTCTATTTCCTGTCGCTCATCTTCATTGAGCCCCTTAAGCACCCCACCCGGCACCGACGTGGCCGGATGGATTTGCCGGGCACCCAGCATCTGGACGACGCTGTGCCCATAATGACGGGCCTGGATCACCTTGCTGCCAATTTCCAGCCCCACTTTGCGGATGACCCCCAAAATGTTGCGCTCGGCCACCGGGGCATCCGGCCCCATCACAAAATCGGGACCGCCGAGGGCGTAAAAATGGGTGGTGTGATCGGTGAAGTAAAAACCCATGTAGAGTAGTTCCCGCAGCTTTTTGGCGGCCGAGGGAGGATCCACGTGATACACCGCATCGCCCGCCTTGGCGGCCGCCATGTGATGCGCTTCCGGGCACACCCCGCAAATGCGGTTGGTCAGCAGCGGCATTTCTTCCACCGGCCGGCCGACGCAAAAGCGTTCAAATCCACGCAGTTCGGGGATCTGGAAGTAGGTGTTGGCCACATCCCCTTCTTCGTTCAGGAAGATATCGATCTTGCCATGCCCTTCCAGGCGGGTGATCGGGTCAATCGTAATGCGTTTGGTTGCCATAGTCGTTTCACTTTTTTGCCAAAAGAACTTACCACGCTTTTCGACCCGCTTTTAAAAGCGAGTCGGCCAGGCCAAAGCGATAAAATGAGCCGGCCGGGTCGGGGATGCCGTCGAGGATCGCTTCAATTTCTTCCGGATCGCGGGCGTCGATGACCGAGGCCACGGCCGTCAGCACGCGGGCCCCAACATCGACCACCCCTTCGGCCGGGCCGTAACAGCCGATACAGGGGGCGTTGTACTGCGGGCAGCGCGCCCCGCAGCCGTCGCGGGTAGCCATGCCGTTGCACAAAATGCCCTGTTCGAGAAGACACAAATCCGGATCGATCTGCTGGATCTCGTGAATGCGAACAAATTTGGTGATTTTTTTGACGTTGCGCTGCCGAGGGCATTCATCGCAGACGGTTGATTCACCGGCCCCGATCACCGCCCCTTTGGGGGGCAGCTCCGCCCGCCCGTCCAGCACCTCGAGCACCAGGTCGATGACTTTGGCGATCTGGTGGGATTCCGGTGGGCAGCCGGGAATATAGTAATCCACCTCAACGACCTGATCGAGCGTTTTGAGCTGCGGATAAAACATCGGCAGGTGCAGCGTCCCCTCCGGGACTTCATACTGATACTGCGGCCGCACGCCCTCCGGATTGTCGGTGCTGGTTGAGCCGAACGTTGCCTCAAAAATCTCCTCCGTGCTGCTAAAGTTAGCCAGACCCGGAATACATCCCTCCATGGCACACGAGCCAAAAGAGACCAAGATCTGTGATTTGCGGCGCAGCAGGTGGGCCATAGCCTCATTCTCTGCATTGCGAATGCCGCCGTTAAAGAGCGTCAGCAAAATCGAGTTGTCGGCCATCGCCTCGACATCTTTGTATTTGGCGTCCATCGCCACCGGCCAGAACACCACGTCAAATGCGGCGTCCACATCCAGAATCTTGGGGCCGATATTTAAGACGGCGATTTCACAGCCGCCGCACGACGAAGCCCAGTACATGGCAAATTTCGGTTTGGTGGGGGAGGTCATCCTGCCACCTCCTCTGCGGCTGGGGTGATTGCCGGAGATTCACCGTTTACCGGCTGTTTTAAGGTGTAGAGCGGCCCCAGAGCGCGCACTTCTTCGACATACTCGGTAATTTCGCGGGCCAGCTTGACCCCCTCGGCCGCGCTGGCCCACACCAGCCGCACGCGCTCCTTCTCATACCCCAAGCCCTCCAGGGTGCGGCGCAGCAGCAGGGTACGGCGCAGCGCCTTGTAATTTTGTTCGATGTAGTGGCACTCTCCGGGATGGCAGCCGGTGATCAACACCGCATCCGCGCCGCTGGAAAGCGCTTTGAGCACAAAAGTGGGGTCGAGACGGCCGGAGCACATCAAGCGGATCAGCCGCACGTTGGGCGGATACTTGAGCCGGGCGGTGCCGGCCATATCGGCCGCGCGGTAGCTGCACCAGTTGCAGGTAAACCCGACAATGATCGGTTCCCATGAGTCACTCATGATCGACCTCCTCCGGCCGTGGCCATTTGCAGCAAATCGGGGGGGCGATCAAACATGAGCAGCCCTTCGATCTGCGAAATGATTTGCTCGTTGCTAAAACCGGTGCCGCTGATGGCCGCGGCCGGGCAGGCGGCCACGCAGGTGCCGCACCCCTGACACAGCGCGTGATTAATTTCGCTGACCATCAAATCTTCGTGGAATAGAATGGCGCCAAACGGGCAGAGGGTATTGCAAATCCGGCAGCCGGAACATTTCCGGGCGTCGACCGTGGCTCGCACCGGCTCCAACTCGATTTCCCCCTGATTGACCCGGCCGATGATTCGAGCGGCGGCCGCGGCTCCCTGCGATACGCTGCTGGGGATATCTTTGGGTCCCTGCACCGCCCCGGCGATAAAAATTCCTTCGGTCATCGTGGCCACCGGATCGAGCTTTGGATGGCGCTCGGTGACCCAGCCGGCCGTGCTGCAGGAAATGCCGAATTTTTGGGCGACCTCTTTGGCATCTTTGCGCGGCTCCAGACCGGTTGCCAGGATCACAATGTCAACCGGAATCCGCCGCTGGCGGCCGAGCAGGGTATCTTCGGCCTGAATGATCAGCTTCCCTTCCTCCCCCGGTTGACGGGCGGCATCGGTGATTTCCGCCACCCGGCCGCGGACAAACAGCGTACCTTCTTCCATCACGCGCTGGTAAAACTCATCGTAATCTTTGTAGGCGGTGCGCATGTCGATGTAAAAGTTATAAACCAGGGCGCCGGTGCGCTCCTGCACCAGATGGGCAAACTTCAGGCTCGACATACAGCAAATGACCGAGCAGTAGTTGTTGTAGTTGCGATCCCGGCTGCCAACGCAATGGATAATGCCCACCGTCTCTGGGGTTGTGACCCCATCGCGCAGGACGATCTCCCCATCGGTGGGGCCGGCGGCGTTACACATGCGTTCAAATTCGATGCTGGTAAAGACGTTGGCCAGGCGGCCGTACCCGTACTGCGGGATCCGTCGGGCATCAAACAGATCGTAGCCGGTGGCCAGGATAATGTTGCCCACCGTTACGGTGATAAACTCTTCTTTCTGATCAAAATCGATCGCGTCGGTCGGGCAAAGGATCTGGCACGCCTTGCACTTGCCGCGCTGGAAGTAGGTGCAGTTCTCCACATCGATGACCGGATATTTGGGCACCGCCTGTGGAAACGGCGTGTACACCGCTTTGCGATAGCCCAAACCCGCTTCAAATTCAGTGTCGATTACCTTTTTGGGACATTTTTCCCAACAGATGCCGCAGCCGGTGCACAAATCTTCAATCACATAGCGCGGCTTCTTTTTGATGGTTACGGTGAAGTTGCCGACGTAGCCGTCTACCCGCTCCACTTCTGACCAGGTCATGACCTCGATATTGGGATGGATGTCGGCATCAACCATCTTGGGAGTCAGAATACAGGCCGCACAATCAAGCGTTGGGAACGTTTTGTCAAATTGGGCCATGTGCCCCCCGATCGATGGTTCCCGCTCGATCAGATACACCTGCAGACCCGCATTGGCCATTTCAAGCGCCGCCTGGATACCGGCAATGCCGCCCCCCACAACCAGTGTGGCCGGGTTGATCGGCACCTTTAGCGGCTCAAGCGGTTCATTTTCGATGACCCGTTCCACCCCACCGGAGATCATCGCTTTTGCCTTGGTGGTGGCTTTTTCTTTATCGGTGTGTACCCAGGAAACCTGCTCGCGAATCGAAACCAGTTCGCTGAGGTAAGGGTTGAGCCCGGCGCGGCTGCAGGTGGTGCGGAACGTCCGCTCATGCAGATGGGGTGAGCAGGCGGCTACGACGACTCGCGTCAACCCTTCATTTTCGATATCTCTTTCGATCAATTCCTGGCCGAGGCTGGAACACATAAATTTATAGTCGCGGGAGACGACCACCCCTTCATCAGCCAGCTCTTCACCAGCCCATACGGCCACATCTTCAACATTTACCACGTTAGAGATGTTGCTGCCGCAGTGGCAAACATAGACGCCGATGCGCTCTTTATTTTGATCACTCATCTTCTTCCTCCTGCGGCATGCTGGGCATCGGCAGGGCGGGATCATCTTTCTTTGGCCGTTTGCCTTTCTTTTTTGGTTCGTCGGTCTCTTCCGGCACCTCGATACCGATGCGCCCCAGCGCTTCGCGGGCAGAGACAAACTCTTTGCCAAGCCCGAGTTCGGCCGGATCGTGACCAAAAGCCAAACCCATGAGCTGCGTGAAGTAGAGGATCGGCACATGATAGCTGGTGCCAAAGTGACCGTTCATCTCTCCCTGGTAGGCATCGAGGTTGAGCTGACACATTGGACACATGGTGACCATCACATCGGCTCGATATTCGGCAGCCGAGTGGATCAGCCGCCGGATGAGTTCGTAGGCAACTTTAGGGCTTATTTGGGTCATGTGGCCGCTGCAGCAGTGGGCCTTGAGCGGAAAGTCGATGACGGTGGCCCCCAGGGCGCCCATAACTTTGTCAAGCGCCTGAGGGTATTCCGGATTGCCAAAACGATTGTCCAGATCCGGCCGGACGATCATGCAGCCGTAATACGGGGCCACGCGCAACCCCTTGAGCGGATAAACGACCTTCTTTTTAAGTGCGTCTATGCCCACATCATTGTAGACAATATCGAGCAGGTGGCGTACCTCCAGCGCACCGGGATCGTAATGCAGCCCGCCCGCCTCAAGGGCGATATTAACCAGGCGCTCGACGTTGGTGTTGGTCCGCATGTAATTTTCGGTTTTGGCCAGATTGAGATAGCAGGCGCTGCAGCCGGCTACCAGGGTGTTGGTGCCGTTGGTTTGCTGCTGGGCGAGGGCCAGGTTCCGGCCGGTGAGGGCGTGAGACGCCCAGCGATGGACCGCACCGTACTCGGTTGCTCCGCAGCAGTTCCAATCTTCCACGTCTTCAAAGGCGATATCGATATCCGCTTCAATGGCCATCAGTGAATCGAGGTAAGGACGGGCGCTGCGCGGCATCGAGCAGCCGGGATAAAATAAATATTTGTTCATCTCTCCGCCTCCAATTCTTTGGCCTTCTTTAAAATCGTCTTGAGCTGATCCATACCTTCAATTTTGTCCGGAGTCAGTTCCAGACGCCCTTTCATCAACATGCCGATCCCCATTTGCGCTTTTTTAAGCAGGGTAGAGGTTTGATGCCGCAAATAATGGCGGGTAGCCAGCCCAAATTCAAAGCTGCGGCCGTATGTGTCGACGTTGTGGGCAAAGGCATGGGCCAAGTCTGAGCCATTTTTAGCTTCTTCAAACTCAGAATCGATTGACATGTTTTTGAGGGTATACATGATGTCGGTGATGTGGACGTCTTGTGGGCAGCGGGCCATGCAATAGTAGCAGGAAACACAGTACCAGGGGGTGTTGCTGGTAAACACTTCCTCACGCATCTCGGCCCGAATCAGGGCGAAGATGTGGCGAGGTGAGTGGTCCATATCCTTGGCGGAGGGACAGGAACCACCGCACGTACCACATTGGATACACATCAGCAGACGGGAATCTCCAGGCGTGGCAGCCTGAACCTCTTCGAGGAAACTGCGCGGTTCAGGAGGGGGGAGGGTGGTCAAGATGCACCTCCTTTTGAAAAGAGAGCGTTTAAACGCTTGTTAAATCAATGCGGCGAATTTCGGTAAACAACGGGAACGGTATGAAAAGAATTGTTGTATGGCTTTGAGGGGCGAATGAGATGAAAATTCTTCTCACGATAACATGTTAGAGGTTAAAGGGGGGGTATTAAAAGTGACGAATGTCATCAAACCGATAGTTGGACGACACCCGTCATGATGGGATGCAGTGGCGACCGAATAGCCGTTATAGAAACCGAAACCGGATAGTTTTTAACGCGATTTTGAGTTTTGACATATAAACATACATGTTACGTCGTCATTCCCGCGAAAGCGGGAATCCATTGGCTGGCCACCGGTGGATCCCCGCCTGCGCGGGGATGACGAGTCTGTTTTGAAAGTCGGTTCATATCCACATGTATTTGTAAATCTGCAATATTCATCGGCAAAAGTAATTAAGAAAGCTTAAGTTACAGAGTATTTAGATAAGTTACAAAGAGTTTGCTGAAGAAGGTGTCCGCAGAGCGCGCAGCGCAGAACCGTAGGTTCGCAGATGGCCGCAGATTTTCGCAGATTAGAGAGAGAAATCTGTGAAAATTCGTGTTAATCCGTGGCTTTTTTTAACAATTCTTTTTGCAAACTACTTAATTTACGGTACCGACGATCAGAGGTAGAAAAACGGGATGAGAGGTTACCCCGATCTCATCACTCCAGTCGAGGTAGCTCATCCCCACAAAATTCTGCAGGTTGTTCGTGCGGGAAAGCTCTCCATCGATTACGTTGGCCAGTTCCGGGGAACCGGCCGCGGCCAGCCGTTGCCACACGTCAGACGCCGCCTGCAGCTGTTCAGAGGACAGCTCATACGCATCCCCGTTTCCGGTGACCAGGCCGCGCAGGCCAGGCATAAACCCATTCAACACCACATACCCATCCCAGGCCAGGGCCGGATCTTCAACCAGGATTTGAACGATCTCTGCGCCGTGCTCCAGCATGAGGTGGTTATACCGCCGGCCGGCGGCGGAGTTGTTGAATAACTCGGTTACCGCTGCCCACACCTGCTCGTCACTCAGATCACTTGGTTGGAGAGACACATTCAGGTCAGGCTGCAGATCCGGTTCGGGGTTTAGCAGTTCAAAAAATGGGATCAGGCAGCCGGCAACCAATCCACCCAAGGTCCAGTTTCCCGGCCCAAAGACGGTTTGTTCCGGCACGTCACTCCGGAAGGGAAATGCTGTCAATGGCGGGGCGTTTTCGAACATATAAATGATTTCGTCTGCTCCGCTGCGGACAACCAGCCTGGAGCGAACGTCGTGAACCACATCGACCGAGGCTGGGGCGTTGGTTTCGCCCACAAAAGCGGCCTCAATTTCCCAGGAGGTGATACTCCCGATCTGCTCCAGATAGTAAATCGCTTTTTGGGAATCATTGACGTAGCCGATTCGCGGCCGGAAATCTCCGGCCACATGAAGTGATAAGTCGGTGATCGGGCCGTTTGGGGCAACCAGAGATTCAATATGCCAGCTTTCTGCCCGTTTGGCATACCGTATCTCATTTTCCGTGGTGTCGAGATAGGTGACGTAAAGCTCAAAAATGGGTCCGCTGTCTGAGTATGTTTGGTGGGCGGCCAGCTGGTTGAGTGTCCCAACATCTCTACCCTGACCGTCATCAACCAATTCATCCACAAACGCAGCACCATTCCAAGACACGACGTGCAGCGAGCCTCCCTGCGGGTTGTGATAGCTGACAAAGATTTGATCCTCGCCGGCTACGGCCGCGGAATAATCGATGGCCACACCGGCCGGCACCGCCAGGGTCACTGAGGCCAATTCCCAACCGCTGCTGCTCTCCCGGGCGATAAACAGCTCTGTCTTTCCTGGACCATAGACGAGATAAACCGCATACGTCGTGGCCGACCATTCGAGGAGTGCTACATCGGCCGAAATACTCTCAAAATTATCCAGCACCGCCACCGGGGTTTGATTCCAGCCGCTGCCGTTCCAGGCCGCATGATAAAGGGTGCTTGTGGTTTCATCGAAGGACAGGGTTTCGGGGAATTCACCGGCGACGATCGCTGATCCCGCAGCCGTTTCAGAAGCCACGGTTGAAGAGATCCAGCGACCGTCATCCCACCAGGCCGCTCGCTGGGCCAGCGCCTCGTTTTCTTCGCGTGAGTAGGCGATAAACGGCCGTCGCTGAAACAAATCCACGGCGGGATTGCCGGACCCCGAATCAACTGTTAGCGTACTCCATTCTGGGAGGCGTGACAGATATTGTTTGGTGATAAGAGATTCTCGATCGGGCCGCCCATTGAACACGACGTGAGGTGTATTGGAACGGTCAACCGCCAGTTCGAGGCCGAAAAAATCAGATTCTTCGGCCTCTTCGTATGCCAAATCGATCTCCCACGATGCGCCACTTTGCTGGGCGATGAACAACCCCTCACGGCCGAAGCCGTCTTCCTCCGCGTAAAAAGCTACGATTCCGTCCGCAGAACGTTCCGCATCAATATGATCAATAGATTCATAGGCAGATCCCACCAGAGTCGTACTCCAGGAAGCGCTTTCCTGAGCCACCGACAGATCCTTGTTGTTCTGATAGAACAGGGCCGCCTCACCAGCCCCATCTAAAATCAAGGCTATTCCGGCAAAACTCACCTCAATGCCAGTGGGCTGCGTTTGCCATCCGCCAGCTTGAGCCTTTGCAGCATAGTGCACGGTGCTTTCGGTGATGTAGGCGACACCGATGACATCGCCACCCGTGGCGGCCGCCCACCAATCGCCCACCACTGTTGAGCTGGCAACGGCGGTCTGAACCCAGTTCGCCCCGTCAAATGCCAGGTGCAAAAGCTGATTTTGATTGCCAACACGCCTGTCCAGTACGATGTGGGGCTCATGGCCCACCAGAAGCAGATCAACCTTAGATTCGGGGGCGCTGCCGTTCCATACCACTTCTCGTTCCCATTCCTCTGACCCTGTTTCGTGCACGTAAACCAGCCCTTCAATTTCGGCATCCCAGTAGGTCAGATGGGTCCGGTCACTGTCGTCGATCTTGAAAGATAGGGATTTGGATGCGGACTGATCCGCCAAATTGCTGCTGCTGCCAACCTCTTTGCCAACCCAGCGCACCCCATCCCAGAAGTAAATAAGCACGGTGTCCAACAGGGAGCCGGGCGCTCGACGGATGGTGGCTACGGCCGGATAGCCGTTACCCTGCACCGCGATATCCATCGGACCGCTCAACCCCAATTCCTGTATGATCCATTGGGGTGAATCTTCCACATAAGGCGTGGGTTCGGTTAACAGTGGAGAGGGCTGGCTAGGGGTGGGGCTGGGCGTCGGGGTTGGGGTGTGGGTTGCCGTTGGCGTTGGGGTGGGGCCGCCAAGGTCGGCCAGCACAAAAATATCTTCGGCAAAATTGGTGTCATTGGCTACCAGATTACTGGCAAAGGAGGCGAAGGCAACCCGCTGCCCATCGGCCGCCACCGCCGGGAAGGTGCTGCTGCCGTTGGCCGTGCCGCCACCGGCCGGGGCTGTAACCCGCTGCACCACACCACTGGCTAAATCTTTGCGAAAGATCTCGGTCGAATTGATCGCCCCATCCAGATTGGAGGCCAAAGAGTAAAAAACAACCGTTTGCCCATCCGGCGTGAGATCGGGCGCATAGCTGTGCTGGTTGCCCGGAGACCCATCGGCCGCCCTGGAAACAAGGATCGTGGCGGTTTGACCTGGTTCGTCAAAAACGCCGTTGTTGTCAACGTCTCGGTCGTGACGGAAGATGTCGGTACAGCTCGAACTAACTCCGCCACAGGTCACCGAATCATCGGCTACCAGGTTGTCCGCCTGTGATTCAAAGACGACATAGCGGCCGCTTCCGGAAAGTCGTGGGCTGCCCGAGCGATTATTACCCCCGCTGCCGTTTGCTGCATCCGAGATACGAACGGTCGTCACCTGGCCCGGTTCGTCAAAAATGCCGTCGCCATCAACATCTCTATCGTGCACAAAAACATCGAGCTGGCCGTTTGTATCGTTGGGAACCAGGTTGTTAGACCCGGATTCAAAGACGATAAAGCGGCCGTCATCCGACACATCGATCGTTTCTCCAAAACTGGAGCCGGCGCTCCCTGTCCCGCTGCCGTCGTGACGCAACGACACCACCCGGGTTTCAATCCCGCCTGTCTCGTCAAAAACCCCGTTGCCGTCGATATCTCTATCGTGCAGATAAACCTCCCAGGTGCCAACCGGAAAGTTTGGGTCAAAACCGCCTCGCGAGCTAAAAACGACAAAGCGGCCGTCGGCCGAGATAGCCGGTCCCTGCGATGAGCTATTTTTCACATCCCCTCCGCTGTCAACTGAGACCACGCGCGTTGTCTGATTCTGCTGGTCGCGGACGTAAATATCGTACTGGCCGTTGGTATCCCTGGAATCGAGCTGGGCCAGGGTTGTGAACGCGATGTATCGCCCGTCGGCGCTCAATGCCGGTGGGTCCCAATAAGTCCAGGAACCGCCGGGTGCTCCGTTGGTGGTCTGGGAGAGCAGGGTTGTTTCACCGGTGGCCAAATTGTGAACAAACGCATCTCGCCAGCCGTTGTTATCCCCGGCGACCAGATTGGATGCTTCGGAAACAAAGGCCACAAATTGACCGTTTGCCGAGATGGCCGCTGAGGTAGATCCGCCATTTGACTGTGCTCCGCTGCTGTCAGTGGAGATGCGGTGAAGAGCAAGCTGGCCGATTGATAAACCGGCCGCGCTCAAGCTCAAAGCAAGTGCGGCTGATAACACAAATCCCAGGGCAATTATTGGCAACAGGGTGCGCTTTAACATGGGGGTTCCTCGCTCATTGACTCTTCCGGGGGGAAGCTGGTTATATGATCTTCCAGAAAGACGAGGAGCTGAGCAAAGTTGGCAAACGTCGCGGTACAGCGGCTTTGTAAATGTTCAATTCGGCCATGGGGCGACCCGGATTGATCCCGCCCCACGATGCGAACAACAAAAGTGGGGATAATTTGCTTCTTAGGCAGCATACATCTTCCTGATTGCTCGTGAAAATCGATATCAGGGAGCAGGGTAGTATGGGGGTATCAAAAATGCTTCAAAAATTGTTGGGCCTGCTCCAATAAGAGTGTCTTGGCTGAGCTAGAGGTGAGGCTTTGTCCGGGGTGATCAATCCATTTCCGAAGCCGCCTTTTTGTAGGTACGGAAACAAATGAAGCGGTCAACAATGTTTTGGCAACCGCTTTTGTGTTGAAGAATGAATCGATCGCGGTCTGAGGCGGCAAAGAGACCAGGCTAGCCAGAATGGCGGTTGTGTGATGCCAGTTGCCGAGGGCGATTGTGTGACGCAGGGCCGCGGCGTATTTGCCTATCGCCAAATGCCAATCTTCTCTGAGAGAGGCGATCCGGGCTTCGGCCAAAATTACCTCGGCCCGCTCCAACTCCTGCTCGGTGGTGATCAAAACGGATTCCGAGGCCGATAAAAGGGCCTCTGCCCTGGCAAAATCGCCTGCACCGGCCGCCATGACCCCCAAATTTTGCTGGGCGATCGCTTCAAAGATCGGTAGATTTTCTGTGCGAGCCATCATCAGCAGTTCATGCCAAAGCTGCTGCTGATCGGGATGATCGTGCTCCTGAGCGGCATAGGCGTGGGCCAAAATCGTATTGATCAGCCCGCGGGAAACCGCCAGCTTCTGAAAAAGTGCCCTGGCTGCCCTGAAATGCTCCAGGGCGGCCGGATAATACCCCTGTCGCGACAGTAGGGTTCCCGTTCCTTTTTGAGCGTATGCTTCTGTCCAAGACAATCCCAGCTGCTGGCTCAGGTCAAGGCTTCGCTGCAGGGCTTTTTCGGCCGCAGGCAGTTCACCGGCTTCCATCAAGGCCAGGCCCAAATTCATCTGCGTTTGCGCTTCACCGCGCAGGTTGCCGTCTTCTTCGTGAAGTTGAACCGCGGTCGCCAACTTCTCTACGGCGGTGTGGATATGCCCTTTCTGGTAGGCGATATAACCCAAATTGCCATAAATAAACGCCAGGCCGTGCTTTTGCTGGCTCGCTTCCATCAGCGAAAGCGCTTCACGAAACGGGGTTTCGGCCCGAATGAGCTGATCCTGACGGAGCCAAGTAAGCCCGAGATTATTGAGCAGGCCGCTCAAGCGGTAGGTGTCTTTGTTGGCCCGAGCGAGGCGAATGCCTTTTTGAAGATGCACAACCGCGTTATCCCATTCTTCCGCTTCCATGTGGGCGACCCCCAACAAATTGTGTGCTCGCATCTGCCCCGCCTCATCAGCAATAGCGGCAAACGCGCCAAGCGCTTTTTGGCCACCATCTATAGCTTCCCGGACACGGCTCCGGCTGATGGCAATGGCGGCCAGGGATAAATGGGCATGAGCGCTTAGTTCAGGTTCAGCGGCCTTATGGTTCACCACCCAGTTTAAATCGGCCGCGGCCGCCTGGTAATCACCCAGATAAAAAAACATTTGCCCGCGGTAGCTGCGAAGCTGCAGCATGCACTTCACGCTTGCATCCCGGTTAGAACGGGAAAACCGCCTGATCGCCTTTGAGAAGAGGGCGGTCCCATCCCGGTGGCGAGTCCGCCTGATAAAAAATTGGTGGCAGGCCTCGATCAGGGGATCCAGCAGCTCAAAATCCGCTTGCCTGACGGCCCAATCCCAAGCCAGGCGAATATTGCCCAGTTCCCGATCAATGGTGTTGAGAGCGGTATGCTGGTCAGCACTGTCGAGTTTAGAACCCAATTCAGCACAAAGAGAGGCAAAAAATCGGGCGTGATGACGTCGAACGGCCGCCTGCCAGCGATGTTGACGCAGTTTGTGGCGGGCAAAAGATTGTACATAGCTGTGCATGACATAGCGGCCGGAGACGTCCAGCGAAATTAAGGAGCGATCAGCCAGCGAGGCCAGCAGCATGAGTGAAGCGTCAGCCACCTGCTGGGCTGCGGCACGGGTAAAGCCGTTTGCAAAATAGGCTAATTTTGCCAGAGCTGCTTGTTCACGCGGATTTAAGCTCTCCCAAGATTGTTCGAATACGGAATGTAAAGATCGATGTCTGGCCTCGAGATCGGCCGTATTGGTTTTAAGAACGGCCAGATTTTTTTTGAGTTCAGCGGCAATTTCGGCCGGCGTCAAGACGTTTACCCAGGCCGCAGCCAGTTCAATCGCCAGAGGTAACCCTTCAACTAGAAGAGAAATTTCCTGTATCGCTGCCATATCCGTTGTCGATGGCTTAAATTGTTGGTTCACTCGCCTCGCCCGGTTTACAAACAATTCTGTGGCGGCTTGCTCGCTTTCCGGCTCGACCAGCCCCTTTAACTGAAAATGTTGGCTGGCCTGCAGCGGCACCCTTTGACGAGAAGTAGCGATTATTTTCAGCTGGGGCAGCTTTTTGACAAGATCTCCTAGTGGTGAAATGTCCGATGTGATCTGCTCGAGATTATCTAAAATCAAGAGCAGGGGGGGACGGGTGGCTAAGTCGTGGGCAATTTCTTCCCATAAGGAACCTGTGTGATTGGTTTCGATTGTGAGATCATCGCCAATGTGACGAGCCAGCTCTTCTGCATTGTGAGCTGAGGCGGCCGAGACAAAATAAACCCCTCCGGCAAAATCTGTTTTGAGGCGATGGGCCAGCTCAATGGCCAGGCGAGTTTTGCCAACACCGCCCGGCCCGATGATTGTAAAAATTTGCCCGTCGGATTCCCTGGTGGCGGTTACCAGATCGATTAATTCCTGCTGACGGCCGAAAAACCGAGTTGTCGCCGCTGGAAGGCGATCCGCCTCTTTTTCCGGTCGCTCATTCAGCCGGTTAACCAAAGTTTGAAGCTGGCTCGAAGGTTCGGCGTCCAGTTCTTCTTTGAGCAGTTTTTTTAAAAGGGTGTATTGAGCCAGCGCGGCCGGCATGCGGCCGGTGGCGGCATAGCTCCTGATCGCAATTTCATACCCTATTTCCGTCAGTGGCTCATGTTCTATCAGGCGCAGAGCCAGCTGAATCGCTCGATCGTACTCTTTGGCCAGATGATAATGTTGGGCTGCCTGACCGAGGACCTCAACAAACATTGTCTGCAGGCGATAACGTTCCGCCAGCACCCAATCGTCATAAAACATCGGTAAAAATGGACCGTGATAAAGTGCTGCAGCTTCGCTCAGCGCTTTAATTTTGGAACGGCTCGCTTTTTCAGCAAACGCCTCGACATCAAGCCAGCATGACTTTTGGGGATTTACTTCAATTTCTGTGGGCGTAACCAGAAGGAGATCGGCCAGCGGAAGCGATTTGCGCAGGTGCCATATGGCCGTTGCCAGCGATTGACGCGCCTTTTTTTGTGGTTTGTCACCCCACAAAAGAGTGGCCAGAGTCTCCCGTCGATGAGAAAGCGTCCGATGGCGCATCAGGTAACAAAACAAAGCGGTGGTTTTCCGGGCCGGGAAAATGATATCCTGGACCGTTCCATCCGGCCGAACGTATTCAATTTGACATGAACCCAGCAGCTTGAGGCGAAACATATCATTTCTCAGTTAAAAGTTTAAAGTTAAAAGTGAAAAGAGAGACCTCTGAGACAACTCACTTTTATCTTTAAACTTTTGACTTTACACTCCTTAGGAGCGCCAGGCGATCGGGTTAAAAAATACAAGCAGCGGCAGGATTTCCAGCCGGCCGGCCAGCATACCGATCATAAAAATTATTTTGGCCGCTTCCGGTAAAGCGATCACCTCACTCACACTGATAAAGCTGGGGCCAAACACGCCGATGGCTGTAAAGACGGTGGAGTAAGCCTGGGCGATCCCCAAATCCGGGGCCATCAGGCTAATTAGCCATCCGCCCGTTCCCACATAGACCAGCCACAGCAGCACGATAAATACCGCCTGGCGGAAGGCGTCGGCACTGATGGGGGTGCCGTTTAGGGTAGGGACATGTACGGCGTGTGGCGGCAGCCGCAGCTGACGAATTTCATAGCTGAGGAATTTACCGAGCAGCCCCAGTCGAATGAGCTTGATCCCCCCGGCCGTTGAACCGGCACAGCCACCCAAAATCATCAGCAGCAAAAACAGCTCTAAAGAGAGGCGAGGAAAGTCACCGGTAGCGGTTAATTCATAACCGGTAGTCGAAATCAGCGAGGCGATTTCAAAACCGGAACGGTGCAGCCAATCAAGGGGGGTCCCGCCCAAAATGAGCCACCCGCTGGCGGCGGTAATGAGGGTTGCGCTGCCAAAAACCAGCCACAGCAAACGCATTTCCAGCCCGTCCCAAAGGGCGCGCAGGTCACCTCGCCCAAGCCGGAACAGGACGTAAAAATTTATTCCTCCGGCCATCATAAATATAATGATTACCCCTTCCATAATTGCGAACAGGGGAAACTGGTCCGGCCGGTTGCGGTAGAAAGCGATGCTTTCATCGTGAGGGGAAAAGCCACCGGTTGAGATGGTGGTCATGGCGTGCATGACGCTGTCAAAGAGGGGCATACCCAGCAGAGTGGTTAACAGCACCTGGGCGCCGGTCAGGATCAGATAGATCAGCAAAAATAAAACCGCCGCCTGTCGAAAGTTAAAAGATAGACGGCCGGAGCTGACTTTAACTCCTTCGGCGCTAAGCAGAGAGAAGGCGGGATTGCCGCGGGAGCGGCCGACCAGCAGGATAATGAGCAGAATGCCCAGCCCACCCAGCCATTGGGTCAGCGCGCGCCAGACGATAATCGACCGGGGCATCTGATCGAGCCCGGTGAGCATCGTGGTGCCGGCCGTAGTAAAGCCGCTGATGCTTTCGTGTAGCGCATTGATTGGGGGGGTGTTGAGGATCAACACGTAGGGAACTGCTCCAAGGAGGCTGGTGGACAGCCAAACACCGGTGGTTACCAACAGGGCATCGGTGGGGGACAGCTGGGAGCTTCCGCGAAAGGTCCGGAGGAGCAGCTGGCCGCTGGCTGCGGCCACGACGGCCGGGATGAGAAAGCCGCGCAGCTCGATCGCTGGGGGCAGCCCACCCGCTTCCACAGCCGCGGCGATGAGGGGAACCAGCAAAGCCAGCCCCACGGCCGTTAAAACCGGTCCGTGATAAGCCAGCACCTGCCCCGCTCGCCGCCGCCACAAACTCTGTCTGCTCATCGCTAAATTGCCTAAACTCCCACCTAATTTTTTTCCAGAAGCTGGACCAGCTGATGAATATCCTGGTGGCTGCCGAGGGCGATCAATTCATCAAACGCTTCGATTGTCGGCCGTTCAGCGGCGTGGTGAAAGTGCTGCTGCCGTTTTTTGAGCAGACCCAAGATCAACATATTGGGAAAAGAGGCATGATCCCATACCGCCTGCAGCGGCCGGCCGACCCAGGTTGATTCTGGGGGGATATCAATCGCGGCGATCTGGCTGGTGCCATCCCCCAGGGCCATGATTTGACGCAGTTCCGGCTCTTCAATCGCCTGGAGCATGCGGTTGAACAAAATGTCAAAGGCGCTAAAGATTTGCTCGATGCCGGCCAGGGTATACGCTTCCTGATAATGTTTCTGACGCATGCAGGCCATAATGGTGGGGACGCCAAACTGCCGGCCGAAAAGGCCCACGATGATATTCTTTGAATCTTTTTCCAACAGGGCGACGAGCACATCGGCTCGTTCAATCCCTGCTTCCTGCAGGGCGCGAATATTGGTGGTTTCCCCGCGAATGACCAGGCAGCCGAGTTCAGTGGCTACCATCTGGCAATACTCTTCGTCGGCATCTAAGTAGGCGACCTCGTGGCCCCGTTCAACAAGGGCAGCGGCCAGCGCTCGGCCGAGAGGATCTTCGTTGACGATGAGAATGAACATGAACGAGTCCTTGCGGATTGGAAGGTTGGAAACTGGTTTATAGCTTACAGCGTCTAATTAAATAGTGCCAGATCGTATTTTTCCCCCTTCGCGGCCGTGCGTTTTGTGTGGTGACTCACCCCGCCGATCTTCTGATCGCCCAATAGCTTTCTGTTAGATTTATCGGATCATGAACAACCGTTGATTTTTGTTGAATTCTAAGCGTTGGCTATAATCTATTTATTCTATTCGTGCCTGGAATCATAGAGGAACAATTCAAGGGCGGTATGGAAGCCTTCACCCGGTCATTTTGTTTATGAAATGACGAATAATGCTGTTGGCAGCAGCGTTTGATTTAGGATGGTCGACATATGGCACGGTGATGATGTCAAATCACTGGTGGAGAATGCACATGGAAATAAAACGTTTGCTGAATGGTATGTTGAGTGGTGGGCGCAGACTGTTTGGTGGCATAGCCAACCTGTTTGCAAAACAGGGTCCCATGGGGAAAATAGCCCTGCTGATCGTGTCTATTGTATTTGTCTGTTGCATATGCAGCGTGCCTTTGGCATTGTTTTCCTCCCCGACTGAAGAGCCAATCCGCGCAGCCGCAGATCTGGAAAATGGCGTTGTGGATGTTGAGGAACAGCGCCGGGCGACCCCAGCCGATGACACCATAGTTGAAGATCCCCCGCTAGATCCTACCCAAACTCTCCAGTTTATTGAAACACCCCGGCCAACGGTCCCACAGACTAGCACACCAACGGTGGCTTTGACCTCTTTACCGGCCGCTTTGAGCGATGTTCTGGCTGGCCAGGAATGGCAGGAGGCACTGGTTACGGAGATTGTCGATGGAGACACGATTGGGGTAGAAATTGATGGACAGCGCCATCGGCTGCGCTATATCGGGATTGACACGCCGGAGCGAGGTGATCCATTGGCAGCTGAAGCAACGGCCGCTAACAGCGATTTGGTAGATGGGGAAATCGTTTTTCTGACCCGGGATCAGTCTGAAACTGATCGCTTCGGCCGGCTGTTACGCTATGTCTATCTTGCTGATGGGACGATGGTCAATGAAGAATTGGTTCTTCAAGGATTTGCTGAAGCCATAGCCTATCCACCAGACACCCACCACCAAGCTCAATTAGATGAGGCACAGCAGAGCGCCGTTGACGGTGGTTTTGGCTTGTGGGCAGCTGATGTGGTGCAGGTCCCAACGGAAGCACCAGTGCCAACGGATCCCCCTACTCAACCCCCTCCTCCTACAGTTGTGCCTACACCCTTACCGGCCCCTACTCAGCCCCCTCCAACTGCAGCCCCACCACCAACCATGGTACCGCCCCCTGCGGCCGAGCCCTCCCCTGGACAGATAATAATCGGCACCATTTACTACGATGGGCAGGTGAGTCAGGTGGAATCGGACGAATTTGTTGAAGTGCGCAATATTGGCGGTTCAGCCGTTAATCTGGCCGGGTGGCGCATTAATGCTGATGATCAGGGGCAAGATTTTTTCTTTCAGGGATTGATTCTTGAGCCGGGCAGCAGCTGCCGGGTATACACTAATGAGGTTCACGGCGATAGTTGTGAAGGGCGCAGCTTTGGTTCAGGACGAGCGATTTGGAATAACAGCGACAAAGAATGCGGCCATCTTTACGACAGCAGCGGGGTCGAAGTGTCGACGTTTTGTTATTAAAATCCCTTGGAAACTGCACAATTTTATACGGCTAATTGGATATTTTCGAGGAATTGTCGACCTCCTTCACTTTGACATCATCCACCCAAATCGATCCGGGGCCGTCGACCAGGAAAATCAAAACCAGACTGGCCTCGTTTTCGGCCGCCGTTATCGTTTCAGTAAACGTTTGCCATTCGCCGTGGGGGGTGGATGTCTCAACAATGATGTCGGAGCGCAGGCTGTTCATACGAAAAGCGCTGGCTGAGTTTGTCGAAGCCGAAGCGGCTCTACAAATTATAGCCTGCGGAAAAGAGCCAACTCAGCCTTCGACAGGCTCAGGCATCGTCTTCAGGGCGTTATTAAACACACTCTTAAAAGTCATTTTCCGAGAAATTAAAATGCTTGACCACGGCTGAATCTCTTTTTAGAATGTTTAATATGAGCTGCGCATTATTGATCTCTCTGCCAGAATTGATTTTTGTTTTAGATAAAAAAGAATAGTGGCCTTGATCCATTGGAGGGTATATGGACACCGTGAATAAAGGAAAGTTCGCTGCTGTTTTCGATGCCCCATGGTTCATAACGACTGGAATCTTGATCGGCAAAGTGCATATTGCGCCGATCTTTAGGAGGTTATCATGAGTACCGCGTTTACCGTAATGACCTGGAATATAGAGAATTTGTTTCCACCCGGCCATCGCGTTAGCCCACGTAAGGTTGTTAGCCAGGAGGCGTATGACGGCAAACTCGACTACCTGGCTCGCGTGATTCGTCGACTCAATCCGGATGTCATTGCCCTGCAGGAAATCGGTGGCCGTACCAAGGCGGACACCGTCCCTTTGGAAGCCTTACAGACCCGCCTGGCACCTGATTATCCGTTCAGTGCCTTATCTAACAAGCCAGACGGCCGCTTTATTAAGGTCGGCTTTTTGTCAAAAATCCCCATCGAAAACGCTGAAGATATCAGTGATTTCCCAGATGGAGAACTTGCGGACGTTCCCAACTGGAGCGACAAACCAGACATTATCCGGATGGGGCGGGGGGCTTTAAAAATCGAGGTGGTGCCGGCTGCCAATAATAGAGTGCGGCTTGTCACGGCCCATCTCAAATCAAAATTAATTAGCTACCCCAAGAAAGGTGATTTTGCCCGCTTTCAACCTGATGATGAAAATGAGCGCACCCGTGGGGTTGGCCTGGCGCTGGTCCGCCGCACGGCCGAAGCGGTGACGATTCGCCGCTGGCTCAACGAAGTCATGGGGGAACACGATACGATGCATACGGTGTTGCTGGGTGATTTTAACGACGTCCCCCGGGCGGCCACCTCACAAATTCTGCTGGGGGTGGAGGATGCCGACGCCACCTCGGATGATAAATTTGACGACGTGCGCCTCTTTAATTTGACCGACTCGATCCCGCAGCGTGGCGATGAACTTCACGACAAGCGGTTTGTGCCGGAGGACCACCGTTTTTCACGCAAATATATGGGTCGTTATGAAATGCTCGATCAAATTATGGTCAGCAAGAAACTTCTCGGAGAGGCGGCCGCTATGCGGCAGGACCACTGGGTCGTGCAGGAGGTGTGCAGCTTGGTAGAAAGCATTACCGGCCAATCGATTGACGACAACCCGGTTAATCGAATTGGCGAGGAACGGCCGGATCACGCCCCGGTTTACGCCCGGTTTGAGCTACCTGATTAGGTGGTTTACAAAAAGAATTAATAAAAAAAGCCACGGATTTTCACAGATTACGCAGATTAGAGGAGAAAAACCAGAGTCAATCCGTGCAATCCGCGGACACCTTTGTTTCAGAAAATATTTTGTAACTTTCCTAAAGACTTGCCTGCCAAGCAAATGATTAAAAATGTCCGTGATGATGTAGATTGGATAGATAGATCATGAACTTTACGAAGAAAGCCCAACGGTATCTGGAGACCCTATGCAGCGTCAAACCCAACCGGCGAACCGGCTCGGCCGGTAACCGGGCGGCCACCGATTTTTTTGCCGAGACGATCCGGCCGCTGGGTTACGAGATTGATGCCACACCTTTTCCCTGTCTCGATTATATGCGGGGCGAATCACTGCTGGCGTTTGACGGCCGGACGTTTGAAATCGAGATCAGCCCTTATTCGCTGGCGTGCGACGTGCGGGCTGAACTGGTGGTTGTTTCCACGGTCGAAGAATTAAATAATACTTCGTGCGACGGCAAGATTCTGCTGATGAAAGGGGAAATATGCGCCGAGCAGCTCATGCCCAAGAATTTTGTCTTTTACAATCCAACCCACCACCAGGAACTCATCGCCCTGTTGGAGAACAAAAAGCCGGCCGCAATCATCACCGCGACCGCCAAAAATCCGGACATGGTAGGAGCACTTTACCCATATCCGCTGTTTGTCGATGGAGATTTTGATATCCCCAGCGTTTACTGCCGCGATGACGTAGGAGAAGACGTGGCGCGCCTGAAGGGTAAAGTGGTTCATCTTCAAATTGAAGCGCAGCGCCTTTTCTCTAGCGCAACCAATGTGATCGCCCGGCTTAATCCGCAGGCGGCCCCAAAAATTGTCGTCACCGCGCATATCGATGCTTATGAAGACACCCCTGGTGCGTCAGACAACGCCTCCGGCACGGTCGTGCTGCTGCTGCTGGCGGAGATGCTGGCCGATTATGATGGGGAAAAGTGCATCGAAATTGCCGCCTTCAATGGGGAAGATCACTACAGCGCCGGAGGGCAAATGGATTATTTGCGGCGTTATGGAGATGACCTGGAGAACATCTCGCTGGCTATCAATATTGATGATGTTGGCTACCAAAAAGGGAATGCCGCCTACTCGTTTTACGAGGTCGATCCGCAGATTAAGGGCAAAGTTGAAGCGGTTTTTCAGCGCTTTGACGGCCTCGTGCGCGGCGAGCCGTGGTACAACGGGGACCACATGATTTTTGTCCAGAACGGGGTGCCCTGCCTGGCCTTTACCACCGACTGCATCGCCGAACTAATGCGGCAGGTGACCCATACGGCGCTCGATACGCCGGATATCGTCGACTGCGGCAAGCTGGTTGAGGTGGCGGAGGCGTTGCGTGAGGTGGTTAGTACATTCCCGGAAAATTCATAAATGAGACCTTTCCCTAAACATTTTCCGGGAATTTGATCAACGGAGCTGAAAATGAACAGCGTAACAGATTTCCTGCTGGAAGCAGATGAACCGTGGACCCGCTACCGCACCTATCTCGATTTGCTGGACTATCCAGCAGACAATCCTGAAGTGGTAGGGGCCAGGTCGGATATGTTAAGGCATCCGCAAATAAAAAACCTGCGAGACACAGCCGCTTCCTGGCCGGGTTATGCCCTCAAACGTCACAACGATGCCAAACACCCGCTTTATGCGTTGAGCACCCTGGCCGACTTTGGCATCCGTCATGATGACCCGGGTATGGGTGAAGCATTAGCTGGGGTTATGAGCCACCAGTCGGCCGAAGGTCCGTTCCAAACGCAGGTGCGTCTTTACAAACGGTTTGGCGGATTAGAAGGTGAGTATTGGACGTGGATGGCCTGCGATGCCCCGACCCTAACTTACACCCTGGTGGCGATGGGGCTGGGAGAGGACGAGCGCGTGCAGCGCGCGGTTGAACACCTGTTGAGCCAGGTGCATGACAACGGCTATCGCTGCTCGGCCGCCCCGGAGTTGGGCACCTTTCACGGACCCGGCCGCCGCGATGATCCGTGCCCTATCGCCAACGTTTATGCGTTAAAGGTGCTATCGCTTCAGCCTGAGTGGCGCGAGAGCCCGGCCGCCCGGCAGGGGTGTGAGATGCTGCTGGATCACTGGGCACGCCAGGGAGAAAGAAAGATTTATCTGTTTGGGATCGGCACCGATTTTCGCAAGCTGAAATACCCGTTTGTTTGGTACGACATTCTGCACGTCACCGATGTGTTGAGCCGTTTCCCCATGGTGCACAGTGACGCGCGTCTTCGGGAAATGGTGGAGATGATCACCACCCAGGCGGATGAAAACGGCTGCTATACCGCTACCTCGATGTATCGGGCGTGGAAAGGATGGTCGTTTGCCGATAAAAAGCGGCCGTCCTCCTGGCTGACGTTTCTGGTTACGCGGATCGAGAAACGCCTCTCGCTGGTGGAGCAGGGCTGTTCCTGAATTGCCCGGGGGTGACGCCGGCCCATTTTTTGAACGCTTTTCTAAAGGAGCTTGGCTCGGAAAAACCCAAAAGATAGGTGATTTCTTCCACAGAATAATTCTCTAGAAGGTATTTCTTGGCCAATTTCTGGCGAATATCCTTGTGCAAGGTTGAAAAAACGACCCCTTCTTCCTTGAGCCGATTTTGCAAGGTTCGGACGCTAATAGCCATCTCCGCAGCCACTTTTTTAATCGAGAGTCCCTCGTCATCCAGATTAGAAAGGATAATTCTGCTGACGGCGCGCGTGTTTCTGTTTTGGTGGTCCATGTCGGTCAGAAAATTCTGCGCATACGCTTCGAAGTAGGCCAGCAGTTGTGGATTGGCCATCTTGATGGGCGTGTTGATGATGCTCATGGGGATTGTGAAAGAGTTTTCCGGGCGGCCAAAGTGCACCGGGCAGCAAAATACTCGCTCATACTCCGCAGTTGATGGGGGTTTGGGAGAGGTAAAGGTCACCTGAAGCGGATTTAGATCGACGCCGGTCAGATTGCGCATCATCCGGACGCTGGAGGAAATTGTGGACTCAAAACAGTGTCGGGACATGTGTCGGGTAAACGGGGGGACGGATAAAACCACTTTGATTTGGTTGTCGTGCAGGTAAACGCGGCCTTCGATCAGGTTGCCAATAATGCGTTGATAGCGAGTTGATTTTTGGAAGGCTTCACCCAGCGTTTTGCAGTTCATCATCAGATAGCTGAGAATCGACCAGCTGCCTGGCTCGGCAAACTCACCCATGTGCAGGCCAAAATAGGGATCTTCGGTGTAGCGGGCCGCCTCATCCTGAATGAGCAGGTAGGTTTCCAGTGAAATATAAGCATCGGGTGATTGAATCATCTCCAGGTCAAGGTTTAACGATCGCAGAAAAGCTCTTACGTTTACCTGCAGGAAATTGAGATATAGAAACAACTGTTTGAGCACGGTTACCGAAACGTGGATAGGGGTTGGCGAAGTTTTCTCGTCCATATAATTAATATTAACCCAAGTTGCGACCGTTTGACGCGACCGAATAGTCGCTATGGAAACCGTAACCGGATAGTTAATTAACGCGATTTATCGCGTTTCGGTCCCTATGGCCGATGAATTTATTCATCGGGAAGGTAAGGTAGCAATTTAGGTTAATATTAGCCAAGGCTGCACCAATTGACACAATTGTTGCAGGAAAAATCATGGCCAAACGAAACTCCCTTTTTTATGATGATGGTACGTTTAAGTTAAATTATGTTTCGATCTTACTACGAAGCCTGCAGCCAATTTACTGCATCAAGAAAATATAATCAGAGGAGGACAACGTGGTCGCGGCAAGACAAAAACAAGAAAGTGAATTGATATTGACCGCCTCAGGCTTGAAAGGCCTATATAGAATGGGTGGGGTGGCCGCCTTTTTGCAGCTGGCTGCGATCCTCATCCTGACGATTGTCATCGCCACCCTGGGACCTAAACCAACGACGGCCGAAGAATATTTTGCCATTCACCAAAGCAGCAGAGTAGCGGCCGTCCTGCGCGGTGATTTCCTGCTGCTGATCCTGATCGGGCTGTACCTGGGTACGTTCCCGGCGCTCTACATGGCCCTGCGTCACCTAAACCCGATTGCGACAGCCATGGCCACCCTGTTGACCATCATCGCCGTGACGCTGACTTTTTCTTCTGAATCGACCTTCTCCCTGCTGCATCTGGGCGATCTGTATGGGGCGGCCGAAACTGATGCTCAACGGGTGCAGCTTCTGGCGGCCGGGGAAGCGGTCATCGCCACGGATATGTGGCACAATTCGGGTGCTTACATGTGCGGCATTTTGCTGCAGGGGTCCGGGGTTATGATTTCGCTGATTATGCTTCGCAGCAAGGCGTTCAGTAAAATCACCGCGTATTCGGGACTGCTGGGGAACGGCCTGGATTTAATCCAGCACGTTCTACACCCGCTTGTACCGGGGGTTTCGGCCGTCATCATGGGCGTGATGGGTATCTTTTACCTGGTCTGGTTCCCGATGTTAGGGCGCGACCTGCTGCGGCTGAGCCGAAAAACGGCGTGATAATTACATGACCGCTGCCCGGCCGCGGGCTTTTTCCGGATCGCGCATCTGCATCAGCGGGATTCCGACCCCGTATGTGATGAAGTCGCCGACCGGTTTGAATTTTATCACGCAGGAAGCCGCCATTTGGGCGTCATCTTTGGCCACGCCGCGATACAGCGCCTCCAGAATTTCGCTGCCGACCTGGTCGTTATCTAAAACTTCGGCCTCACCGGCAAAGGTGATGGTCGCGGCCGGAATCTTGATCCAGGGCATCAAGGGGATGCGTTTGGCGATGGGGATGGTCATCGAGACGTGTCCATTTTGCGCGATGTGCCGGGTTTTCCAAGCCTTTTTGAACGTGCCGATGTAGAGCTGACGCTCGTGAACGACGTAGACAATGCCGACCGTTCTGGCCTTTCCCTTGGCGGAAACCATGCCCAGAACTCCAAACAGGTTGTCCTCAATTTCTTTCCAAACCATGGCGGTTGTTAAGTGGTTCGTCATAATATTCCTTATTTAAAGCTGATCAAACCGGCCTTCTGGGCCGCAGATAGGGCGTGTGCGAATGCGAGTAGGGTCAAAAAAAACGGTTAGCCATTGATGCCAGTCAGCTGTAGCTTCTCGATTCACCGCATAGTAAATCCAGCGGCTGTCTATGACGTCCCGCCGGGAAGAAATCAGGCCGAACTTTTCTAAAACTTTAAGGTGATGAGAAAGCAGGCTGGGGGCCAGGGCTAATTTTTCCTTTAATTCACAGTTGCATGAGTCACCGGTCATCAATTCAGCAAAAATCCGCAGGCGATTGGGGTCGGAAAGGGCTTTGAAGAAGGCCGCCGTTTGTATCAAATCTTGTTGATTCATGATTATTTTTTAAGTGGATCACAATAAGTTTTATAAAAAAATATCCGCAGATTACGCAGATGGCCGCAGATTTTTCCCGTAATCTGCGTAATCTGTGGACAATTATTTTAGAAAAGTTTTTGTAAATTACCTAAATAGGCATGATCTGATCAACTTAACCCATCACTAAATTAAACAGATACCCGGTGAAGATTATGGCCACGGCCACGATGCTGATAAAAATCAGGATCAGCCGGATCTTGATCACGCGCTTTAATATAAGTATCTCGGGCAGGCTGAGGGCCACGACAGACATCATAAAGGCCAGCACCGTGCCGAGCGCAGCCCCTTTTTCCATCAGAGCATACACGATAGGGATTACACCAGCAGCGTTTGAGTAAAGGGGAATACCTAAAATTACGGCGGCCGGTACCGACCACCAGGCGTCACTGCCCATAATACTGGCCAGAAAATTCTCCGGCACATACCCGTGAATTCCGGCCCCGATTGCGATCCCGATCACCACATACAGCCATACTTTGCCCACAATCTCTTTGGTGCTGCGGCCGGCATCCCGAATACGATCATCCCAGGTGGGTTGATAGGCGTTTAAACCGGCCGCTTGCCCCACCTTTGTTTGCCAGACAAACTCTTCCACGTACCGTTCCGGCTGCAAACGGCCGATAAGGAGACCGCCAATGATGGCGATTGTCAACCCGCTGAATAAATATATGGCGGCTACCTGCCAACCAAACAAGCCGAACAGCATGGCCAAAGCAATTTCATTAACCACCGGGGTGGCAATTAGAAATGAGAAGGTCACTCCTAGCGGAATACCGCTTTCAACAAAGCCGATAAACAGTGGTACGGCCGAGCAGGAGCAAAACGGGGTTAGAACACCCAAACCGGCGGCCATCACATTGCCCACCCCTTCTCGACGGCCGCCCAGGGCGGCTCGCGTGCGCTCCGGACTAAAAAATGAGCGTACGATGGTCACTAGGAAGATCATCCCGGTTAGCAGCATTAGAATTTTGGGTACATCATAAATGAAGAAGTTGACTGATTCACCCAAGCGGGTATGCGGCAGCAGACCGATTACCTGATAAGTAAGCCAGTCAGCCAGATTCTGCAGCTGCCGCCAAAGCAGAAGCCAGATGACCCCAAGCACCACAACCAGAACCGGCAGCTGCCAGCTTGGTCGAGGTAGGGGGGTGAGGGTTATATTTTCGCCGCTCATGGTTGGCTCCTTTTTAATTTGGGATCGCGGTTAGCCAGCTGATTATCTCCTGACTAGAGGGGATTCGGCCGGCTGCTACCACCTGTTCATTAATTACAAGACCGGGGGTTGACATGACCCCATAACCCATGATTTGCCCGTAATCGGTTACTTTTTCAATATCCGCATCAACTCCTAATTTTTCAGCTTCGCGACGCGTCATCTGCTCGAGTCGCTTACAGTTGGCGCACCCCGGGCCCAGCACCTTGATCTTTAACATGATCTGCCTCCAGTGAATAATTCAATGGTTGTTGAAATAATATGGCAAAAAAATAGGCCACACTTTTTAAGTGTAAATCTGAATGATTGGCTCAGCGAGTGATGTAAATCACGTGGACCGCATGACATAGATCATCTCGTATCGTGGGCGAAGGCGCTGAGAACGCTCAACGCCAGCAGCCCTAGAATCACTACCGGAATCAGCAAGCCGGTTTGCATGAGCCAATCGTTGAAAAAGAAACCGATCACCACCTGCCCAAACAGCCAGACAAAGAAAGCGACGAGAAGCCAGGGCCAGGAGTTGGCCAGCAGCTGCGAAATGATACCGTGACGATCCCGCCACCGGTCCAGCGGCTTGTTCAAAAATATACCCACGATGCCGCCAACCAGGCCGATCAACGGTGGGAAGATGCCGCCGCCAAACAGCAGCAAGGCGAAAGACAGCAGGGCCAGAACTCCCCCACCGCGACGCCGTCGAAAAATCAGGATCGACCAGACCATCGTCACTACACCTAAAACCATTGACACGATGCCGGTCAGGAAAAAGGTGGGCAAAATGGTCAGGGCCGGCTCGCAGGCGTGCCACACCTCTGTAGGCACACATGGCGGCCCCAAGGAGGCGATGCTAAAGCTTTCTGGGACAGCGTTACCCTGCAAAAATTCAAAATAACCGTGCTCCACGCCGCCAAATCCGGCAAAGAGGCCAAAACACATCGTCAGCAGGCGTATCGCTTGATTTGCAGGAGGATTTTCTGTTTGTGTCAGTTTTATTGTGAGAGCCATAATATATTCCATTAAAAAAAGAATCTCTATTCAGCTTTGGTAATCATTATCAAATCCCATGACTGAGGAGTGGTCTGGATATGCACCGCAGGTCTGGAAAGATAATTAATGCAGCTGACCCCTTCAATTTCCCTATCTTTAAAATAGGCGCTGTTCGCGACTTCAATAACGATCGCTGTCAATGGAAATTGCTTCTTTGCGAGTTTAACTGATCTATTTGTGGCATCAGCAGACCATATCCCTACACCACCCAGATCGAACCCTCCCCTGAAAACTTCCACACCAGCTAATCGGGCGAGTTTGGCCAGATCTTCCTGGGGCAGGTCAAAGATTAAGCCGGTGACCTGTTGAGCCGTATTTGGGTGGTCGGTGGCGATCTTTGTCACCGGTTTTGGTTCATCTATCTGGGATAGATAGATAAAGGTGTCTTTCACGACGGGAACGTCAAAATTTAGGTAGTTCCATCCCGGCCGATCTGAGGCATCGCTCCCATCGTAGTTGACGTGGATTAAATTTGAACCCCAATCTCGATGAGCGTCTTGGAAATCGCCGATATCTTTTGCTGATCTGCGCGATATTAAAAGATTGATTCCCGGAGCATATGCAACCATTCCTCGGGGCAAAAATTCAAAATATTCACGTTTATGCTCCACCTCAATAAATTCAAGGGAGGGTCCCTTGGCAAAATCAATGAAGTAGAGGATTTGAGATCCGGCAAATGTTGATACCTGATCTCGAATTTTGAAGCCTAAGGATCTTAATACTGCAATTGTTGTCTGATCGTAACCATGACCGTAGATGTTGTTAATTGAAAGCATCATACTTTTATTTGCGACCCGTATCTAATTTGCGGCGCACCTCCCGAATCACCCGCTTGGGCAAAACACTTTCATACTGATTGACAAATTCCACGACCGGTGCGGCCTCTCGCTTGGCCAACTCCCGCAGCGCCCAGGATAACCCCTTGGCTACCATTTCATCCTGATCTTTGGCCACGAGGGTGCATATCTTCAAGGTCCGTTGAGGGTCACCGTTTCCCCCTCTGGCTTTTTGATTCAAAGCGACCGTGCAGACCACCGCTGCCCGGCGCCACCATTTATCTTTAGAAGTGGCCCATTTTTCAACGATCTCATCCGGTATTTGGCCTTCTCGCCAGGCGGGACCGGCCAGCAGTCCGGCAAAGTAATCCACCGACACCCAATTATCAATGCCGTGACCCAATTCCAGCAGATCTTCCAGCGTAAGGCTCTGCCTGGCCGACTTGTGTTTCTCAAGCACCTCAATGGCGATTTGCTGGGCCTCCAAAATACGCCTGCCGTTGAGCTGCTTGGCAAAGTCGATGACTTCTTCAGGGGCAGCGTTCTTGAACCGCCTGTTCATTTCTTTGACGATTGGGCGAATGTCAGGGACCGTTACCCCTTTGATCGTCATGGCCGAGGCATAATTTTTCTTGGCCCATTCCCGCCGTTCGGGATCGGCCTTTTGATCCAGCCGGGTTACGATTTCCCCAATCAACTCTTTAAAATTTTCCCTACTTTTGACAGCCTGGGCACACATAACATGCTCCTCCTAAATATTGGATCTTCTTAACCTCACCACCACATTCTTGGCACGGCCGCTTAACCGCATTCTTGTCCATCAGGCGTACGTAGCCGCCGCGATTACCGTACAGATCGTATTCATCGTACCGGCCGCCCTGCTCAATTACCTCCGCCACGGTGGTGACGATCGCTTCGTAGAGCGCTTTTCTCTGGTTTGTGTCAAGATCGGCCAGAGGATGACGAGGATGGAGGCGGGCGCGGAACATCATATCCTGGGCGATGGCGTTGCCCAGCCCGGGGATGATCTGATCCTGAGTCAGCAGCGACTTAACGCTCCGCTTTGGGCCGGCCAACAGCTCGTCAATGAGGGTTGTAAAGTAATTGAAGGTAAAACCCGGCTCGACGGGTGTTGTTTTCATATCTCTGATCAACTCCCTTTTTTGCGCTTCTCCCGGCTCATACAGTTCCATGGCCCCCCACATTTGGGTCGTCACGGTGAAGAATGAGTCATCCTCAAAATGGATATAGAGATGATACTTCTTGGGCAATTTTGACCCAGGCGGATGGTGCAGTATTTTGCCTCCGCACTCACCCAGCAGCAGCACATATCCGGGTTCGAGCGGGAGGAAGAGCCACCGGCCGCGTACGCACGCTTCGCCAACGATTTTTCCTGTAGTCAACCGCTCAAATTCCTCATGGGTGCGGTTGTACCAGACGAACTTGTGGGGCGAGTTGCCCAACTGCCCTCTACGGATCGTTTTTCCTGCGAGGGTGTCGTTCATTTGTCCGGCTAAAATGGTATATTCCGGTAATTCAAACATAGCTAATCTCCATTCCTGTCCACAGATTGGAGAGGAAAAATCTGTGAAAATCGGTGTTAATCCGCGGCTGTTATTAACCTTGTAAACCTCAGATTCAGAGTTTAAAGAAGAGAACCAACCACGGCGTCTCCTGCCCGGTTAGAGGGGCACAGCCAAAAGCATCCGGGAAACATCTGACGTAACCCAGATCGGCCGCCATCTGCCAGAAATTAGAGGCGGCATGCCAGGCCATCACCAAAGCTGCAGCGGCCGTCAAAAGAAGAATGAGATCGCGCCAACTTCTTGATGCTCGACTGTGCCGGTAGAAAATCGCTCCGGCCGTCAGGATAAGGGCACAAAGAAAGATAAAAGGGGTTTTGTACGCGGTGGAGATTTCGTCAAAAGCGACCAGCAGACTGTACGGTAGAAAGCTGAATAAAAAGAGTTCGATGGTCATCCATCTTTTGGCCAGCAGCAAGACGGCGCTGATGACAGCCAGCCCAGACGAGATGATCGCCGCTCTTGCAGAAACCGGGGGTCGGGGAAATCCTTCAGCCGAAACAGCCAAAGACACCAGCAATAGTGGTAGGAGCGTGGTCAGAGTCATCAACCAGGATCTCAGCGGAAAAGATCCTTTTTCTTCTAAACGGCCAATTCTTCTGGAACTTTTGAAAATCAACATGGCATTTATCCTTCAGACGACTTTGTCCATCTCTTGCCAAGTTGAACCCGCTCTCTCGACCCGTGTCCACTGTAAGGACATGGTTGCTCCTGGAA
>JASJCR010000137.1 GCA_030065875.1 Ardenticatenaceae bacterium | reverse complement strand
GCCTCCACGATTGCTCGGGTCACTATCCAAAACGGCCGGGTTTTTACGACCTCCTCCGTTCTTTTTGATCGCGCCGGTGCGGGAATCATCAACTCAGGTGATTTGACTCTGTATGGCGTGACCCTGTACAACAATGAGGCTCAGTCGAGTGGCGGCGCCATCTTTACGCTCGACAACCTGACCATAGAAAGTTCCTCGATCATCAGCAACAAGTCCGGCGGCAACGGCGGCGGTTTATATCAGTACAACACGACGGATTATGAGGTGTCGATAGATGATTCGCTGATTTCTGAAAATCAGGCGCTGGCTCTACAGGGTGGGGGTATTTACGCCACTCGACCCACGACCATCTACGGTACCGTCATTTCACACAACAGTGCCCCCAATTCCGGAGGGGGCCTCGCCCTTAACAGCATGGCTGATCCCAGAGAAGTTTATATGGAAAGGGTCACCCTCAATGGCAATGAAGCTCAGGCGGGTGGCGCGGTTATCGTTCAGGGAGGGGGGATGGAGCTGGTCAACGTCACCGTCAGCGGCAACACGGCCAGCAACAACTACGGCGGGCTTTATGCGACTGGAGCGGAGTCTTTTATCACGGTGACCAACAGCACCATTGCCAACAACGATCGGACGAATACCAGTGGTGTCGGTCGCAACGGCCTAAATGTCGTGAGTGGGGCATCGGCAACGGTTGTGAATACGATTTTTGCCGACAATGAAGAAAACAACTGCGGTGCGTCAGGTTCGTGGACGACGCTGGGCTACAACGTGTCGTCTGATTTTTCCTGTTCGCTGACCGGTACCAACGACGAACAGGGGGTGGATCCTCAGCTGTTACCGTTGATTGAAATCGAGGAAGTTTTTCCATATCACCCTATCCGGGGTGACAGCCCGGCCGTCGACACCGGCAGCAACGTCTACTGCCCCGCCACCGACCTACGGGGCATCGCCCGGCCGTTCGACGGGGATAATGACGGCACGGCCACCTGTGACAAGGGCGCTTATGAAGTGACCCCACAGCTTGAAATTTCCGATCTGTCAATCCTGGAAGGGGATACCGGCAGTGCAACCGCGCAGTTTACGGTGACCCTCTCCCCAACCAGCACCCTGCCGGTCACCGTCCTGGCTTCAACAACCGATGGCTCAGCCTTGGCCGTTAGCGACTACACGGCCGTAACCGATCAGGTTGTCGCTTTTGCTCCTGGTGAAGGGACCAAATTTGTTTCGGTGGACATCATCGGTGATACCGCTGATGAAAACGATGAAACGTTTACGGTCACATTGAGCAGCAACACCAACGCTTTATTGCTCGATGGGCAGGCGATTGGGACCATTATTGATAATGACGGACTGCCCTCTCTGGCCATCAGCGATCAAACGATTGAGGAAGGAAATATTGGCACCAAATCGGCCGTCTTTGAAGTCACCCTGTCCCCGGCCGCGACGACGACGGTTAACGTCAATGTGGCGACGGCAAACGATACGGCGACGGCCGGTTCTGACTACACCGCCGTAGTCGATACCCTCACCTTTGATCCCGGTGAAACCGTACAAACGGTCAGCGTTGATATTCTGGGGGATGTCATCGACGAAGGCAGCAGCGAAACCTTTGTGGTCAATCTCAGCGGTCCTACCAACGCCAAGGTGACCGATGGGTCGGCCGACGGCACGATCGCTGACGATGATGAGGCCATTATCGAGCATGACTTTGGACCCCAGATCAGTGAAGGAGACAGCGGCACCACAACCGCCTACTTCACGGTGACCCTGACCACGCCGGCCGCTTTCACTATCATGGTCGACTATGAAGTGAGGGAAGGAGTTGGGGATGATGGGGCCAAGTTTGGCAGCGACATCACCGGCACGCTGAGCGGAACGGTCACCTTTGATCCGGGCGAGACGGTCCAGACCTATCCCGTTGAAATCATCGGCGATTATGTGATCGAGGAGGATGAACCGTTTAGCTCACTGCTCAGCAACGCCGTGCCGACGATCCCCATTCAGCCCAACAGCTCGCTGGCGACGATTATTAATGATGATGATCAATATCTGGTGATGATTCCGCTGGTGGTCAGGGAATAATTAGCACGGCGCTTCGCGCCTTTTAGCGCGGTGCTGCGCACCTGTCGGCGCAGGGCTTCGCCCTTTTCAGCAATCAGCTAATAGCTGTTGGCTGAGAGATGCGGAGCATCGAGCTAGTAGGTGCGCAGCACCGTGCTACTAATCTTGACAACATACATACACGCATGTTAGTATAATCTCATGAAGAAAACCGCTGAAGAAGCCGCCCGAACCCGACAGGATTTGCTTGACGCCGCGCTGGGGGTGTTCAGCCGCAAAGGATATCACGCCACGCGCCTGGTGGATATCGCCGCCGAGGCCGAGGTCACCCGCGGCGCAATTTATCATCACTTCGGGAACAAGGCCGGCCTTTATCGCGAACTGCTCGACAGCGCGTCGATGGTTGGCAGTCAAATTGTGACCGAAGCGGTCCAGCAGGGGGGCACATTTATCGACATTCTGCAGCGGATTCTGGTGATGACCTTTGCTCGGGTCGAAAACGACCGGCGGCTGCAGGACATCATGGCCCTCTATCTGTTCAACACCGATTTAGCAGACGAGCTGACTGATATCCGGGAAAAGGTCCGTCAGGAGTCGATCACCATGATTGACGGGATCGCCGCCCAGATGCAAATGGGAATAGACACCGGGCAGCTCCGGCCGGGAATCTCAGCTCACACCTACGCCCGGTCGTTTATCGCCTACCAAAATGGCGTCGTCGACCTGTGGCTGGGAAATCCGCAGGCGTTTTCACTTACCAAAGAAGGCGCGGCCCTGGCCGATGCCTTTTTGCGAGGGTTTGCTTACCAGATAGATTAAGTAAAAAATTTTCTGCAATTTACATACAAACAAGTATGTATAAAAGCTTAAAAGGAGACATCATGTACCCGACAACCACACTCAAACCATCTAAAGGCCAGAGCGCCACACAACCGTTGAACCTGAGACGATCAGCCCTCTTCTTTGCCATCCCGGCACTGGCGTTTATCCTCGGCACCTACTGGATTTGGCCCCGCCTGCTGGTCACGTCCTCACTCTCTCCGTTTGAAGGGTTTATGCTGGTTTCGATCGTGCCGTTAGCCCTGTTATTAACGGCCGCCATCGTCGCCTATGTGCTTGATGGCCATCCGCACAGCTGGTCAGCCTTTTTCACCCGCATGCGTTTCCAACGCGTGTCCTGGCGCGATGTGGGGTACGGGCTGCTGACCGCTGCCGTGGGGGTGCTGGGTTACGGTGCCCTCGCCCCGGTCACCCTCTGGCTGATGAACCAGGGCCTCATCCCGCTGCCGCAGCAAATTCCGGTGCTGATCGACCCGCGCATCGCCCTGTCGCCGGCGGCATTAACAGAATTTACCGGTGGGCCGCTGGCCGGCAACTGGTCGATTGTCATCATCTTCTCCGTCTTTCTCTTCTTCAACATTGTTGGTGAAGAGCTGTGGTGGCGGGGGTATATTCTGCCGCGGCAGGAAGCCCATTTCGGCCGCTGGGCCTGGCTGGTTCATGGCTTGATGTGGATGCTCTTTCACGCTTTCAAATGGTGGGATTTGCTCAATATCCTGCCGTCTACCCTGGCCATTGCCTATTTCGCCCAGCGCACAAAAAGCAGCTGGCCGCCTTTCATCGCTCACTTGCTGATGAATGGTTTGACGCTAATTACCTTTATCGGCTATGTTGTGGCCGGTGGATAATGAAACGGCCGCGCAAAATCACAAAAATACGACGACGCCGCGCTGGATCAGTTGATCTACCTCATCTGGAATCGCATTAAAACGGTTCCAGCGCAGATCAACCTTCTCGAGATGAGGGAGGTCAAACAATCCGGCCGGCAGCTCGCGCAGCTGATTGGCTCGCAGATCGAGGAAACGCAAATTTTGCAGCTGTCCCATCGAATCGGGCAGGCTGGTCAACGCGTTAAAGCGCAGATTCATCTCAGCAAGATCCGCTAAATTCCCCAGCGATTCAGGCAGCTGCCGGATGCCGTTCTTCTGCAGGTCGATTTTGCGCAGGCGCGACAGCCGGCCGATGGTGTGCGGCAGCTCCCTCAAGCGGTTGTTCATGAGGTGCAGTTCGAGCAGATGCTCCAGACGGCCAATCGACTCCGGGAGTGCTGTAATCTGATTGTTGTACAGGCGAAGCTCCTGCAAATTTTCGAGATCGCCAAGCCACTCGGGAAGCTGGGTCAGCTGATTGTCGGTCACGTTTAGATAAAGCAGGTTTTTTAGCTGCGCCAGCGATGGGGGCAAGCCGGTCAAGCGATTGTTGCTTAAATACAAAAAGCGCAGCCGGGATAGGTCGCCCAGCTGATCGGGCACGGTTTCAAGCAAATTATGCCCGAGATCAACCATCTCCAATTTTTGCAGACCGCCTATTTTTTCAGAAACCATCTTCAGCTGATTACCGGCCAGATTTAACGTATGCAAATTTTTCAGCGACCAGACTTCATCAGCCACATCCTGCAGCTGATTGTCATAAGCGCTCAGAATGCGCAGATGGGGCAAATCGGCCACGGCCGCCGGTAGGGCGGTCAAAGAACGCCCGTCTACGTTAAAATCAAAACAGTCGGAGAGGTCTTTTTGATGTTTCAGCACGGCCAGCAGGGCGGTACCACGTAATTTTTGGGTGTGTTGATGGTTAAGCATTTTTTACCTGCAAATTAACAGCGGTTGCTCAAACTTGCGCAGTAAGTGCTCAACCGTGCTGCCTAAGACCAGCCGCAGGGCCGGCCGGAAACCAAATCCACCGATAATTAAAAGGTTGCTTTGATGGTCGGCGGCCGTTTCGAGAAGGGCTTTGTGAATCGGTCCCTCCCGCAAAACAAATTTTGCCCAATCAACCCCGTTCTCCAACAAATATCCACGAGCCCGCTCCAGTGCCGTAGCCGTAGTGTTTGCCGTTTGCACCGTCAGCACCGTCAGCGCTCGCTGCCAGCGGGCCGCGAGATAAGTAGCCACAAAGAGCGCCTCATCCGCTTTGGGGCTGCCGTCATAGCCCAGTAAAATTCGATCTTGAGGGGAGCGGACGGCATTGGGTATGGCCAAAATCGGGCGGGGGCAGCGCTGAATGATTGTGCCCCAGGAGGATCTTAGACGAGCCAGCGGGTTGGGTTCGGGCGGATCGGTTAAATTGATGACCACCAGGTCCACCCAGGCGGCACGTTTAACGATTACCTGATCAAAACGGCCGATTTCCACTACAAAATCGCAGCGCATTCCGGCTTCGTGGCAGCGAGCGGAAAAACGCTTTTGGATGTTTTCGACCGCTGCCCGATCGAGTGACGCGTGGTCGCGGGCGACATACAAACCCAAAATGTAGTCGTCATCTCCCTGGCTTTGTTCAATCATCTGCTCCAGAATATCCCAATCTCCCGGGATCCCTTCAAACAGGACCAGGATATTTTCAAACAGGTGGTGTTCACGATGTAGAATGAGCTGCTGCTCTCGCCAGCGGCCAACTCGCGGCCCCTTTTCTAAAGCGGGAGCAACCGAATCGAGCACCAGATTTAACAGCGGCCGGTCGCTCTTTTGGGCCACGAGCTCGGGGACAGTGGTTTCCGGATCAAGATGCCACCCTAACGCCTCTTCCAATTCTTCTCGTCTTTCTGAAACGAGTACATAAATGTCGGTTTCGGTGCGGCCGGGAAAGCGATGGAGTCCTCCCAGTTCCCGGATAATCTGTACCACCGGCAAATAAACGTGCTCATACCATTTTTCCACCGCCTTGTCCCAATTCTCAGGCAGACAGCGGCCGTCTTTATCTTTACCGAGGAGGCAACATTCGGTATCAATTTGATCCAGCAAAACCTCATAATGACCGGCAAAGGTCATCAGCAAATTCGCCTCGGGGTACCGCTGATCTAAATTGGTTTTTTCTAGAAAGTCAGCGTAGTGAGCCTTGCAGATCACTTCATCCGGATCGTCATCAGCTGAAAGAGGAACCCGCATTTCAATCTCGGTTACGTGTGCAGCGATCGTTTTGGTTCCCAGCTGCCGGGCCACGGAGACGCGATGGTTTCCATCATTGACAAAATAAACTTCCCCCAGCTTATACACGTCGATAGGGGGCATCCCTTTCATGTCGGTCACGGCCGCCTTGACCCGCGCCCAGCGCTCCTGATTGCTATCTTTTGTTGGCAGGAAGCTGCGCGTAAAATCTTTGTAGCGGCCGACGCTGCCGACAATTTTGTCGAGGGGAATTTCCTGCAGACCGCGGTCAACGGCCGGGCCGGTTTTCATCGCCCGGCGCACGTCATCAAAACAAAGGAGCGTGTCCGATTTTCCCTGCAAACGGGACATAATTTGGCGGATAACCGCCTGACGCCGCGCACGTTGAAAATCGTGTACGGCCATATCATAGCTAGATTGGGGAGCGTGGGTCATAACTCTTCACCGCCTGAAGCATTCTATTCTTCAGGTAATTTTATCCCATTCGACGGGCGATAATCCACAAGGGATGAATGACCTGCTTTTTCGATTAGCTCAACCGCTTTATCAATCCCTTTTTCAGCCCTGATTTTTTCGCCAAGTTCAGCCGCGTTTAACCGGATCTGCTGGTTGTTACCCGCTTCATCAACCGCCCGAGCCAGCAGGTCGGCCGTTACTTTTTGACGTGGAATTGGTTTTGGACCAACGCCAAGCCGACTGACCTGCTTCCCCCAAAATGGCTGGTCGGCAAAAAATGGAATCAGAATCGACGGAACACCGGCCCGCAGACCGGCTGCCGTGGTTCCTGCACCACCGTGATGAACGACGGCAGCCGTGCGCGGAAAAAGCCAGTCGTGGGGCACCTGATCCACCACAAAGACGTTGGCCGGTGCGGAGGATGCGGTAAGGCCTCCCCAGCCGGTCATCAAGATACCGCGCCGGCCGCTGATTTCCAAGGCTTTGAGAACCAGCTCGGCCGTTTTTTGTGGATCGCGGGTGTTCATGCTGCCAAACCCGATGTAAATAGGCGGATCGCCTGCCGCCAAAAATTCCTGCAGGTCAGCTGGAGGATGCCAAACACCAGCACTTTCAAGAAACCAGTAACCGGTGACGCTGGTATTGGCCGGCCAGTCAACCGGTTTGGGAACCACATGCCGGCTGTAGGCAAACAGCGCAGGCATCCCGGCTCGAATCAGTGGGGTAATGGGTGCTCGCCATGGCCAGGGAGGGAGATTGTTGATTTCCTGACGAGCCTTGTTGACAAACGGCCGCAGCATTTGCCAGAAAATTTGCTCCGAGATGAGGTGGGATGCTTTGTTCACGAATCCATTTTCAACAGGTGGCGGTGGCAGCAGGGCGTTTGGAAATGCTCGTGATGAGAGCAGCGGCTGCAGGGCCACCTGTACGTGGGGAATACCCATAGCTTCAGCGAATGAGGCTCCGGCGTAAAAAACCGATCCGGCAGAAACAACCAGGTCTGCCCCCTGGCAGGCCACAGCAACATCGTTAACCGCCTGTCCATAGGTGCGTTTTAATTCATCTCGCATGACCCGCACGATTTTGAGCGGGTTTTTACTGTCGAGCATCTCCTGCCCTTCCCGGCTTTGCAAGGTGGCGGTGATATCCCCTTCAATCGCCTGAAAGTGAACCTTATAGAGGCGCGCCATCTCGGCAAAGCTTCTGTAGGAGGCAAAAACCACCCTGTGGCCGGCTTTTTGCAGGGCGTGGCTGAGGGCAACGGCCGGTTGAATGTCCCCTCGTGAACCGAGGGCTAAAACGGTGATGTTCATAATCAATCCTTTCTTCTTTTATTGAAGCTTGGCGAGATTCTTGTATGTTAAAAAGAAAGATGGTCCGAGGGCAATTTAACCAATCCACATTTGTAGGGGCTTGGCTTGTAGGGGCTTGGCTAGCCAAGCCCTTACCCAGAGACTTTGGTTTAAAATCCTATTGCCCCATTAATTTCTAAACTTTCATCAATGCGGGGGAGAAGAAATTTCAGGGTTAATCCGGGCCTTTATTTGATATATGGTGCCTTAGAAATGCCGAAACCCGTTCACGCCATGAGGCGGTGACTTCCGGATCTCCCAGCCAGATAAAATGGCCAAATTGATCGAGTGTGACGAGCTCTGCATCGGGGATGGTCCCGGCGGCAAAGGTCGCATTTTCATACGGAATATCCCCATCAAAGCGGCTATGGACAATCAGGGCCGGCCGATCGATTCTTTCCAGCGGCAGACGCGGCAGGGTTTGCTGCATATCCAAATCATTCATCATTCCCGGGAAGCGCGGCTTGGCTGGAACCATCGCCTGGGCAATGCGGGCCAACTCTGCTCGCTGCTGTGGATCGGCTAATATGCGTTGGCTGATTTCCCGACCGATGTCGGGCGTATAGGTCGTTTCGGTCCGCACAAAATCACCCATCACCCAACCGGGAACCCGGGTCATCACCTGATAGATCAAAAAATAGGTGATATTTTGCCCCGCGGGTGACATCACCAGCCGGCCGAGCAGGCTATTTTGTTGATCTTCGGTCAGGGATGTCTGCTGCGTCAACGCCGAGAGTAGAACCAGGGCCTGGGTCTGTGCCGCATGACGCAGGGCAAACTGCAGCGCGGGCGGCCCTCCTGCACTCACCCCAACAACCGCCATCGCCTCCATATCCAGCGCTTCGAGAAGGGCAGCGGCCAGATCCGCCTGCTGCTCGGCCGAGGTTCGGCCGTCGAGCGGTGTGCGCAAGTAGCCCGGCCGCGATGGGGTTAAAACCGTAAACCCCGCCTCAATCAGAAACTCGATCATATACCAGCCGTTATGGGCAACGACCCCACCATGGAAGTGAAGGATAACCGGCCCCTGGCCGATCAGGTGATATTCAACGCGCCCTAATTTAGTCTCGATGAGTTGGCTGTCTGCAATCGCCCGCGCGTATTGGCGCTCGTTCCAGCGTCGAAACAGGCGAGCAGCCTGCCAGATGCCGGCCGCGAGTAAAGGGAGGAGAAGGTATTTTTTCATGATTTACGATTCTGGGAGCAGTTTAATCCTGATAAGTTTTATGTCAAGTACTTCATGCTTTCATTCGTCTATTTTAAGGGCTCAACCGGGGTGCCGCATCGATCAAAAGTTGTATTTAGGGTATATTGCCCTGTCTAAAAATTGACAAAAGGAAAATGGAATGTCTCAACAACAGCAACCTTATCAACGTGGTACACAATGTGTTTGGTCCGGCGAAGAACATTATTTGCTGCAGGGAGCCACTCAGGTTCCGATTGTCCACAGCGTTTCATTTGGCTATGACGATGTTGACGAGTGGCTGGCCGTGGCTTTGGGGCAAAAAAAAGGGCACATCTACGGCCGAAACACCAACCCAACCGTCGAAGCGCTTGAAGAAAAAGTGCGCCAGCTCGAGGGCGCTGAAGCGGCAACCAGCGCCGCCACCGGTATGGGCATTATCAGCAGCGCCCTTTTTGCCCTGCTGTCTCCCGGGCAGCGCGTGGTTTCCATCAAAGACACGTATGGGGGAACCAACGTCATTTTCACCGAGTTTATGCCCCGCTTCAAAATAGAGGTTGCGTTGTGCGATACGGCCGATCACGAACAGATCGAAGCGGAAATTGCCCGCGGGTGCGACGTGGTTTATTTGGAAAGCCCTACTAACCCCACCGCCAAAGTAGTCGATATCGCTCGGCTGGCAGCAGCCGGACGAGCGGCCGGAGCCACGGTCATCGTAGACAACACGTTTGCTACCCCTATCAATCAAAACCCGCTCGCTTTGGGTGCTGATTTGGTGCTGCACAGCGCCACGAAGTTTTTAGGCGGTCACGCAGATGCGCTGGGTGGGGTCATTTGCGGCCGGGCGGAACTGATCAATCAGATTTATCACTACCGGGAGATCAACGGCGCCACGCTGCACCCCACGGCCGCCTATTTGCTGCTGCGCGGCATGAAAACACTCGAGCTGCGGGTGCAGCGACAAAATGAAAGCGCCCTAAAAATTGCCCGGTATTTAGATTCTCACCCGGCCGTGGAGGCGGTTTACTATCCTGGGCTGCCCACTCACAGCGGTCATGACATTGCTCAAAAACAAATGCGCGGCTATGGAGGCATGTTGAGCTTCATCCTGAAGGAAAACACCCTCGACGGGGTCCGAAAATTGATTCCGCGCTTTAAGCTTGCTCATGCGGCCGCCAACCTCGGTGCGGTGGAAACCATTGTTGGACCGCCGGCAACCACCAGCCATGTTGAATGCACGGCCGAAGAACGAGCCGCCATGGGCATTCCGGAAGGACTGATACGCTACTCAACCGGCATTGAAAACGTAGACGACTTACTGGAAGATTTAGAGCAGGCCCTGACGATTTTTTGACAGGGCTGCCGTCGGGCAAAAATAAAAAAAGGGCCGAGTGGATACTCGACCCTTTTCCTTACTGATTACTGATTGGCCGGTCACAAACCCGATGGCTTGTACCTGACCTACTTCACTTTTGGACCGGCATTGATGATGGCTTCGCTGCTTCCGTCCTTGTACTTTTCAAAATTGTCGTTGAACAAACGGGCCAATTTTAACGCCTGATCATCGTAATCTAACGGATCGAGCCACGTATTTCTCGGATTGAGGATGTTATCCGGGACGTTGGGGCAGGCAAAGGGCACTTCTAAACCAAAGAATGGGTCATTGAAGAAATGTACCTGAGCTAATGAACCATCGTGGATGGCATCGATGATGGCCCGCGTGTATTCCAGCGGAATACGATTACCAACGCCAAACGGTCCACCGGTCCAACCGGTATTAACCAACCAGGCGGTGGATCCGTGCTCCTGCATCTTTTGGGCCAGCAGCTCCGCATATTTACTGGGATGCCAGACCATAAACGCAGCCCCAAAACAGGCGGAGAAGGTCGCCTGGGGTTCGGTCACACCCATTTCTGTACCGGCCACTTTGGCGGTGTAGCCGCTAATAAAATGATACATCGCCTGATCCGGGGTCAATTTACTGACCGGCGGAAGCACACCAAACGCATCGGCCGTCAGCAAAATAATGTTCTGGGGATGGTCTCCAACGCAGGGAATTTTGGCGTTTGGGATATACTCAATTGGGTAAGAAGCACGTGTGTTTTGGGTAATGGAAACGTCGGTAAAATCAACCTGGTGCGTGCGTTTGTCATAAATAACGTTCTCAAGGACGGTGCCATATTTGATCGCCGCATAAATTTCCGGTTCCTTTTCAGCAGAAAGGTTGATCGCTTTGGCGTAACACCCTCCTTCCATATTGAAAATACCTTTGTCGGTCCAGCAGTGCTCATCATCACCGATCAATTTACGGCGGGGATCGGCCGACAAGGTGGTTTTTCCGGTTCCGGAGAGACCGAAGAAAAGAGAAACATCTTCATCATCTCCTTCGTTGGCCGAGCAGTGCATCGACAACACATCCTTTTTGGGCATGAGGTAATTCATGACCGTAAACACGCCTTTTTTCATTTCGCCAGCGTATTCGGTCCCCAGAATAACCGCTTCCCTCTCTTCGAAGGAGAGGTCGATGGTGGTCTTTGAGGTCATGTACGCGGTGTGCCGATTGGCCGGAAATTGGCCGGCATTGTAAATGACGAAATCGGGATCACCAAACGTTTTTAACTGTTCATCGGTCGGCCGGATCAACATATTCCACATAAACAGGGCATGATAGGGGCGCGTGCAAATAATGCGCACTTTTAGACGCTGGTCTTCATCCCAACCGGCGTAGCCATCGACCACATACACTTTGTCCCGGGTATTGATATAGTCAATTGCCCGTTCGCGATTGATGTGAAAGGTGTGTTCATCAATTTCCACATTTACCGGCCCCCACCAAATGTCATTTTCGGAATCAGGATGGCGCACAACCCGCTTATCCAACGGACTGCGGCCGGTTTTTTCTCCCGAGCGCACGATTAACGCTCCTGAACCGGAGATAGCGGCCTCATCTTCGAAAAGAATCGCTTCCTGATATAAAACAGGTGGGCGGGCGTTGCGAACAACGTTATCAACTTCAATATGATGTTTATTCAACGAAAAATTGGTGGACATGGTATCCTCTCTTACTCCAGATGGTGGTGAATGGATTCATTTTTCCATGCAACCTCAACGGCAAATTTTGACTTGAAAATCTACCCATAATTCTTATAAGCGACAGAATATTGAGGTTCCTGGGGTAATTCTCTTTTCTGCAAAGCCTTACAATAAAGAGAACACGAGCTTATTATAACGGCTTGTTTACACCATGACAGGGTTTTTAATCAATTGGTGGTGAAATACAGGGGAGTATCAATGACTTTTGTCATTTTAGAGGGGTTAAGAGGAAAATCGCTTGACCGCTCTGGCTTTTGCTTTTGCAGCTTCTACCTCACGGTTTTTTGCGGGCGCATTTGTCTGCAGCGTATCGAGTAGTTCTTGAGAGACGCGCGAAATTTGATCGACCGCAGCCATAAAAGCCGCTTCATTTACTTTTGAGGGCTTGGAAAACCCGCTGATTTTGCGCACAAACTGCACGGCGGCCGCGGTAATCTCCTCTTCGGTTGCCGGAGGATCAAAATTAAAGAGGGGTTTTATATTTCTACACATGCCAACTTCCTTATGAATGTGGGGTCACTTCCGGCTGATAATCAGCCGCTTGATGACGGAAATACGTGTTAAACAACTCAGCGTAATGACCATCTTTGTTCATCAAGGTGTCGTGGTCTCCTTCTTCGATGATTTCCCCTTTGCGCAGAACGATAATGCGGTCCGCTTCTTTGATCGTTGATAAACGATGGGCGATCACCAGCGAGGTGCGATTGCGCAAAACAACGTTGAGGCTTTCCTGAATTTGGGCTTCGGTAACCGGATCAACGCTGGCCGTGGCTTCATCCAAAATCAAGATAGAAGGATCGTCCAGCAGCACGCGAGCCAGAGCAACGAGCTGTCGCTGCCCCATCGAAAGGGAGCGGCCGCCTTCCCCCACATCGCTGTCGAGCCCGTTGGGCAAAACATCGACCCAATCTCCCCAACCGATGGTGCGGGCCACCTGCGCCACTTCTTCATCACTGGCTTCCGGCCGGGAATACCGTATGTTGTCGCGCACCGTCCCGGAGAAAAGAAAGGGGGTTTGAGGCACCATGCCGATCTGCCGCCGGTACGCCATCAAATCAAATGACCGCACATCGTGACCGTCAATCAGCAGCTGCCCCTCCTGAAACTCGTAAAAGCGGGCCACCAGCTTACCCAAACTCGACTTCCCCGCTCCGGTATGACCAACAAGGGCGACCATTTCTCCGGCCGGGATAAGAAGATTAAAATCGGGCAAAACCTGCTCTTGCTCTGTATAGCGAAAACGAACCTGTTTAAATTCGATTTCGCCGCGCAGGCGCGGCACCGGCCGGTCATCATTTTGAAAAACCCGCGCCTCTGAATCCATCAGGGAAAATACTCGCTCGCTGGCCGATAATCCCAGCTGAAACTGGCTCCAAAACGAGGCAATACTGGTTAAGGGGAACCAGAAAATGCCCATCGCCTGGATAAAGAGAAACCAGTCCCCAGGTGAAACGGCACCGTCCAGCGTGCTGCGGCCGCCAAAATAGACGATTAATACCGAGCCCAGCCCGGCAATCATAATCAACAGCGGAAAAATTCCGCTGTAAACAAACCCTTCACGCAAATTCACCTGATATGACTGCTCGTTGATATCGAGAAATTCATCATAGACCGTCTGCTCCTGACGGAAATTCTTGGCAACCGAAATTCCGGCCAGCGTTTCTTGCAGATGGGCATTGACGGTTGCCCGGGCCCGCTGTGCGCCACTTGAGGCGCGACGGGCGATGCGCCGAAAGCCGAGGGCCGCGATGATGATAAAAGGGGCAATGATTAGCGCCAAAAGAGTCAACCGAACGTTGATCGTCGACATGACGATGATTAACAATCCCATTAGGAGCACCTGACTCATCAGGTTGAGCGTTAGGGTAACCACCGTCGAGAAGTCTCGGGTATCACCGGTAATGCGGCTGACTATTTTGCCGGAAGCGTGTTCGTCATAAAACGACATGTCGCGATCGAGAATGGCGGCAAAAACATCCTCCTGCAGCTGCAAAACCACATCGCCCACGGCATAGGCGGTATATGATTGGCGGAAGTAGTTAAATCCCCAGGAAAACGCGCCGGCCAGCAAAATCACGATTGCCAGCGTGACGGCTGCCGTGGTGGTGAAATCGGCCGCCAGCGTATCAACCGCACGGGCCAACATCACCGGCAGCACCGTGTCCATGACGGCATTCAACAAAATCATGCCCGAGACAAAACCCATCGTGCGAGCTTCTGGCCGGAAATACCCGATGATGCGCTTGACCAGCACCCGATCTTCATATTGTCTGTCATACGCCTCGCTGTCGAGGCCGTCCATTACAAATCCCATAAATTTTTTCTCTAGCTGCGGATTTGCACCGCTAATTCGTTCGGCACAATCTGGACCAATCCGTTAAATCCGCGGCTATTTGTTGACTGGAATCTCTTCTCTGACGCCAAAAATCCGCTGATACAGGCGGCAGCGGCCGAGCAATTCTTCATGTCCACCCTGATCGATAATTTTCCCCTTGGCCAAAACGATGATGCGATCGGCCCGGCGAATTTGGGAAAGCCGGTGGGTAATTAAAAACGTCGTTCGCCCTTCAAGGATCCGGTCAATGGCGGTTTGAATTCGATCTTCCGTGGCGCTGTCAATGGCGCTGGTGGCATCATCCAAAATAAGAATGCGAGGATCGGTCAGCAGCGCCCGGGCGATGGCCAGCCGCTGTCGCTGCCCGCCCGAAAGGGTCACTCCTCGCTCACCCACCTCGGTGTCGTATCCATCTTTAAACTGCATGATAAAATCATGCGCCTGGGCTTCTCGCGCCACCTGCATAACCTGTTCGCGGGTTATTTCTCCACGGGCACCAAAGCTGATATTGGCGGCCACGTCACGCGAAAACAGAACAATATCCTGCTCGATAGTAGAAATTTGGCGGCGCAGGGTGTCTAGCTTCCACTGACGCAAATCAATTCCGTCGATCAAGATCCGGCCAGCCGAGACATCGTAGGTGCGATTAACCAGCTTGGTCAACGTGCTTTTGCCGGAGCCGGTTTGACCCACAATGGCGATCGTTTCACCCGGCCGAGCGCGAAATGAGATATCCTCCAGGACGGCCGATTCTCCATATTGAAAGGTGACGTTCTCAAAAACCACGTCCCCAGCCATTGATTCGGCGTGGCCATTCTCGTTTTCATCGATATCGGTTTCCTGAGAGAGTAAATCGAGGATGCGTCGCGCACTGGCGACGCCCAATTCAACCAGCACGAAGGTAAAGGTTGAGATAAATGACGGGTAACGCAGCAAAAACAGCAAACCGATATAGGTCACCAGCTCACCAATGGTCAGCAACTCTTCGCTGAGCAAATACACCCCGTGCAAAAAACCGATTGTAATGGCCACGCCAAGCAAAAAGGGTGGCAGGTAGCGCGCCTGGATAAATCCCTGCTCGACAAAATAATCGCGATACGTGCGTGCCGCCCGGCCGAATTTTCCGATTTCCTGCTGTTCCTGACCGTTGATTTTGACCACTTCGATGCCGGTTACCGTCTCAGCCAGGGTGGCATTCATCTCGCCAAACCCCTCGCGCAACCGATCGGAGACCGGGGTCAATTCATCCATATAGCGGCGCAGCGCCCACACAAACATGACTACAAAAATCGCCGGCGCCAAAAGCAGCCGATAGTTCGTGGTGCCAATGACGATGATCGGCAGAACCAGGGCGACCATCGAATCAAAAAGCAGGCTAAAACCGGGCATCATCATGCCGTTTATTTCCCGCACGTCGTTGTTGGCCCGAGCCATTAAATCTCCCACCCGCTGCTGGTTGTGCCACGTCTGGCTCTTGCCCAGCAGATTGAGGTAAAGCTCATCCCGGGCATCCCGCTCGAGCCGTTTGGCAATCACCTCCATCGCATACTGCCCGCTCAGGTCGGCCACTGCGCGGGTGAGGATGATGGCCAGCATCGTCAGGGCGATGGTCACCAGGGTTTGAACGACCATGTCGTCAGGGGTGACCACGGCGTCAAACGCCCGGCCGGTCAACACCGGGATAAAGACATTGGCGCCATTGGCCCCCAACACCCCGGCAAAGTAGGCGATCATAAACCATTTGTGCCGCCAAATATGGGAAATAATCCAGCGCACTGGGGATGAGCGGTTGTATTGATAGCTGTTGGGAACGCGAAATTCTTGGTTAACCATAGCCGAAAATAGGTGATGGGTTTTAGGTGTTGGGTATTGGGTTGAGCGGCATGAAAGATCAATATTAACAAACAAATGTTCTAAAATCAACCGCCCATTTTGAAGAGCTGGTCGGCTAAATTTACAATCATTTCTTTCATGGCAATTTTTTCGCGCCAGGCGATGGGAATCCCCTGTGCACCGTAGTAAGCTCCGGCCAGCTGACCGTAAACTGCGCCGGTGGTATCGGCATCTTCACCCAGGTTGACGGCTAACAGGCACCCTTCCTCGAATGATTCGCCCTTCCAGAAAGCCCACAGCGCCGCTTCTAAAGAATCAACCACGTAGCCGGTTCCGCGGATGTTGCCGGAGGGCAGGGCGCTCGGGGAAGCGGATATCCCGCCTGGCGGTATCTTGTTTTTATACGATCCGGCAGCAATGTCATCGATCTCAGCCACCAGTGGGTGGTTTGACCAATAATTGGGGATCGGGGCATAACGATCTGAAAGGAGTTCTTGTTATTCGGCACCGTTGAGGGCCCCGGCGATCAAACCGCCAAAGTAGCGGCAGGCATCGATGCAGGCCGCTGCGCCGTGAGTGGTGATTGAGCTGCGGCCGGAAAGCTCAACAGCCTTTTCAGGCCTGTTGGCGTAGGCCATCGGCACTGGGGCCAGGCGCATAATCGATCCGTTCCCGGCCGACTGGGGGTGCGTGGATCCACTGGCCGGGTTTCCGGTTTGCTCAAAGCGGTGCAGCGCGTCGCGAACGGTGTTGCCGATATCAAAGCATTCGCCCGTGCTGCTCAGGTAACCGTCGCGATACCATTTAACATAACGTAAAACCTGATCCTTCAAGTCAAAACCTCTCTGCTCGACGAGGCTTTCCGCCAGGCACAGGGCCATCGACGTGTCGTCGGTCCACTGCCCTGGCTTCAGATTAAACGGGCCACCGCCCACCATGTCGCTAAGCGGCTGGAAGGTGCCCGGCCGGGTGAATTCAAGGGTGGTGCCCAGTGCATCGCCCACGGCCAGGCCGAGCATCGCCCCGCGAAAATTTTCAACTCTATTATCAGTGATCATTTATAAAAATTCGGCTTTTGTGATGTGACAGATCCCAAAACTTAATCGTCAAATAAGATCGATAATCAATCTATATCATTTCGACTGAGTAAACTTTTGACAGCTTCATCAAGTGGATTTAGATGATTTTCAATAACATCCCAAACGATATCATAGTCAATTCCAAAGTAATGGTGTATCAAACGATCGCGCATTCGACTAATTGCCCGCCAAGGGATATGCGGATGTAACTGACGAACAGATTCTGGAATTTGCTTTACGGCCTCGCCGATAATTTCAAGGCTCCTTACAACCGCTCGCTTCAGAGTTTCATCATTAATGAAACCTTCAAATGACAGATTATCCGTTACCCTCTTCAGGTAATGAATTTCATCATAGATATGTCGAAGATAGTTTTTAGTCGACCGTGACATAATTTACGTCATGCAAGATGTCAGGACCCAGATATGGGCTAAGGCCTTCTTCAGTGAGTAAATCGATTCTGCGCTCAAATAATTCTTCCAAAAAAACAGCCAATTCATCAAAATTTAAAAATGTTTTTTTTCCAGGTTCAAATTCAACCAAAATATCGATGTCACTTACCTCAGTGGCCTTATCGTGAGAAAATGAACCAAACAGGCCGTATCTCCTTACACCCAGCTGCCTTAGCTTTTTCTCTTGCATTTTTAGAATCTGAAGAATTTCAACTTTGTTTGTCATTAACTTGGACTCCATAAAAAATCAAACCAAAATTATCTCATTTACGCCGATGTCCTAAGAGCAGGAACCTAATTCAATTCAAAAATATTGTTTATCAAAATACGTCAACCTGTCAACCAGCAGCTTCACAAACCCCTCGCGATCGATCCTCCACAACACATCGGCATTGGCCGACCGGCCGCTTAACCCGTAGCGGTCAACGACCGTCATGCCGGTGGTGTGTTCGCCCTGGGTTTCGATCCCCACCCAGCACGGCCGGCTCTCAAACAGCTCCGGGGCGACCAGCCAGGCGATGGTACACGGGTCGTGCAGCGGCGCACCGTCAAACCCCCAGCGGGGATGGCGATGATAAATCATAAAGAAGTCGAGCAGTTCAGCTACGCAGACCGCCACCGGGTTGCCCACGGCGCGCACGCGCTCGATATCCTCGGCCAT
>JASJCR010000136.1 GCA_030065875.1 Ardenticatenaceae bacterium | reverse complement strand
TCTTTATACGCCTGCATGCACGCCAGCATATCGGTTTGACCCTCGTCGTGCCACGCTTCCGAGAATTTTTCCGGCGTGCCGCGGACATCGCGAAAGTGCACAAAAAATATTTTGCCCTGCTCTCCAAAATGACGGATCACCTGAGGTAAATCATCGGTCATCAGGGTGAAGTTGCCCTGACAGAGGGTCACGCCGTTCATGGGGCTGGGAGCGAGATCAAGAAGGCGCTGGAAGCTTTCGACGCTGCGCATGATGCGGCCAACCCCGCGAATGGGAGACAGAGGTGGATCATCAGGGTGCATGGCCAGCTGAACCCCCCATTGTTCGGCCACCGGGAGCACCTGTTTTAGAAAATACTCGAGATTAACCCAAAGTTCTTCTTCGCTGATCGGCCCCAGTGCGGTGGGGGGCGCATTTTGCATCAGGGCGTTATCAAAGCTGGTGACCAGAGAGCCACCTCGTGAGGGAGTGCTGGTGTTGGTGCGCATCCAGTTAAAATCTGTCATCCACTCATAACACCACACCGGAATGCTCAGACGGCCCATATTTTCCAGCAGGGTGCAGACGGTGGCGATTTCTTCATCGCGGCCGGGCAGCCCCCGTTTGGCGTTGTTTAGCGGCGGCCGGGCTTCAATCACCGCCAGTTTAAACCCTCCGCTTTCGTAGCGTTCCTTCATGCGCAGCAGGGGCAGGTAATCCCATGGGGCATCATCGCCATTTTGTGGATCATCAAAGGGCAATCCCCCCACCGCCCAATCGGCTCCGGCCTGTTTGGCCAGCTGCCAGAGCGGGGTTGGTGTCGGGGGAAGAAATTCGGCAATTTTTATCATGTTTAGGTGAGATACAAAAAGTTCTGAAGAAGGTGTCCGCAGATTACGCAGATGGCCGCAGATTAGAGGGAGAAATCTGTGAAAATCTGTGTTAATCCGTGGCTTTTTTTAACAAATCTTTTTGTTAACTACTTTATCTTTATTTAAAATCCGGTAAAAAACCAGAATCCAAAACAGCCACAGGGTGCTGCAAAAATGATGCCCAGAATGATGGCGATTAACCGCTGGCCACCAACGCCACCTTCTACCGACAGCCGGCCGCCGACCAGACCGCCAATCAGGGCTGCCGGGGTGATTAAAAGCAGGGTGATGCCAATGATGGTGATCAAGCCCGGGCCGGAGCCGTAGTAATTTTCGATATTTATGATGGCTGGAAAAATGATTGGCCAGATTAAGCCCAGCACCACGGTTGATAGCACGCCAGCGAGCCACCCGATTGCCGCAAAGGAAAGTTGATGTCGCACACACGTCTCCAGTCGCCCCGCATCTCGTTAAACGGGCAGCAGCTCCGTTAACCTTTCTGAGGCGATTTGAGGGTGTTCATCAAATAAATAGCAGGAAGCGGCCTGCTGCTCGTTGATTTGAAAGAGAGGGGGCAGCGTTTTGCATTTATCCATGGCAAAGGGGCAGCGGCCGTAAAATTTGCAGCCGCTGGAGACCACGCCAATATCTGATTCCCGCGCTTTAATTTCGGTTTCACCCCAGCGGCGATTTAAATCTGGCCAGGGGATCGAGTCGATCAGGAGACGGGTATACGGATGTTGGGGATCTTTAATGATCCGGTCGACATCACCGGCTTCCATCACCGTGCCGCGATACATCACCAATATGGATTTGGCCACATGATAAGCGGTCGTTAAATCATGGGTGATATACAAGATAGAAACCCCGTGATCTTGCTGCAGGCTCTGCAAAATTTCCAGGATATTGGCTCTCAGAGAAGCATCAACCATCGATACCGGTTCATCCGCCACCAGGATTCGAGGTTTTAAAACCAGGGCGCGGGCGACGTTGATGCGCTGCCGCTGCCCACCGGAAAGCTGGTGAGGAAAGCGGCCGAGTACATCCTGGGGGTGAAGGCCAACGGCGGTCAGCGCTTCGACCATTTTATCGCGAATTTCCGCTTTTGATCGGGCCAGTTTGAACCGCTTGATGGGCACCGTCAAGAGATGATCAACGGTGTAAAAGGGGTTAAAGACGGCAAATGGATCTTGAAATACCGCCTGAACCTCTCGGCGAAACGTCATTCGATCCGGGCCGCGCAGGTGAGTGATGTCCTGCCCCTTGTACAAAATTTGCCCTTCCGTTGGTTCGATAAAGCCCAAAAGCAGCATCGCCAGGGTGGTCTTGCCACTGCCGCTTTCCCCGGCAACGGCCATAATGGTTTGATCATCTTCTTCGATCTTGAACGACACGTTGTTTAAGGCCGTGGTCGAGGCCCGGCTCAACAGGCCGCTGGAGTAAACCTTGGTTACATTTTTAAATTCTAATAAGTCCGCCATAGTTTGCCTCTTACGCTGCCTGATTCTCCTCTTGAGAAAAAAGATGACAAGATACAGTTCGGCCGTTTTGCAGGATCGTTTCCGGACGCTCGGAGCGGCAATGATCCATCACTTTGGGACAGCGCGGGTGAAAAGAGCAGCCCGGTGGAAGCCGCAGGAGGGCCGGGGCAAGCCCGGGAATCCCCTGAAAAACCCCTTTGTTTTCCAGGTTGGGCAGGCTGTTAATCAGCGCTTCGGAATAGGGGTGAAGGGCGTCTGTAAACATTTCCTTTACCGTGCTCAATTCCATGACCTGCCCGGCATAGAGTACCGCTACCTTGTCCACAAATTGAGCCATCAGCCCCATGTCGTGGCCGATCAAAATAATCGCCGCGCCGAGCTGTTCGCGCACCTTGTCTAAGGTTTCCATGACCTGACGCTGGGTCACTACGTCCAGGGCGCTTGTTGGCTCGTCCGCCACAATGACTTTGGGCTGCAGCAGGATACCGATGGCGATACACACGCGCTGTTTCATCCCGCCGCTTAATTCATGGGGATACATTTGAAAGACGCCGCCGTCGAGATCAACCGACTCAAGCGATTCCCGACAGCGCTTTTCTATATCGTTTTTGGATAACGGGGTTTTGTGAGCGATGACGGCATCCATCATCTGCGCCCCGATGCGCAGGACCGGGTTAAGGGAGTTCATGGCACCCTGAGGAATATAGGCGATTTTGCTCAACCGGGCCTTGAGCATTTCTTCATCAGAGAGGGCCATCAGGTCGGTGCCATCGACAATGACCTGTCCTCCTTCAATCCGGCCGGGAGGCTTGATCATGCGCATCATGGCCAGGGCCATCGTGCTCTTGCCCGACCCGGATTCTCCGACCAGTCCCAGCTTCTCACCGGCGTTTAGAGATAGGGATACGCCGTCAAGGGCGTCAGCCCGGCCGGCATCGGTATAGTATGAGACGTGCAGGTCGTTGACCTCGAGGACTTGACCGCCCGCTTGACCCGCTGGAGAGGATTTCCGATCTGCCATAAGTGAGTTTTCCATTGCCGTTTACTCCGATCGGCGAACGCGAGGGTTGGAAAGTTCATCCAGCCCCATATTAATTAGGGCCAGCGACCCCAAAATCAAGGCCAAACCAACGGCGGGAAATACCGGCCACCACCACCAGCCGTTAAAAAACGCTCCCTGCCCCATCGCCGCCCAAATGATGTTGCCCAGCAGCGGCTCCCGCAGGGGGCCAAGACCCACAATCGCCAAATAAAACGAGGCAAATACGGCCGCAAAAACCTGGGTCACAAACTGGGCCACGATGAAGGGGAGGAGGTTTGGCAAAATTTCGGTGAAGATGATTCCGATATCCCCAACCCCTGACAGTTTGGCAACCGCCACATAAGGCCTTTCTTTCATCGAGAGCACCTGCGAACGCATGACGAGCGTCGGTCCCATCCAGGCTAAAATCAGCACGATAAAAGCCATGGTGTAAATGGTGACGTCTCGCTTGTCCAGAGAACCGGCAATGACAATTTGGATCAGAAAAACCGGGATCGGCATGAGAATTTGGCTGATTCCCTTGATGGCGGCATCAATAATGCCTCCAAAATAGGCGGAGATAAATCCTAGTAGCACCCCGACCAGGGTGCCAGCGCCACCGGCAATAATGCCGATCAGGGCGGTTTGCCAGGTGCCATAAACCATGACGGCCAGCATATCCCGGCCGAAGAAGTCGGTTCCTAGCGGGAACTCAGCGCTGGGCGGCTGTTTCGAACTAACGGCCAGCGCATAGGCGTTTTCCGACTCAATTGTCAACATACCAACAATCGTAAACACAATCAGAAACAGCATGATGAGCAGGCCGATCGTCAAGCTCATGTTGCGCCGCAAATAGCGGAAAAGTAAGGTCAGACGGCCCGGCTGGGAAAAAACAGGGGCCTGAGCCTGCGGTTGGGGAAGGGAGATGTTCGCCATAATAAATTATTGGTCCAGCCGAATGCGGGGATCCAGCAGGGGATAAAGTAGCTCAACCAGTACCATCAGGGTGGCAATGGCGATCGTAATAAACAAAACAATGCCGTAGATCACGAGAAAATCATTAACGCGAATCGCCTGAGCCAGCACGTTGCCCAGACCGGGTAAGCCAAAGATCTGCTCCACGATAATGGCTGAGGTCACCACATTACCCAGGGCCAGGGCAAAACCGGTCACCTGGGGCAGCAGCGCATTTCGGAGATAATAATCTCTGAAGATCGTGCGGCTGCTTAACCCTTTGTGCTCCGCAAAGAGCACGTAATCTTCACCTTGAATGGTGATACCCATCCCGCGCATGCTCAGCACCCAGCCACCAACGGTGCCAAAAATCAGGGCCAAGGCGGGCAGGATCTGGTGTCGCAAGACGTCTATGGCAAAGGCGAACGACCATTCGGGAACCGATCCGATACTGTAGGAGCCGCTGATGGGCAGCAGGTTGGCGCGAAAGGCGATAAAAAATATCAGAAGGACCCCCAGAAGAACCGGCGGCACCCCCTGCAGCAGGACAAAAGAGGTAGAGATGGTGCGCAGCCAGTTGGGCGCCTGCGGCCAGGCGGCCAGCGCCCCCAGAATATTCCCAATAATAAACGATAGAATGGTGGTCACGATTAACAGGCCTATCGACCAGGGGAGTGCTTCCACAATTAATTCAACCACGGTTTTGGGGAAGAGATTGAGAGAGACCCCCAAATCAAATCGAGCCAGGCTGGACATATAATCTACATACTGCTGCCATAGAGGCTTATCCAAGCCAAACTTCTGATTGTATGATGCAACGATTGTTTCCAGATCGCCCGGTGAAAATCCCCCGGTACGGGCCAGCGTAGCAAAACGTTCGCGGATTGGATTTCGTGACGATAGACGGGGAATAAAAAAAGTGATGGTTGCCGCCGCCCAGATCACCATTAAAAGAAAAAGAATGCGCCTGCCAATAACCCATAAACTCATAATCGTTTCACCTGGAAGAGCGGTGAGGCCAGCTGGTACAAAATCAGCTGGCCTCACCGACTCAAACTATGCTATTCGGCTTTTTCCAGACCGGTCACGACGAGCATGCCGGTATGGGCCCAGAAGGCGCCGTTGACCCCGGGGCCGAGGTTGTCGGCCGTTGGCCAGTTGGTCCAGTAAGTCTGGTTGTAAGCGATGCGATGCAGCCACTGAATAACGGGCACATCGATCTGCTCCGACCAGTAAATATCGATCGCCTGCGCGGCCAGTTCCTGGAAGCGCGGATCATTGGCATCCAGCGGCGCCATCTCGTCGAGAATGGCGTCGTAATCCGGATTGCTGTAGCGAGAGAAGCGGTTGTTACCGGCCGTGGTGCCGATCGATTCGCTAAAGCGGCCGTGGAACAGCTCAAGCGCTGCATACGGATCGACAAGCGACGCGCCGTGGCCAAACATGTACAGACCGGGTGCCCCGTCTGCCATCTGCTGGAACGAGTCATCGCCAAAGTTGATGGTGGCATCAAATCCGGCGTTGAGCAGCATCTGCTCCAAAACCGGCACGATGTCTCCATGAATGCCGGGGAAACCATGAATGGTGGCATTGACCGTTTCACCATCTTTTTCCCACAAGCCCGAGCCGTTCATAGTGTAGCCGGCTTCTTCCATTAGGGCGGCGCTTTCTTCAAGGTTGAATCTGCGCGGATCATGTGTCTCAATCGATGCCTGGACATCTTCACGGGCGACAAAGTTCTCCAAACCGGGATAAAGCGGGAATGGATAAATCGTCGTTACCTGTGCCCCCGAGTACACGATTTCGTCAATCGTATCGCGGTCAACGGCCAAACTAACGGCACGGCGCACGCGAGCATCGTCATATGGGGGAACCAAGGTGTTCATCCACAGAGAATTGGGCCACCAGTCGAGATAGCCAAATGGCGGTTGATCGCCGGTGTGCGACGTCACGGCCGGATTTTGCTCGATGATGCTCTGGATAATATCCTGGCGGAAGTCGAGGGCGGTGTCCATCTCGTTGTTCACGATACGCTGGGCAACCGCTTCCATATTGGCTCCGACCTGACCACCGAGGTTGACCATCACAATCCGCTTCACGTCTGGCGTATCGATGAGACCGGCTTCAACGGCCCACCAATCTTCGCGTAAATCGAGGATTTTCTGGGTGTTGTCCCAGGCCACAACGCTGTACGGGCCGGAGTGCGGCATTTCAATGCCGCCCGCAAAGCCGGCGATGTCTTCCTGCTCTTCGAGAACGTGAGCGGGCACGATATTAATGCCGGTGTCAAATTTCAGGGTTAGCACCTCAAATTTAAAGCGAGGGGCCGGCTGATTAAATGTCACCACCGTCGTCAAATCATCAACGGCTTCGATGGAGTCGACAAACTGCACAAAAGCGGCATGATAAGCGAGGGTGTCGCGATTGAGCTGCCCTTCCAGAGTAAAGACGACGTCGCGCGAGGTGACCGGCGTGCCGTCACTCCACTTCGCTTCCGGCCGCAGGGTAATGGTCAACTCGGTAAAGTCATCGTTGTACTCCATGCTTTCAGCCAGCCAGGGGGCTTCCTCATCGGCAAAAATGCGGAAGTAGGACAGCCCTTCCCACATAAACGCGCCGGCGTCCTGATGGGTGTAGCCAGGAACGGCCCACGGATTGGTCGTCCCAATCGGCGTAGCGTGACTCCAACCCATGACCAGGGTATCTTCGCGAGCGATATCGGCTAAATCTTCGGCCGAACCGATGCTTTCAATGACTTCTTCTTCCGCTTCCTCAGCCGGTTCTTCCGCCATTTCCTCAGCGGTTTCCTCTTCCGCTTCGGGGGCCACTTCACCTTGCTGTGGATCTTCGGCCGGGGGCGTATCTGTACCGCATGCTGAAAGCAGTAATAAGAGAATGACAAAGGCGCTTAATATTTTAAATTTCTTCATCTTGATTTCTCCTCCAGAGAAGATTGTTGTTAACATGCTTTTGGGAATTGGGTTGTAGTGGTTGTAATATTTGGTGAACAATTACCTCCTGCCAGATTGGCGTATAACCACTTTGAGTGACACGCCTTTCCTACTTGAATCATGAAATTTATGGAATCAGCAAGTCCGTTTATGGTGGCTGCTGACCGCCGTCAACCATCATTGAATATTGTCTTCAAGCGCTTTTAGGGCCGCTGCCTTGTCCCCTTTTTTTATGGCATCCAGGATGCGGCTGTGCTCATGATAGCTTTCAATGAGATCCCCTAAACGGTTATATTGAATCAACATGCGTAAGGCCATCGGCCGCCAAATAGAAAAGAGATCCTTCTCGTCATGTTGCTCAATAATCGCTCGATGAAAATTTAAATCCTGCTCGAGCAAGGCCCCCATATCGTCGTTTAGACAGGCCTGTTTGATTTTTTCCAGAATCTTTTCGAGCTGGGTGATGTCTTTCTGGGTGATATCGTCAAAAACGCTGTCGAGGACGAATGATTCAATCTCAGTGCGGAGTTTTACCAGCAGGGCGCGAACCGGACCGCTGGGTTTTTCTGCCACCTTGACTCCCTTATTAGGCACGGCGACCAGCAGCCCTTCCTGGGTCAGCTGGCGAAACACTTCTCGAACGGGGCCCCGACTCACACCATACCAGTCGGATACCTCTCGCTCGCGCAAGGGCGCTCCCGACTCCAATTCACCGGACAGGATACTGTATCGGAGACGAACCGCAATCTGCTCTGGCATTGTGTGGAAAATCGTTTTTTCAAACATCATTTCACTTCTTAAGCGGTAAAAAATGAGGCGAAAAATTCAGCCGGTATTGGTGGCTATTTGGTTTTGTTTTTGGTGATCAGTGATCACAAAGAGATGGTGCCGCTGGATTTTTTTGATTATGGGTTCGAGTATATGGGGTAAGATGTAAATTGTCAACAATTTACATCTTGTGATTTTCTAATAATTTGGAGCCTGCTTTTGAATGGATCACTACTAAAAACACAGCCGCGGATATCACAGATTGACGCTGATTTTTTTCCTTGCTCCTGCGGAGCTCTGCGAACCTACGGGGTCTGCGAATTTTACAATCCTGTACTTAAGTACCACGGCAGGCGGCGAAATTTTCTTTTTTTTCACCAAAATTAACGCCATTTAGCTGGTTCTATCCGCCCCACCTGCCATAATCAAAGGTACACCAAGCGACGTTGATGGTTTTTCTGGCGCATTCAAGCCAAACGGCCGCCCGGCCCTTAAACCCATCAGGGAAAAGAATTATGAAGCAGTATTTAACCAGGCTATCAGCCGTATCGATAATCAGCGCCTTTTTGTGGGCCTTAATAGCTACCCTACCAGCCGCCGCTGACCACCCAAAACACCCGTTTGCTGAGCAGACCAACCAAGATGGTTCGGTTATTTTTATGCCTATTATTTTTAAGGCGCCGTTTGAGGGAACCATTGACATGGTTCAATTTCTCAATGGCGATCCCATCCTCTACGAAGTACAGCACAGCTCGGGCTCTCAAGCACGCCATCAAACCCAGCGCCAATCAAACAGCACCACCTTCTTTCATACCAAGGGTGAAAATGTCGCTGAATGGGAAGAGCTTTGGTACGATGAGAGCTTTATTTACCGCGGAACCGACACCAGCCCAGGCAACGGTCAATTTTATACCCTGCGCGATCCTGGGGTGTACGGTTCAAAGTGGGCCCCGCGCTATTGGGAAGTTGGAGATATTTACGAGCGCAATCCTTTAGTCACGTTTTACCGGAAAAGCGATTGCGGCAAAGATTTGGAAGGCACGCAGCTCAGCTATCTAAAATTTGATGCTTATTATGAGCGCTACAAATTTAACAGCGGTATCGAACTCAACGACGTGATTGAGCTGTCGTGGCGACTGACGCCGGATAGTGACCCGATCGAAAGCTATTTTTATGCGGCCGGCTATGGGCTTGTGGGGTGGGGAAGTAACGATCGTGGTCTGAGTTATGTGAGTGAGATTCATTCTCCAGGGGCGCGGCCGGACAACGTCAGAGAGTCGATCGGGTGTCTCAATCGCTCAGCCGCGGCCGATTTCCGGCTGTTTGGTGAAGAAGCAATTGGTCCACTCCCATATTGGCCAGGAAATCACAGGCGGTAACTCCCTCTTAGGTCAGTTACAAAATATTATCTGAAGCAAAGGTGTCCGCAGAGTATCGCGGATCACAGAGAGAAATCTGTGAAAATTCGTGTTAATCCATGGCTTTTTTTAACAATTCTTTTTGTAAACTACTTAGATCAATCTGCGGCTAGGTTTTTAATACGTTTTGTGGTTTACTCGATAGGGATAGATAATTTGAATCATCACCACATAGGTTACATTGACCAGAAATGCCGAATCAAACGGAGACCGACCCTTTTTCAAAGGAGCGCCTACAAGTCGTTGAATCTTTGGAAGAGTGGCACTTTTGGTTTTGGGGCAGACAGGCGTTGGTGGAGAAACTGCTGCGTCAATTCCCCGTCAAACCACATCATCGCGTACTGGATTTAGGGTGCGGAACCGGCCGCTTTTACCGATCGCTGCAGCAAAAAAACCCGCTTACTTTTGGCATCGACATCCGCCCTGAGGGTCTCCGAGATTCAAAAAGGGCTGTTCCTCGTGGACTGCTGATTCAAGCGGATATCTCTTCTCTACCCATCAAAACCGATACATTTGATTGGATCATCATGCAAGATGTTATGGAACATATTGAAGATGATCAAAAACTCAGCCGGTCGATTTATCATCTTCTACGTCCAGGAGGGCATCTTTTGCTGACCGTGCCCGCATTTATGTCTATGTGGAGCTATCGCGACGTGGCTGCGGGGCATTTTCGTCGATACACCAGGGATGAACTCAAGCGGCTTTTAACGGCGGCCGGTCTACAAATTCATGAATCGCGCTACTTCATGTTTTTGCTGCTGCCATTTTTGTGGGTGATGAGAAGATTGGGACGGCAGAAACCCAAAATGCGAGATTTGGAAGAGGTAAAAATGCCGGTGATCAACGAGGTTTTAAAAAAGGTTTTGCTTGTTGATGTCACCCTGGCCGGTTGGCTTCACTGGCCGGCCGGTTCCTCAATTGTCATTGTTGCTTCAAAGCCTGAACGCACATATGGTTAACGGTTTTCAACTACTGCTATTTTCAACAAACAGTGAACTGATCCCCAGAGCGGTTGATGCTGGCGTTGCCGGTATCATCGTCGACTGGGAAAATATCGGTAAACGAACAAGACAAAAAAACGCAGATACCGAAATTAATTTTAACGGCCTGCACGATCTACAGCGGGTTAGAAGATGTACCGACGCCCTGGTTATATGCCGGATCAATCACCTGGCCTCATGGACCAGGGATGAAGTTGAAAAGGCGATCGGTGCCGGTGCAGATGAAATCCTGCTCCCGATGGTCAGATCTGCACAGCAGGTCGAGCAACTTCTTGAGATGGTCAACGGGCGGTGTGAAGTTGGCGTATTAATTGAAACGATCGATGCTGTGCGTCACGTTTTTCAGATTCGCCAGCTTCCTTTAAGGCGCATGTATATCGGGTTAAATGATTTGGCTATTGAGAGGGGATCGGCAAATATTTTTTCCGCCTTGCCAGATGGTACGGTTGAGCAAGTGTGCAAAAAAAGCGTGACGTGCAAAGGGTTTGGCGGATTAACTGTTCCCAATCGCGGATTTCCCATTCCCTGTCGCCTGTTGATTTATGAAATGGCCCGGCTGCAATGTCAATTCAGCTTTTTGCGTCGGTCTTTTCACCGGGATATCAAGGACATCCCGGTGGAGAAAGCGGTCCCTCAAATTTTGACGGCCGTTCAAAATGCGCAAAAATTGCCTTTGGACGATTTGCTGCTCAAGAAGCAGGAACTCGACCAATTGATTAGGCGGGGAATAAGCGTTTCTCCGGAATTAACGAAGTAGACTTTATGTTTTCCGGCAAAAAAGTTCTGATTACCGGTGCAGCTGGGTTTATTGGCTTCAATTTGGCCCATTTCCTGGTCAAGACGGGGGCGGAGGTTCATGGGTTGATCAGACCCAGCTCTAGAGCATGGCGACTCCAGCTGAGAGCGTCAAACTGGATGGTTCATGAAGGTAATATCTTCGATGAGCAAAAAATGCTTGACCTCGTTCAGGCGGTTCGGCCCGATTTTGTCGTCCATTGTGCGGCCGCCGGTGTGTTGCATCAGCAGCAGCGGTTAAGCGATCTTTATCGCAACAACGTCATCGGCACGATCAATCTGCTGGAAGCGGTACAAAAAATACCGTTTACCCGCCTGATTCACATGGGCGGGTCGTCTGAATATGGGTCACACGATATCCCATTAAGTGAATCTTTGCCGGTACAGCCGATTACCGATTATGGCGCTTCCAAAGCGGCCGCCACCATCGCCTGTCAACAGGTTGCCAGGTCTCGCCAGCTGCCGGTCACGATTTTGCGGCCGTTTTCCGTATATGGACCCGCTGAATCTGGGCATCGGCTGATCCCCACCGCAATTTTGGCCGCATTGACCAATAAACCCTTACAGTTGACCGCTCAACCTGCATATCGCGACTTTATTTTTGTAGAAGACGTGGTAGAGGCCGTGCTGCAGGCGCTTGCTCAAACGCTGCCACCAGGGGAAATTGTCAACGTCGCCTCTGGCAAACAATATTCAAATCACGACGTGATCAAGATGATTGGTCAGCTTTGTCAAAAAGAAATTTTAGTGGCCGATGAGCCGTTTCCACCCCGGCCGGCGGATACCAAATTTTGGGTAGGCGACCGGCGTAAAGCGTTTAACTCATGGGGCTGGGAACCTCGCTTCACGCTCAAATCCGGCTTAGAAAAAACAGTTAACTGGTTTCGAAAAAACCTGAGCGCTTATGTCTAAAAATCACGCGCCGCAGCTGAGCGTCGTTTTACCCGTTTATCGCAGCAAGGATATTTTACAGGCTTTGGTGATGGCCCTGACGAAACATCTTCAGCTCATCACCCCGCATTATGAGATCATTTTTGTTAATGATGGATGCCCGGATGGCTCGAGCGAGAAGCTGCGGGAGCTGACCGGCAAATTTCCGCGTCTGACGGTGATCGATTTGGCCAAAAATGTTGGTCAGCATCGAGCGGTATTAACCGGTCTGGCCCAGGCCAGCGGGCAATATGTAGCGATCATGGATGCTGATTTACAAGATCCACCGCAGGCGTTGCCTTTGCTGATGGCCAAAATAGATGAGGGGTACGCCGCTGTTTTTGCCGGCCGGCGCGGTCGTTATGAGCGGGCCGACCGCCTGTTAACCTCTCGCGTATTTAAGAGGGCTTTGCATCTGCTGACCGGCGTTCCGGCTGATGCCGGTATGTACGTCATGCTTGAGCGCTCATTGGTGCAGCAGGTGATTCTTATCAACTTCTTTTTTCCTTTTGTGGTCGCTATGATTGGCTGCGTTGGGCGGCCGATAACCTCGCTGCCGGTTGTTAGAAACAGACGGCCGGTCGGTGAATCCGCCTATTCCTCTCTCAAAAGGCTAAAAACCGCCGTTTTGGCTCTTTCTGCCGTGCTGGTCTGGAAAGTCAGAAAAAGAAAGCGATATTTACAAAAGCCATATCAGGCCCCTATCAGTCAAATTGTCACGCCCTCAAAAGATGAATATCTAAAGGAAGAATTAAATGCCGTTCTCTCCGAATCACCGTGAGAAACACAACGCGGCCCAAAAACATTACTACGATGGACCACCCAAAAAAAATATGGTGCCTAAGAACTCAAATTATTTGTGGCGTCATGTACAAAAATTTTTGGCGGCCGCCGGCATTCAGAAACAGGCGCGCCTGCTGGAAATCGGTTGCGGTATGGGGCGCTATACTCTGCTGCTGGCCGAACAGGGATTTCATGTGACCGGCCTCGATATTTCCCAAAATCTTTTAGAATATCTGAAAGGTTACAATAACAAGCGGTTTGACATCGCTCTAGTTTGCGGCGATATCATTGCCGATGAGCTGCAGTTTGCGGAAGAGTTTGAGGCGGTTGTCGGCTTTTTTGTTCTTCACCATTTGCACGATCTGACCCTCTGTTTTCAAAGCATGAAGCGGTTCTTAAAAAAAGATGGTTTGATCGCCTTTTTAGAACCCAATCCCTTTAATCCGCTTTATTATGCCCAGATGGTTATCTCTCCAACGATGAGCTGGCAGGGGGACAAAGGGATTTTGCAAATGCGAGAAGCCGTGATTCGAGAGAGTATGCAGCGGGCAGGTTTTGCTTTAATAAAGGTAGAGCGCTTCGGTTTTTTTCCGCCGTTTGTTACCAACGGCCGCTATGGCTTGACCCTGGAATCCTCGTTTGAAAAAATAGCGCTTTTAAAACCTTTTTTCCCGTTTCAGATTTTTGTGGGCAAAGCAGCATGAATCGCCAACCCCTGACCGTTTTTCGACGTGAAGCATTCCTGCATTTGAGTCGTTCTACCGGTTTTGGGTTTGGGCTTGTAATTATTTTCGCTCTATTCATTCTGTGGCAGTATGATCCTTTGGATCAGCCCGTAATTGGTGATCGCGCCTACTTCCTCTACATGGCCCAGGCCATGGTTCGGGGTGAGAACCTTTATCAAACGACAACGCTTGGATATCCCCCATTGGGCATTATGCTGTCGGCCGGGTCGATGTGGATTGGACAATTCACCGGCTGGCCTTCTTATTTGTTACCGCGCATGACCAGCCTGTTTATTGCCGCTTTAAGCTGCGGCTTTTTGTTTCTCTTCACCCGGCGTGCCTTTCGGTCAACCTGGTTTGGGATGTTTAGCGTATCCTCCCTTCTCGTGCTGGACTTGTTTGCGGTTTTTTCGGTCATTAATCTAGAACCAAAGCTGCTGGCGCAGTTTTTTGCCGTGCTGTTGATGTGGGTGACGCAAAAAAAAGCGTGGTTTTGGGCTGGTGTTTGTGGCAGTCTGGCTGCTTTGTGCTGGCAGCCGGCCGTTATCATTCTTTTGCCACCCTGTCTCATCTTGTGTTACAAAATCTTAAAAAAACGATTAGACCGCCGCTCATTTCTGATTTTTTTTATGGGTATTTTGAGTGGTGGGATGCCGTTAATTATTTATTTGTTATGGACCGGGCAAATACACGATTTTATTTCACAAGCCGTTATTTTTAAGCTGCTGCCCAGACCTCATTTTGCTGATTCCAAAACCCTACGGCTGGTTATTCCAACTTTAATTGCTTTTAGATCCGGTAACTTATTCATTCTCTTTTTGGCTGTTTTCGGGATTTGTGTATATGGTTTTCGTATTACTAAATTGAGATGGTCGAATAGATTTGCATTTCTTTTTAGAACACAAAATGGCGGGATATTTCTTCACACTTTCGTATGGTTTGCCTACCATATTGCATCCAGTTTAAGTTCTATCGAAGGCCATGATCTATCCGATTTTATGCCGTTTGTTTTTCTGTTTTCGATTTGGGCTTCGGTTGGCTTTTTTGCGCTTATCAAACGCTGGCATAATAAAATTCGTTCTCAATATCCCTGTCAACAAGATTGGTTCCTGTATACAAGTTTGGTTGCATTAATTGCTCTAGTTGTTTATCAGGCATTGGTATATGAACCTGACTTTACTTTAGAGGATGAACTCACCTTTTTTGCATCAATTTATGAAGACCAAAAGTCAAAGGATATTCTGGCTGTTAATTTTCCAGAACTCTATGTCTTAAAAGGTCAGGCTTCTCCATGGAGGTCAATGTACATTGACCCGTATTTTATGGATTTTATCAATTGGAAGCAGCCGGCCGGCTGTCAGGGTTTAATGAACGATATCGATCAAAACGCCTATCCAGTGATTGTCATCCGTCAACCAAGCGAAGAAACGGAATGTTTGGAGGCCATGGTCGATAATATTGGCCAGAAATATGATCGTGAAGTTTTTAATATGGAGCCTATAGGCTGTGGAAGTTCACAAGCGATACAGCAATTAACTGCCGATGCAGTAGGCTCTTTTTTGCAAGAGGATTTTTTGCCATTAGCCCATTGTATAGTAATTAAACAACTCGATCGCACAAACTATCAGCGATTGTCCGGCCAAATCACTATCTACAACCTGACCGAATCGAACTAATCGATCCAATCGAGCTAATCGAACCAATCTCCTCACAACACCGCATCTAAAGCCTCGATCAGCTGAGTCACCTCTTCCTCATTTGTGTAGTGAACAAACGACAGGCGCAGCACGCCGGGGTCGAGGGGGATGCCCATCCCTTCCAAAACCCGCACGGCGTAAAAATGACCGCTGTTGGCCATGATTTTGTGTTCGGCCAGCTCGCGAGCCAGGAAATTTGCCTTTTTATTTTTAGAGATGATCGCCACCGTGGGGGCGCGCTCGGTATCCGGACCAACAAGTTGCACATCGTCCCGCCGGTTTAGCCACCCCAAGAGCGGAGTTAAGCGAGTTTGCTCCGTCTGGCGAAATAAGGTGTGCAGCCGCCGGCCGCGCTCGGCCGCCTCAACTTCTTCCTGAAAATGATGGGCGTAAACCGCATCAAAGTAATCGGCGATACCGGCTGCGGCGGCGATTTGGGCATGATCCGGTCCGGCCGGGATAAGCTTCTTGCGCGGAGAAGAGGCGTTAAAATAATGGCTTTGATTGGTTAATTTTTCCAGAATTGGCCGCCGCACTACCATCAACCCCTGATGCGGCCCGAAGGTTTTGTAAAGGGAAAAAAGATAAATATCTGCCCCCATCGCATCGATGTCTGGGAAGCCGTGTGGGGCGTAGGAAACCCCATCGACCACCACCACCGCCCCTACCTGATGGGCTTTGGCGGCGATTTCGGAAACCGGATTGATGTGACCAATGATGTTGGAGGCGTGAGGAAAAGCCACCAGGCGAGTATTTTCATTGAGTAGGTGATCGAGATCGGCCGGATTAAGCACGCCGGTGTGCTGATCGATCGGCCACTCTCGCACCACGATCCCGCTCGAGGAGAGCCGTCGCCACGCCCCTGAATTCGCCTCGTGATCCTGGTTGGTCACCACAATTTCATCCCCATCCTGCCACAGCGGCCGGAACGCCTGGGCCAGCACGTACGTGTTTTGCGACGTCGATGGTCCGAAGTGTATTTCATCTTCATCGACGTTGAGATAGCCGGCCAGTCGGGTGTACGCCTCATCCATTTTGGCTCCGGCCGCGGCCGATACCGGGTAGGGGCCGTAAGGCTGCACTTTGGTCTTTTGGTAAAAGGCATTTAGCCGCTCGATGACCTGTCGACAGGGGTATGAACCACCGGCGTTTTCAAAGAATCCCCACCCCTGCAGATCGGGATCGGTAAAGGCGGGAAATTGCTGGCGAATAAAGTTGACGTCAAGCGTTGTCATGGGGATGGCTTCTCCGGAAAAAGATTTCAGAGGGAATGGTATCTGCATTATCGTGCCGTGCCAATGCTTTGTTTCGCTAGACGGCAAAAGTTTTCAAAACTTTTATGGTTTGGTTAAGGGCTTGGCAAGCCAAGCCCCTACATCAGTCAAGACCCTGCATCAGTCAAGACCCTGCATCAGTCAAGACCCTACATTAGCCAAGACCCTGGAATTAGGCTTCAAAAGTTTTCAAAACTTTTGAAGTCTGGGCAGAAGGACATCCTTCATCAAATTGACTAATGCGAACACATGTTCTATAATTAGTTGTATGGATACCTTCATCAAATTGCGTGACATTGCCGTTGCCGGTCATATGGATCTGGAGCCGGATGGTGAGCCCAAACAAAGCCCTCCAATCTCGCCATCAACTCACAAAGTAGCCGCCTGCGGCACGGTTATTCGTCACGATCCACCTGCTCACTCTCGACCAACCCCCGAAAAAGAGTTGGGTATCACGCAGCTGGTGATGCCCGGCGGCAAAACCATGCCCGCGCTCAAATCGATGATCACCACCGCCTGCGAACGCAACTGCTTTTACTGCCCATTCCGGGCCGGCCGCACCTATCGGCGCCAGACGGTAAAGCCGGATGAAATGGCCGAGACGTTCATGAAAATGGTTCGCGCCCGCAAAGTAGAAGGTTTGTTTTTGAGTTCGGGCATCATCAAAGGTGGGGTCACCACTCAGGATAAGCTCATCGATACGGCCGAAATTTTACGCCATAAATTCGGCTTTCGCGGCTATATTCATTTAAAGGTAATGCCTGGGTTGGAGAAGGATCAGCTGCGGCGGGCAATGGAGCTATCCAGCCGGCTGTCGGTTAATTTGGAAGCCCCTAACGATCACCGCCTGGCTCTTCTGGCCCCCAAGAAGCAATTTGTCGAAGAGTTGATTCGGCCGCTGCAGTGGATCGAGGAAATTCGACGTGAAGAGGCTCCAAACCGCACCTGGAACGGCCGCTGGCCATCCAGCGTGACCCAATTTGTCGTGGGTGGGGCGGGGGAAAGCGATTTGGAACTGCTCTCAACCAGTGAGCGACTGCTAAAGCAGCTCAAGCTGCAGCGCGTGTACTACTCCTCATTTAAGCCGATTAAGGATACGCCGCTGGAAAATGTATCGCCCTCAAATCCGCTGCGCGAACATCGACTTTATCAGTCATCCTTTTTATTTAGAGACTACGGTTATGATTTAGAGGAGCTGCCGTTTGATAAAAAGGGCAATCTACCGCTTAACGAAGATCCCAAGCTGGCTTGGGCCCGGGCCAATTTGATCGAGCGGCCGCTGGAACTCAATCGGGCCAGCCGTGAAGAGCTGCTGCGCATTCCCGGTATCGGTCCCTTGGGCGCAGAAAAGATCCTCAAAGCCCGCCGTCAGGGAAAAATCCGGGGAGTCAAAGATCTGAAGTCGATTGGAGTCCAAACCAAACGCCTCGCAAGTTACGTGCTGTTTGACGGCCGCCGGCCGCAGCAGCAGTTAAGGCTCTTTGGATAGGTGATGGGTGATGGGTGATAGGTGATGGGTGATAGGTGATGGGTGATAGGTGATGGGTGATAGGTGATGGGTGATAGGTGATGGAGGGGTTGACATAAAGTGGGTGATGATTTATCCTGGCCAACACCCAACACCCAACACCCAACACCCAACACCCAACACCCAACACCCAACACCCAACACCCA
>JASJCR010000135.1 GCA_030065875.1 Ardenticatenaceae bacterium | reverse complement strand
CAGGAGGCCCTTGACCTGGCGGCCGACAAGGCCAATCAGGACCTGGCTGACTACAACGCATTCTTTGGTGAGTAAAGTGCTGTGGACCTGGGGGACCGGCAAGATCCTCCAGGTCTTTTTCTTCTGGCCGCGTTCAAGCTGTGGACAGACGGCCGCGATAAAACCGGCAAAGGGGCTTGGCTAGCCAAGCCCCTGCAAATGTGGGTTGGTTAAATTTCCCTCGGACCACGTTTTCCTTAAACTCTGTCTGCATCAAGTGAAATAATTTTGAGACTTAAAACTTTTCTCCTGTGCACCATTCTCCTGCTTATGGCCTGTGCCAGCCCAACTCCCCCAACAACCTCGTCATCCGGGTACGAATTTGTCGGCACGGCCGCTTTGCCGGAAGGATTTGACGCCCAGGGTCATCGCGGGGCACGGGGTTTGCTGCCGGAGAATACGCTCCCGGCGTTTGAAGCCGCGCTTGATCTGGGAGTAACCACGCTGGAGCTTGATCTTCACTACACGAATGACGGCCGGGTTGTCGTGTGGCACGATCCCCTAATCAGTAAGGAAAAATGTCGCCTCCCAGACGGGGCAGACAGCGAATTACCTGACCCGCAAAACCCCCTACGGCGCATTCTCATCAGCCAACAGCCGCTGTCCGTGGCGCAAAGCTATCAGTGTGATCTAAATCCGGAGCCGGATCGCTTCCCCGCGCAGGAAGCGCTGGAAATGCCCCTCAGCGGCCGGGATTATCGCATCATTTCCCTGGAAGAGCTCTTTGATTTTGTCGCGGCCTATGCCGCCGCGGAGACAAAAACGGCCGCTCAACGGGAAAATGCCGCCCAGGTTCAATTTAATATCGAAACAAAGCGCAAAGTTGACAATCCGGAATTTATCGGCGACGGTTTTACCGGGGGTGAAGCCGGTCCTTTTGAGCTGGCGATTTTGGCGATTGTGGACGAGTACAACCTGCAGGATCGGGTGATCATCCAAAGCTTTGACCACCGCTCTCTACAAACGATCCGCGATATCAACAGTCAGATTCGGCTGGCCGCCCTGACCACCAGAGGCGAAGCCAAAGTCAAGGTGTATCGTGGGTACAAATTTGATATCTGGTCACCGAATGCCCGTGACCTCACCGCTGAAAACCTGGCCGAAGCGCAAGAGCTTGGTCTGCAGGTGATTCCGTGGACAGTAAATGACCCGGAAGAGATGAGCCGCTTAATTGAAATGGGGGTCGATGGGCTTATATCCGACCGGCCGGATCTGCTACTCGCCCTGTTGAATTCAGCCACGGATTAACACGGATTTTCGCAGATTACAGAGAACAATCTGTGTTAATCCGTGGCTCTTTTTTTATAATTCTTTTTGTAAATCACTTAATACTCTGTAACTTAAGCTTTCTTAATTACTTTTACCGATGAATATTGAAGATTTACAAATGAATGTGGATATGAACCGACTTTCAAAACAGACTCGTCATCCCCGCGCAGGCGGGGATCCATCGGTGGCCATCCAATGGATTCCCGCTTTCGCGGGAATGACGTTTCGCTATTGGTGTTTGTTTGCTAAAACTAAAAATTCATCGGCTGCCGCAGATAATTACTAGAAACAAGAAGATAAGAAATAGTTCTGTTACAGAGTACTTAATTGTCTTCAAATCTAAAATAATGAAACAGAGATTAGGAGATTAAGGGGATTTCTCTAAATTTTGGGTTAAATCCCCTTAATCCCCTAATCTTTGTTAATAAAACCACCGAAATTTACTTCTTAGATTCGACTCAGCCTTCGACAAGCTCAGGCATCGTCTTCAACGAATATGAAACAAACTCTTAGCACCGTCTCTTTATTATTAACTGTAATCTTTAGCCTGCTGGCCTGCCAGGCGCCAGAAACCGATCAACCCGCCCCTGTCGCTGAATCAAATTCCGATGAGGTGCAGATCACTATCGTCGTCGAAGGTCTGCTTAATCCGGTAGGAGTGGAGCCGCTACCTGATGGCGGGCTGCTGATTGCGGAGGAAGGCACCGGAGAGCCCGACAACAGCGCCGGGGTAACGCTCCTTCAGGCGGATGGGCAAAGCGGCCGGTTAATTAGCGGGCTGCCCAGCGGCCGGGATTCAGGTGATTTATCCGGCGTGCCGTTTGCCAAATGGACCCCCGAAAAAATTCTGCTCAGCCACTTTAATCGCGGCTCGCTGCTCACCCTGCCGCTCACGCCCAACCGGCCGCTAACCCTCCCCGACACCCCCTATTCCGCGGCCGATCTGGGCGAAGAGATGATGCCGGCCAATGCGGTCCAGCTGCAAAATCCGTTTGACCTGGTCATTGATGAAAACGGCCGTCCAATTGTTACCGACGCCTCCGGCAATGGAGTAGCCACCACCAACGATGCCGGGGAAACGGTGTTTTTTCATCGTTTTGATACCCTGTCAAACCCGGGAGAAGGAAAACCACAAATCGAAGCGGTTCCCACCGGTTTGACCCAGGTCGGGGCGGAGTTTTTTGTCACCCTCACCAGCGGCTGCCCCTACCCGGCCGGTGGCGGGCAGCTGGTGGCCATCGACCGCAGCCGCAATCAGCGGACCATTCTGGACGGATTAAATATGCCGATTGATGTAGTCCAGAGCAGCGATGATACGATTTGGGTCCTTGAATTTGCGCGTTTTGACCCGGACGGTTCCTGCTTCTCCGGAGGAGGATATTTGCCGCACACCGGCCGCCTGGGGCGTATCGGTCGTGATGGGCAATTTACACCGGTATTGACCGAACTCAACTTTCCTGGATCAATCGCCTTTGACGCCAACGACAATCTGTTTGTCAGCGAAATTTTTAGCGGCCGCGTACTCAAAGTTACCGGTGTGCCGTCGATCACCGAAGCGCTTTCCGTGCCAGATTTGTTGGGGGAAACGCCTGCTGTGGAGCAAACGGCCGCTGACGTTCCCGTATTTTTTGCCAACGTCGCCATCGAAAAGGGGCTCATTTTCGAACACGGCGCGTTTGTGGCTTCCCTATCGGCCGATCCGGCAGCGATGATGGGTGCCGGATTGTGCTGGATCGACTACAACAACGACGGCTGGCTCGATCTTTACCTGATCAACAGCCACGCGCTTGAAGAAACGGACACCTGGGAAAACAACGGTGGACTCCCCCACAATCGCCTTTATCAAAATGAAGAAGGGCAATTTATCGACGTCAGCCAATCAACCGGCAGTGATCTGGCGCTGCGTGGGAACGGCTGCGTGGCCGCTGACCTAAATTTAGACGGCTGGACCGACCTTTACATCACCGCGGATGGTCCCAACGCCCTCCTGTGGAATCAGGGGGACGGCACTTTCCTCGAAGGGGCGGCCGCGGCCGGCGTTGATGCTCCAGAATGGAATTCGGCCGCCAGCGTCGGCGACCTCAACGGGGACGGATGGCCGGACCTTTTTGTGGCCGCCTACATCGATCTGGAAAATATGATCGAAAATCCGGTAGGTGCGTTTCCCCAGGATTTTTTTGGTCTTCCCGATCGTCTCTATGTTAATCAGGGTGATGGCACCTTTGCCGAGGTCACCAGCGCGGCCGGTTTAAATCGGGAAGAGCGCGGGCTGGGGTCCCTGATGAGTGATTTTGATCTGGATGGCGATCTTGATCTATACATTGCCAACGATGGGCACCCCAACCGCCTCTACGTCAATGAATCAAACGGCAGTGCCCTGCGCTTCACCGATATCAGCCTAACCTCAAACACCAATGATTCCGGCAGCGGGATGGGTGTGGCTGGAGGAGATTACGACAACAACGGGCTGTTTGATCTCCTCGTTACCAATTGGGATACGGAGCTCAACGCCCTTTACAGGAATCAGTATGATCAGGGTGGTGAGCTGGAGTTTCGCTACAGCACCTTTCAGATCGGGATGACCGGTTTGGGCAACAACATGACCGGCTGGGGAACCGCCTGGGCGGATTTTGATCACGATGGGGATGAGGATTTGTTCGTGGTAAATGGGCACGTGCCCATCGGGGATTTGGCGGCCGATGCCCAACTGGTGCGCCTTTACGGCAATCGCTATGTCGAAGGGTTCCCCGGACAGCTGCGTGAATGGACCCAGGATGTCGGATTGAGCGAGGAGGGGGTTGGCCGGTTGCTGGCCCGCGGCAGTGCGGTAGCTGATTTTGACAACGATGGCGATCTTGATGCGGCGATTAACACGATTGGTGGCCAGGCGGCCCTGCTAGAAAATCAAAACAATACCGGCCGCTGGTTTGGCGTTCATTTTGCTCGTCCCATTCCGGGCACGCGCGCGGTCATTGAGCTGCCAGACGGTACAAAAATGATTCGAGAGGTGCGGTTTGGTTCCAGCTACCTGGCCTCGGAAGATCCTCGCCTCCATTTTGGTTTGGGTGAGGTTGATCAGATTGCCAGGTTGACCATTTTTTATCCGGATGGCTCTGTCGAAGAATTTGAAGACCTCCCCTCTGACCAGTATCTGTTGTTACCGTGACCCGGAAGGTCCCTCCATTTGGTAGGGGTGGTATGTGCCGCGTCTTTTTGGTCCCTCAGTGCTCGGTTAGGTTATTGTATTTTTACCCCCATCCCGATTTACTCAAGGGCGGATCCGCTCTCATACAGTCCGACAAGCACCCCTCCCCGCGTCGAGGAGGGGTGAGATGACGCTGCAAGACCCACCCCCTAACCCCCTCCCGAATCGGGAGGGGGAATTTGTCGGAGTGAAAAGCGCATTTTCTGATTCATCAAGCTGTTCGATGGCCGCCGGTGGATCCCCAGAGATTAGTTGAGCCACGCCTCTTCAAGCAGCGTTAGGCACCCCTTTTTTTCATTAAACTGCTGACGAACGGTGCGCATTAATTCCGGGACCATCTCTTCATCCACATCCGCCTCTTTAAATTCAGCCGCAGCTTCGGCGATGACGGTTTCTTCATCCAAATCTTTAAAGCGAATTCGAGCATGATCCAAAGCGGTGTAGCGATTGCCATCCCGACGTTTCAAATCAGCCCCGGCCGCCAAAAATAATTCGACGTTGGCCTTTAAACCCGAAGCGGCCGCCCACATCAAGGGGGTCATACCTTCGTTTTTTGAAGCCAAATCCAGCTCAGCGCCCCCTTTGAGCAATTCCCGCAGACAATCTTCCCCATACCTCGCCTGGGCCGCGAAAACCATGGGTGTTTTTCCGTTGAGGTTTGCCAAATTAGGGTCTGCTCCGTGGCGCAGCAATGCCGCTGCCGCCGCGGCATTGGGACCGTCGCTGGAAGAATTCCATTCCTCCGCTGTCGGGGCGTGGCTGTAACCTCGTACAGCACAGTGCAGCGCAGATTGCCCCATAGCATCCATAGCGTCGACCAGCTCTCCGGCCGCCACCAGAAGATCGATGATGCGCATGATCACCTGAGAAGCTTCGGCCGTTGAGGGGCCGCTGGAAGCCCAGCTGGCGGCGCTAAGCAGGGTTCCATAATCTGTTTCCAATCGCGCACCCAGTTTAAGCAGGATATTGAGCGCTTCTTCATTATGAAAAAAAGTGGCGTGGTGAGCTCGCGTTTCGCCATGAGCGCGGCGGTTCAAGTTTGCGCCAGCTTCGACCAGCCGTTCGATGATTGACTCGTCAGGCTCCTCAAAGAGCAGCTGATCCAGCACATCGTAACCGATGGTGTCCACGGCGTTGACGTTTGCCCCGGCTTCGATCAACAAATCGGCCGCCTCAACCGACTGCACCTCCATGATCGGTACCCGGCCGGCAATCTGAGAGGGGGCATTGGGGTCAGCACCATTGCGAAGCAGCTCACCAATCCGTTGATGATCATCAGCGAAAATGGCAGAGATCAATTCCTGATCGCGTTTTGACTGCTTCTGGCGGCTCATTTGGAAAGTAAATTGGCAGTTAAACGATCACGACTCGTAAACCGTCGCAATCGCCAGCTGGACCGTGTTGAGGAGCTTATTAATGCGCCGCATCAGACGCACGTTGTTCTCCGGCTTGATTCGCACCGATTCGGGCAGCTGCAGGGCGGTTTCAACCAGCCGATCCCGAAAGAAAAGGGTAGCTTGCAGGGCTTCGGTGACGGTCATATCGGCCGTCTGGCTAATTTCTCCATACTCGAACCCGATTTGCTGCGCCTCAACCAGCAAATCGTCGGCATCATCCGGTGAGGAAATGTATTGAAGGGTCAACCCCAGTAATCGCTGCCCCAAAATGCGATGCTTTTCTCGCAAATCAGAATCAATGCGCTGCATCCATTTTGGCTGCTCACGAGCGGCCACATCCTGGCGGGTTCGGGTTAACGCTTTTTCAGCCCACATTTTCTCAACCGCAACCGGCTTGCGCACGATTTTTCGGTCGGCGGCGAAGCGCTCGATATCATCCTCAGCAAATCGCCGGTGGCCCCCAGGGGTCAGCATGAAGGGGATATCACCCTGATCGGCCCAGCGCCGCAAGGTTGCCGGATGAATATCGAGCCGGGCGGCCGCCTTTCTGAGGGTTAGAATTGAATTACTTTTGGCCATCTACAATGATTTTACCATGTTGCCCATATTTTTCCGGCCACTTCGACGGTTTGGCGAACGTGATCAACCGTGTGGGCAGCGGAAATAAACCCGGCTTCAAATTGGGAGGGGGCCACATAGACCCCCGCGTTGAGCATCGCCTGAAAATAGCGGGAAAACCGCTCCGTATCCGCCCTGGCGGCCGTTTCCCAATTGATTACCGGTTCTTCTGCAAAAAAGAGGCCAAACATCGTGCCCGCGCGGCTGACCTGCACCGGCACCCCTGCCTGATCGGCGGCCTGCGATAAGCCGGTCACCAGCATTTCGCCAAGATTTTCTAATCTCGACCACACGGCCGGGTCCTGGAGCCGCTTCAAGGTCTCGATACCGGCCGTCATCGCCAGAGGGTTTCCGGATAACGTACCGGCCTGATACATTGGCCCACTGGGGGCCACGATCTGCATGATTTCCCGCCGGCCGCCATAAGCCCCAACCGGTAAACCGCCGCCAATGACTTTTCCCAAGGCGGACAAATCCGGCTTGACGTCGTACAAAGTTTGCGCTCCCCCAGGATGCACGCGAAACCCGGTCATGACCTCATCAAAAATCAACAGGGCGTCATGCTCCTCCGTTAAGGTGCGCAGCGCCTGCAAAAAGCCGGGCTGCGGTGGCACCAGCCCCATATTGCCGCTGACCGGCTCGATAATCACGGCCGCAATTTCGTCGTGGTGGGTGTCGAACAGCCTGGACACAGCCTCGGCATCGTTAAAGGGCGCCACCAGCGTATCTGCCGTAGTCGCCTTGGTCACGCCCGGAGAATCGGGCAAACCAAGCGTAGCCACCCCGGAACCGGCCTGGACCAGCAGCAAATCAGCGTGACCGTGATAATTCCCGCGAAATTTAATAATTTTGTCCTTGCCGGTGTATGCTCGGGCCAGCCGCAGGACACTCATCGTCGCTTCGGTGCCGGAGTTGACGAAGCGGATCATCTCGATATTGGGCATCAGCTTCTGCACCAATTCGGCCAGCTCGACCTCCTGCGGGCAGGGTGCGCCATAGCTTGTGCCTCTGGCGGCGGCGGCCTGAATGGCGGCAACCACCTCAGGATGCGCGTGCCCTAAAATTAACGGTCCCCACGATAAAACATAGTCGATATAGCGGTTTCCGTCCACGTCAAATAAGTACGGGCCTTCAGCCCGATCGATAAATAAAGGTTGACCACCCACCGCGCGAAACGCCCGTACCGGCGAACTCACTCCGCCCGGCATTAGCTGCTGTGCTTGATCGAACAAACAGATTGATTGGTTTCGATTAATCATTGGGAATTAGGTTACTAGGTTACTAGGTTATTAGTTATTGGTTGTCTCTGGTCTCCGGTCTGAGGTCTGTGGTCTGAAGTCTGTAGTCTGTAGTCTGATATCTGTTCGGCAGCAGCTTCTCCCGACCCAATACAGTTGGGAATTCCCACCCCATCAAAGGCGGCCCCGGCCATAAAGAGACCTGGATGATTGCCGAGCTGCTGTCGAATCGCGGCCAGTCGCTCTAGATGGCCCATCGTGTACTGGGGCATCGCCTTTGGCCAGCGATAAACGCGGCAAAATTCCGGCACACTTGATTTGCCCACAATCGGCCGAATCTCCTCGAGGGCATTCTCAACCAGCGTTTCATCATCAAATTGCAATACGTCCTGACGGCCGTGGCGGCCCAGATAAACCCGCAGCAGCAGCTTATCATCGGGGGCTCGACCGGCCCATTTTTGCGAACTCCAGGTACAGGCCAACACATCACTTTGTTCAATGGTAGGCACCACAAACCCATAGCTTTCCGGCAAATGCTCGATGTCGCTTTTGGGGATCGCCAAATACACAATGGCCGAAGAAGCATAATCAATTTGACTCAGCAAATTGGACAGGTTGGGGGCAAACGGATCAACCAGCCAGCTGCTGACATACGTCGGCGTGGTCAGTAATACGGCATCAGCCTCATAGGGCTGCCGATCGTTGATTACATGCCACTGACCGGCCGCCGGATTAAGACGACGCACTTTGGTTTGCAACCACAATTCGGTATTGGTCAGCGACTCCGCCAAGGCTTTGATTAACGTACCCATGCCGTCGGCAAAAGAGACAAAGGGAGGGTATTTATCATTCCCCTGATTTTTGGAGGAGGCGGCTAGACCGGTCAGCAGGCTGCCGGCACGCTGCTCAACCTGTCGCAGCTGTGGGTAGGTTGCCAAGAGACTGAGCTGTTCTCCATTGCCGGCAAAAATGCCGCTCATCAACGGTTCAACCAAATTATCATACGCCTCGCGGCCGAGCCGGCGGGTCACAAATGTGGCCAGTGATTCATCCTCAACGCCTAAAAAAGGCGGGAGGGTCTTCTCCTGTTTTAAGCGGCGCAAGCCTTCTTCCGATAGCAGCGGATGGTTTTCTAAAACCGACAGATCCGTGGGGATAAACCCGGATAATCCCTCCGGCAGAGGGTGAAGCCGGCCGTGGCGCCTGACAAAAGTGCGCTTGTTTTCCGGCCGGCGGCCGTGCAGCTGAGCGGCCAATCCCAACTCTTCACACAACCCGACCCCGCGTGGTTTACGGGCCAAAAAGCTGTCGGCCGCTCCCTCAAGCAGATAAGGTCCTGACCGTTCGGTAAAAATCTTGCCGCCCAGACGGCCGCTTTCTTCAAAGAGGGTGATTCGTGCAGACGGGATCAGCCGCTCCAGTCGATAGGCTGCCGATAAACCGGTAATGCCGCCGCCAATAATTGCGATATCCATCAGGCCGATTCTCCTGAGAGCAGCCAGGGCTGCGCTTCATTTTTGATTAAATCAACCAGCGTTTGAATAAAAAGTGGATCGTTGTTTAAGGCCGGCGGCCGTTCCAGACGAACCCCATTTTTGCGGGCGGCATCCTGCGCTTCAATATCGATATCGTATAAAATTTCGACGTGATCGGACACAAAACCAACCGGAATTGACACCACATTTTTTACTCCCTGCTCCGCCAGTTGGGGAATATACTCTTCGAGCTGGGGGCCGAGCCACGGCTCAGGGCTGCGTCCGGCCGACTGATAACTCCACGACCATTGATCGCTTCTCAAACCGGCTTTTTGGGCCACGAGCTGAGCGGTTTGACGCAGCTGATCGTCATAGGGATCACCCATTTTAATGATGCGCACCGGCAGGCTGTGCGCGCTAAATACCACGTGGACCTGATCGCGCTCGCTTTCAGGCCAGCGGCTGAGGCCATCATGCACCCGGTTGGCTAACGCTTCAATTAAAAGAGGGGCGTCGTGATAACTTGAAATGTGCCGAAAATCAATGTGAGCTCGCGCCATGATTAACCCGTCGGTGATTTTTTTCTGGTACTTGGCCACGCTAAGTTTGCTGTAGTGAGGGGCCAAAACGAGGCTGACCGCCTGCTCGATTCCGTCTTCGACCATTTTCATGACCACGTCTTCGATCCACGGGGACCAGTGGCGCATGCCGAGATAACATTTAAATTCGGCGGGGTTTAACCGCTCGGCGACGGCATCAACCTGGGCCTGAGAAAAGGCCAGCAGAGGGGATTTCCCCCCAATTTGACGATAATTGTTTGAAATTTCGTCCAGCACGGCCGGGGTTGTCGGCCGCCCCATGCGAATATCGGCCAGGTAACCCGGCAGCTCGGCCAGAGAGTTTGGGCCGCCGTACGCCATGATTAAAACCCCGATTGGTTTTTGTTGATTCATACTGCCTCCAGCTGCGGTTTGGCCGTTTTTTGATGGACGTAATCCACCAGGCGCCGAACCTGATCGGGATCGGTTTCTTTGAAGATGCCGTGCCCCAGATTAAAAATGTGCCCTGGGCGGCCGGCCGCCTGGGAGAAAATTCGATCGGTTTGAAATTGCACTTCCCGCCAGGGAGCCAGCAGGGCCGCTGGATCGAGATTGCCCTGAATCGGCCGATCATGGCCGATCAACTCCCACGCCCGGTCGAGAGCAATGCGCCAATCCACACCGATGACGTCCGCCCCACAGCGGGCCACGAGGGGCAAGTAGGCGGCCGTTCCGGTTGAAAAGTAAATCGTCGGCACCCCGGCTCGGGCTAATTTCTCAAAGAGAAGCTGCGTATAAGGCAGGACATATCGTTTATAATCCGCTTCGCTGAGGGCCAGCCCCACCCAGGAATCAAAAACCTGGAGCGCTGAAGCCCCGGCCGCAGCCTGCTTTAACAAATAATCGGCCACGACCGTCACCAATTTTTCCATCAGCCGCTTCCAGGCTGAAGGGTGGTTTAACATGACGCTTTTTACTTTGGTATAAGTTTTGCTGCCTCCCCCTTCAATGGCGTAGCTGGCCAGGGTAAAAGGAGCCCCGGCAAAGCCGATTACCGGCACGCCGTGGGGGGTCAACTCGACCGAAACGAGTCGAATCGCCTCAAGCGTGGCCTCTAAATGTGCTTCTGCCGGCGGTGTGGCTAAAATATCAATTTCGTAAGGCCGCGAAATGGGATTGTGAATCACCGGCCCTTTGCCGGTCACAAATTCCAGCTCGAGACCCATACCGATCAGAATCGGCAAGATATCGGCAAAAATGATCGCCGCATCCAGCCCGAAAGCGTTTATGGGCTGCAAAGTCACTTCTGCCGCCAGTTCAGGGGTATTGATCACGTCGAGCATCGGGTGTTTGGCCCGGATTGCCCGATAATCCGCCATGTAGCGGCCGGCCTGGCGCATGAGCCAAATCGGGGTGCGCTCGGTCGGCAGACCGCGACAGGCGCGTAAAAAAGTTGAGGTTTCTGTTAATGGTTTCATATTCTTAGCAATTAACTTTTAGCTATTAGCAATTAGCTATTAAATTCCGGCCGGCGCTGCCAGACCGCCTTCCCCACAAAAAATGGCCCGAGCTTTTCCAGGTGGATTGCCGTTTGCTTTGTTTTTCGCATCCGCTGAACAATTGAAGAGAGCGGGAACAGCTCAGGGCCGATCAGACCGATCACAAAATCATTGTCGTTTTTGTCGAGACCGTGACAGGCCAGGCGAATGTCGGTGCCCAGACCGGCCCGGCCATAGGAGCGGCCGACGCCGCCGTGCTCCATGAGGATAGCTCGCTGCTCTTGAGGGGACAGCTGTTCAAACGTGCCGGACCGGCGCAGCGGATACCAAATCCCCCAACGGGCATCGTTGTCAGTCACCCGGCGAATCGGCCGCTTGATCAGGGTCTCCTCAAGATCGGTTTCATAGCCAAGCGAGTAGGTGCGGCCAAACATGGTGTATTCCGGTTTAGGCACCAGGGTATCAAACGGCGACTGGTTAAGCAGCGGCCGGTAGACGTTTAAAAAAACGTCCGGATCTTCAGAGAACAAAAGCAGGGCGATGCCCTGGGGGTCGTTTAAATCGTGGTAAATTGTGCCAAAAAGGCCTGCTTCTTCGAGGGCGGCCGCCACCGGGGTGCTGTCCGGACATCCACCAAACGCCAAAAGCTGCATAAACAGCCGGCGCTCCGAATGCAACGTTCGGCCGTCACGCCCCTTGCCCTTTTCACTTAGGTCCAGGACCTCTTCCTCTTCATGTTTTGTCATAATTTGGGTCATATTTTGTTCATTCCTAAGTACCTATCAGAAAAACAAGTAAAAGCAGGATTTCACGAATTACACGAATTTAGTTTCTCAAGTGATTCACAAAACTTATCAAATTTAACTGTCCCCAGACCCTGTAGGGGTGAACCAAGGGTTCGCAGAGCTCCGCAGGGGCCAGAGAGAAATTTGTGATAATCCGTGTCAATCCGTGGCTGTTTCTAATAAAAATTTTTGTGATCCACTTCAGAGAGCAAAAATCCTTAAATTCGTGTAATCTTGTTTCTGTATTTTGTGGTTTAACCATCAACTTTCCTGCAGCCAACGGGCGGCCTCCTTCGCGTGATACGTAATGATCAAATCAGCCCCGGCTCGCTTAAAGCTCAACATCGTTTCCAGGACAACTCGTTTTTCATCAAGCCAGCCGTTTTGGGCGGCCGCCTTGACCATCGCGTACTCACCGCTGACGTTGTAGGCAACGATGGGATGCTCGCCAAAGCGGTGTCTCAGGCTGGATACCACGTCGAGGTAAGGGAGGCCGGGTTTGACCATTAGGAAATCCGCACCTTCAGCCACATCAAGAGCGGCCTCTCTCAAGGCTTCTCTGGCGTTCGCGGGGTCCATTTGGTGGCTTTTGCGATCGCCAAACTGAGGCGCCCCATCGGCTGCATCGCGAAAAGGCCCATAAAAAGCCGAAGCATATTTCACCGCGTACGACATAATTGGAACATGGGCAAAATCATGCGCATCGAGACCGGCGCGAATCGCTTCTACCATGCCGTCCATCATGCCGGATGGGGCGATGATATCCGCCCCAGCCTGAGCGTGAGATACGGATGCCGCCACCAGAATCCCCAGCGTTTCATCGTTTAAAACGGTGCCTTCAGGAAGGTGAGGATAATGCTCCGGCGTGCTGAGCAGCCCGCAGTGGCCATGAGCGGTATATTCACACAAACATATGTCGCTGATGACAACGATCCCGGGGCAGGCAGATTTGATTTCCCGAATCGCCTGCTGGACGATGCCTTGCGTTGAGAAGTTTTCCAACCCGATCAGATCTTTGCTCGCCGGAATACCAAACAGCAGCACGGCCGGAATTTCCAGGCGATTAATTTCTTCAATCTCGGCCGCCAACTGGTCAACCGACAAACGAGAGATACCGGGCATGGAAGGGATCGGTTCGCGAACCCCTTCACCGTGACCAATAAAAAGTGGGAAAATAAAATCGTCTGGAGAAAGATGGTTCTCGCGCACCATACGCCGCACGCCAGCCAGGTGACGGAGCCGCCGCGGACGATGAAAACGGGGTTTTACAGTAGATGACAGTTGATTATTGATCATTGATAATTGATTATTGGTTATTGGTTATTATTGCTTTCACCAAGGCCGGAATCGTATATTTTTCAGGGACCAAATCGACCTTCAGCCCCAAATTTAGGGCCTGCTTCTCGGTAACCGGCCCGATACAAGCCACGAGCCGTCTTTGGAGCCAATCGGCAAAGGGCACGTTCAGCTGCTCAGCTGGAGGCGCCTGTATCAACTTAACAAAATTGCGCACGCTGGATGGGCTGGTAAACAGCACCGCATCCCAACCGGCCGCCAGATCCGCCCACTGTTCTCGGCTTGGATGATTGGTTACGGTATCGTAAAGGGGCATTTCATCGACGACTGCCCCTTTTTGCCGCAGCAGATCGACAATTTCCGGCCGTCCTTTTTTGGCCCGCGGCAGCAAAATACGCCGGCCTGCAATGCTGCCTAAACTGGCCACCAGCTTCTCCCCCACAAATTCTTCTGGCAGGGCGTCAATCGTTAAGTTTAGGTTTTTAAGGGCTTTTGCGGTTGCTGAACCAACCGCCCCAATTTGGGTTTTGCCCCGGACCGCGGCCGGGTCATGTCCACTTTCAAAGAAGAAGTGAACGGCATTGACGCTGGTAAACAGAAGCCAGTCATACTCAGCCGGCCGTCGCGCCGGTTGAGGTATCAATTCAAATCGAATCACCGGAAATTGAACTGGTTCAAACCCGCTGCGCCGGAGCAGGTGAGCCAGCGATTCAGACTGCTTCTGGCTGCGAGTCACAACCACGCGGTAAATTTTTGATAATGCAGCGGTCATAAACAGTTTGGCTGAACCGCTCCCCGATTCAAAAAATCAATGGCTGCCGACCGCCCCAATTTAACCGGATCACGCCCCTCTCCGGTAAACCAAAATCCCTGCTTTTGCTGTGGGTCGCCAACAAAGGCCCGCAGCTTTAGCTGATGATCGCCCTCAACGGTGGCCAACGCCCCAACGGGAGCGGAGCATCCCCCTCCCAATTCTGCCAGAAATATGCGCTCAGCCGTGGTGGCATTACGCGCGGCGGCATCATCGATCGCGCGCAGGAGGGTCAACACCTCATCATCTGCAGCACGGCATTGAACCGCCAGTGCCCCTTGACCGGGCGCCGGCAGGATTTGTTCGAGAGGAAAAATTTCGCTGATTACCGCGGTCATTTCCAGACGGACCAAACCGGCCATGGCCAAAACGGCCGCGTCATACGGCCCCTCAAGCACTTTTTTGACTCGGGTTTCGACGTTCCCGCGGATCGACCTGACTTGCAAATCGGGCCGCATGAGGTTTAGCTGCAGCGCCCGACGCGGGCTGCTGGTCCCCACCACCGTCCCTTTGGGTAATTCTTCAAGGGTCAGGTTATTTTTGCTCACCAGCGCATCTCGCACGTCCGCCCGAGCGGTTATTGCTCCCAGGGTAAGACCGGGAGCATCTTCTACCGGCAGGTCTTTTAGTGAATGAACGGCCAAATCTATGATGCCGGTGCGCAGTCCGTTTTCCAATTCAGCGGTGAACAACCCTTTGCCGCCGATTTCTGGCAGCGGCCGGTCGATAATTTGATCACCCTGAGTATCAAAATGTACAATCTGGCAGGTTAGAGGAGGCCACCGGCGTTCAAGTTGGCCGGCCACATAATGAGTTTGCCACAGGGCTAATTTTGATTTTCGACTGCCAATAACGAGACGTGTCTTTTCCATAATTTTTTCCACAGATTTTCACGGATTAACATCGATTTCTCTCTTCAATCCTTCGGCTACGCTCAGGACAAGTCCTGTGATAATCCGTGTTAATCTGTGGCTATTTAATTATCTGTGAAATGAACCAATTAAGTGCATCAGATCAATCAACAGTTTTATCGTTCGCGGTCTACCTGTCATCCTGAGCGGAGCGAAGGATCCCGTCAAACTCCAGTGAAATACGCCTTTGCTGAAAGGGAAGCGCTGCCGTTTCGGCTATCAAAGCCCGAAAGCAGCTTGACGAGATTCCTCGCTCTGCTGCTCATTCTGAGCAATGACAGAGGTTTGCTTTATTAACCATTTAATTTCTCAAATTCGATATTTCATCTTAAGCCAAACAATTCCTGCATGGCTGCCGCATAATCGGCCGTTTTTTCCGGTGGGAGCTGTCGCAGCTGCCGGGTCGGTTGATGAAACAATTTATTAACGAGCGCCCGGGAGAGGTGCTCAAGCTGCTCCGTCACCCGATCATCCACATCATCCCCCAAATACCGGATCGTTCGGGCCACTTCACGCTGACGAATTTCCTCCACCTGCTGGCGCAGGTTGACGATCAGCGGCCGGATTTCCAGCTGGCGCAAATCGTCCTCAACCAAAGGCTGAATTTCATCGATGATGGCCCGAGCGTGCGGGATTTCGGCTTGACGACTGGCCAGCGATTGATCAAGATCGGTGCGCAAGTGATCGACATCGATTAAAGAAACACCCGGGAGATCAGCCACACCCGGTTCAACATCGGGCGGCACGGCCAGATCGATAAACAGCTGGGGGTTATTCCCAACATTTTGATCAAGCATCTCCACCGTGATGAGGGGCTCAGGAGCGGCCGTGGCGCAAAAGACCGCATCTACCTTATCCAACAGCAGCGGCAGCTGGTCGAGCGGTTGGGCAGCAAACCCGAATGCTTCGCCCAGGCTTTCGGCGACTTTCAGGGTGCGGTTCAGCAAGATCACCTGCTGAAAACCCTGCGCTCTTAACGCTTTGACCGCCAGATGGCCCATTTCCCCCAAACCAATGACCAACACCCGTGTTTTTTGCCGGTCGGGAAAAGAGGCGGCCATCGTAGAAACGGCGATGGCGCTCATGCTGACTGAGCGATGGCTGATTTTCGTTTCGCTGCGCACCCGCTTTCCGATTTGGATAACCCGTTTTAAGATCGCGGCCATAAACCCTTGGGTGTTTTTGGCGGGCACCATCTGGTCTGCCGCCCGGCTAACCTGACCCAAAATTTGCGGTTCCCCCAAAACCTGTGAATCTAAACCGGCCGCCACTTCAGCCAAATGATGAACCGCGTCCCAACCTTGAGTCCACCTCATAAGCGGGGCAATGGCTTCCCACCGCTCCCCGGTCCACACTTCAAGTAATGACCGAAATGCTTGAAAACCAGCTTCTTTTTCCTGGGGGATGGTGACGATCAGCTCTATCCGGCCGCAGGTCATTAGAAGCGCCATTTCGGTTATCGGACCTAACCCATTTTTTTCACCAGACTCAAAATCGGTTTGTACCCCCTCCCATCGAGCGGTCAACCGATTTTGCAGCCGCTCACGCACCGGCAGTGGGGTGGTCTTAAAGCTAAACGTAGCACAGTAAAAATGGTGGATTTGAGAATTAACCATAATAAAAAGTAATTTATCTGTACAAAACGATGCAAAATTATACAAAACTATATAATTGTGACAAGTATCACAAGCAAAAAGGTCAGCCATTTCTAGCTGACCTCTAATGTCTCTGCTAATCTCAGCCTTTTACTCGGCAATTCAACTGGAAAAAACTGCGTCTTCCATCATCCTCGGACAACCTGTCATGAGCCTCAGCGTCCGTAAGGGCTTGGCTAGCCAAGCCCCTACACCAAGCCCCTAGAAGTGTGGATGGGTTAAATCGCCTTCGGACCACCTTTTCCTTTAAGTAATCAGCAAAAAGTTTTGCAATATAAATCAGCCACGGATTAACACGGATTTTCACAGATTTCTCTCTCTAATATGCGAACCTATGGTTCTGCGCTTCGCGCTCTATGGACAAATTATTTTTGGATAGTTCTTGCAAGTCACTTAACATACAAGAATCCCGTCATCTCTCCACTGTGCTCCGCTCAGAATGAGAGGTGGTTGGCTAAACTCAACGGATCAAACCACGCGATCTCCTGCTGCAAACGCACCACTTCGCCAACCACAATGACCGCTGGCGGGCGGATATCGCGTTCTCGGGCGGCCGTGGCCAGCTGCCCCAGCGGAGCGACTACCTGCTTTTGACCGGGCAGCGACCCGTTTTCAATCATGGCGGCCGGGGTGTTTGCAGGCCATCCGCCGGCCTGCAAACGATCCAAGATATTCTCTAGATGACGCACCCCCATCAAAATAACCAGCGTCCCCTGAACCGGCAGCTCTTCCCAGGGCACGTTGACCGGGTCTCGATCGTGAGCCTGATGGCCGGTTACGATGGTCACCATCGGGGCCACATGACGCTGTGTGACCGGAATTCCGGCGTAGGCGGGCACGGCAATGGCGCTGGAGATTCCGGGTACCACTTCAAAAGGAACTCCGGCGGCGTGAAGCACCTGTGCCTCCTCCCCACCTCGGCCAAAAACAAAGGGATCTCCCCCTTTTAAACGCACCACCTGAAATCCAGCCTGCCCTTTTTCAACCAAAATTTTGTTGATTTCATCCTGGCTAAGGCGATGTTTTTGTGGTGCTTTTCCGGCATAGATAAATTCCGCATCCGGCCGGCAGTAATCGAGTAAATCGGCATTCGCCAGGCGATCATAAACGATGACATCGGCCGCTTGCAGCAGCCGCGCCCCCTTTACGGTAAGCAGTTCCGGATCACCAGGTCCGGCGCCAATGAGAAATACTTTTCCAAACATATAATTCCAATTAATAATTACCAATTATCATTGATCAAATGTGCTACCTTGATGGCGATGATCCCCTCGTAAATCGAAAATCGTCATTCGTGAATCTCTTCAACGCCACTCAAATCCCGCAAACGATCCCTTGCTTCTGCAAGCCGATCGCTGCGAATCAAATCGAGGATGTCTGAATCAACAATGTCGTACCACCGCTTTTTCCTTTCTGAAAAAGACGAGTGAGTTTGCTTCATCCCCGGCCGGAGCGCCTGGAGCCATTCCAGGTAGGTCTTGTACTCCGCCCCAAACTCTTTTTCGAGCCGCTGGCGCAGCCGCACTGAAAAGGCTGGGGCAGCGCCGCTGGTCGACACGGCAATCGTCAACGGTCCCTGCCGCACCACCGACCCGGCCACAAAATTACAGTGCGGATTGTCATCCATGACGTTGGTGAG
>JASJCR010000134.1 GCA_030065875.1 Ardenticatenaceae bacterium | reverse complement strand
TCATACAGTCCGACAAGCTCCCCTCCCCGCGTCGGGGAGGGGCTGGGGGAGGGGTCAATTAACTATTAAAACACCCACCCCCTAACCCCCTCCCGAATCGGGAGGGGGAATTTGTCGGAGTGAAAAGCTCTCATTTATCAAGCAAACTGTCCGCCTCTGGACCGGGAGGGGGAAATTGTAGGACGGAAATGAATTCCGGATGGCGATTGGTCCAAAAATGCACCGCCTCGACCAGCCGCTGGATGCCAAAATTTACCAGCTGCTTTTCACGTTCGGATGAGGGCTCCCAGCGGGCAACGCCGCAGGTGCCGCGAATAAAAACCCATACCAATGCCCCACCAAGCTGTTCAATTAGAGCGGCCTGGTCCAGCGACTGCCCCCGGCCGGTAAAGGAATCGACGTAGGCCGCCAAAACCTCATCAAAACACGCCTCCTGGCACATCACAAACAGCAAATCCGCTAAATTATAGGCGGCCGGCCCCACCAGACAGCGGCTCCAGTCAAGCAAAACCGGCTCTCGTCCACCGGCAAAAACGAGATTGTCCAGATGAAAATCACCGTGGAGCAGGGTTTTATCTGCGCCGGACAGCCGCTGATTGGCGGCCAGCAGAGCCGTTTCCGCCTGATCTAAAATTTGGCGCGTTAAACGATCCAAACGATCACCATACCGATCGAGAAACAGCGCCCGCCGGGATTCAAGCCACTCCTTTTCTCTCGGCCAATGAGTGCGGTCAATTAGCCACGCCAGGCTGGATAATTTTGAAGCCCCCCGCCAGGTGACATGCATTAAGGCCAGCTCACGGGCCACGGCCGCGCCCATGGCTGCATCCAGCGGCCGCAAACAATCTCCCTGCACCGCATCGTCAAAATCCTCGAGAATCAACACCGCCCGGCGGGTTACCCGATCAACTTTCGCGAAGTAGCAGTGCGGCACGCGCACACCGGCCTGCTGACCGATGTGTCGATAAAAATTGACTTCGCCGACTCCTGCTGAACCGTCCAGAGACCACAGCTTGACCACCGCAGTACGAAAGCTGCCGTTGTCGTCCTTCTTCGCGACCCGATAGATTTCTGATGCCAGCCCGTACCCTTCACCGATGCGCTCCACGGTAAAATTTGCAAAGCGATCATTTGGAAATCGTTTGGCGAGCACGGCCTTCAACCACTCAGCGGTGATCTCGCCGGCGTTTGAGGGTACAAATGTTGAGCGTGTATTCATAAAAGTAGAGTAACTATTCAGATCGCCAACCTACTTCAAAGGCTGTGGCCGGTGTCCTCACCGAGCCACCAGCCGGCACGGTCAGAGACCGGCCAGAGCACCTGTATAGTTACAAAGTAGATTCTATATATGGTTATATTCAATAGCCTCCAGACAATTTTTAACTCACCGCAGAGAACCGGAGAGCGCAGAGATTTCTTAGTGTTCTTCGTAGCAATCCAGAGTAATCCATGTAAATTTAGGGTTTTTTTCTCGAAAAGTTTTACCTGTCCGCAGAGCGCGTAGCGCAGAACCAAAGGTTCGCAAATTTTCGCAGAGCTCCGCAGGAGCCAGAGAGAAATCTGTGAAAATCCATGTTAATCCGTGGCTTTTTTTAGCAATTCTTTTTGTAAACTACTCAATTTCCTTTGGCCTGGTTGGCCCGAAAGCGCTCCACAATTTCACCCCAGCCGTCTACGCCGACCAAATTTTTTAACGGCGGGCAGTTATCAACCTCCGCCAAATCATCCCAGCCCAGCTCAGCGGCCGTTTTCAACGCCTGAAGACCATTCTCCATCGCCATCAAACCGGCCCACGAGGCCCCCAGCAGAAAGTAGGCATAACTGTCCTTCCCATCAAGCGCCCGCAGCTGGCGGCTAACCGCTAAACTGGAATCAAACCGATTGGCGTTGATATGGTTCCAGGCCAAGTTGATCAGGTGGATTCTTTTGTCAAAGATGAGCACGTGTTGATCATACGTTTGAACTTTATGTAAACCAAGCTTTTCTGCCGTGCGGATCGATCCTACGTTGTGGGCCGCCACATCCCAGTGAATTTCCTCTAAACCATGCTCCAGACCGTAGGCGATGGTCGCGGCCGAGGTAGCTGCGGCCAATCCCCGGCGCCGAAAGGGTGAATCGGTCACCAAACCGATATCTCCTCGAGGTTCGACGATGCAATCCACCATGGCCCATGCCGCACATTGGCGTTCATTCAGAGCAGCAAAACCAAAGGCGGCCTGGTCAGGCTCGGCCGCCTCTGACCGCAGCTGCAAAATTTTCCGCACGTCTTCCGGCAAATCACCATCAACCATTGACGGCAGAGCGTCATCAATAAAGCGCAGGGAAAACGCATCATTGGTCAAGGGTCGATCTGTAAAATGTTCAGAATCAGCCACATACAGATGCCGCGCCGTGGGGATCGACGCTCGATCGGCAAATATTCTGTTTACAAACGGCACCCATCCGGCAGATGAAAGGGAAAACATCATGGCAAAACTCTTCTCCCCCATAATTTGCCTGTTCGCCAGAGCGGTGGCCACCTGCTGATTAAAGGATTCGTTCTCTGGATCCCCGGCCAGGTAACACCAGCTATCTTTGACGATAAGCGCCGAGCGTGGACGATCCGGATCATCAACCATCACCTTGCCCGGATATTTACCCATCACCACCCCCATGCAGAATAGATGATGGGAAAGCGTGGGGCCAAGCAGCGGCCGCACCCGTTCATAATCGTTCGGCTTAAGTTCAACCATAATTTTGTCGTATGCTTTCTAAATGATGAAGTTCGTGCCCGGCAATGTGATAAGCGGCCGCGCGCACGCTGAGCGGATTGCCGCTGCCGACACCCTGCCGCCGCAAATCCTCATCGCTAAAGCTGTTAAACAAAGCGACCGTAGATTCCCGTACCGCCTTTAATTCTCGCAAAATCTCTTCCAAATCCCGATCGTTAGCTCTGGAATAAGGCACGTAATCGTCCTGTTCGAAACCCGGAAGAGCCGTTTGATCGCCACGGGCAAAGCGCAGCGCCCGATACGCATAGATGCGCTCGTCATCAATGATGTGCACCAAAATTTCTTTGATCGTCCATTCGTCGGGGCCACAGGGCGTCACCAGCTTTTCTTCCGAAAAAGAGCGAGCCAATTCGGCCGTACGATCTACGTTATTGCTCAAGTGATCGAGCACCCGATTATCATCCGGCACCAGTTCAAAGTACATCGTCGTATAAGGGGCAAACTCCCCGGCTTCCGGCCGGTCGATCTTTCTCAATGTCATTACTTTTCTCCTCATATGCTGGGCCACAAATCTTCATATGTCTCCCGCGGCCGGATCACCCGCCACGAATCCCCATCGACCATCACTTCCGCCGCCCGCAGCCGGCCGTTGTAGTTGCTGCTCATGGCAAATCCGTAGGCACCGGCATTCATGACGGCCAGCAAATCGCCACGCTCTAGCGGTGGCAGCAGCCGATCTTTGGCCAGATAATCCCCACTTTCACAAATTGGCCCCACCACGTCAACGATTTCACCTTCTTCCCCTATCTCCAAATTCCTGGCACCCATGACCGAAACGATAGGGTGCTCCGCCTTGTACAGTGTCGGCCGGATCAAATCATTCATCCCAGCGTCAACGATTAGAAAGCGCTTATTTTCCCGCGGTTTGTTAAAGACCACTTTGGTTACCAAACAGCCGGTCGGACCGACAATTGAGCGGCCGGGTTCGGCCGTAAACCGAAATGACTTTTCTTTGACAGTCGGGTAAACCTCATCCATCCACGCCTGAATATGGACGACGTCGTTTGGATCTGACCAGGAGCGCTTATTGATACCCAATCCGCCCCCCACGTCGATGTAATCAATCATGATGCGGCCTGCGCGCAGCTTGGTTCCCATATCCGTAAGCAGTCTGGCCGCCTCTCCAAAAGGAGGAACCTGCTCAATTTGTGAACCGATATGGGCGGCTAAACCCATCGGAACCAAGTGGGGGGAGCGGGCCGCAGCGAGGATCAGCTGCCACCCTTCCTGGATGGTTACTCCAAATTTATGTTCGTGCATGCCGGTGCTGATATAAGGATGGGTTTCGGCCGCCACGTTCGGGTTCACTCGTACGCCAATTGATACCCCATTAGGGATTTTTGCGGCCAGGGTCTCCACAGCCTGCAGTTCGGCCGTCGATTCAATATGCAGCGCTCGTATGCCGGCTTCCAGGGCCATGGCAATTTCGTCATCCCGCTTGCCCACCCCGGAATAAATAATTTTTTGAGGGTCATATCCGGCTTTAAGCGACAGATAGAGTTCCCCACCGCTGGTGACATCTGCCCCAAGACCCATGGCGGACAGCTCCTGCAAAATCGCCGGGCTGCTGTTGGCTTTGGTCGCGTAACAGATTAAATCGCTTGGATCGGTCAATTGGTCCAGATAAGCGTTGGCTCGCTTGCGTATCATTTGCCGGCTGTATATATAAACCGGGGTGCCTGCTTCGGCCGCAATCGCCTTTAAAGGAACGTGCTCACAATACCATTGATCGTTTTGATGGGAAAAAGACATGGGCTAATTATTAATTAACCCTCATGAATTATCAATCTCCACCGGATAAATCCCCGTTTTCTTTTTCCATATCCAAAATTGTTTTGGCCACATTTTCAATGGCCACCCGCTGTTTGCGATAGAGATCGGATTCCGACATCGCCAGCCGTCGAGCCACATCGCGCACTTTTCGCCCTTCGACAAACTTGAGTTCGAGGATGTTGTACAAAATCCATTCCGGGCTGGTCCAGCTGCGGTCTCCACCCGGCCGCTGCTGCTCAATTGCTCGCTCCAGGATATCGCGCAGCGCTTTGGTGGCATTCCCATCATTTGATTCCAGCGCTTCCTGAACCACATGGAGGCTCAGAAGCGGGCTTTCGGAGAGTTTTGGGCCTCCCCAATAATGGCTCAAGGCATCTTTTACAAATCCGCTAAAGCCCGGGTCATCTGAAATTTGCGGGGCATCTTCATAGGCGGGCAGCGAAGCTTCACCGGCCGCTGCGGCCACTCGTCGCTGCTGAAAGGCGGTGATTTGGGGCATCAGCCCTTCGACCGCCGCAAACACCTGCTGCTGGAGAAAACGATCCTCTAAAGCGATAGCTACCTGATTAACGAGATGGTCAAAAAATTGCTGTTCACTGGCGGTAAAGGGAACCCCTTTGACCGGCTGGCGCAAGCCCAAAATCCCCAAAAGCTCGTGCTGTTTGTGATCGTACAGCGGCCGCAGCCAAAAATCCTGCCACTGAATCATGTCCCTATCATCAACCATCTGCGGTACGTTTTGCTCAGATTCGCCGTCCGCAGGCGTTTCATTTTTTGCAGCGGCTCCATTGCGGAAAAGGTCAACTAAAAGCGGGTCATGCGAAAATGCTTCTTCATCAATTAGCTGGCCAACCGCTTTTTCCAGACGGGGGCCGGCAGGGGTAAAGGCTACGACAAAAGCGGCGGGAGACCCCAGACTGTTACACGATGTGGTTAACAACCCTTCTAAAAAATCGTGCAGCTCCCGCGTGGTCAATATCCGTTCGCTTAACTGCTGGATGCGCCTTACATCCGGATCGTGATCGAGCTGAAATATTCTTTCTAGCGGCCGTTTAAAGGTATGGATCACCCACTCGACCAAAATCACGGCGGCCACAATGGTGAAGGCCGCGGCCGTTTGCTCCGACAGCCCCAGCAGAGGGGCGTTGCGCTGCACCAAAATGTAGGCAACCAGAACCAGCGTAGCCGCTAGAGGCACGCGAGCCAAATATTTATAAAGACGCACGCGTACCACGCGCTCTGGAGAGCTGCTGGTCGCAAAATAGACGATTTGCAGGGTCAAAATGCCAAACAAGAACCCGACAAGCAAATTTCCCAGCACCAGCAGTAGCCAAAAGGCCAGGGCCAGATTAATCGAAGAGTTTGTCGTCAATAACAAATACGGGTAGACGGCCAGAGGAGCGACCATGAGGCACCCCAAAGTAATCGTCAAACGAACGCGTGCCGCCTGAATGATCGCTCGAGAGCGAGCTCGCCATACCAGCCAGGCGCTGACGCCAGTCAACAGCAGCGAATAGGCTGTAAAAACAAAAAAAGCGGGGCCAGGCACAAGATGTGGCGCACGGGGAAGGTTAACCAGGCCAAATACCAGCCAGTCGGTGAACAATGCCAGGCCGATAAAGACAGCACTTACGAGGTAAAAAACGCGCACCAGCCACCGTCGGCGTGGAGATGATTGCCCGGTGGTTCCCAAAATTGCGTCGGAGAGGTGAAACATCGCGGCCGGGACCATGGCTATACCAAACCACTCCACTCGCAGCCAGGTTTCTACAAAATCTGCCGCGTTTGTATGGGTGACCAAAATTTCTATCAAATAGACAAAAATGACAAACCCCACCAGCGCCGTAAACGCCCGGGTCACCCGATCGGTCAGGCTGTAGGGTAAATTATATAAAACAATGGAAGCGCCAAAAACCACAATTGCTGATTGCAGCACATCATTGAGCAGCGCTAAAAAATCATACCAATTGATCATGATAAACGGTTCTGAGGCAACAAAAATGCCCGGCCGAGGCCAGGCGTGCGCAGCCTCATGGGAAAAATCGTCTACTCGTTCTCCGCTTTCGCTATCTCTTCAACTACCCCTTTTTCCATCAACTCCTGGAATGCTTTCCCTTCCAGGCTCTCAACTTCGAGGAGAGTTTGAGCGATCAAATCGAGTTTATCTCGATGTTTGGTCAACAATTTATGGACCCGGTCATGTTGTGAATTGATGATTTTCGACACTTCCTCATCAATTTTCTGAGCGATTGCATCGGAGTAATCTCGCTGTTCGCTAATTTCTCGGCCGAGAAAGACCATTTCCTGCCGCTCGCCATAGACGCGCAGCCCCATATTTTCGCTCATACCCAGCTGCGTCACCATATTGCGGGCCAGACGGGTGATATATTGTAAATCACTGCTTGCCCCGGCCGTGACGTCGTTAAAAACGATCTCCTCAGCCACGCGGCCGCCTAATGCTGCCGCAATTTTCGCCTTAAATTTTGAAATCGTCGTCGCCCCAAGCGTGCCTTCATCTTCGAGATACCAGGTCACACCACCGGCCATCCCGCGCGGAATCACCGTTACCTTGCGTACTTCAGGGCCGTTTGGCAGCAGGTACGCCACAATCGCGTGGCCCGCTTCATGATAAGCCACAATTTCTTTTTCATCAGGGGTCATCACCCGGCTGCGCCGTTCCGGGCCGAGCTGCACTCGCTCGATCGCCTCCTGAAGTTCATCCATGCTGATATTGCGACGGTCCCGACGAGCGGCAAACAGCGCCGCTTCGTTCACCGTATTTTCGATATCGGCACCGGTAAAACCTGGGGTGGCTTTGGCCAAAATAGTAATATTGACATCGCGGGCGATCGGCTTTCCGCGCATATGCACCCGGAAAATCTCTTCCCGGCCGCGAACGTCCGGCCGATCCATAATGACCCGACGGTCAAACCGCCCCGGCCGAAGAAGGGCCGGATCTAGAATGTCCGGCCGGTTGGTGGCGGCCATCATAATGATGTGGGTGTCTGTATCAAACCCGTCCATTTCAACCAAAATTTGGTTGAGGGTTTGTTCCCGCTCGTCGTGGGAGCCACCCAAACCGGCTCCGCGCTGCCGGCCAACCGCATCAATTTCATCGATAAATATAATGCAGGGGCTGTGCCGTTTCGCCTGTTCAAAGAGGTCGCGCACCCGGCTGGCCCCCACCCCGACAAACATCTCTACAAATTCAGACCCGGCAATCGAGAAGAAAGGGACACCCGCTTCTCCAGCGACCGCTTTGGCCATCAATGTCTTTCCTGTTCCTGGTGGCCCCACCATTAATACCCCTTTGGGAATTCGGGCCCCAAAATTGACAAACTTTTCCGGTTCGCGCAAAAAGGAAACAACTTCCTCTAAATCTTCCTTGGCCTCAGTGGCTCCCGCCACATCATCAAAGGTAACCGTAGGTTTATCACTGGTTAACATCCTGGCCCGGCTTTTGCCAAACGCCATCGCCTGATTATTTGCTCCCTGCGTTTGCCTCATAAAAAAGTAAAACAAACCGACGATCAGCAAAATCGGCAGCAAGAATGACAATATTCCGATGATACCGGTCCACGGACTGGGTTGATCGTAAATAACGTCAACACCGGTGTTGACGTAGGTTTCGCCAGAAACCCCATAAACCCCCAGCACCTCTTCCAAAGAAGAAACCCCCGAAAGCTGGGAACGAGCCTGCTGTCGAGAATTATCTTTATACGTAACGATAACTTCCCGGCCGTCCGAACTCACTTCCAGTTCGCTCACCACGCCGGATTTTACTTGTTCCGCCAAAGCACTGATCGGCAGGGAGGTGGATGCGCCACCGCCGCTGAGCACGCTCCACAAAATGGCGGCCGCAGCTACTCCGATCAAGCCATAAATTAAAATTCGTGTCACATTTGATGAATTCACGCATTGCCTCTACATATCAAGAGTTTAACAACTTAATTCTAGAGGGAAAACATATGAGACACGCAACAATACTCCGCTCATTCATTAAGCGTTAAAAATACACTGTTGAGTATAACAGAAAATAGGATAGAGGGAGATAGGAAAACGATTGACGATTGGTTCGATTGACGATTCGTTCGATTGACCTTTGCTTAGCTATTAGCTATTGGCAAGTAGCAGTTAGCCATTTCAATTGTCAATTGATTAATGGCAATTGACAATTGACAATTTTTAATGCGTCATCGCCTGCTTGGCCAAATCACGGCCGTTATCGGTTAAAAAGAGGCGGCCCTGGCGGCGGCGCACCACCCCCTTGCGTTCCGCGTAGCGCACGACCTCTTCCGCAAAGTTAGGCTGCCAGCGAAGATGCTCCCACAGGTGATCGACCCGATTTTCGTTTTCAGCCGCCTCGGTCCCTTCATGGTTGAGCAGGTGAATAGTCAACATCGCCTGGGCAAAATCCCAGCGCTGCTTCTGTTTGCGGCGAATCAGAGAAAGGATCCCCTTTTCAGGTGCTAGGAGCATAATGGTGATAAAAACAATGCCGGTCATGGTAGCCATCGATCCGGCGATGTTGGCATCGAGCACTCGGGCAAACCAATAGCCCAATACGGCACTGATCGCGGCAATTAACCCGGCCAGGACCAGCATCCGATCGAGCCGGTTGGTCAGGAGCAAAGCGGCCGCTGGGGGCGCGATCATTAAGGCAACCACGAGGATTGAACCGACCGCATCAAACGCACCGACGGCGGTGATCGATACAACGGCCATCAATCCATAATGGAGGGCGGCCGGCGCAAATCCAAGGGCGGCCGCCAACGCCCGATCAAAGGTAGCCAGCTTGAGCTCTTTATAAAATACGCCGGTCAAAACCACATTCACCAGCAAGATGGTCCCCATAATCACCAGGCCGCGCGGCAAATCAAGCCCTAAAAAATTGAGCCGATCCAAAGGGGCCAGAGCCAGTTCACCCAGCAGCACCGCATCGGTATCGAGATGCACATTTCCGGCAAAGCGAGAAATAAGGATCACGGCGATGCTGAAAAGGGCGGGAAACACGATGCCAATCGCCGCATCTTCCTTAACCAGCCGCGTGCCATAAATCGCTTCAGTCAGAAAAACGGTCAGCAATCCCATTAGGGCGGCCGAAAAAATCAAAAACGGACTTTCCAAATCCCCAATGACAAAAAAGCCCAGCACAATGCCCAGCAAGACCGTGTGGCTAATGGCATCGCTCATCATCGACATGCGGCGCAAGACGAGAAAAGTACCTGGAATAGCGCAGGCCACGGCGGTTATAACGGCGATTAACTGTATTTCGAATGCTACAGACATAATTTATTCACGCTTAGTGGTTCATTTCTCAAGTTCTTAAACAAATTTAGCCACAGATTAAAATGGATTTTCACAGATTACAGAGAGAAATCGGTGTTAATCTGTGGCTATTTAGTTATTTAGGAAACGGACCACTAAGATTGACGCGCAAATTGACGCGCTTCCTCGATCCCGGCCGGGGTCAACGACCACTGATCCCCTTCAATCCGCTTGACCCACCCCTGTTCTTCCAACGCTTTCAGACTGGCCTCTACTCCTCCGCGGCCGTGATCCATCGCCCGCAGCACCAAACGGCTGTGGGGATGGGTTAAATCTTCGTGTTGTTCAGCTAATTTGAACATGTTGCTCAACACCGTTTCCAAGCGCAAAATTCGGCGGCGGCGCTGCTGCCGGATCCACGACCAAATGATCCCTCGATTTCCGGCAAACAGAAGTGAAAATATTACAATACCGCTGATGACCAGCACCACCACCGGCCCGGTTGAAAATCCGGACTGCAGGCTGCTGATCAAAGATCCGGATACCCCGGCAATCGCCCCAAACACGGCCGACATGCCGGTCATCAAGCCCAGACGATTGGTCCACTGCCGGGCGGCCGCCGCGGGAGCCACGATCATGGCGCTCATCAATACCACCCCAACCGCCTGTAAACCGATCACGATGGCAATGACCAGCAGCGACGTTAACAAAATGTCGAGATAGGTCATGGGGTATCCAAGGCTGGCCCCAAAATCCCGATCAAAACTTAGCAGCTTAAATTCTTTCCAGTAAAGAATAAGAATGACCAGGGCGATACCGCCCAAAACCACCATCGTGACGATATCGCGCACGAGCATGGTGGCCGCCTGTCCAAATAAAAAGGTGTTCAGACCCGCTTGTCGGGCATCCGGATTTCTCTGCAGAAAAGTCAGCAAAACCAACCCAAACCCAAAAAAGACCGACAGGACAATGCCCAGCGCGCTGTCTTCCTTAATTTTGGTATAGCGGGTAATCGCGAGCATAAAAAGTGTGCCGATCACCCCGGCAATCGCCGCGCCAATCACTAAAACCAGCGGTGATTTGCTGCCGGTGAGCATAAACGCCAGAATGACGCCGGGCAAAGCCGCATGCGACATGGCGTCTCCCAGCAAGCTTTGACGGCGCAGCATGGCAAACGTGCCCAGCGATCCGCTGGCCATCCCCAAAACGGCCGCGCCCAGGGCCACCGTTCGCACCGTGTAATCGGTAAAGAGAAGCTGCAAAAAATCCATGTTTACGACCCTAAATTGACGGCCAGGTCTTGCCACTGCCGCTGGCGATGCCGATAAAAAAGAGAGGCGAAGAGGGAAACAAACGGCGTTAAATCACCCGCCTCAAGGTCTACCTGATCGATATATAGAGTTTGCCCATTCTCATATGGGGCAAGCTGGATTAAATGACGCCAGACATTAACCAGCGTCCCTTTTTCATCTGATTGCAGACGCATTTTTTCGGAATCGATATCAACCACGGTGATTTCATGGTTGCCGAGCGGCAGAAAATTTAACCCCGTCAAGGCCAGCGGATAAGAAACGCCGGGCTGCCACGTTTCCGGCAGGGGAGACCCATCACGCATTTCAAAGCCCAGCAGCGGCCGGGAAACGTGAGCCAGCAGGGTAGGTGTGGTCACCTTGGCCCAGGCTGCGGCCGGTTCACAGGACAGTATCGATTGAACCACCAGCCGTTTGCCCATCCGGCCATTAATTTCAAACGGCCGGATCGACACGTGATGAAAGTGATGGTCTCCGTACCGCTTGTGCCAAAACCACAGCCAGCCAATCATGGCTCCCATAATGACGATGAAAAAGCGAAACGATTTTTTCACATGAATTCCTTTAAAAAGAAAGTGTTTTATGAATACAGCCACGGCCAGAAGTTAATAAAATCTAGGAAAAAGCCGGCCGGTCATTTGCATATACTCTCGATACTCATCACCAAACCGGCCAATGAGATTGGCTTCTTCCTGGGGTAAACGCACCAGGAGCATGACAAAACCGATCAGCGCCGCGACCGCCGTAAACCAGCTGGCCGTGAGTAAACTAAAGCCGATAAAAATCAAGGTTCCCACCGTATACAGCGGATGGCGGATCCAGCGATAGGGGCCGTGGGTAACCAGCTGGTGTTTTTTGCGAATACCAACCGTTTGGGTAATATTTTTGCCGATTGATTTGAGCACCCATACGGCCAGCGGCATGGCCAACACCACCAAACCGGCGCCAACCCAGCGCAAACCGGCCGGCAGGGAAACCTGAGACCAGGCCATCCAGCGCGGATTGATCACGTAGACGAGGATCGACAGCCACATCGAGAAACCGGCCGTGCGCAGGGTCACCATCACAAACCACCCTTCTTCTCGCCAAGAAATTTTCTCACCCTGCCGCTCGGATGGCCCCCGATAGCGAAACAGCACAATAAGCAGGCAAATAAACAATACGGCAGCGGCGATGCGAAAAGTTGATTCTGTAATCATTTCATATCTCCAAAGAGTGCAAAGGGAAAACGGCCGTATCCCAAGGTTAAGGCCGGCAACCCGTTTACCTCAATACGCGACGTCCGTTATTCACAAACGCAACCCGGCCACCATAGGCAGCTCGCAAATTTTCCTCTGTAAAAGCCTCATGAACCGCACCACTGGCGATGCGCCTGACGTTGAGCAGCGTGACCCAATCAAAATATTCCGGCACGGTTTGCAAATCGTGATGGACCACAATTACCGTTTTGCCCTTGGCCCGCAGATCCTGCAGCAAATTGATGATGGCCCGCTCCGTGGTGGCATCTACCCCTTGAAACGGCTCGTCCATAAAATACAGCTGAGCATCCTGGACCAGCGCTCTAGCCAGGAAGGTTCGCTGCTGTTGGCCACCCGACAGCTGGCTAATTTGCCGATTTGCGTACTTGGCCATCCCCACTTTAATGAGGGCATCCATGGCCAAATCGACATCAACGCGGCTTGGCCGTTTAAACCAGCCCAAACGGCCGTAGCGCCCCATCAATACGACGTCTAGAACGCTGGTGGGAAAATCCCAATCAACGCTGCCGCGCTGGGGTACATATCCAACGAGATGCCGGTTTTCCTGAAATCCCTTCCCGTAAACGAGGATGTTGCCCGCAGCCGGTTTTATCAATCCCATAATTGTTTTGATCAGCGTGGTTTTCCCGGCCCCGTTCGGCCCCACGATGGCCATTAATATCCCTTCCGGGACGAGGAGGTCGACATCCCACAACACCGGCTTGTCTTCATAAGCAACGGTCAGGTCAGTAACTTCAAGTGCGGTTTTTTTGGTCGTCATGATGGTCGAGTTAATTAGTTTTTGGTGTATTGATTGTTGGTTTATTGGTTATTGGTATATTGGTTTATTGATTAAATTCGTGAACCTTCAATCATCATTCGTAAATCGTAAATCGTAAATCGTAAATCGTAAATCGTAAATCGTAAATCGTAAATCGTAAATCGTATTTCGTATTTCGTATTTCGTATCTCATTCCCCATTTTCATTCAGGGCATCGACAATCGTATCTACATTATGGCGAACCATACCGGTATACACGCCTTCCGGGGTATCAAGATCGCCCATGGCGTCAGAAAACAGCTCACCGCCAATGACGACTTCAAATCCCCGATCGAGAACGGCCGCCTGCACCGCTTCGATGTTGCGCACCGGCACCGATGATTCAACAAAAATGGCTGGTATCTGTCGGTCAACAATCGTATCAGCCAGTTCGATTACATCGGCCGTGCTGGCTTCGCTGGCGGTGCTAATTCCCTGCAGCCCTAAAACATCAAAGCCATAGGCGTTGCCAAAATAGTTAAAGGCATCGTGCGCGGTGATCAAAACCCGCTTCTCAGGCGGAAGCTCGGCCACCTTTTCGAGCACATAAGCCTGCGTTTCCACCAGTTCGGCCAGATACGCATCCGCATTGGTGGTGTAAGCCCCGGCGTTATCCGGATCGAGCTCAATCAGCGTATCCCGCACGATGGGAACCGTTTGCTGCCACAGCTCAACATCAAACCAAATATGGGGGTCAAACTCATCGTCATAAACCGGTGAAGCGAGCAAATCAGCCGGGTTAATGCGACCGCTAATCGCCACCGTCGGTTTTCGTTCCGCTAGCTGCTCTAAAACCTCTTCCAGCTGTGCTTCGAGAAACAATCCATTGTAAAAAATGACGTCGGCATTTTGGAGGCGGTCCACATCGCTGGCCGAGGCTACAAACAGATGAGGGTCTGTGCCCGGCCCCATCAATCCTTCAACAAAGACGTGCTCGCCACCCACGCGGGAAACCAAATCGGTAATCTGACCGATGGTGGTGACCACCCTTAATTTCCCCTCGGCTTCTGGCGAGGCGGACGGCGTACAGCCTGCAAAAATAATAAATATTGACAAAGTTAATAAAAAAACGAATTTCTTTGCTCCGGAAATCATTTTGTAATCCTCACAACAACTTTACATAAATTTTGGTCCCGATGGCGGGATCAATTGTTTGGGTGATATTTATTTTTGGTAGATAGAGGGTCAGCGGGGGGCCGGCGACCAGTTCAAAGTTGGTGCCCGGCCGCAGGCCGTAAAAATCCGCTTTTTGCAGCAAATCGGGATCGCCATCAGCGACGCGATCAATTACGCCACGGTCCCCCACTAGGCAGGCGCTTAGGGGAGTGTTGTTCACCGGCGGCCGTTCCAGAGCGGCGGTGGGAATCGGATCGCCGTGGGGGTCGGTTTGCGGAAACCCCAAAATCTCTTCCAGACGCTCGCAAAATGCTGCCGTGACTGCGTGCTCCAGCCGCTCCGCTTCTTCATGTACTTCCTCCCAGGTATATCCTAACTTTTCGTAGAGGAAGGTTTCGATTAAGCGATGGCGGCGGATCATCGTCAGGGCGATTTTTTCGCCAGCGTCGGTCAGGTAAACTCCCTGCCGCTTGCGGTAATCGACAAATCCGGCTTCAGCCAGACGGTTGAGCATGCCGGTAACCGAGGCCGGCCGAATACGCAGCTTATCCGCGATTTCTTTGGTCAAAATCCGGCCGGAGGGTTTCGATTGGCCCAGCAGGTAGATCGCCTTGAGGTAATCCTCGCTGGAAATGTTTTTTAGTCTAGCCATGGGTTGTATTTAGGTAGCCCTAATTTAGGCACACCTAAATTGTATCTTTGTTTTAGCAAATGTCAAGAGGGAAAACAGGTGATGGGTGATGGGTGATGGGTGATGGGTGATGGGTGATGGGTGATGGGTGATGGGGCTTACTTTTAAAAGTTTATATTTTTTCGACTTTATGTCAAATATTTCTCAGGACTTTCTACTCAGGACTCAGCACTTCTTACTTAGGACTTCTCTCTGGTCTCCTGTCTCTCGTCTGTGGTCTGATGTCTTACTGCCTTTTGACTTCCAACATCATCTGCCGATAACCGGTGTCTTCAAAGCCAAGCTGGCGGGCCAGATCAACCGATCCAACATTGTTGAGAGAAACCGCATAAAGCGGCCGGCGGCCGGATTTGAGGATTTCCTGGGTGAGAGCGGAAACGACGCTGATCCCGTATCCCTGACGGCGATAGCCGGCGGCCGTACGCACGGCAATTTCAGCAAAATAGGGAGATTGCCAATTTAAGCCGGCCGCCGCCAGGGTCACCCGCTGCGCCTGATCATTTTGCTTGATCACAAAACGCGGCCGGCCAAATGAATCTTCTCGGGTCACCAAAACATTAATGATCGGTTTAAAGCGGCTGCTGTTTAACACATACAGCGCCAGCTGCTCTTCTTTTAACACCTCGTAAAACGCTTTAACCAGGGGGTGATAAGCAACCGGGCAGGTTAAATATGCTTCTGAGGCGGTGGGCAGGGCTTGTTTGAGCAAATTTGCGCTTAGCTCCACATCCTGCAGCGGCAGTCGCATCGTCAACAGCGGCCGGAAAAGATCCATCCCGGTCTGGGAAATGGCCACATATCCTCGGGCCTTGCCGGGTTGGGCATCGGCCGGTTCGATAATTAAATTTGTGCGGGCTTGATCGTGATGAAAGGCGTAATATGCGGCCATGCCGTCTCCCGGGTTTTGCTCATCGAGCAATAGACGAATCGCCTGACGCTGTTTTTCTAAGGGCATAAAACAATTGTATAAGGGTCTAGGAAATGGGTCTAATTTAATTGAAAAATGATGTCATTTCGTTTACAATTATAGGATAATTTAACCGTGGTTAAATTTTAATTACTCAACAGCGAAAAATATTATAGTCAGTCGGTTAAAAATTCCACCGCACAACAGAAAATTAAACCAGCAAACAGAAATTTACAGATCAAAATTATGAGTACCGCAACAACGACAATTCCGGAAACAAAATCCTCATCTTCTGCCAAATCACAATCGCTTTTTTCGATCAACGAGGAAATATTGGCTCAAATCTTGGTGGGCATCACCCTGGTGACGCTAATTGCCGGCTTCCTGACCGAACTCGATGAAGCGGTTGGCACCACCGCCTGGATATTTTACGCCGTGGCTTATGTGGCCGGGGGTTACTATGGGGTCCAGGCCGGCTGGAAATCACTGCTCGACTGGCGCATCGATGTAGACCTGCTGATGATTCTGGCAGCCGTCGGAGCGGCCCTCGTCGAGCAGCCGTTTGAGGGCGCACTCCTGCTCTTCCTCTTCTCCCTCTCCAACGTTCTCCAAACCTATGCCCTTGACCGTACCCGCAACGCAATCCGCTCCTTAATTAAGCTGCGGCCGCACACGGCGCTCGTCCGCCGCAATGGCGGCAGCGAAACGGTATTTGTCGAAGAAATCGGGGTTGATGAGGTGTTAATTATCCGCCCAGGCGAACAGATCGCCCTCGATGGGATCATCGTTTCCGGTGAAAGTGCCATCAACCAGGCCTCTCTGACCGGTGAGTCACTGCCGGTGACCAAACGTGTGGGCGAATCGGTGTTGGCCGGCACGCTCAACGAAACCGGCGGCATCGACGTTCGCGTCACCAAAACGGCCGAAAACTCAACTATTTCGCGGCTGATCAAACTGGTTGAACAGGCGCGCGATGAAAAAGCCCACACCGAACACTTCATCGAAAAAGCCGAGCAATATTATGCGGCCGGGGTCATTCTGATGACGATTGCCGCCATTATCATTCCCCTTCTCTTTTTGGGAGAAGCGTTTCAACCAACCTTTTACCGGGCGATGACCCTGATGGTCGCGGCCTCTCCTTGTGCGCTGGTCATCAGCACCCCAGCCACCGTCTTGTCGGCGATCGGCAATGGCGCCCGGCGCGGCGTATTATTTAAAGGAGGGATCCACGTCGAGCAGGCGGCCGCCCTTAAGGTTGTGGCTTTTGACAAAACCGGCACGTTGACCATGGGGCGTCCGGCCGTGACCGACATTGTCCCTGTGCACGATGGCCTGACCGCAGATCAACTGCTGGCTTTGGCCGCCGCCGTCGAGAGCCGCTCTGAACACCCCCTGGCCGAAGCGATTGTCAAGGCGGCCGAGAAAAAAAATGTCGCTTTTTCAGAAGCGGTTGATTTCCGCTCCTCAACCGGCAAAGGGGTTCAGGGCGAGGTTGACGGCGTCACGATCTTTGTGGGCAGCCTGGCGTTTATTCAGGGGTTTGGCAGTGATGTGACCCCGATCTGGCACGAGGCGGAACAGCTGCAGACAAATGGCAAAACCGCCGTGGCCGTCGGCCGCCTGGTAGATCAAGATCAGGTTGACTTGCTGGGGGTTATTGCCCTGGCCGATCAACTGCGGCCCAACGCGCGCGAGATCGTCGAAAAGTTGCGCCGCTCCGGCATCGAGCATGTGGTCATGCTCACGGGGGATAACGAGCGCGTCGGTCGGGCAATCGCCCATGAGGTAGGGCTCGATGAATACCACGCTAACCTCATGCCTGAAGATAAGCTCAATCTTCTCAAAACGATGGAGGAACAATACGGTCCGGTCGCCATGGTTGGTGACGGCGTCAATGATGCTCCGGCTCTGGCCTCCGCTTCAGTGGGGATTGCCATGGGTGCGGCCGGTACCGATGTGGCCCTGGAAACGGCCGATGTCGTCCTGATGAGTGATGATTTGGCGATGCTCCCATATATGATCGGTTTGAGCCGTCAAACCCGCCGCGTGTTGGTGCAAAATCTCGTTTTTGCCACCGCGGTCATCGCCGCCCTAATTATCGCCGTGCTGGGGGTCAACCTCCCCCTGCCGATGAGCGTTGTTGGCCATGAAGGATCGACGGTTTTGGTCTCCCTCAACGGCCTGCGGCTGTTGGGGTATCGGGGTTGATATTCTAGTATCCCGGAATCTTAAAGATTCCGGGATGTTTAAACACCCTGATTGACTGACAAAACTTATTTTACATAAAGAAGGTACTTCAATGTTTTGAGATAAACTTGTTAAGAACCACCAAAACAAGTTCAAACAAAGAAGTACCTTGACTAATCATAACACG
>JASJCR010000133.1 GCA_030065875.1 Ardenticatenaceae bacterium | reverse complement strand
ATCCAATCACCGCCGGCCGAATGACGTTAGACAACATCAGGTTGGCCACAGGCTGCTTCACCGAAATACTGGTGATCGTCAATATCGAAGGCGCGTCGCTTTTTTCTAAATACGGAAGCGCTTGTTTGACCAGGTGCACGGCGCTCATCAATGTAATATCGATCCCCTTCTCCCAGCTGGCTATATCGGTTGAAGCGATCGTTCCGCCTGGCGGTCCACCGGCATTGGTGACTAAAATATCGAGCCCGTCAAGCGAGGTTGCGGCTTCGTTGACCAACGCGGCCACCTCGGCCGGGTCTGACACATCGGTGGAGCGGCCCAAAACCGTCACCCCAGCGGCCGCTTGCCCCTCAAGCAGCTCTAGAGCCGCAGCCAAACGCTCGGTAGACCGGCCGCAAATAAAAACGTCCGCTCCTTCTTTGACCAGCTCAATCGCCGTGGCTAACCCCAATCCGGAAGATGCGGCCGTCACCAGCGCTTTTTTCCCCTGTAACCCCAAATCCATGATGCCCTCCTTCCTAATTGCTAATTGCTAATTGCTAATTGCTAATTGCTAATTGCTAATTGCTAATTGCCATTAGCTTAATGCAGCCCGTAGAATTTCACAACGCGTTCTGATCCGATACAAACCGAGCTCGAACCAAATTGATTATTGCCTGAATTTCCCGGCCGCCCAACAAGATGACCAGGCCAAGGTAAGTGACGCCCCCAACGACCAAACCGGCGGCCAGCTGAAGCAGCGCCCCGTCGACAAATTGGGCCAGCCCCACCATCACCAGGGCCATCCCGCCGGCTGCGACCACCGCGCGCCCGGCCGTTTTCCATAAGCCAAATTCACCCAGCGACCCCAATCTTCGCTGATTCAAAACAAATAAAATGATCGACAACACCGTAAACGCCAGCGTGCTGGAAAGAGCCAAACCGCCTCCACCCAGTGGCCCCACCAACCAGCGGGCCAGCACCCACTGCACGACCAGCCAGATAAAGTAAGAGAACATGGGGGTAATCATGTCGTGCTGAGCGTAAAATAGGCGGGCCACAATTTCCAGCGTCCCCTCACTCACGACACGCAGGCTGAAGAAGATGAGGGTAGCGTAGACCAGGGCGGTTGATTGAGCGGTAAACGCCTCTCCCTCAAACAGAACCCGAATCAGGGGCTGCCCCAGGGCGATAAGACCCACGGCCGATGGAATCGTCAGGGTCCAAATAATGCCCAGCGTGTTGGTGGCCAGCTTCTTCATCTCCTGAATTTGATTTTGATTGTACAGCTCGGCCATTGTCGGAAAAATGACGATGGCAATCGCCGTGGCGAAAAGGGTTTCCGGAAGCTGCATCAGGCTGTAACCATAAAAGTATCCTGAGGTGCTGCCTTCCGGCAATCCGGACAGCAGACGTCCTAAAATCAAATCGGCAAATTGGATGGTGCCCAGAGTCATAATGCGCGGACCCATGAGGCGTAAAATTTCCTGAAAACCGCTCTGGCTAAAATCAAGCAGCGGCCGGTAGGTAAAGCGATGGCGGACCAGGGCCGGCGCCTGTATCAAAATGTGTAAAACCGCGCCGACAACGGTTCCCCACGCCAAACCATAAATACCCATGGTGGGCACAAACAGCCAAATACCAACCATATAGCCGATATCAAGCGCCACCGAGGCCAAAGCGGGTAGGGCAAAATGTTGGTTGGCCTGTAAATAGGCGGTCAGCACCCCAGAAATACCAAACAGGAAGGTTTGGAACAATATAATACGCATAATTTCGGCTACGAGCTGTTGACGCTCGACCGGAAAATCTGGGGTCAGAAGAGGGGCAATGACCGGGGCAAACAAGGCGGACACCCCGGCGATGACGCTCAAAACAGCGATTACGACCGTCATTGTGCTGTGGGTCAGCCTTAAAGCTTCTTTAATTCTCTCCCCGGTTACATAATTGGTGTATACCGGAATAAAGGCAGCGGCCAGAGCACCTCCCGCGATCAGCACAAAAAACAGCTCCGGCAGCTGATTGGCCGCATTAAAAGCGTCCATTTCCCCAGAGGTGCCAAAGGTTAAGGCAATCTGCCGCTGCCGAAACAGACCGGTAATTTTGCTCAATCCAAAAAATGCAATCACCAAAACAGATGATTGAAACAGCTGAGAAACTCGATTCATAACGGCCGATTGTATCAAAATAAATCTTTTTAAGAATAAGCACCCAAGTGCGTGACGATTTACGAGATACGAATTACGAAATACGAGATGTGAAATGCGAAATTCGCGTGGCTCGTGTTGCAGAGCTCGTCAATCGTAATTCGTATCTCGCATCTCGTATTTTACTGGTCGAAAACCAGAAATATTCAGCCGGGCACATCCCCCTCACCAACGGCCGTGACCTTTACATCAATCGCGGATTGGGCTTTATGCTGCAGATCCGGTTTAACGTCCGGCCGGAAATTACAATATTTCATCTGCAACGTGAAGAAAAGAGAAGAACGTGAAGAATAGAGAAGAGAGTAGAGAGAAGAGAGAAGAGAAGGGTTAGATTAATTTGCAACGAGATTAGACAGAAGATAATATCTTTTCTCAAACCATCACGACACGCTTGACATTTGGGATATTTCTTAACCCCCGCATTATTGGAGATTTACTAATCAATGCGGATATGAACCGTCTTCCAAAACAGGCCCGTCATCCCCGCGCAGGCGGGGATCCACCGGTGACCATACAATGGATTCCCGCTTTCGCGGGAATGACGATGCGATATCGGTATCTATTTATCAAAACTCAAAAATGCGGGGCTAATGTGCCTGGCCTGATTGTAAACCAATCCTTTAGCCGTCGATTTTAATCGGCGGATATAAAAAAAATCGCAATTTTGACGATAAATCATCAAAATGAATTGAATGTCAACAAAACCTAGTCTCTGGCCTCTAGTCTCTGGTCTCTAGTCTTCTTTCCGATGTCTATTCTTACCGCCCAAACCCTCGGTCACTCCTTCGGTGCAGACGATCTGTTTACCGACTTCCACTTTCGGCTTGATGCGAAAGAACGGGTCGGATTAGTGGGCCCCAACGGGATCGGCAAAACCACGCTTCTGCTGATTCTGGCCGGCAAAATCGAACCGGAAGAGGGTACGGTCGCTCACCGGACCGATTTAACGATTGGCTATTTGCGTCAGGAAGCGGTGCTCACCTTTGCCGGACAAGACAACTCGATATACGAAGAAATGCTGTCGGTGTTTGCCAACCTGGTTGAAATCGAGCGGGAAATGAGCAAAATCGAGGGTGAAATGAGCGCCGGGGCGGCCGATTCGGCCCTTTTTGATCGCTACAGCGATTTGCAAAATCATTACGACGCCGGGGGCGGCTACGAATATCAGCTCAAAATCAGGCAGGTGTTGGAAGGTTTGGGGTTTGAAAAGGAAATATGGGCCACCCCCCTGCAGCATCTCAGTGGAGGGCAAAAAACCCGCATCCTGCTCGGCCGCCTTTTGCTCGAAGCCCCTGACCTGCTCATCATGGATGAGCCAACCAACCATTTAGACAGCTCGGCCGTTGAATGGCTGGAGCGCACCCTCAAAAACTATCCCGGCACTCTTCTTCTCGTGAGCCACGATCGCTACTTTCTCGATCGGGTTACCACCGCCATTTGGGAAATGTCGGCCGAAGAACTACGGCAGTATAAAGGGAATTATTCAAGCTACGTTCGCCAGCGCCAGGCCGAATACGATCGCGAAATAAAGCTGTTTGAAGCGGAGATGGAACGCCTGACCGGTGAACTTGATTGGATTCGCCGCCATATAGCCGGTGGCAAAACCGATATGGCCAAAGGAAAGCTCAAGCGGCTGACCCGCGATATCGTTTTAATCGAAGAGGTCGGTGTGTTGGGCAAAGAGGGAAAAGCGTGGTCAGAAATCGGTGGCCGGGTGCGCACCTTAACCGTCAATGAAGCGGCCGATCGCCTCAAGGGGATTGAACCCCCATCCAGCGGCCCGCCCCGGCTAAACATCAAGCTTACCAGCGAGGAACGAAGCGGGATTCTGGTGCTAAAAACTCAGAGATTACGCATCGGTTATCCGGACACTTTTTTGTTCAAAAGTGAAAAAATTCGCCTCGAACGAGGGGACTGCGCGGCGATTATCGGACCCAACGGAAGCGGCAAAACCACCCTCATTAAGACCCTGCTTGGTGAAATTTCACCCCTGCGAGGGTCGGTCAGTTTGGGTGACAACGTCAAAATCGGTTATTTTGCCCAGGCGCACGATCAATTGGATGGCCGCAGGCGGGTGATCGACGAAATTTTAGGCGATTTTCCCCTGGGAGAGCGCCAGGCACGCAACCACCTGGCCGCCTATCTTTTCCGTGGTGAAGACGTGTTTAAAGAGGTTTCAGCATTAAGCGGTGGGGAGCGCGGCCGGTTGGCCCTGGCAAAACTGGCGCTGGAAGAAGCGAATTTTCTCCTGCTCGACGAGCCCACCAATCACCTGGACATTCCATCGCAGGAGGTCTTGCAGGAGGTGCTCGAGCGCTTTGACGGAACCATGCTGCTGGTTTCACACGACCGGTATTTGATCGACAGGCTGGCCACCCAGATTTGGTCGCTGCACGATGAAGAGCTGTCCATTTTTTATGGGTCGTATGCTGATTATCTCACCAGCCAGGGAAGTGAAAGGGATGGGAAGAGAGGGCGAAAATTAGCCGATCAGCAGGGGGCCAAGGTTGACATCAAAAAGAAGGACGCCGCCCCGCTCCCGGAAGCGGATTTATCGTGGGTGGAAGAGATCGAACGGCCGGTGGCTGCTCCCAAAAAGAAAGGGGTCCGCCGCGGCAGCAGCGCCATACACCGCGCGGCCGCCTATCTCGAGCGTCTTCATGAAGAGCTGGAATTGGCCCAGCTGTCTAAAGATGAGGATGAGATCAAATTTTTAGAAGCGGAGATCTCTGCGGCCGAGACAGAATTAGAAGCGCTCGGCGGCCAGCTGTAACCCCTAATCGATCAGCTTGATTTGCAGTGGGGTCAACAACCCCAAAGCATCCGGCAGCGCAAACTTTCCCCCCGCCAATTTATTTTCTCGAGGATCTATCGTGTAATTGCGAGCGCGTGAAAAATCCGCCCCGGTTAAATCACTGTTTTGAAACAGGGCGCGTAGCAAATCTGTGTCCTGAAAATTGGTGCGGGCCAGATTGGCCTCGCGAAAATCAACTTCAACCGCCTGACACCCTTTAAATTCAATTCCTTCGCAATCCATGCCGATAAAGACACCGTAATTCAGCGTGCAATTTTCAAAACCGATCGGTTTGCCCAGGCCACCCATCTCCCACATTGATTGGGCCCAATTAATTCCAATGCATTTACTCTCTGCAAAAGTCGTTTTGGAAAATCGGCTGTCTGGAAAACCCGCCAAGCTTAAATCACAGCGGCGAAAAGTACAGTCGACAAAGCGACAGTATTGAAAAAGCGTTTCGTTAAATTGGCAATCTTCAAATACACACTCTTCAAAGTGGCCGGAGACAATGGTCTGCTGTGTCAGATCGATTTGGCTAAAATTTTCTTCAACGGCCTCAACATTTGACGTTAAATTACTCATGAAAACCTCTCATGCGTTTATTTGACAGATCTGGGGTCTAACCATTCATCGATATAAATCCACAAAATGCGGCCGTAGCGAAATATGATGGGGGTGGTCAGGATTATAACGGCACCCGGCAGGCCGATGAGCCAATAAATATCCAGCCGCAGCAGCAAGGCCACGATAAAAAATGGGAGGGCGATCACGGTCGCTACGATGTAGCCAATAAAAATCGACATCGAAAAGAAGCCAACTTCACGCTCAAAGTGCGTTTGGCACACGGGGCAATCCGCATTCATTTTGATCAGCGAGTGAAAAATAGCTCCCTCCCGGCAAACCGGGCAGCGGTTGGTCAGCATATCGATAAACCATTTCATAAGCCACGATTGTACAGGGAGATCGGCGTTAGAGGAAGACCGGTAAAGCGTGTGGGGAAAAGAAACGGGCCGAGAAAATTCTCGGCCCGAATAGAGGAGTAAACAAATGACCCGCTTAATTTGAAAAAGGATCCAGTATCACTCGATGACGGGGCTGGGATGGTTGTGAATAGAGATCGCTTGCGGCCGGAACCATCATCGCCACCCCGTTGCGCCCCATGGCGTGAATGCGCTCCAGCTCCACCAGACGTCGCATATCTTCATCCGAAAATTGGCTGATCACCTGCTGCAGGCGGGACAGCGTCTTGGCCTCTAACTCGGCTTGAATTTGCCGTTCGTGGGCCGCCTCGAGCGCGCTAATCACCTGGGCCGGTTTATCAATCGTTTCAACCATGATCCGTGAAAATTTAAAACCGGATTCAGTTAAGCGAGCCAACAGCTGCTGGCGGACGGCCCGCTCGATTTTTTCATGAATCCCTGGCTGGCACAACGCTTCAATGGTGTACTGCTCCAGAACGTGGTGCAAAATATGATGGACGTGATCGTTGACCATTTTCCCAGCTTTGGTCGAAACGGTCCGGGCCAGCTTAGCCGCTTTTGACTGCTTGATACGCGCTGGATGAATCGAATATTTAATCACCCAGTTGACGGTCACCGGCAGCCCGCCGGCGGTCTGGATTCGCTCGGTTTTTCCACGAACCGACTGCCCTGCCGTGGAAATGGTATCGGCCACAAACTCGCTTAGCGGATTGATAAAATGATTGCCGGCCGGTAAAAAACGGCTAAACCGGCGGCCGCCATCGGTCATCACCACAGCGACATCCATCTCTGATACGGAAACCTGGGCGTATTGACGCAGAAAAATAAAACCAACGGTCGTTAGCGTCAGGACTACCGCGATAGCAAAAATAATCGGTCCCCAAAAAACCCCTGCGGCCAGGGCGCTGACAAATCCAAAGGTGGCAATCGCTTTTAGCATCATTTTATCTCCCATTTAGTGTAAATTAGACACTTTCGGTCATTATAGTGTCAAAAGCACACTTTGTCAAGGGTGAATATTCTTCGCGGTATCCTAAAAAGTGAAAGGCAGCGCATGTTGGGCTAAAATGCAGAAATGCCAACAGCAAATACAAAACCGGTTTGGGCGATTTTAGCCATTATGCTGGCTATTTTTTGGTCGTTTGCGGTTATTCCAGGGCTGCTGCAAACCATTCAAACCCAGCACTGTCTCCTGACCCTTTTTGGCCGAACCCAGACCGTTCAGGCCGCCATCACGCAGCTTGATCGGCAGGAACAACGCCTGGGGCAAACATCGACCTATTTCGTTTATGACATCACCATTGAAGGAATTTCCGAGCCCTTTCTCTTTTCGTTTCAAGGAGAGGACTCCCGTTTTGAGCCATCGTTTTATGACATGAGGCGGTTTTTTGATCTGCTTTCTACCGTTCAGCATGAAGAGGTAATCGAAGTTGGCTGGAAATCGAATCGACTGTTACACGGCCCAAACCCAATTATCACCCGCATCAACGACACGGGCGGGATTGGCGACTGTCAATTTTGGCCGATTTTGGGACAGGCCGTCTGGCTGGTCTGGTGGGCCGCGGTGACGGGAGCGGTATTTTGGGTGTTTAACAGACTCCTGCCTTTTGCTCTCAAACAGGAAGACGTGACCGAACAAGGGTTGCAAACCTATCTAATCGAAAATATTCGCGAGTCAGTGAACCTCGGTGATCCAGGCCAACTCCCGACCAAAATGCCCGGTTTGGATGAAAACTGCAGCTGCTTCCCAGGAACACCGCTGCAGCTTATGGAACGAGAAAACCAGCGCGAAATTACGATCAATCGCTGTCCCGGCTGCCCTTATTTCTGGTTAACCGTCACTCAGATAAACGGGTCTGGTGAAGCGACGGGGACAGCCGTGCAGTTTCCCATCAGTCGGGCTGAATACCGACAGCTGTCAAATACCCCCGCCCAGGAAAGAAACTTTAAAGATTTTACCAACCGACCCGCCCGTAAAATTGAAGGACAGCTCATTCGTGAAATAGGAGGTGATGAAGCCCGGCGATTAAGCAGGCTATAGCGCGGAGGTGCGGCCCACCTCCCATAGCCCATCACGGCCGGTTGCGCTAAAATCTCTGTATGGCTGTAAGCAAAAAGGGATTTCGCAAAGTAAATTACAAAGGGCGACAATATTTGTGGACCGTCAGGGAATCAAAAGAAAAGGTCCCAAACGGGGGTTTTGTTCAGCCGGAGAGCGAGCGCTTCCTGCACATCATTTCTTCCAACAAATCATTGATCGTGCGCTATCGCATGCCCAAGGATGGAGATGAATTTACCTATCTCTACAATGAAGGTCCGGATTTCCCCCGCGCGGCCGGGGAAAAACGATTGGAAGTGCCCCGCTGGCGCCACGACAGCAAGCGGTACCCAACCCAGGATTTTGTACGCCGGCTGATTGATTGGTGTATGACCCCAGTTAATGGCTAATTTCTATTTGCTAATAGCCAATAGCTAAGAGATCGACGCATCCTCTCCGCTGCATACATAGCAATTAGTCCTTGACAAATAGCAATTAGCCATTAATCAGTCTTGCTCAAAATGCTTCCCCAACCCGGCCGGGGGCGTGCTGCGCAGAAAACTGGTAAGCGAACGCTGCACGCGAGTGGGTAGATAAAGCTTGAGCCGCTCCAGCGAATCGCTGTTAAAGATAATCAGAGTCAGGATCATAAGTGGGAACGGCAGCAGCGGAAAAACCTGGACCGGCACCCCGGGAATGGCCGACTGCAGCCCGGTTGCAGCTGCGCGAATGAGGCCAAACAAATACGCCCCCATGGCCACTCGATAAGGATGCCATCCTCCAAAAATAACGATGGCCAGGGCGATCCAGCCAAAATTCGCCGTGTGGCGATAGCTCCAGCCCAAAATCACGTGTAGGGAAAACGCCGCGCCGCCAAATCCGATCATCGCCCCACCGATCAGGGTGTAGATGTAGCGCAGGCGAATGACGTTAACCCCTCGGGCAAAGGCGGCTTCCGGCCGTTCGCCGATTCCCCGTAACACCAGCCCGGCCTGGGTACGGTAAAACCAAAACCAGGTAAAAACGATGAGGATAAAGCTCAAATAAGTCACGATATCCTGGTCAAAAAATAGCGGCCCTAAAATCGGGATGTCAGCCAATATCGGGATCGGCAACGGCCGTACGGCCACCCCGGGAATGCGCACAAATGGGGTGCCCAAAAATGAGCTGAGTTCAACTCCCAGCAGAGCTAGGACAAAGCCGATAGCCACCTGATCTCGATCGAGGGTGATGCTCCCAAAGGCGACGATAGCAGACATGGCGGCGCCAACCGCCATAGCCGCTACAAAGCCGATAACGAGGCTTTCTGTTACTTTTGCGGCCGCAAAGCCGGTCAAGGCCCCCATCATCATCGTGCCTTCGACGGATAGGTTGATCACCCCGGCCCGCTCGCTCCACGTTTCACCCAGAGCGGCAAAAATTAACGGTGCTGAGAAAGCCAGGACCGAACTCAGGGCTGTGATTGAAAAAATGGCCAGTAACTCTTCCATATCTTTGTTATCCGTACGATTTCCGGTCTAGAACAACCTTAATTATCACCGCCAAACCACTTTTGCCGGATGCCCTGAACCAGTTCAAATGAAACCACCAGCACCCCTTGCAAAACCCCGCTTAAAGATGAATCAAGATCGAGCCCCAGTCGCAAAGCGGTTCCACCAATTCCCAGGGCGGCAAAAAAGAAGGCGATCAGGGGGGACCATACGGCCGTAAATCCACTCAAAAGCACGATCAAAATGCTAAAAAAACCATAGCCGGCTGAAATATTAACCACCAGTTGATGGCGCACACCCGCCACCAGTATCGCCCCGACCAATCCGGCACAAATACCGCATACGGTGTAGGCGCTCAACAGGATGCGCTGGGTGGGAACCCCCAAAACAAAGGCGCTGCGATCATTTTGCCCGACCGCCTTGAGTTCAAGCCCCCAAATCGTCCCGCGCAAGGCCAGAAAAACGAGCACAATCACGATCAAAGCCAGAACGATCGAAACCGGGCTTACCCGCAGCCCTTCAAGAGTCGGCAGCCAAATTTCATTAGGGAGGAGCTTGCTGGCGCTGACCGAACTGGTTCCTTCCGGTTTCCACGGACCGGAGATGAGGTAAATAGTCATGGAGGTGGCCACAAAATTGAGCCCCAGACCACCAAAAATTTCGTTGACGCCCCCATAAATTTTGAGTAAACCAACCAGTACGCCCCACAAGGCCCCGGCGATCATCCCCAGAAGAAGCATTGTGGAAATTACGAGGGCCGGCGCCCCCCCTTCAAAAAGACGGGTGGCCCACACAGCTCCTATCGCGCCCAGAACGATTTGCCCCTCAACCCCGATGTTCCACTGCCCGGCGCGAAAGGTAACCAGCAAACCCGCCGAACATATGGCCAGCGACACCCACACCACAAAGGTGTCCGATATTTTTATCGCGGTGCCAAAGGATCCGTTGATAATCGCTAAAAACACCTCGAGCGGTTGAGCACCGGCGATTATAATGATCAGAGAAGTGACCAAAAGGGCGAGGAGAACAGGAGCAACGCCAACGGCAACGGGGGAAAAAGAGCGTTTCATACGTTCTCCTCACGCAGATCGGCCGGCGGTTGTTTGCCAGCAATGAGATAGCCCAGCTGCTCAACCGACGTTTCGCTGGTGTTCAACACGGCTGTAATCTGACCACCAAAGCAAACGACGATGCGATCGCTGTATTGAAAAACCTCATCGAGATCGGCCGAGCTAAAAATAATCGCCGTCCCATCTTGACGCCTTTTTAATAACTTGCCCCAAATGTAAAGAACCGACTCGATATCAAGCCCCCGAGTGGGGTGTTCCATGATCAGCAAACGCAGCTTCTTGGGTAAAAGCGAAAGCAGGGCCCGCTGCTGATTGCCGCCGGAGAGCGATTCAACGGTTGAATCAACAAACCCCTTGATATTGAATTCTGTAATCTTTTCTTGTGAATGTTTTCGAAATAGAGGCCAGTCAATCGTCTTTTTATCTTGTTCCTGGTCACGTCGATAGCGGGTTAACACGTGATGCTCGGCTATCGAGAGGCCGGGCACCAACCCTTCCGCCATGCGATCGGCCGGCATAAACGCCACCCCGGCATTGAGCCACTCCTGGTAAGGACGGCCGCTGAGGGTTTGACCGCCAACGACAATCGCTCCTTTGTCGATTCGATGCAGCCCGGCGCACGCCTGCATGAGAAGCTGCTGTCCGGACCCTTCAAGGCCGGCCAGCCCAATGACCTCACCCGCCTTGACGTCCAGCGTCACCCCCTCCATTTTGAGACGCAGATCGCTCATGGTGGCATCCTGAACCTGCAGGAATGTCGATCCCAGGTCAACATTTAAACGTTCCTCCAGGTTAACCTCCTGGACAAACATCATTTTTACTAAGCCGGCCGGGTCAATTGGCGCATTTTGCTGACCGACCAATACCCCTTGGCGCAGCACCGCCACTTCGCTGCAGAGCACTTCCACATCCTCGAGTTTGTGAGAGACAAAAATAATCGACTTCCCATCGGCTGCGAGCTGATGAAGCGTGGCAAACAGCTTCTCTTTTTGAGGCGCAGAAATACCGGTTGTCGGCTCGTCGAGGATGAGCGTTTCAACCCCCAACCACAGGAGGCGCACAATTTCCAGCTGCTGGCGCTCCCCGACGCTCAAATCATGAACAAAGGCGTGTGGATCCAGATCAAAGTCAAACGCCTGGCACAGCTCCCGGAAGCTGCTTTCGGCCGTGCGCCGGGGCTGCAGGAACCCCCTGACCCCCATCATAAAATTTTCCAGCAGCCGCATGGGCGGCACATCCAGGGGATCTTGATGAAGCATGCCGATGCCCTTCTCCAAAGCGTCGGCCGGAGAGCTGAGAGAAACGACCTGATCATTGAGCTTAATTTCACCGGAATCGGCCGCGAAAAAACCGGACAGGACTTTCATCAACGTGCTTTTTCCGGCCCCATTTTCACCCAAAAGGCCAAATATGGTTCCCCCTTCAACATTGATTGAGATGTCATTGTTGGCGTGGACGGCTCCGAACCGCTTGTGGATGTGGCTGAGGGTAACTTTCATGATGAAGATGTGATGTGAAAGAAAACAATATAGCGTGTTAAAAGTGGCTGACCGCCTGGCAGTCAAACCACTTTTAACATTTTATTCTAACCTTCGCCCTATTTCCCTGTTATTCGGAAACTCCTTCGATTCCTTCCAGGAGCTGTTCGGTGTACCAGATTTGATCGTCAGACGCGGTGGCGCCATCCGCTACAAACTCGGTGCCGTCCTGATAATTCAGGGGACCGGTATAGAGGTTCAGGCTGCCGTCTGCCAGGCCAGCTACCAGGTCGTCAATGGCGGTTTGAGCGTCGGCCGACAAGCCGTTTCCACTCACCCAACCGATGGCGCTGGTATCTGGATTATTAATGTCGGTCCAGTCTGGCGGTGACCAAATCCATTCTTGGCTCCAGCTGTCGTTCATCGCGGCTTCAATGAGGCGCACGTAATCCGGTCCCCAATTGAAGTAAGGTACGCCCAGGCAAATATCGGGGGCTTCCTCACAGGCTCCGGTGAAGTCGTAGGGAACGGCAAACACATTATCACCGGCTGCCGCTCGCTGCCCGGAAACCACAACCGCTTCGGTTGTATCAATCCCCGAAATAACCACATCCGCTCCGCCGTCAATAAAGTCATTAACAACCTGAGTCGGGTCAAGGGTGACGCCGGGGATATTAAACCAGAAACCGATCCACACCACTTCAAAATCGAGGTCGGCCGGGTCGTTGCCGCGAACCGTTTCCCAGCAGTGAAGGGCACCCAGGTAGCTGCTGTTAACCAGACGTCGGGTTTCCGCATCGATCAGCGGGCCTAGGTAAGCGATTTGGCCGGTTTCACTGGCCATGGCGGCCGCGCAGCCGGCAATCATCTTGCCAAACTCCATTTGCCCCATGACGTTGCTGACATTGGCCGGAGCGTCCCCGGTCAGGGCATCATCGCCGGAAGCGTGGATAAAAAACACATCCGGATGATTGGCGGCCGCGATGTTGGTGCCATCCGCCATTTCAGCTGAATTGGTGATAATAAATTCAGCTCCCTGGGCCACCAAATCATCTACCACCTGCTCCACCGTCAGATCCGGATTGTCGGCCGGGTTGAGCTTATCAAACCAGACGAGTTCGGTATTAGGCACGTTCTCCAGCACATACTCCATGCCTTCCCAATGGGCTTGATTCCAGCCCCGGTCGTCACGTGGACCAACCATAACGAGACCAATCGTATAAGGCTCACCGGAAGCTTCTTCTTCCATGGCTTCTTCCTCCATGGCTTCTTCCTCCATGGCCTCTTCTTCCATAGCCTCTTCTTCCATGGCTTCCTCTTCTACCGGCTCTTCAACAACAGTTTCCTCTGCAGCTTCTTCTGGAGGGGTTGACACTTCCCCACCTCCGGTACAGGCCGCAAGCCAGGCCATCAAAAGAACCAACACAACTGAAACATTAATCTTCTTCATTTTGTGATTTCTCCTCAAATCCAATTTTGGATAAACAATCATTTGAGCCGCAAATTTGCAGCCAATGTCCACTAGGCACAAAATTTTTAGGGCTGAGGGGGAGGTGTTAACAGATTGTTAACTTATGGCCGACATATTAGCACACTCCCATCAATCGGAAAAGGGTAAAACTCCGTTAATTTTTGACCCTCAGTGGAATTGTGGATAATTCAGCTAACTTCATTTGGCGGCTTGATGAGGCGGCCACTTCTAAAAAACAGGATGAGGCAAAACCGACAGACCAACAAAGCTGGAGAAGGTGAATGGAACAGTTAAAACAGCGCATTCGAGATGAAGGTGTTTATTTAGGCGGCGGGATCATCAAAGTGGATGGCTTTCTTAACCATCAAATAGATCCCCAACTCATCATGGCCGTGGGGCAAGCGTTTCAGGACGCGTTTGCCGGCAGCGGAGCCACCAAAATATTAACGGCCGAATCGAGCGGCATTGCCCCGGCAATGGCGGCCGGTTTGCAGATGGGGCTGCCGGTTATTTACGCTCGTAAAAAAACCCCGCTGACGATGAGCGACACGATTTTCAAAGCGGAAGCTCCCAGCCGCACCAAGGGAGGAGTTGTACCGCTTATGGTTTCACCGGATTACCTCTTCCCTGAAGATCGGGTGTTAATTATTGATGATTTTTTGGCAACCGGTTTAACGCTGGTGGCCATGGGGAAAATTATTCGCCAAAGTGGGGCGTCCCTGGTGGGCATCGGCTGCGTCATTGAAAAAGTTTTTGAACCCGGCCGAAGCCGCGTTCGTGAATTTTTCTCTGGCCCGGTTGTGACTTTGGCCAAAGTCGATGTCGTTGATTCACAAATATTGGTTACTTGATGTATTTCCCGTTTGACATCGATTCCAAACCGCCGTTTAATTATTAGATCAACAACCCCTAGATGAGGAGGAAAAAAGACCATGCAAATGATCCCATCCATGCTGCTTCGCCAGCTCTATACTTTTGCCAGCCTGGAAAACGTCGATGGCGGCGTTAAGTTTTCAATTAAAAATCGGTTAAGTGATGCCCATCTGACCGAATTAAACCAGATCAAAATTGACGGCAGCCCAATTCCCCTTGAAGAAGTCACCCTTCACTTTGGAGAAGCGGAGACGATAAAGCCGGCCGGAATCTCTAAAGCCTCACCGATTGACTTTCCTCTCCGTGGCGTGGTCGACATTGTGGCCCACATCCCTCATCTTGAGGATGGTAAGCACAAAATTGAAATCGGTTTTAGAGCCAAACCATTTGGCAAACTCAATTTTGATGTCGAAGATTCAATTTCTCCAAAAGATGATCTCACCCGCATTCCGAGAGCAAAGGCCGATAATTACAGCGATGAAATTATTAAAAGCCGGCAGAAGTTTGTTGAGGATTACACGGAATCAAAAATTGAGCACCTGTGGCAATACTCATTTGATGCACATGAAACCGCCGGAAATGTGGAAAACTTTACCGGTGTGGCCCAAATTCCGCTGGGGTTTGCCGGTCCGTTCACCATCAAAGGGGAACACGCCCAGGGAGATTTTATTATTCCGCTGGCCACCACTGAAGGCACCCTGGTTGCGTCCTACAACCGCGGCATGAAGCTGCTCAACCTTTCCGGGGGGGCCACCTGTACAATAATTGGGGACGCGATGCAGCGCGCCCCGGTATTTGTCTTTAACAATGCCCGTGAGGCGCGTGAGTTTGTCAAATGGTGTGAAGAAAACACCGATAAAATTCGCGAACATGCCGAAGCAACTTCCAGCGTGGCCAAGCTGCAGTACATCGACTATTATCTGGCCAACAAATTCGCCTATATGCGCTTCAATTACTCCACCGGCGACGCGGCCGGTCAAAATATGGTCGGCCGGGCAACCTTTGCCGCCTGCTCTTGGATTTTAGACCATTACGACAGTCAAAGAACCATTCAGCATTTCTTTTTAGAATCAAACCTGGCCACCGATAAAAAGGCATCGCAGGTCAACGTTATGCACACCCGCGGCAAACGGGTTGTCGCTGAAGCCACCGTTCCGCGAGACGTATTGATCCAAAATATGCGTGTTGAGCCTGAAAGTCTGGCGTTTCATGCCGGCGTGGCCAACGTGGGGGCGATTCTCTCCGGGGCCAACAACAACGGTCTGCACTCTGCAAACGGCATAACCGCCATGTTTATTGCCACCGGGCAGGACGTGGCCAACGTATCTGAATCATCGGCCGGCATTATTTACACAGAACTGACCCCTGAACACGACCTATACATTTCAATAACCATTCCCTCACTGATTGTGGCCACTTTCGGCGGAGGCACGGGGTTGCCCACCCAGAGGGAATGTTTAGAATTGCTGGGTTGTGTCGGCCGAGGAAAAGTCAACAAATTTGCTGAGATCGTTGCCGCCACGGTCCTGGCCGGCGAACTATCGCTGGCGGCCGCCATTTCTTCCTCTGATTGGGTTTCCAGTCATGAGGCGTATGGGCGAAATCGGTAGTTACTTCTTATCGAAATGCCAGACGAATTAGCGGCCTTAAACCGCGATCACGCCATTCCCAACGAGGCCGAGATTGTCCTTGGCAATGGCCAGCTGCCCAAAATTAAAGTTCAAAACCAATTTGCCGCAGCTGAGATTTACCTGCATGGTGCTCATCTGACCCGCTATGAACGGCCGGATGAGCACCCGCTCCTGTGGCTTTCTCCACAGGCGGTTTATCAGCCAGGAAAGGCGATTCGAGGAGGGGTTCCTCTTGTCTGGCCCTGGTTTGGCCCTCACCCGACCGATCCCTCAAAGCCGCAGCACGGTCTGGCTCGTGTTTCCACCTGGGAAATTAAGCACATCGAACCGTTAAGAGATGGAGCAACTGAAGTGGTGTTGACCTTAGGAGATTCTGATGCATCCCGAACCCTTTGGCCCCATCGTTTTTCCTTAAAGATGTCGTTTGTGATCGGCCGAACCCTGCACATGTCCCTTACCACAACCAATCTGGATGTCCATACGGTCACTGTAGGGTGCGCCCTGCACACCTATTTCTCGATTAGCCATGTCGCTCAGGTGTCTATCCAGGGTCTGGATGGAAAACGGTATCTCGATCAGCTAGACGATATGAAAATAAAAAATCAGGAGGGGGCTCTCCGCATTAATCAAGAGGTAGATCGGATTTATCTTGAAAGCGGCGGCGTTTTATCCTTGTTTGATCAAGCGTGGAACCGAAAGATAAAGTTAACGACCGATCCCCAGGTCAGTAATTCCACCATTGTATGGAATCCCTGGATCGATAAGGCCGCGAAGATGGCTGATTTTGACGATGAGGGTTACCAGCACATGGTTTGTATTGAGACCGCCAACGCGGCCGACGACGTGCGATCGATCGAGCCGGGCGAAAGACATACTCTGACGGTCAAAATAGAGTGAGCGGCGAAACCAATTTACAAACGCTGTTAAAAAATATGCGCCCGGAATGTCATCCTGGAGAGTATGCGTTTGTCACGGCCGATTTAACTATGATCGAAGCGGCTGATTACCGGCCCATTGCCCTTTTTCAGGAAGCGGAGGGGCTGACCCTTGTTCTCCGTTCCCCAATCCCCAACGCTCTATCGAAAGATGCCCACCCCTCATTTAAAATGATCACCCTTTCCGTCCATTCCAGCCTTGAAGCGGTTGGATTTTTGGCCGCGGTGACCAGCAAACTGGCCGCGCACGGCATCAGCGTTAACCCGATTTCCGCCTTTTTTCACGACCATCTCTTTGTTCCGGCTGATAAAGCGGCTGAGACGATGAAGCTTCTAGACAGTTTTGCCACTGATCAAGAAACTTGAAGGCGAAGGTGGCCATTTGGGCGTTCATGGGTTCCAATCAGCCCTTCTTCTCGAACCACATCAGGGAAATAACCCGGGTAAATCCGCGTCTTAGGCGACTGACATTTTAATAACAGCATTATGGCATATATTCAATATCTCCCCCAAGATCAGATACCTGAAAAAAATCGGGTGCCCGACATGGACAACATTATACAAGTCCATAGCGTACACAGCGAAACGATGGTCCATCATTACGAAATGTATATCGAGCTCATGCGGCGACGCGGTGCATTGACCCGCGTGCAAAGAGAGTGTATTGCCGTGATGGTTTCGGCCGTCAACCAGTGCCATTACTGACTGGTCCATCACGAAGCGGGTCTTCGTCGTCTTTGGGTGCGAGAGGGTTTGGCCGAAGATGAGCAGGATCAACTCATCCGCCACCTTCAAACTGACTACACGCAAGCCGGCCTGCCGGCCGCCGATCTGGCCATGCTGGCCTACGCCTACAAATTGACCGTCACCCCGGCAAAAATCACCGCTACAGATGTCCAAGATCTGCGGCAGGCCGGTTTTAACGACCGGGCGATTCACGACATTTGCGCCGTGACCGCCTACTTTGCTTTTGTCAATCGCATTGCCGATGGATTGGGGGTGGAGTTGGAGGGTTAGGTGTTGGGTGTTGGGTGTTGGGTGTTGGGTGTTGGGTGTTGGGTGTTGGGTGTTGGGTGTTGGGTGTTGGGTGTTGGGTGTTGGGTGTTGGGTGTTGGCCAGGATAAATCATCAC
>JASJCR010000132.1 GCA_030065875.1 Ardenticatenaceae bacterium | reverse complement strand
CAAGCTCAAGCCGGGGGGCAGGCAGCTCCAGCCGACGCCGGATTTGGGAGCCGATAAGGTTTGGTATCGGCAAACGCTGACGGAACTGCTTGATTTGTTGGCCACAGGCCATCTTAAGCCATTGGTGGCAGCGAGGATTCCGTTGGCTGAGGCCGCCCGCGCCCACGAATTGCTGGAGCGCGGCGGCTATGCGGGTAAGGTCGTCCTCGTGCCTAACTTATAGCCGGTTTCTCTTAAGACCGGCTAGAGAAAGGGGTAATCATGAGAGCTAATTGACAATCCCGGCGTCCAACATGGCCAAATAGACTTTTTCAGCCGAAAACGGCGGTCCGTCCATCCGCACCCCCACCGCGTCGTAAATTGCGTTCGCCAACGCCGCCACCGCCGGAATCATAGGGTGTTCACCGACCCCTCGCGCCCCCCACGGGCCGTCATCCTGCGGCACCTCGACGATAATCGACTCGATCTCGTGCGGGATATCGGCGGCGGTGGCAATCCGGTAATCGACAAAGCTGGGATTTTGCATCACCCCTTCTTTTAACTGGATCTCCTCGAAGACGGCCGAACTCAACCCCTGCACAAACCCACCCTCGATTTGCGCCTTCACCAATTCCGGATTGATCGCCTGGCCCACGTCAAATGCGGCAGCCCCTTTGAGAACCTCTATTTTGCCGGTCTCCATATCGATCTCGATGTCAAAAGCCTGCGCGCCGACTGTGTAGTGGACCACGGCCCGTTCGCCCTGACCGGTCTCCGGATCAAGGCCGGTGACATAGGTGGGCATAAACATGCCGCGCCCCACAATGGGGCCACCGGTCCATTCGGTAAAATCCTCGTTGGGCAGGCCGTAAATCACCATCTCTTTCAACGGCTGTTCCTGTTCCGACCGGTAGGAAATGACCACTCCATCAACAATGTCGAGATCGTTCACGTCTTCATCCCAGGCTTCGGCAACAGTTTCCAAAATTTGGCGACGGGCGTCGCTGGCAGCGGCTCGCACTGCGTTGCCCATGCTCCAGGTGAGACGGCTGGCAACCGTCTGCCATTCGTACGGGCTGTATTGAGTGTCGAGCGGTCCGGCGATGCGGATCGACTCATAAGGCACGCCCAGCGTGGCTGCGGCGATTTGGGCCACGGCCGTGAAAGTGCCCTGGCCGATTTCCTGGCCGCCCACACCTAGAGTGGCCGTCCCATCCTCGTTGAGCTCGAGCCGGGCACTCGACCCGGCATTGGGCGGCATCGCTGGGGCTTTCCACGCCAGGGCGATGCCCTTGCCGCGCCGTTTGTTAGGCGCACCGGCCGGCGGCTTCTCCCCCCAATCGATCGCCTTGGCTACCTTGTCGATGCACTCCTCGAGACCTACCGGGTGGAGCGTCATGCCGGTTACCAGGGTGTCGCCACCGCGGACGCAGTTGAGCTTGTGAAAAGCAACTTTGTCCATGCCGATTGCCTCAGCCAATTCATCCATGCACTGGTCGACCGCCGTGTGGAGTTCCGACATGCCAAAACCGCGATAAGCGCCGCCGATCGGATGGTTGGTATAGACGCACAGGCTGTCCGTTTTGACGTTGGGGATGTCGTACGGGCCGGTGCTGCTGTACCCACCGGCGCGGGTGATGTTGACCCCGTATTCGGTCGACGCGCCGCCGTCCCAGAACATGGTGTTTTCCATGGCCAATAATTTGCCGTCAGCATCACAGCCGACCTTGATGTTGATAACCAGCCCCTGGCGCACGAAGTTAGTGTAAAACTCTTCTTCTCGGGTTAACCGCAGCTTGACCGGATAGCCGGGCACTTTGGTGGCGATGGCCACCGGCATCGCTTCCATCGTTACTCCTGCCTTACAGCCAAAGCCCCCACCCACCAAGGGGGCGATCACCCGCATGTCGCTCTGCGAGATGCCCAACGTTTTGGCGATCAGGTTGCGCTGGGCAAAGGGGGATTGGGATGACGCCCATAAGGTTGCTTTGCCGGTTTGGTCGACCTGAGCAATGGCTACGTGGGGTTCAATCGGCACGTGCTGAATGTGCGGGATATGGAATTTGCGCTCGACGATCGTGGTGCACCGTTCCCAGGCGCGGCCGGTATCCCCTTTGCGAATTTTGAAATGGTTGGCGATGTTGGTTCCCGCCTGGGGAAAAATGAAGTTTGGCACTTCGTACTTTTCCAGGTCGGGATGGATCAGCGGGGCTTCCGGTGAAGCGCCAAATTCAGGATCGAAAACCGGTTCGAGCGGCTCGTATTCGACGTCGATTAACTCAACCGCCTGCTCGGCCACTTCCTCGGTGACGGCCGCCACCCCGGCCACCGGTTCCCCGACAAAGCGCACCCGTTCCCGGGCGAAAATATGTTTGTCTTTCAGGTACAGGCCGATGTGCTCCGGAAAGTCGTCGCCGGTGACGATCGCCTTAACACCGGGCAGGTCCAGCGCCCGGCTGACGTCGATTGACTTGATTAAAGCGTGCGGATGGGGGCTGCGCTTGATGCGAGCGTGGAGAAGTTTACGGCCGAACTGTAAATCATCGGTAAACAGTGCGGCGCCGGTCACCTTTTCGTGACTATCGAGACGGCCGACACTTTGCCCAATCAGGTCAGGTTTAATTTCCATTGTTTCCATGATTTCCTCCACGATTTACGCTCGCTCAGCCGCAGCCAGCACTCCGTCGATGATGCGTACGTATCCGGTGCATCGGCACAGATTGCCAACCAGGGCCGCCTGTACATCCGCCTTGGTTGGGTGTGGATTGCGATCCAGAAGCGCCCGGGCCGAGATCAACACCCCTGGCGTGCAAAAACCACACTGTACACCCCCGATTTCGATCAACGCCTGCTGCAGCGGATCGAGCTGACGGTCGTGTGCCAGACCCTCGACCGTCACCAGGGTCTGACCGTCACATTCGACCGCCAGCACCAGGCAGCTGTTGACCGGTTCACCATTCAACAGCACGGTACACGCCCCACATTCACCGGCAGCACAGCCGTTCTTCGTGCCGGTCATCACGATCTCTTCCCGCAGCATCTGCAGCAAGGTCATATGCGAGGGGACAACGGCCGCCTCCGCCTCACCATTCAGAGTAAAAGTAATGTTGTGTACGGCCATGCTATCCTCCAATTTGCTGCCAGACGTCGGTTACCGCCTGCCGCGTCAGGTTACGCACCATCATCTGGCGATAGCGGGCGCTGCCGCGGGCGTCGCTGATCGGTTTAACGCCGTTCATCGCCGCTTCAGCGGCCGCGACGATAGTGTTCTCGTCGATTTTGTTTTCGGCCAGAATTGTTTCGGCCGCGACAGGACGGTAGGGAATGGGAGCCACCGACGCCAGGGCCAGGCGAAAGCGACAGCCGGACGTCGCTGTTGAGTCGGGATAGCCGAGCGCTGTGACGCCGACAATCGCCAGATCGCCAAGGGCATTGCGCCCCAACTTGAGGTAGCGGCCGGCCCACCCCTGCGGCGGCCGCGGAAACGAAATGGCTGTCACGATGTCGCCCGGCTGCAGCACGGTTTTACCGGGGCCGAGAAAAAAGTGGTCGAGCGATTCAGTGCGTGGGCCGTTGACGCCGTGGACGTGCAGCACCCCGTGCAGCACGAGACAGGCCCCTGTAGTATCACCGGCCGGGGAGCCGTTGCAGATATTGCCCACTATCGTTGCTCGGGAGCGCAGTTGGTAGCTGGCCACGGTGCGGGCTGCCTCGGCCAGCAGGGGATAGTGGGCGTTGATCTCTGGCGAGGCGATGACGCGATTCATGTTAACCGCTGCCCCCATGGTCAGACCGCTATCTGAATCAAACGCGATGGCGTTCATGCCCTCGAAATGTTTGACGTCGACCAAATGTTTTTCACCCCAAAACCCGTCGCGCATGCGTACAAAGGTATCGGTGCCGCCCATAAACGGGCGGGCTGTGTCACCGTGCGCCGCCAGGAAGTGGCTGGCCTCAGGGAGCGAGGCCGGTTTTACATAATCAAAAGCCGGTAGGCCCGGTGTGGGATTGAGCATCTAACCCTCCGTTAAGTGTAAATTGGGAACGGTGCATCGTAATTGGCGTTCCCACGCAGGAGCGATTTGCTTACCAGGGCAGAGCTTTGGCAATGTGTCCCTCTTTCTCTTCCACAGTATGCCATGATTGTAAAAAAAATGCGACCATGCCTGGCGGGACGAAAGAGTCGACCATCACATCATCACCTTGACACGAGTCACCAAATCGGATATATATAACCATATGGTTATAGATAATCCCCAGCTTGACCGGATTTTTGGAGCACTTTCGGATGCAACGCGCCGAGGCATCTTGGCGCAGCTATCCCAGGGTGAAACCAATATCACCTCATTAGCCGCCCCTTATAAAATGTCCCAGCCGGCAATCTCAAAGCATATGCGTGTTTTGGAGAAGGCCGGCCTGATCAAACGTGTCCAGCGCGGCCGGGAACACATCATTCAGGCCAATCCCGCAGCAGCTGAGCAAGCACGTGATTGGATTGATTACTACGCTCAATTTTGGAGAGAGCAGTTTGATGATGTTGAAGCGTATCTCAAGCAAACAGGGGAGCTTAAATGAGCGCTGAGGTTTCTTATGAGAATGGCAAACTGGTTGTGAAACGCCTGTTTGCTGCACCACGCCAGGCCGTTTTTGATGCCTGGATACAAACGAGCAAAGTCGAACTGTGGTGGGGATGTGGCTATGCCATAGAGGTCAAATCAAAAATTGAGCCGCAGATTGGTGGCAAATATCAACATTTGATGACCTTGAGAGATGTGGGGGAGTATCCGCACTTTGGGGTGATTAAGGAGTATGAGCCGCCCGCACTGCTCGCTTATGAGCTGTTTGATCCGGACCGAGACGAAACAATGTATGTGCGGGTAGTCTTTGCCGAAGAAGGTGATCACACGGCCGTTTGTCTAACGCAAGATAATCTGCCCGATGCTTATAGCGAATTTGTGATGGCCGGCTGGTCATCATCTTTCGAAGGGCTGGCTTATCTATTAGAGTCAGGTGGCCAACCGCGCGAGCGAGCGGTTGGTCATTAATCTCAATGACGATCGACAGGACACCGCTTGTAATTTACTTAGGAAGGAAAAAACAATATGAATTTAGCAATCCCTTACCTGATGTTTTCCGGAAACTGCCATGAGGCGCTGAAGTTTTACGAAACCTGCTTGGACGGCAAAATTACCATGCTGCGGACGGTTGCCGATGCGCCATTTGATGTGCCTGAGGGGATGGAGCACAGAATTTTTGATTCGGAATTTAAGGCGGGAAGCGTCCACTTTAAGGCATCAGATGATATGCCGGGTAACGAAGTGACCGTCGGGAGCAACTTCGCCCTGTTTATTGGTTCGCCCGATGCCGCAGAGCGGAAACAAGTATTTGAGAGGCTGTCCGAAGGAGGTCACATTTCGTTTCCTTTAGATGATAACTTTGGTATGGTGATCGATAAGTTTAACGTTCAATGGATGATTGCCCGGACCAACGAATAATTTGGAGATATGATGAGTGAGAGAAATCAAGACCCAACCGAAGCAATGCGCCTGAAAGCCAGCCTTTATCCATTGGTCGATGAGGGGACCGCTTGTACGCAGCGGTCATTTAAGGCCAATAACCGCGGATTCCTTTATATCGGGGAGCAGGGTGGGCGTTATAAAGCGATGTTTAAGCTGGAACAGTCGCTGGCTGAAGCGGCTGAGCTGGCCGAGAATGCGCCGGCCGATTACCAGGTTGGCACAGGTGGATGGGTGACCGCGCGATTCTCAGCCGAGAGCCCCATGCCGCAACAATTGTGGGAGAAGTGGCTTGATGAAAGCTACAGGCTGAGCGTGGCATCTAAAAAGAAGCGAACAAAGAAATAGCGCCGATTGTAAAAATTTATCGGTGATCTATACTACATGCATGACAAATATATTTCTTGTCTTTGCTTGCGCTGTTGTATCCCTGGTTGCCTGTACACCATCAACAATTTCCCCTGTAGCAGATCCAGAGCAGATTTTGGTTACTGAAACGGTCCGTACGGTGCCAATCCCTTCACCTCAAATTCCCACCTCAACTGCAACATCCCTGCCTTTGCCTACGATGACGCCAAGGCCAACCAAAACGCCAGAAATGGTAGTAGAAATATTACCTACTATAGAAGTAACATTGCCGCCCGACGCTTGCCCGCCAGGTCAGCCGGAAAATTCAATTCTGTATTCATCCAATGTCGAAGATTATCGGGGAAAACAGTACAGTGAACTTCCTGCAGGTTGGGAGGAAAGGGGTGGCTATGTAGTAGAAAACGATCAGGATCGTCGATACGTTTTAAGCAGGGTTGAACAGCAAGGCAGCTTGATGCTTTGGCTGGAAAAGGTAATTTGCACTCATTATTCCATCAATCACTCGAGTCCCCACCTGGAAATTACCGATGTGTTATTTTTGCCGTTGGATGAGGATATCGGTGATGGCCCACGTTTAATCCTTTCCACTTGCTGGAAAGTAGCCGATTATCCGGCTGATTCCTTGATTGATGAGAAAGAGAGATGGGTTGATACAATAATTGCTGTCGGTTACTTTGAAGATTATCGTGATGCCCCTACAGAGATACTATATGCCTGGGAATTAAACCTTGAGGCGGGGCGATTTGAAGAACTCCTGACAGAGACTGTGGCCTGCACCGGCATATTGGGGCTGTGATGAGCCAAGATCCTATTTCCCATCATCACGGCTCTGGATCAACGCATCTGCCACCTTTTTCAAGCGGCCAGGGCCTGTGCATCCAGTACATCTGGCGACGTAAATTCGTTGTCAAACCATCTCATGACGTCAGCTAACAGCTGTCGTGCCTGATCCTGGTTCCCCTGCTGCTGCCAGTGACGGCACAACGCCGTCGCCGCCTTTAGCTCCCATAACCTGGCCTTCTGGCGGCGAGCGCTGCGGATCGCTTGCTGAAAACACCCTTCAGCAAGATCGGCATCCCTGGTCAAAAGGTGAAGAGCGCCCTTAACCCGCAGAATCTCCGCCTCAAAATACAGCTCCTGTCGGCCGTTGGCTTCTGCTGCCCCTTGTTGTAACGCCTGCCACGCCTGATCGATTTGGCCGCACCGCCGATGGGCGTCGGCCAACAGCAGCCAGCGCGAACTGAGCCCACCCTTGCTGCCAATGGCTGCTTCCTGTGCCATTCCCTGGCGCATCAACTCAAACCCTTCTTCTATCTCGCCAGGCGAGCTGCGGCCTTGCTGCACTTCCGTGGCAACAATGATATATCCCAGGTAGAAAGTACTCGCGGCCAAAATGTAGGCAAAGCTGTTCTCTTTTGCCAGCCCGAGGGCCATTTGCACATGGCTCATCGCGGCCTTCAAGTCGCGCAAATACCAGAGATTGGGCGTACAGCCGGCCAACAAATGCGAAAATGCAGCGGTGTAAGGATGGTCCAGCGAGGACGTCCAATGGAGGGCCTGCTGCAAACAGCGTTTGGCTTCCGTCAGCTGCCCCATGTGCAGCCGGACGTGTCCCTGCCATATCAGGCTGCCAATGCCGGGATCCTGGCCGAAGTCATAAACGAACGGCTGATGGCTTACAGGGTCATACATGGCGCTGGCTCGCTGGAGGAACCAGGGACGGGCCGGCACCAGACGTTTGTTGATCTGGATGCATTGTTTGGCTACTTGTGCGCCGAAACGGCCGCACCACCTTTGACGCAAGAGGAGGAAAAGCGATGAAGAAAGTAGTCTGTTTCTTGGTTATTATGTTATTGCTGCTGGTCGCCTGTGGGGGCGCCAGCGATGATGCGGACACCGTGGCCGCCGAGCCGTCCGAGGTAGAAGTCGTGGCCGCTGAGCCAACCGTGGTGGAAGTCGTGGTAGAAGAAGTGCCGACTGAACCCGCGGCCACAGCAACCGCCTTGCCGACGCCCACCGAAGAACCGGAGCCAACTCCGGCCCGGACGTTGATCACCTCAGAGGAGGAAATGGTTGGCATTTGGCTGGGCACGGTGGCTGGAGAAAGTGGCTACCTCATGTACACTGCAGACGGCCGTTTTCTGGTTGCGCTGTCGCAGGATGCTTTGGCCGCAGCGCCGCTTGTGTCCGGTGAGTATTGGTTTGAAGATGGCCAGATTTACTTACGCGATCTGGAAAATGTCGGGCATTGGACCGAGTGTGATTCGGAAACCGTGGGAGTCTATGACGTTGTCGATCTGGGTGACAACCAGGTCGAGTTCCAGATAGTTGATGACGGTTGTAACGAGGGTGGTTTTACTCGAAGTTACCTTTTTACAAATATGAAGCAGAAGTGGGTGGCAGAGCCTGTTGAGGCGATTGCGGAAGTGCCAGCTGCGGAGACCTTGCCCGAATTAGCGGAGGCGCTGCAATCTATTGCTGACACCTGGGTCAGCGAGATCGGCGCGCCCGGGGTTATTCTTCTGGTAGATGCGCCGGATATGAATTTTAAATGGCAGGGTGCAGCGGGAATGGCTAAACCAGCAGAAGGAGATCCATTGTTACCGGACGATCAATTCATCATCTCCAGCATGACGAAAATGATGACGGGTGTAACCGTCATGCAGCTGGTCGAGAATGGCGACTTGACGCTGGATGATCCCATTAGCCTTTATCTGCCGGCCGAGATGGTGACGCAGCTGCTTGTCCTGGACGATAACTCTTACGGCGCAGTCATTACGGTACGGCAGCTGCTAAACCATACGAGCGGTCTGGGTGACTTCTCCAATGGGGAAGATACTGACGGGAATGGATTATCGGATTTTAAGGATCTTGTGCTGAACGAACCTGATATCGTCTGGAATGAAACGATGGTGCTTGAGTGGGCCATCGCCAACGCGCCACCGGTGGGCCAGCCGGGAGAGATCTTTAACTACAGCGACACCAATTATCAGCTGTTAGGTATGATCATCGAATCAGCATCTGGTTTGGCACTGCATGACGCTTATCGCCAGTTCATCTTCGAGCCGCTGGGGATGGACCATACATATTTTGAGTTTCGTGAAGCCCCCGATTTAGACGCCCGCGACGTCAGTCATGCCTATTACCAGGGCACCTTGTGGAATGAGATGGACAGTCACTCTTACGAATGGGGTTCAGGTGGGCTGGTGTCCACCGCTGGCGATATGAACATGTTTCTGAGAGTGTGGGTCGATGGCGATCTTTTCGAAGATCCTGCCAGCAAAGAGGCGATGATGGAGTGGATCGATTCGTCCGACGCGGGGGCTTATTATGGTCTGGGCTTTTATCGCTTCGTGCTCGACGAGTGGGATATCCCCGGTTTGGGTGAGATGGTGGGGCACGGCGGCCTATTTAACAGCCAGGCTTTTTATTGGCCGGAGCAAAATGTGATCATTGTGGGCACCTTGAATTCAAATGAACCGTCGTTGGGGTTCATCAGCATGATGATTGAAGTGATGTTTACCGTGCAGGAGTTTTCCGGTTAAGCAATCAAAGCGTGCCGGCCGCTTTTTTCAAGCGCAGCATCGCCTCTTCGAGTACGGAGCGCGGACAGGCGATGTTCATGCGCATAAACCCGGCGCCCTCACGGCCGAACCAGAAGCCGGAATTGAGGGCCAGCCGGGCTTCCTGGGCCAAAAATAGGGCCAGATCACCTGCGTCCAGCCCCAATTTGGTGAAATCAACCCAGATCAGGTAGGTGCCTTCCGGCTCGATGAGCTTCACCTGCGGCAGGTTCACCTCCAGAAACTCTCGAACGTACGCGATATTTTGCCATAGATAAGCCAGCAGATCATCAAGCCAGGGCGCGGCTTCCCGGTAGGCGGTTTCGATCGCGGCCATGGCGAATACGTTGTTGCGATTGATCTGGAACCGATCAGCAAAATGATCGTACCGTTGACGATCGTCTTCGTTGGCGATGACGACCATGCCGTCGATCATGCCGGTCAGGTTAAAGGTCTTGGCCGGGGATAAGCAGATAAAGGCGTTTTGGGCGGCCGCCTCAGAAAGGGAAGCGAAGGGCACGTAGCGATGCGGGGGATAGACGATATCTCCATGGATTTCGTCGGAAATTATGCGCACGTTGTGCCGGCGGCAAATCTCATCGATGTTGGCCAACTCGTCACGGGTCCAGACGCGGCCGATGGGGTTGTGCGGGTTACAAAGGATTAATATCTTGTTGCGCGGATCGGCCGCCTTGGCTTCCAGATCATCAAAGTCAATTTCGTAGCGACCATCTGCCAGGCGCAGTGGATTCTTGACCAGCTTGCGTCCGTTCTTGCGAATCACAAGGCGGAATTCAAAGAAGACCGGTGGCTGCACGATGATGCCATCCCCTTCTTCAGTGTGCTGATTAATGAGGATCGCCACGGCCGACAAAACGCCCGGACACGGCTCGATGTGGGTGCGCTCGATCGTCCAGCGGTGTCGCTGGGTGTACCAGTCGATCACTGCATCGTAAAAGCTTTCCGGCCGGTATTCGTACCCGTAAACTCCCTGGCGGGCGCGCGCCAGCAGTTTCTCCACAACCGCGGGTGGCGCTGAAAAATCCATGTCGGCAATCCAAAACGGCAGGACATCCTCACGGCCGAAGTGCGCCTGCAGGTCTTGCGGGTTCCACTTCTGGGTTGGATATTGCTGTCTGTCGATAAGCTGGTCAAAATCGCTGGTTGTCATCATATCTCCTTGGCAGGCTTAAGTGCTGCATTTCATAAAAATTTTAGCCGCGGATGACACGGATTTTCCCCGATTAAAGAGATATACCGATGATTACCTGCGAGATCCGCGGATATTAAGCAAGGGGATTAGTTAGGCGAATCACTTAAATGGTTTACAGAATGCTAAATGAAAAAAGTCCGTAGAGCCCGAAAGGCAGCCCCGAAGATTCGTAGATTTCCGGGTTAATCCGTGCCATCCGCGGCTGGTTTTAATTAAAACTCATGGTGACCCACTTAATCGCGAGCCGGCCCACAAATCGTGGCAATCATCCGTTTGTACATATCGACGGCCGCTTCCAATTCGGCCACGGGCACGTATTCCCCCACGGTATGGGCAACGGCGATGTCGCCCGGTCCGAGCACGACCAGCTCCATCAATTTTTGATAGTGGAATCCTTCCGTGCCAAAGGCGACTGTCTCGGGCTGGAAATTGCCTGTGGCGTGACAGGCGGCCTGCACGAGCGGCGAATCGGTTGGGGTGTAAACTGCCGGGGACAAACCGGCTTTTACCTCAAAACCGTACGCTTCGGCTTTGGTGGTGATGAGGTCCATGATTTCCTGGCAGCGAGCGTTGGGCATCGTCCGCAGGCTGATCGAACAGCTGGCCGTGGCTGAGGTCATGTTTGGCTGACCATCATCGGCGAAGACCATGTTAAACCCGTTGGTCGGCGGGTCAAATTCGTCGTTCATGTAGGATGGATCACGCTGAAACTGCTCGCTCAGAGCGGCCATTTCAGCCAGGAAAGGGGCCAGTCGGAAACTGGCCGACTGGCCTTCTCCGCTGCTGGTGTGGGCGGCTTTGCCGTGCGCCGTGACTTTGATGAACCAATATCCCTTGTGGCCGTAGACCGGTATGAGACGGGTTGGCTCGGTCACGATCCCATGGGTCGGGCGGGACTCCTGCATTACTTTGGAGTGCCGGACCACGTGCCTGGCGCCGAACAGGCCGATTTCTTCATCGGCGGTGACCACCACATAAAGCGGCTTTTCGAGGTGAGCCGTTTCGACGTCTGCTACGGCTGCCAACACGGCCGCCAGCGGTCCTTTCATATCGCAGCTGCCGCGGCCGTACAGGCGGCCGTCTTTCACCACCGGTTGAAACGGCTCCCACTCCTCCTCCATGCCGGAAACGGTATCCGAATGACACAGAAATGCCAGGCCGCCGGTCCCTGTGCCTTTCTTGGCCACAAGATTGACCTTGACCTCATCGTTTTTGTAGGTGTATTCCAGTCGTTCGACTTCAAATCCGGCGCGCTTTAGCCGATCTTCGATGAAGTTGGAAACGGCGGCATTGCTCCAGTGTGACACGGAGGGAATGGCTATTAATTCCTTGGTTAATTGCAGAACATTGTGCCCCATTTAAACTCCTCGACATAGATGGCTGACGGCCGCATTACCACCGATATTAATTCCGCTGATGATGACCGGCGTTGTTTTGGATGGCATTCATCCGGCGTGGTCTTCCTGGGACTTCTCTTAACCAAAATTAAATCGAACGCCGGTCAATCGTTCAGACACCTGCCACAGTTGCTGCGCGTCTGACTCGCTGTGAGAAGCGCCGTTCGACTTTACCTTCACCGGATAACCGCGTGATTCCATAAATCCGTTGGGGCCGTAGTAATCACCGCCTTTGGGCTGGGGATCGACCGCTGCACGAATGGTGGGTAGGGCACCCATGGCGGCACTTTGGGTCATTCGTTCCGTTAATCGTTGTAAAAGTCTGAAATACCATTTACTTTCGACGTGGCGACCTAGATTTGTGTTTGATCCACCAGGATGGGCGGCGACCGCGATGGCGCTGGCATTTACGGCTTCAAACTTGCGCTGTAATTCGTAGGTGAAGAGCAGGTTGGCCAGTTTGGATCGGCCGTATGCACCGTGCCGTGAATAACCATTGCCATTCTCAAACATCAGATTGTCAAAATCCATTTTACCGGAGCGATGACCTAGGCTGCTTACATTGATAACCCGGGAACCGGGTGTCTTCAACAGCAGATCGAGAAGCAAACCGGTGAGAGCAAAATGTCCCAGATGATTGGTGCCAAATTGGCTTTCAAAGCCGTCTTCAGTCGTGCCATAGGGTGTCCACATAATACCGGCATTGTTAACCAGGATATTCAGGCGATCGTATTTGACCTTAAACATGTCGGCAAACCGGTTCACCGATTCCAGGCTTGTCAAATCCAACCGGATAATTTCGGCTGAGGCATCAGGTATTTCGCTCGAAATCTGCTCCAAAGCGGTTTGTGCTTTGTCTATGCTGCGGCAGGCAAGGATAGTGGTTGCTCCGTTGCGGGCAAATTCCTTTGCGGCTTCAAATCCAATACCGCTGTTCGCTCCTGTAACAATGGTGATTTTGCCGGTCATATCTGGCATATTTTCGACTGTCCAATGCGATTTACTCATAGTGGATTCTCCAAAGCAACCTCAGATGCCCCAGTATAATCTCACACCATCAATTTCTCAACGCAAATTAATTCTGATGTCGCCTCCGAACCGGCGGCCGAGCAGGATCCGGCGACTGCAGCTCGGGCAGACATCCTGAACTGGTGCGACGGGGAGCTGTTTCTCCTGGCTGAAAAAACTGAAAGGCTTTCCATCGCCCGCCTCAATGCGGAATTACCCCTCTGATACCACGATCGTAGTATGACAATAATACCGCCTGGCACCTATGCTTTAGGTGTGAGCTTTGTCATTCGCAAAATATTCAAAAGGAGATAGTACGATGTCTGGCAGAGAGGGCAGAAAACCGTTTAGAAGACACGCGATTATCGTCGGTGTCTTGTTTATTATTGCCACGGTGTTCCTTTATATCGGAGAAGCCTTTTATGGACCATATCTGGGGTCTCCTGATTATTTGGACCTCGCTTATCCAAACCGAATCACGGTCGTCATCGGCATGCTGCTTGAATTTGCCTGTGTGATATCCATACCGCTTATTCCCCTATTCATGTTTCCCATCTTAAAAGAACACAGCGAGCATTTGGCGCTGGGGTATATCGGCTTTAGATTTTTTGAGGCGGTATTTTTTGTGAACTCGGAAATAAACAAGCTGTCGCTGATAGACGTCAGCCAGGGGTATTTAAACAGCAGCGATACCACCTATTTTCAAAATCTGGGTCAGACAATTCAGTCAGAAAACGCATGGGGATGGGTGTTTTATGTGATCGTTTTCTGTTTAGGGGCCTTGATGTTCAACGCCGTTCTATATCAATCAAGACTCGTCCCTCGATTGATTTCCGCCTGGGGATTTTTGGCGGCCGCGCTGCTGCTCGTCGGCACGGTGCTAGTGATGTTTGAACTGGATACCGGCCCGTTGGGCAATATTTGGGAACTCATTTTTGCCGGGCCAATTGCCGTGCAGGAAATGGTTTTTGCCGTATGGTTGATTGTTAAGGGATTTGCCATCACCGATGTAGAGCCAGCTCTGCCAGCGGCGGTTGAGTTGGATCGAATCCGCATGTCATTTTGACAGCACCACTTTGGCTTCGACAAGCTCAGCCAGCGCTTTTAAACACTTTCTGAGTAGTTTACAAAAAGAATTATTAAAAAAAGCCACGGATTAACACGGATTTTCACAGATTTCTCTCGATAATCTGCGAAAATCTGCGGACAAAATATTTTAGAAAAGTTTCTGTAAACCACTTAATAAGGATGGAACTTTGAGTAATCTTTTAGGCCTTGGCGCAAAAAATTGGAGGAAAAAATGAAGCACAAAAGAATAGGTCTGACGCTGTTTTGGATTGGCTTATTGATCGCCGTCGCGATTGCTGGTTTGGGCACCTGGAATCTGATGCCCAATCTCCGGACCCTTACCCTGGATGAGTTGGCGACGACGATTTGGGCTGAGGGTGGCCCGATGTTCATTCTGTGGGCGTTATCGGTGACCCTGGGGTCCATTGTGGCCGGGGTTGGGGCGTTTGTGTATGTGAAAACCCGGCCGGTGTTTCCATGGCTCACCGCCATTGGTGTCTTTGCGGCCGTGGCGCTGATGGTCATGGTTTGGACGCGCGTCTACATCCCCATGCTGTTTGGGATTGGTGGGGGCCTGATCCTTCTCTCTTTCTTCGCTATCGTCTGGATCTGGATGAAAAAATACGCTGGAAGAAAGATGGAGGAAAAAATCGCCGGCAGCTACAAATTGGTTGGGTATATTTTTTGGATCAATGCCTCATGGTTTATGTGTGGTGAAACCGCGAAACTGCATCTCAAGGCGTTTGAAGGGGGGACCGTGCCGAGCCCAATCGAGATCATGACGTTTCTCGTTTTGGGCTGGTTCTTTGTTTTGGTTGGCGACTTTGTAGAAATGCGGGTGACCGCCGGCGAAAAAGAGCGCCCGGTGGAACATACCAGACCCGGTTTTGTGGCGTAAGGTTACTGGCGGACCGAGCCGTCGGGCAGGATGGAACCCGCCAGGGATGAGACGGTGGCCAGCTGATTTTCGGTAATGAGTGCGCTGGTCAGATCAGCCTGACTCAAATCGGCATTATTCAGGTTGGCGGTCAGCAGATCTGCCCCACGCAGGTCTGCTCTGTGCAGGATGGTCTCACCCAGATTGCAGCCGTATAAGTTGGCCCCATTAAGATTTACATCGCTCAAATCGACCCCGGACAAATTTGCACCCCGTAAATTGGCGTTGGCCAGATCGGCCGCCCGCAAATCTCGGCCGCGCAGATCGCGCCAGGCTAAATTAATTGCCCCGTATTTCGCTGCGTTGCTTGAATCGACAACCTTGACCGGTAATTTAAGCTCGCCAGCGTACTGTTGACCATTGGGCAGGGTGACACCCTCCAATGATTTTGCCTGACGCAGCTGTACCGCTGTGACTGCACAACCGGTCAGCTGCGCCCCCGAAAGATCGGCTCCGATGAGTCGTGCTCCACTGAGATCGGCCGCCAGCAAATTGGCGTTGGTCAAGTCGACATGGCTCAGGTCGGCCCGCATGAGGTTGGCTTCCCGCAGGTTTGCGCCGCTCAGGTCGGCTCCGCGCAGATCTAGAAAACTTAAATCCGCCCCGACCAGATTTGCTTTGCGCCGATTAAAATAGAGACGCATAAACAGTTTCTGGCGTAAATCCATATACACTTTCACTAAGCGCAGGAAAATTCGATATAAAGCGCGTCTCATCATCTATTCATTATACCTAAATCGCCACCCCGTCAGCTAAATTCTCACTGAAAACCTATCCTACCGGTCTAGGACCTAACCTTTTCACTGATGATCCGTTCCTAGTTCGAGCCGCCGCCTGAAATTTTATCTAACTTGACCTATCAAATAATACGTTATGGGTATGACATTAACACCATCATTTATTTATGATGAAAGAAAATGATTTTCATTTCAGAATGTGTAAATAAGGAGGATTGAGATGGCTAGAATCAGAAAATCAAGAGCGAGAACAATACTGCTAATTTTCGCATTGGTCGTGGTTGTACTGCTGCTGCCGGTCGTATTTAAGGCGAGAGGTCAACCTGCGCTCGTTGGTCCGGATTTGTCAGAACTTGAATATACGGAGGTTTCCTTTGAGAATCCACAGGCGGATATTCAAATGGCCGGCATGCTGTTCCTTCCAGAGGGAGAAGGCCCATTTCCAACCGCGATAATTATTCATGGTTCAGGAACGAGCCGAAGAAACAGCGTCTGGTATTTATCCGTAGCCGAGTATCTCCAGGCCAACGGGATTGCGGTATTGCTTCCGGACAAACGAGGTTGTGAAAAATCTGAAGGGGATTGGGTTGGGGCAAATTTTGAAGAATTGGCCACCGATACCTTAAGCGCCATTGCCTTTGTAAAAAATCAAGAGATTTTCGATTATTCAACCGTTGGGCTGATTGGCATGAGCCAAGGGGGATGGATTGCTCCGGTTGTGGCTTCAAAATCAGATGATGTATCTTTTGTGGTGAGCATGTCCGGCGCGGCCGTAACCACAGATGAACAGCTGCTGCATGAAGAAATTTACAATATCTCACCATATACATATTCTTTTATTGCCAGATTAATTGCGCCAATAACGACAAACCGGATAAAGCAGATGGATCACGTGTCCGCTTTCATGGGTTTTGATCCGGTGCCATATTGGAAGGATGTTCAGGTTCCCGTATTTTTCGCCTTTGGGGGTAACGACACATTTGTTCCTGTCGACACATCTATCGAGCGACTGCGTGAATATAACCTCGATCATTTCTACATTAAAACTTTCGCTAACGGGGGGCATGCCATTCGAGATATTCAGACAAATACAGTGAGTGGTGAATATCTCGAAGATCTAGTGAGGTTTATCCATGAGTCACCTCGAATTGCATCAAACAGTTCATAAACGCAGAATAAACCGATCTCCTGTACGAAGAAATCTGGCTGAAAAATATATCTTAACATCCTTAATTTCCTTTGCCGTAACGGTCATCGTCACCCGGACGTTTCTGCAGCTAACCGGTTATCCGCAGATCGGTAACAGTGTCCTGCATATCGCTCACGCGTTATGGGGAGGCTTGCTGCTCATCGTCGCTTCTTTTTTGCCGCTAGCTTATGCCAACCGATGGGCGATAGAAACCAGCGCCATTTTAAGCGGTTTGGGCATTGGTCTTTTTATCGATGAGGTTGGCAAATTTATCACCCAGGCCAACGACTACTTTTTTCCTCCGGCTTTGCCCCTGATCTATGGATTTGTTTTGCTGATTGTTCTGGTATACCTCTACTTCAGGCAACCACGTACCGAAGATCCCCGGGTGGCCATGTACTATGTCCTTGAAAGGCTGCAGGACATCCTGAATGGTGATCTGGATGCTGCAAAGGCAGACCGGATTGAGATGGAATTAGCCCATGCCGGCCGGTCAAAAAGGGAAGAGGTTGTGGCGCTGGCCAATATTCTCGGCAGCTACTTGCAAAAGGAACGGGAAAATCTTCCGGCTGGAAAACCTGATTTATGGACGCGAATTAGTCGATCAATAGAAACCATGGGTTTACGTTTCGGCCGCCGTAGGCATCGAATGGTCATTTCGATGGTGCTGATCGGGTGGGTGATTCTCGTGATGAGCTATATCACCTTGCTCATTCTAGAGCCGCCAAATGTTGATCCACAGGTGCTCCAGTGGCGTCTGCCCCTTATCATCATTCAAGTCACGGTTGGGGTTCTGCTGGCTGTTGCCGTACTTTTCTGGCTAATTCAAAGAGAAGACCTCGGCCTAAAATTTGGGACCGGTGGTTTTCTGGTTTCCTTGATTGCTTTGCAGCTGCATTACTTCTATCTCTCTCAATTTTCAGCTATCACGGCAACCGTGCTGCAGTTTTTCATTCTCCAAATATTATT
>JASJCR010000131.1 GCA_030065875.1 Ardenticatenaceae bacterium | reverse complement strand
TAATGTAATTTTACACGCATCTGCGGGCATTATCGATCGTGCGGGGCGATCGGCTAAATAGGAGTGCTGAGTTAAAAGTTCTGAGTCCTGACTATGTCGTTCTTTACTTAGGGCTTTTAACTCAGAAGTGAGGACTCGATTACATTTCCTCAAATTCCCCTTCAATTACCCCTTCCTCCTCTGGGCTGCTCTGCCCGTTGGTGGAAGGATTCGGCTGTTGGTACATTTGTTGAGCCAGAGCGTTGCTGGCCTGGGTCAGGCGTTCAGTGAGTTCTTTGATCCGAGCCATATCGTCCCCGTTTTTGGCTTCATTGAGATCGGTGATAATCGACTGAATGTTGCTCTTCTCACTTTCAGGAAGCTTGTCTCCCAGCTCATTCATGCTCTTTTCAACCGCATAAATAAGCTGATCAGCCTGGTTACGCGCCTCAACCAGCTCGCGAAGCCTTTGATCCCCAGCTTCGTTAGTTTTCGCTTCCTGGACCATCCGATCAATTTCACTGTCGCTTAAATTAGTCGATGCGGTGATTTGCACCTTTTGCTCTTTGCCGGTTGCCTTGTCGCGCGCGGTTACGTCGAGAATGCCGTTGGCATCAATGTCAAAACTGACTTCAATTTGCGGAACTCCGCGCGGTGCCGGAGGCAGTCCATCGAGCCGGAAGGTGCCCAGGGTCTTGTTGTCGGCCGCCATTGACCGCTCGCCCTGCAAAATATGGATATCCACGGCCGTTTGGTTGTCGTCAGCGGTGCTAAACGTCTCCATCTTATTGGTTGGAATAGTTGTGTTACGCGGAATTAAAACCGTCATCACGCTGCCCAAAGTTTCCAACCCCAAACTCAGCGGGGTCACATCGAGCAGCAGGACATCCTTGACGTCACCGGCCAGCACGCCACCCTGAATCGCCGCTCCAATCGAGACAACCTCATCGGGGTTAACGCTCTTGTTGGGCTGTTTACCGGTCAAATCCTGAACCAACGTTTGCACCATGGGCATGCGCGTCGATCCACCAACCAGGACCACATCGCTCACTTTGTTTAACCCGGCATCTTTTAACGCCTGTTCAAACGGCTTACGCGTCCGCTCGACCAGATCTTCAGTCATTTGCTCAAATTTTGCTCGCGAAAGGGTAATGGTTAAATGTTTTGGACCAGAAGCATCGGCCGTGATAAAGGGCAGGTTGATTTCCGTTTGCGTCAGCGATGACAATTCAATTTTCGCTTTTTCGGCCGCTTCGCGCAGACGCTGAATCGCCTGGCGATCCTGGCTTAAATCAATCCCCTGATCTTTCTTAAATTCGCTGATTAACCAGCCCACGATGCGCTCATCCCAGTCATCCCCACCGAGATGGGTGTCCCCGTTTGTGGCCAAAACTTCAATGACGCCGTCTCCAACTTCAAGGACAGAGACATCGAAGGTGCCGCCACCCAGGTCAAAGACGAGGATCGTGTTGCTGTCTTTCTTGTCAAGGCCATAGGCAAGTGCGGCCGCCGTTGGTTCATTGATAATCCGCAGCACGTCTAACCCGGCAATGCGGCCGGCATCTTTGGTAGCCTGTCGCTGGCTGTCATTGAAGTACGCCGGCACGGTAATGACCGCCTTGGTGACTGTCTCGCCCAGATACGCTTCAGCATCTCGCTTTAATTTTTGCAGTACGATAGCTGAAATCTCTTGTGGGGAGTAAACCTTGTTGGTCACGGGCACGCGTACGCGCACATCCTGCTGTGGGCCGGAGACAATATCATAAGAAACCATATCTTTTGTTTTCTTGGTTTCCGCATCTTCTATCCGGCGACCCATAAGCCGCTTAACAGAGTAAATCGTGTTTTCTGGATTGACAACCGCCTGACGCTTGGCGGTTTGCCCCACAAGCCGCTCCCCGTTTTTGTTAAAAGCGACCACAGAAGGGATGGTGTTGCTACCCTCTGCCGATGGAATGACAACAGGACTCCCACCTTCCATGACCGAAACCACAGAGTTGGTTGTACCTAAGTCGATACCGATAATTTTACTCATTGATCAAAAATCCTCCCGATCATTTACACGCAGCCTATACGTTTGCTACGCGGGAATATAGTCATAGTCTAATAATTTGCTAACGAATTTAGCAGTCAAGCAAAACGACTGCTAAATTCGGTGTGACTATAATGCCTTTTTTGTGTCAGAAGGAAATTAGAAGCAGATAAAAGCTGTATATAAATTTGAATGATTCTTTGAGTGGAGCGATGTCATAATTAAATCACCGCAGAGGACCAGAGAGCGCAGAGAACGCCATCACCCAGAGTTTTCGCTGCGTTCTCGGTGGTCTCCGCGGTGAAATTCTTATTTTTCGGGAGTGCTGCTTTCTGCCAGGCCCGAGAAGCTATGAGGCTTTAGATTTTCGCAGACGACGAATAATCAGCCAACCAAAGAAGAGACCCCCAGCTATGGCTAAAGCCAGCGTGGCTACCTCCCGATCGCGCATGACCGGTTGAGGTTGATCGGCAATTTCCTCACTGATGTGGGCAAACGTGTCGAGCATGCCGGAGCGCAGCGGCCGCTGCCGCCATCCTAATTCCGCTTCCGCTTTGCTAGAACTACCGGCCTGACTGGTTCCCAACGTGTTGATGACCTCCGAGGAAAAGATTGCCGGAAATTCGAAGTAAGGCTCAATCCATTCAACAAAAGGCACCACAGATTTAATCAGGCGCGATGGTATATGAAAAGCAGGGGCCACCTTGCCGGTTAAACGAGCCCAAAAATCAACCATTTCCCCCAGCGAAACGGGCGGACCGGCCAAAATGTACAGTTCACCCTGCTTCCCATTTTCAGCGGCGAGAATATGACCGGCCGCAATGTCGTCCACATGGGCATACGTGTAAATGGTGTCCGGGCCCGGTAAAAATGGAAACGGGAGCTTGTTCTGGATAAAACGGCGCATCAGGTTTCCGATCGGGCTGTGGTCATTGGGACCATATGCCAGCCCCGGCATGACAACGACAATCGGCGCCCCGCTTCGAATCATGGGCATCACCACATCATAATGGGCAAGCCATTTGGTTCGGTCGTAGTGGGATGAGAAATGACCCGGACCCACGTATGATTCGTCCGGTAACTCCCCATGGGTATCCCCAAAAACAGCGATGGTACTTGTATAGACAATCTTGGAAACATTTGCATCGATCGCCGCTTGTAAAACGGTACGCGACCCACCAACGTTGATCACCTCTGCTTCTCGCCAATCCCCTGACCCCAGCTTATGCCATCCAGCCAGATGAAATACAACATCACAGTCGATCATCGCTTCTTTTAAGAGCGTGGCTTCATTTAACTTCCCGTGAACCGGTTCAGCCCCTAATGACTGCAGCAGAACAGCCGCCTGATCAGATCGGGCTAACGCTTTGACCTTAATTTCTTTGGCAACGAGTTGGCGAATAAGAGACCGGCCGATAAAGCCCGATCCACCGGTAACAAATACTTGCTTCATAATTGGTTATTGATGACTCCAAAATGCTGACACCCCATCTCCGATGGTCACCGGTGTCTGACCTTCAACGCCAAACACGCGAATCACAGGACGATCATCTTCTTCACTCACTACCGGCAGGACGATAAATTGGCTGTCTGGAGACCATATCCGATGGCTTAGGGCATATTGGTCAAAAAATGGAATAAATTGACGAATAAACAAGCCGGTTGGCACAAAATCAGAAATGTAATTCACGATGCCATTTTCCACGTCAACGACGCCTAATGCAAGTGTTGGCCGCTCTTGGGATGCTGAGCGGATGCGATTTAAATTGTTATTGGGGGTATTTGTCTGCCTGCTTAACTCATCCGGAGTCAGAAAAGCGATATAGCGGCCGTCGGGGGACCAGAAAAAAGTCAGCACGTTGTGGGGGACAATCGTTTGAGCTTCTCTGGTGTCAACATCAAACAAAACCAGTGGCCCAACAAATCCGGCCCTTTCAGGGGGATCAACGTAAGCCAGCTTTAATAATTCGGGGCTCCAAGACATCGTCAAGATGCCATCGTGGGGGCTTTCAAAAATGACTTCATCCTCAACAACATCTTTGATCTCCAGCATCCGGCCGTCGCTGCCAACCTGCTGATAGGCAAAGTAGCGGTTGGTCCAGGAAATTGCCGGAGCCTGGAAGGCGCCATTGCGGCCCAGTCCGGTTGAGCTTTCATTCCCTTCTACATCGAGAAATGACAGTCGATCGTTATCCACATGAACCATCGCCTGACGATTGTTTCCCATCCACTGCCAATAAAGCGGCTGCCCGGTCGTCAGAACCGATCCAACAGATGAACCGTCTGCAGGCACGAGATAAAGAGACAAATCAGCTGTTTCAGCTGAAGGGGCGATAAAACTGACCTGGCTGCCGTCGGGAAACCAGTAAAGGTAGATGGGAGCCTTTTCGTCATCTTCATAAATGGTCGTGGCTTCTGCCTCGGCCACATCATCAAAGACAAAAACTCCTGATCCTCCCTCAGAAAAACCGATGACCGCGATTTGATCGCCAGCTGGGGACCAGGCCGGAAATTGATAAAATTCCCCTTCGCCGGTTAAGAGACGCGTATCGCTCCCATCCGGGTTAACGGTGGCCAGTTGTCCATCGAGATTGATATAAGCGATTCGGCCGGTGGCTCTTGCAGGGGATTCTTCTCCCTCGATTTCGGGTTCAGATGCGCTTTCTGCCTCAGCCGGTTGGTCGGGCGAGCCTTCTTCCGCAGGAGCGGCCGGGGTAACCGGTGGGTCGGCACTAGTGGATTGATCGTCGGCAACCGTTTCTGACGACGCGGCCGGAAATGTGGGAACCGGATCCAAATCCATGGTCGCTTGTTGACAAGCAGCGGCCGTCAGCAAAAATAAAACGGCGATCAAGAGTGCAGGGGCAGATCTTTTGTAAAAGCGCATTTTTCACATCCTGGTGGTTAAGATTCCCCCATTCTGCCCGACCCGCAATAGATGCAGGTAAACGAAGAGATATTCCAGGTTGCAAGTTTGCGCGTCAATTCAGCAACAGCGATCGACTCAATTTAAGCCCAGACGTGCTTCTGCCTGATTACAAAGGCTTCGGCCCCCGGCCTCGTACCAGCGGTTTAAGGTCTCGCTGATGGTCAAACCGCGCGTCGCTTCATCATAAATGCCGGTGCTCCAGACGTAATAACGCTGCGTTTCGTTCACCCAACTGTCCCAATTCCCGGCCGCGGCTACGTGCCCCCCGTTATACCCGGCAAACGCTTTTCCAACATCGCCGTTGGTCTGAATCAATCTTTCCGCTAAATAATTCATCCCTCGCAAGGCATTTGTATCGGGATCAAAGGGGTCTTCTCCGCTTTTAAAGTGAAACGGCATCACCTGAAACAACCCGCTCGCCCCGGCGCTTGAAACCGCCTGTGGATCGCCACATGATTCAATTTGCATGACCGTGGCCACCATATTGGGATCGAGATTGTGTTGGGCGGCCCAATTTACGATTTGAGGTTCCCAATACAACACGGAAGGAGCATAAAACGAAGCCAGCACTCCGCTTGACACGATCTGGTCAGCAGCCACATTTTCACTCTGGCCGGCCAGCGGCTGCACGGCACTTGCGGCCTCTCCCTGAGATACCGCGGCCGCCATGCGGCTAAAACCGCTGCCGCCCATCATCCAAAATATCGCCAGCCCCATGACAACCATCATGATGGCGGCCGTAGCCAGCACCAAACCCATTTGGGGTGCCTGGTTGCCATTGGTATACATATGAACGATGGGTTCATCAGAATCCTCTTCATAGTACTCCGGCTCCTCATCATATTCTGAATAGTAATCTGGGTGCGGTTGATAGGGTGGCATGGATTCGGCAGCGGCCGGATGAGAATCATACCCTGGTCCCTCATCACGTCTTCCGTAATCAAAATCTGACATCTCATCGACGTGAGGTTGACGATTTTGATCGGGATGCGGACCCCAAAATGGCCCTTGCACCGAAGGTCCTTGGGGTGCCTGGCGACCCTCCCACCGTTCTTGCGAATGATAAGCGGGATCATCAAATGAACGATTGACTCGTCCACTGCGGGGTTGCTGACTCGCCGGCCGACTTTTTTGATAGGTTTGTTTTCGCCTGTTGCGATTTTGACTCATAATATCCCTACCATCTCAATGATGCCAACGAAATTTATAAATAGAGAACAAAAAGGAGACCGTGATCCCGGCAATTGATTTTTTAAAGCCCGGCAGCGGTCTCCAATCCAACCATCAATTTGGGAAATGATCGCTAATCGTGCCCTTTGGCTTGCATATTGCGCACCGGTTTTGTGGGCGCTCCCCCAAATTGGGCTGATGGCGGCCGGCGTCGAATGCGACTCACCTGAGGTGGTGTTTGTTCACGAACCGGGACAGGGGCGGCCGGTGCAGCCGGAGAAGAGGAAAAGGAAACCGAGTCCGGCGTTTGGCTGGAAGAGAAGCCAACAGTCCCTGCGGCCGGCCGCCTCACCTGTGTCCGCCGATTGGTGGATGTATTTCTTTTACTGTTGCTGCGGGTTTTAGCCGGGCTTTTGCGGCTGACCGTTGATTTGCGATTCGCCGGTGCTTTACGGCTCACCTCTTCGTCCAGTTCATTCGGCACGTTTTGCCCCAAAAACTGCTCCCCAGCGACGGTCAGAGAACCGATAAACAGGATGCGAGTCAGCCAAACCAGAACAGCAACAAAAATTGGAACCATGCGCAACAGCTCTTCACGGCCGAGAATCTCGTTGCCCAAGGTGTGATTTAACAGCGTTAAGGAAACCGCCCACCACGTCATGACCGCATTCATGGTCGCCCCCAGCAGCCACGCGCCCATCAAATAGTAAGACGAATGGGGCTCGTTTCGGCCGCCTTCGGGAGTAAATAAACGGGCCAGACCGGCAAAGTCAATGGCACAAAAGGCGATCGCCAAAATGGTGGCCCAGCCAATCCCCAAAAAAGTGACCCCACCCAGCAAATTGGTTAACGCATAGCGGGTGGTATCAAAATTAAACATTTCAAAAGCCAGAAGGGCGGTGATTAATATCCCCCCAATTACAACGTGGCGTGGATCGTTGGCCCCTACAGCAGCGGTAAGCCTTTGCATGAAGGTAGGCCTCCCACCTTGGATATAACTCCTGGTTGTCATCTCGCTTACTCCTTGTCCCAAAAGGAACACATACCATAATTACTCTCTGCACGATTTAGAACAAGTGTTCTTTTTAAATTCTAGCTCTTTTGTTCTAATTGTCAAGCAGTACTAGGGGACTAATATGCTATTTACGAAAATTTAACTGCCAATTGCCAATCACCAATAGCTAATAGCTAATAGCTAACGCCCTACATTTAGCTATTAGCTATTATTTTTAACAATTAGCAATTAACTACTGTCGTCTTGTGGCGGAGCGGTCTCCCCTTCTTCAGGCACCGGTTCGGCCGGTGGTGCAAGCACTTCAGGCAGTTCGAGATGTTCTTCAGGAAAATCAAAATCAGCCGGGTCTGTCAGCTGAAAATCAGTAAAGGGTGGTAAATCGTTCTCTTCGATGGTGGTCAACATTTCATCGGTGATGGGCTCCAGCACGACAACGCGGTTGGCGTGATTTTCTACCACTTTCTCCAATAAATTTCGCGCATAGCGGCCGTTTCCAAAGCGATTGTCGCGCAACGCGTAAGCCCGAGCCATGTGGACCCGCAACTTTTTCTGGGCCGCCTCGGTCAAAACATATCCCCCTTTTTTGCAAAACAGCTCAAAAATAAGGGACAGCTCCTCCGGGTTGTAATGCTCAAAATACAGGTAGCGGTTAAACCGTGAGCGCACGCCCGGGTTGGCGTCCAGAAAGCGGTGCATCTCGTCCGCATAACCGGCGATCACCAGAGCAAATTCCTGGCGATGGTCTTCCATCCGCTTAAGCAAAGATTCAATCGCTTCCTGGCCAAAATCCCGGCCGTCAGACGCTTTTGGCATCAGGGCATACGCCTCGTCAACAAACAAGATTCCCCCCATCGCTTCCTGGACGCGCTCATCCACTTTGGGGGCGGTCTGGCCGACATAGGAAGCGACCAGGCCGGAGCGATCGGTTTCTACGACGTGTCCCTTTTTCAAAAATCCCAGCGCCTTGTAAATCCGGCCGATCAAACGAGCCACGCTGGTTTTTCCGGTTCCTGGTGGACCGGCCAATACCATGTGCAGCGATAAGTTGCCGGTTTTCATTTCTCGTTCGCGGCGCAGTTTTTGCACCTTGAGATAGTTGACCAGCGTGCGAATCTCCAGCTTGATGTTTTCCATGCCGATAAATTCATCCAGCTCGGCCAACACCTCGTCCAAATCTTCCTGGGACATCTCCAGCGGCTGATCTTCATCGAGATCGGGTACGTGGCGCATGACGATGGTGCTGTGAACCCGAATTTTGAGCAGGCCGTTGACAATAAAGCCAAACCCTTTGTTCTCGGCCGGGGTCGTCAATGGTAATTCATGAACAAAATTGCTGTTGATATAAAATTTGGCGGACGTTTCCAGCTGCTCGACCAAAATTTCATTGGTGCCGGTTTTTTGGCGAATATGCTCGCAAGGCTCCCAATCGACGATTGTTGACCACTCACCGTTCACCCGCTGTTTTATTTTGTAGTAGCCGCTGCCGGCAATTTCAAACGCTTTGCAGTTGTCTTTATCTTTGCCCCGCCAAATGAGCCCAAAGCCGTGGTTTCCTCCACCGAGCCGCTGAATTACCGCATGGACTTTGTAATCTTCAGCCGGGGGGATATCGAGATCTTTCCACACCACGGAATGTCCTTCCGGAATGAGGCGATCGATGACAAAGGTGTAATCTCCATCGCCAATACGTTGGCTCACGCGCCAATCGTCGCGCAGCGGCCAGCCGTGGCGGTTGTCTAAGAAGTGGTCTTGAAAAATAGGCATTGTCTTTGATGGGTATTTGACCGTCAGGCGGTCTCACATACCGGATTATTGATTTTTGGAAATATGGTCAAAAATATCGTTTAAATCTTCATCCGAATCATAATGAATGACAATTTTGCCGCCCTTGCCGCTTTTGGCTAAATCAACCCGGTAACCAAGCGCCTCGCGGAACGACTGCTGTAAATCAGCCAGGTGAGGATCCATCCTCTTCTGCGGCCTGGCTGTCTTTGGTTTCTGGTTGACCAACCCATCAACCAGGGAAACCGTTTGTTTGACGGTTAATCCCAGACGCACGACGCTTTTAAACGCTGAGAGCTGATCGTCCGGCTTTTGATCGAGACGGAGCAGCTCCCGGCCGTGCCGGCCGCTAATCAGCCCATTATTGATCGCCTCCTGAATTTCAGACGGCAGCTCCAGCAGGCGCACTAAATTGGCAATCGTAGAGCGGGCTTTGGCTTTGCCAAATTTGCTCATGCGCTGTTTGACCTGCTCCTGAGTCAGATCAAATTCATCCATCAGCCGCTGATACGCCAGCGCTTCCTCAATCGGGCTCAAATCTTCACGCTGGATATTTTCGATAATCGCCAGCTCAAACATCGCCTGCGGGGTTGCTTCACGCACCACCACGGTTAATTCAGACAGGTTGGCCAGCTGTGCGGCCCGCCAGCGTCGCTCGCCGGCGATCAGGGTATATCGATGCGGCCGATCTTCGGTCACGATCAGCGGCTGGATTAACCCGTGTTCCTTGATCGACTCCGCTAATTCCTCGAGTAAATCAGGATCAAAATCCGTTCGCGGCTGATGGGGGTTCGGCCGAATTTCAGTGATCGGCACCGTGCGCAGCACATCGGCATCAACCTGGCTGACACTTTCCGATTCGGAGGGAATCAGGGCCCCCAACCCTCTACCTAAACCTTTACGCTTCGCCATCTGTGGTCTCCAGTCTCTCTAGAGTTTGCGATCCCCTTTTATGATTTCGGCCGCCAAATATTTATAAGCCAGGGCTCCGGAAGAGTCAGGGGCGTAAATGCCGATCGGCTCTCCGTGACTGGGCGCTTCACTCAGACGCACGTTGCGGGGAATAATCGCCCGGAAAACTTTACCCGGGAAGTAGCTGCGCACCTCTTCCACAACCTGACGGCTCAGATTGGTCCGGCCGTCATACATCGTCATGATCAAACCCCGAATTTCCAAAGTCGGATTGAGATAGCGACGCACCATCTTGACGGTTTCGCTGAGCTGCGACAACCCTTCCAGAGCGAGATACTCGCACTGCACGGGAATGATCACCTGATCGGCGGCCGTTAAGGCGTTCACCGTTAGCAAATTTAAGCTGGGCGGGCAGTCGATCAAAATATAATCGTACCGCTCCTGTAAGGCTTCCAGCCCCTCACGCAGCCGGTATTCCCGGCCGATCGCCTGCACCAGCTCTACTTCAGCCCCGGCCAAATCCGGTGCGGCCGGCAAAACATCAATCCGAAAATGGGGATGGGCCACTTTAATCGCCTCGGCGGCCGATTCTTTGAGCAGCAAATCATACGTGGTGAGTCGATCGGGATGTCGCTCAAAACCCAGACCGGAAGTGGCGTTGGCCTGCGGGTCCAAATCGACAATCAAAACGCGAAATTTCTCGGCTAAAAATGCGCCGAGGCTGATGACGCTGGTTGTTTTTCCAACGCCGCCTTTTTGATTGACAATGGCATAGGTTGTCATCATTTGTCCTTCGGTAAGGTCGAAAAATATTTCGGCCCTGTTTGTTTCCAGGCGCTAACTTTTTTGTCTAAATCAACCATCGTTACTGAGTGAGCAGCCACGTGATTGGCAAATTCAGCCGCCTTAATCGGATCGCCATCATTGCGCCACAGCTCAACAAAAAATGCGGCCGCAAAAATATCACCGGCTCCGGTTGGTTCAACCAGCTCGATTTGGGGGGCCGGGATGGCGTGCTGCCGGCCGTCAAAAAAGACGGTGCAGCCGGCATAATTTTGAGTCATGACCAGCAGTTTCGACCAGGCGACATAGCGATCAAACATCGCCTCATCCAGCAGATCTTCTTCACTGATCACTACGGCGTCGGCCTTCCCCAAGATCTCCTCTTCGGCCGGAAAAGGGGTGGCAAAAACGCGGCCGGTATCATCCCAGCGGCGCATCCACCCCTGGGGAGTGACGCCGATTAAGCTGTTGGGAAACAAATCGATGACGTCCGGGTCAATTTCATTGGTTAACGGCCCCAAATGAACGATGGCCGGCCGCCGCCATTGCGGTGGAATATCAGCGGCCGTGATGTCGTCCGCTCGACCACTTAAAATCTGAACGCGATTGTTTCCCTGGTAAATGTTGGCAAAAATTGAATCTTCTTCGGCCGGAACCACATGGACCGCCATCCCGGCCATAATTTCGCTCAAATCATAATCGGGGCGGGCGCTGGTAACGACCGCGGTGCGGCACCCCAGAGCCTGCGCCAATCGGCCGGAAAAGGTTACCGTTCCACCCGGATTATACCCTTCAGGCACTTTGTCGCGAGTCACATGGCCAATAACCAGATAGTCGATGGCGGTTGTGGTCTCATAAGAAGAAACGCTCATGCAGCGAAGATTCTACCGTTTGCGGCGGGGATTAGCAATAGTCCGGTCCTATGGGCCTGTTAGCCTTTAGCTCGGCGCTAACGCGCCTTTTAGCCCGGCCCTGCGGGCCTGTCAGCCATCAGCACATAGCTAACAGCTGACTGCTGAGAGGGGCGCAGCCCCGAGCAAATCGCTAAAAGCCGCGCCGAGCTAATATGCTTCAAAAAACCGGATCATGCGCTCGATGAAGAGCTCCTCGGCTGCGCCGTAAAAAGTGTGCGGATAGTTGACATAATCATAACATTCAACCGGATGGCGCAGAGCGGTCAATATTTCACACAGCTCGGCCGACCATTCCGGCGGCACAACGGTGTCTCCACTACCGTGATGAATGGCCACCGGGGCCTGCCACCGTTCGATAAAGTAGAGAGGTGATACCGCCTCAATGATCTGTTGAGGGGCACCCGCCTCTTTAAACCAAAATCTTTCTCCGGCCCACTCCTGGATCTTGACGTAGTTGCGCCGCTCGTCACCGCTCATCGAACCATACAGCACCACCGCTTTAAACGCCTCCGGCCGCACGGTCATCACTCGCTGAGCAATACCGCCCCCCATGCTGTGACCCATGACGTGTATATTGTCTCCATCCGCCCGGCGCAGCGGCCCGGTTGGATCCTGACTCATCTTCTGGATATACGCTACCAGATGGAGCACATCCACCGCGTAATCAACCCGAAAGGTGTTGTATGGGTCGCTGTCGCCATTGGGGGGATGATTGCGATAGCTGGGATGAAAGGTCATATAGCCGGCCTCGACCAGCGCATCGGCGTATTTTGAGGTGTAGGCGATCATCCTGTATTTCTGTGGATCGACATACCCGTGGAGGACCAGGGCCACCGGAAAACGACTGCCTTCTTTGGGTACGTTCAAAAACCCCTCAACCACTTCCCCATTGTCTGAGTTATAGGCAAAGGTGTAGCGCATATAGCTGCCGCGATCGACACCGGAGTCGATCAGGGTAAAAGCGCCGGTTCCATAGTTGCGGTTGGTCAGCGACTCAATGGAGCGGCCGATGTAATCCGGATCGAGCGGTGGATAGGTCATTGTCGCGGCCGGTTGAGGCTGGAGGGCCGCTGGGATGGCGGTCGCCGGCTGTGTGGGGGCAGCGGTTGGTTGCGGGGTAAATGTGGGACGGGTTGGCAAAATTGTGGGCGTCGCCCAAGGGGTAAGGGTTGGCGGCACCGCCGGCGGCTGGGTGGGAATTGAGGTCAGGGTCGGAGGCAGTTGGGCAACCGGCACAAATGTTGGCAGCTGATCGACCACCGGCCGGCCAACCGTCTCCGCTGATATTAATGACGGTCCACAGCCGGCCAGGATTGTGATCAGGATCGAGCCCGCCAACACGGCCAGAATTATTCGTCCCGGTAGATTGGAATCGCTCATGGGGCAAAGTATACTTAAAAAGAAGTCGATTTTTAAAGAAACAAATAGGGAATAATAGCTAATGGCCATTTGTCAATAGCTAATTGCTAGAGGATGCTTCTAGCAATTAGCTATTAGTTTTAGCAATTAGCAAATATTATGAATTTAATTACTCTGTCTCAGGTTACCAAACAATACGGCGAGCGGGTGCTGCTCGATCAGGTTGATTTGCTCATCAACGAGGGAGAACGCATCGGGCTGCTCGGCCGCAACGGCAGCGGCAAAACCACACTGCTGCGCCTGCTGGCGGATGAGGAAACGCCCGACCGGGGGGAGATCGTGCGCTGGGGGCACGTGCGCTGGCGTTATGTCAACCAGTCACCGCGCTTTGACCCCCACCTGACGGTCCTGGAAACGGTGTTCCAAAGCGATGCGCCCCATCTGCAGCTGCTGCAGCAGTACGAAAAAGCGGTTCGGCACGTGGCCGAACAGCCGGATAACACCACATATCAACAGGAAATTCACCGGCTCACGGCCGAGATGGAGCGCACCAACGGCTGGGCCGCCGAAGCGGACGCCAAGGCGATTTTAACCAAGCTGGGCATTACCACCTTTGACACCCCGATTGGCCGGCTCAGCGGCGGCCAGCAGCGGCGAGTCGCCCTGGCTCAGGGGTTGATCGATCCCGGTCACCTCCTAATCCTCGATGAGCCAACCAACCACATCGATGCCGATACGGTCGCCTGGCTGGAGGAGCACCTCAAAGGGCTGCCGGCCGCGGTGATGATGGTCACCCACGATCGCTACTTTTTGGAAAATGTGGCCACGCGCATTGTCGAACTCGACCGCCGCCAGCTCATCTCGTATCCGGGAAACTATCGGCAATACCTGGAACAGCGTGCGGCACGAGAAGCGCAGCTTCAACAACAAGAAGAGAAGCGGCAAACGTGGCTCAAACGAGAATTGGCCTGGCTGCACCGCGGTGCCCAGGCCCGATCGACGAAGCAAAAAGCGCGCAAGCAGCGCATCGAAGAGCTGCAGGATATTAAGTATGATCGCGGCAATGAACGGGTAGCCATGTCGCTGGCCAGCAGACGTCTCGGAAAACGGGTGCTGGAAGCGCGCAATTTAAGCAAAACCCTGGGTGGCATACCGCTGTTTACAAATTTGGATTTTGATTTGATTCCCGGGGATCGACTGGGTATTGTCGGCCCAAACGGCACCGGCAAAAGCACGCTTCTAAACGTGCTGTCGGGGTTGATGCCGGCCGATCAGGGAGAGGTGAAGTGGGGCTCGACGGTGGAACTGGGGTATTTTGATCAGCTAAACAGCGAGCTGGAAGAAAATCAACAGCGGACCGCCCTCGAATACATTGAGGACAAGGCGCCCCTTATCCACACGGCCGGGGGCGAACGGGTGACGGCTGGGCAAATGCTGGAGTGGTTTTTGTTTCCCCGGCCGGAGCAGCGCACTCAAATCGGCAGCCTCAGCGGTGGTGAGCAGCGCCGCCTGTATCTGCTGCGCACGCTGATTACCCAACCCAACGTCCTGCTGCTCGATGAGCCAACAAACGATCTGGATGTGCAAACCTTAACCGTTCTGGAACAATTTCTCGATCATTTTAAAGGGTGCCTAATCGTGGTCAGCCACGATCGCTACTTCCTAGATCGCAACGTCGACTATATCATGCCGTTTGCCGCTGGGGTTTTGGGAACCAAATACCCGTCTCCCTATCGACCCGCTTTTCTTTCCCCATCGGCTGCCAACGGGTCTGTCAAAAAATCACCCCAAAAATCACCCTCATCAACAGAGAAAAAAACCAGGTTAACGTGGAAAGAAAACCGAGAGCTGGAAGCTTTGGAGATTGAGATTGCGGATCTGGAAACTCAAATCGCAGAATTTGAATCGAGCATCAATCAGGCCGGCAGCGATTATGAAAAATTGCAGCGCCTCACGGCCGAGCTGGATTTGACCAATGAAGCGCTGGAAAACAAGATGGCGCGCTGGCTGGAGCTGTCGGAGAAGCAAGCGGGTTAATCTTTCCATCCGAGTCCTGTTGTCTGTGGTCTGAAGTCTGTCGTCCAAAAAAAAAGTGCGCGGTTTCCCACGCACTTTCTCGGTCAGCAGATTAATTTGTTGTGTTATCGTTTAACCATTGCCACCACCCTGGTTACCGGGTCCGAATTGACCGCCATTGCCGCCACGAGGTCCCTGTCCACCAGGTCCACCCTGACCGCCGGGGCCATGACCGCGAGGGCCGCGCGGTCCTCTAAAACGAGGGCCGTCCTGGAGGGCTTCAGCCTGCTCGGCCGTAATGACGCCCGCTTCAACCGCTTCGGCAACGGCCGCTTCGTGCGCCGCTTGCATGGCGGCCTGCATTTCATCGCGGGTCAAACCGGCTGCTTCAACCAGCTCGTTAAAGGTACGATCTGCCCGGGCAGCTTCAATTTCTTCAACCGTTACTCCTAACACCTCAGCCATGATGGCTTCGCGATCGACAAACTCGCGCAGCGCCTGACGAGCCTGAACGCCGTCATACTGCTCTTGAGTAATCAGCCCTTCAGCCAGCGCCTGATCGAGGGCGGCCTCTTTGGCATTTTCAACGGCCGTGTTCAACTCATCAACCGTGATTCCCAGGGCATCAGCCAGGTATTCAGCCTGCTGCCCGGGTGCCCCGCGGAAACCGCGCCGGCCGTTGCCATCCAGCAGATTTTCTGCCTGCTCTTCAGTGATCAGGCCGGCTTCAAGCGCATCGGCGATCGCTGCTTCACGGGCCGCCTCTTTGGCCGCGTCAAACTCTTCTTCGGTAATCCCCAGCTCGGCGAGCAGGAATTCTTCGGCTGCTTCACCACGTTGGCCACCGGGGCCACCCGGCCGACCAGGGTGCTGGACATCATCAAAGACGTCTACAACCGCCAGCGGGGTTTCTTCAAAAGAGGCGGCCGAGGTTGTTTGGGAAAACATGACGGCCGCACCGGCGATAGCCAGGGCCATAACCCCACCGATTGCCATGTAAAAATACTTGTTTAACTTCATTGCTTATGCTCCTTATTAGCAAAATTTCAGGCACCAGGTTGTCATGGATATTGTTGTTGGTGCTTGTTTGTTGATATAGCTAGAGCATAAGAAAAACTTTTTAAGGAATTATGAAGATCGTGTACCTAAATTGTAAAAATTTATTTAGCGTTGTGTGCGTAGAGCAAACCCAGATCGCCATGCACCGGATTCTCTTCTGTGCGGACCTCAAACCCCAAACCCTGCAGATGATCAACTAATTCCCGGTGATGGTGGGTGGTGGCCTGATCGTGATATTCCAAACAAATGTGGGCAATTTTGTGTAGAACTTCGGTTGGGGTTTCGAGCAATATCTCAAACTCTCCCCCTTCACAGTCGATCTTGAGAAAATCAACCCGTTCCAATTGATAATGGCTTAGCGCTTCTGACAGACCAACGGCCGGCACCCGCAGCCGCTCCACACTTTCATCGACGACCGCCTGGGTGGTGTGCTGCACGGCCGCCCCGGTTTCAGCCAGTTCCATCGTACCCGTTTGAGCGGCGACGGCCGCCTGGACCGGCTGGACGTTTGTTACCCCGTTCAGGGCGATATTTTCCTCGAGCAGCTGATAAGATCCAGCAAAGGGCTCAAACGCCAAAATCGTGCAGTTCGGCCGGCGATAACCAATCGAAACGGCAAAGTCACCCAGCCCACCGCCGATATCGATGACGGTCCAGCCATCCTCAATTTCCACGCCAAACGATTCGTAATCCCGATCGAGACAGGTTTCCTTGACAATCCACAGATCCATCAGGGAACGAACTTTAAACCGTAAACCACCGGCCAGGGATATGACGGCTGGGCGGCCGCGGATCAGCTGAAAAATCGCTGTGGGATTACGCCAACCGCGTACCAGGGTCCAAACCGATTTGAAATAGTAACCATATTTTGAAGCAGCGGTTGCTGCGGGAATTCCAGATGATTGATCCATAGCTGTTGTGACAATTTTGGCACAAAACAAAGGAATTTGTCACACAATTTATACTTCCTTAGCACTTTTTTGTTACAGGCTTTGTGTAATCTTTGCAAATATTTGGTAACGCCATCACCACAATTGGTATTTTTATTTAAGGAGAAATAAAACATGGCAGTAGGTGCAAAACACCTTACCGAGTGCCCCAACTGCGGCAGCACGATCCGCTTTCGAAAGGCCCCATATATGGAGCAGACCGTTGAATGCGCTCATTGTGAAACCGAATTAGTTGTGGTTAATATTTTACCATTGACGCTTGATTGGGCATACGAGTACGATGATGACTGGGACGACGATGACTGGGACGATGATGATTGACCGATCTTAAGTAAGATAAAAACCTACAAAAATAAGCTGTCCACAGACCTCGGAGAAATGAATCTCTGTGAAATCTGCGGACTTTTTTTTAATCTAGTAACCCATTTATGACTTGTCAGGCCGAAATATTTGCACGGCTTTTTTAAGTACTGTGTAACAGATGTTTTCTTAACTTTTGACCTTGCTGCCCCCTTTCTTAGCCGATGAATGAATCCATCGGCCATGGAGACCGAAACCGGATAAATCCGGCTTTTAACGCGATTTATCGCGTTTCGGTTTCCATAGCGGTCGAATTTATTCGGCTGCGGCAAAATGGCGTATCTAAAATAAGCAGTTAAGAATATTTTTGTTACAGTGTATTAAGTACCTTAATTTTGCGCAAAGAGAGGCCATTTCTACTCGAATGTGCAAAGAGAAGGCATTTCTACTGTTAAAAAATCGGTTAAATGGGCTCTTTTGAGCCCCGATTCGCAACCGGTCCAAAAGTTCATTAGAGTTAGCTCCGCAGGAGGCATAACTCATGACCATCGAATTTGGACTGACCGCGGAATTAACAAACACGCAATACGCGCCTTTGGCCGTTTTGCTGGCACATTACCAACAAAATCA
>JASJCR010000024.1 GCA_030065875.1 Ardenticatenaceae bacterium | reverse complement strand
TTAAGTGATTTACAAGATCTTTTCTAAAAAAATTGTCCGCAGATTACGCAGATTTTCGCAGATTAGAAAGAGAAATCTGTGAAAATCCGTGTTAATCTGTGGCTTTTTTTTAACAATTCTTTTTGTAAATTACCTAATCAATCCCGAATTTTTCTTTTAAAACCCGCTCTGCGGTTTGCAGCGCCCCTTCGATCCAACCCTGAGCGGCCGAATACGCCTCACCCATAATGTAAACCGGCCACTCCTCAAGCGGCTGAACCATCTTTTGGCGCACTTCCCATGGCTTAACGTGGATATTCCAAGAGTTCCACGCCCCACCGTAGGGGTCCTGCCCCCAATCCTGAAAACCGGCTGCATACGGTTCGGGAATATATTCGAGATCATGCACGAGCTGCAGCTGATGTTGGGCATGCTGAATCATTGCTGACGGACAGGCGTAACGGTTCCAGCGCGGCTCATTTTGGGCTTCGGCCGGAAAACAGTGGGTGGTGCTGTGACCTTTGTCGGCCAGGCCGGTCCAGAATCCGACGTTGGGGCCGTCATCATAGCTGGCCATGACCAACGAGTCCCGCAGTTCTTTGTTGTAGGCGGCCGGACCGGTGGCTTCGGAGCCAAAATAATACACCTGTCGGAGGGGCAGGTCGGTGACCGAACGGCCGTTGTTGACCCCGGCATCCTGCCACCAGGCATACCGGTAACAGAGAAACAGCTTGAACATCGGGTGAGCGGTGACAGTCGGAATGAGTTCACGCACGACCGGGTCGAGCAGGAAGCGATTGTCGTCATCGAGCAGCTCCAGCGCCCGGCGTGGCATCGCCAGGACCAGGTGACGGGTCAGGATAGGGGGCTGGTTGTCAAAAGTAAGTTTCAGCAGTCCATTTTCAACTCGTTCAAAGTTGTGCAGCCGATAACCGGTGTGAACCTGCCCGCCCGCATCCATAAACCGCCGGGCCAGGGTTAGCGGGATCGATTCCATGCCGTCATGCAGCGTGCGATATTCCGCTTCAGGGCCAAAATCGGAGAGGTACCACGGCAGTGCTTCGGCCGCATTCCAGTTGGTCATGGTGGTGTTGTAGCCACCCGCATCCTGCACCAGTTTGAACGCTTCACTGCTCATCACCTCTGCCAGCAAGTTCCAGAAACCATGTTCCCACAGGTAGCGGCCGTTAAATTTGTAATTTTCCTTGATATCTTGCCACTGCTCGTCGGTTAATTCCGTCGCTCCGGGGATGAGGGTATCGATGGCTGACATAATCAACTGCCCGGGTGTTTTTCCCCGTTCGATCCAGCGTACCCGGTAGGGAACTTTTTGTGGATTGGAAAATTCGCGGCCGCGCAGGTGATGACCGCGAATATAGTAAATATTGTTATCGTCGCCGACCGGAAACGGCCGACTGGATAATCCCAACTGTTCAACGAGATCGGAAACCAGGGGCTGATTGGTCAAATAGCGCATGCCGCCGAACTCGGCCTTGATGCCGTCCATCTCCGGTGGATCAAGCGAGATAAGCCGGCCGCCGAGGCGATCGCTGAGTTCAAAAAGCTGAACGTTGAGTTTGCCGTCTGCTCCTTTGGGAAGAGACGTGTCCGATAAGTCGGCCGTCACGAGCCGCCAGCCGGTATAAATGCCGGAAATACCGCCGCCCACAATAGCTACATCGATGATGGGTTCATTCATGTTTCTTGCACCTTGTTATGTGAATTTGGATTTAAGAAGGATGGTTCACCTTGAGGAAACGCACTTTTCTCTTTGAACTTTATGCTGACTTAATTATTGAGCCAGGTCTCATGAACGTGCAGCCATTCAAGGCGGCCGCTGCGCCGATCCTCTTCCATAAGCACGCTGCTTAAGCGAGCGGTTTGCTCACCATCAACGACCTGCCACTCTTCATAGGTCACAATCGCCCAGTTGCCAAACGCCCGTCGCAATACAACGTTTTTGATTTTGATATCAAAATCGTCATACCGGCCGTGGATGTCATAAAGCCCTTTTTCCAGCTCTTCAAGCTCCGTTAAACGGCCGTTGGGCCCCACAATCGCAAACCCTGTGGCCATGCAGTCGGCAAAAGCCGCAAACGCCTCTTTGGATTTAGGAAGCTGACCGGTAAACCATTCGACAAAAAAGCGATGGAGCCGCACAATTTCCCTTTCGTATTTTGTAGACATGGACTATTCCTCATTTATTTATTGATGGAAGAAAGCGCCGGTAAGAAATTATATCATACACGATTGTTTCAAAATTTTGTCACGGATACCCGTTGATTCGCAGGATGTTTTCGCTGAAAACCTGTTAAACAAATGTTGACCGCTCTCGTGGTACGGTTTAAGCTGTTGAATGTGAATTGATCGTTATCGAAGCAGGAGGAATCATCATGATAGGTGTCAGTACCGTCTCAGTTTTTGTTGCGGATCAGCAGCGGGCCAAATCCTTTTATACCGACGTGTTGGGCATGGAACTTCGAAATGACGCCCCGCTGTATCCCGGCTCTGAAAAGCGCTGGATCGCCGTGGCCCCGGCCGGGTCTCAAACTGAAATTATCCTGTATGAGCCGGATGAAAACTGGGCTCATTACAAACAGGTGATCGGCAAACCGCAAAATATTACTATTGCCGTTAAAGATATTGCCTCTCTTTATGAAGAGCTGTCTGCGAAAGGTGTTTCAATGGATCCCCCAGACCCGCAGCCCTGGGGCACGTTTTCCTTCCTGCGAGACTCTGAGGGCAACTCCCTCCTCCTCGTACAAAATGCCTGAGACAAATATGACATTGTACACTCTGATCGTATGATAAATTTCCACAATTTAGCCGGGGCTTTGTGATACAATCGCGCGGAATAATTTTGGTTGTTGGTTACTGGTTATTGGTATATTAGTGTATTGGACTATTAGTTTAATCGTAAATCGAACCAATCGTATCTCGTATTTCGTAATTCGTATCTCCCACCATGTTTAACTCACTTCTTGATCGCGTACCTTCCAAAAATCTGGCTCGTTACGTCTGGATTCTCGTCATTTACACGCTTCTTGTCATCCTCTGGGGAGCGTATGTGCGCGCCACCGGCTCTGGTGCCGGCTGCGGCAGCCATTGGCCAACCTGCAATGGGGATGTTATCCCCCGGCCGGAGCAAATTGAAACGATCATCGAATTTACCCATCGCGTGACCAGCGCGATCATGGGGCCGATGGCCATTGCTTTGATTGCCTGGTCGTGGCGGGTGTACGGCCGCACCCATCGCGTAACCAAAGGGTCCGCCTGGACCTTCTTCTTTATTTTGGTAGAGGGCGGCTTGGGCGCAGGTCTCGTGCTGCTGGAGCTTGTGGCGGACAACGACTCAAGTGCCCGAGCATTGGCGATGGCGCTGCACCTCATTAACACCCTTCTTTTATTGGGTGTGATGACGCTCACCGCCTGGTGGGCCTCTGGCGGCCGTCCAATTCGGCTTAAAGGGCAGCGCGAATTAATCACAATCTTGTCCATTGCCCTAATCGGTTTGATGGTTGTTGGCGCGTTTGGGGCCATCACCGCCCTGGGAGATACCCTTTTCCCGGCCGAAACATTTGCTGAAGGCGCGGCCGCTAAATTTGATCCGGACTCCCATTTTTCCGTTAGGGCCCGTCTCTATCATCCGCTCATCGCGGTCGGGGTTAGCATTTACATCGTAGTGGCCTTATGGACCACAGAGGCGTTTACGGCCAACCCAGGACGAAAGACGTTAACCTATTTTTCGATCGGCATGATTGGGATTCAGCTTTTAGGTGGGGTAGTCAACGTGCTCCTGGCCGCGCCGGTGTGGATGCAGCTGGTTCATTTGCTTCTGGCTGATATTTCCTGGATCGGTTTGATTTGCCTCGGTGCGGCCGTGTTGGAAGTTCAAAGGGAGCCGGTGCCCGAGATCCGGCCGAATATTCGCTCGACACCGGTGATTTCGAACAATTAGCAATTACTAATTACTAATTGCTAATTGCCAATTGCTAATTGTTCATTGATAATTGATTCATGACTTCCTGGCATTTGGGTAGTGTCGGTTGGGGGTACGATGAATGGCGCGGGGTTTTTTATCCCGACAAAATGAACGGCCGCCAATTTTTGGCGCACTATGCCCAATTTTTTGACGCCGTGGAGGTGGATTCTACATTTTATGGCACACCCCCCGTATCGCGGGTTATCAACTGGGCGCGCGCCGTCCCCGATCACTTTATTTTTTGCCCCAAAACCCCACGGCAAATTACCCACGAGAATCGCCTTCTTCAACCGGAGTTGATGGCTGAATTTGTGGAGGTGGTCTCTCATTTTGGCTCCAAGCTGGGCGTCATTTTAATTCAGCTGCCGCCGGATTTTACTACCGCTGAGATCGAGGTGGTGCAGGCGTTTCTCAAACAGCTGCCGTCCGGCTTTCGCTACGCCGTTGAATTTCGGCATACCTCCTGGGATATTTCACCAACGGTTGAGTTGCTCGCTCTATACAATGTGGCCTGGGTCGGTGCTGATTACGTGATTATGCCCAAACAGGTGATTCCCACCGCTGATTTTACATATCTTCGTTTTTTGGGGCGTCACGGCCGTTACCAGTACAAAGATCGGGAACTGCGCGACCCGGTTCCCGAGCTCGAACGCTGGTATAGTGAACATTTGCAGCCTAACCTCGGCCGCTGGACGGATATATATGGCTTCTTCAATAATGATTACGCCGGCTACTCTCCCGCAAGCTGCAATCACCTCAAGAAAATGATCGGGCAGCCGACCTCGCTGCCCCTCATTCCCCGGCAGGGAACGCTGTTTTAGCTGGTTAGCTCGGCCCTTCGGGGCCTCTCAACGCGAGGCTGCGCCCCTGATAGTACGGCTCTGACGCGCCTCTTAGCTTTCAGCACGCCGCTGCGCGGCTTTGAGCTTACAGCTGACGGCTGACAGGCCCGCAGGGCCGAGCTGTAGGCTGAGAGGTGCGCAGCACCGAGCTAATATCCTTATTAACCTTTTTGATAATTGATAATTGTTCCCTGATAATTCACCTATGTCCGTTCATGTTGTTTGGTTTAAGCGCGATTTACGAGTGCACGATCACGCGCCCCTTTTTCACGCCGCTCAGCAAGATGCCCCTGTTTTGCCGCTGTATATCGTTGAGCCATCTTTTTTGCAGGCTCCCGATTTTGATGGTGCCCATTGGGCGTTTATCGGCGACAGCTTACGTGAATTACGCGATCGTTTGGCCGTGTTGGGGCAACCGCTGATCATCCGCGTCGGAGAAGCGGTCCCGGTGTGGCGCTCGCTGGCCAAGCAAATTCAAATTGAGCGGATTTGGGCTCACGAAGAAACGACAAACCTTCAGGGATATGCCCGTGATCGCGCGGTCCGCCAGTGGGCCAACGCAGCAGGCATCCCCTTAAGTGAACTGCCGCGTAACGGGGTGGTTCGCCGTTTACAAAGCCGGGAAGATTGGGAAGGCGTGCGCGAAAAACGAATGCGTCAGCCGGTGCTGCCGGTTCCGGAGGCGATACGGCCGGTATCGTTGGTGACCGGCCGTATCCCAGATCATCAGCAGCTCCGCCTGCGGCGCCCTCGCCGTCAGGTCCAGAGCGGAGGGAGCGCTAACGGCCATGATTTGCTGCGTTCATTTTTGCATGAACGAGGCGCAGATTATGTGACCGCGATGTCTAGTCCGATAACCGCCGTAGAAGCGTGCTCCCGGTTGAGCCCCCATCTGGCCTACGGCACGCTTTCCGGCCGGGAAGCGGTCCAGGCGGTGCGCCAGCGTTTAATTGAGCTGCGCGGCATGGATCCTGATGAACGCGAAAAATTGGGCGGCCGGTGGATCGGGTCACTGCGGGCTTTTGAAAGCCGGCTGGCCTGGCGGGATCACTTCATGCAAAAAATTGAGATGCAGCCCGATCTCGAAACGCAAAACCTGGTGCGTTCTTATGACGGGCTGCGCTCCGATGGGTCAGCCCGATTGGCAAAAGAACGACTGGAGGCGTGGCAGAAGGGGGAAACCGGATATTCAATGGTCGACGCCTGCATGCGTTCTCTCGACGTAACCGGCTGGCTCAACTTTCGGATGCGCTCGATGCTGGTATCGTTTGCCGCTCATGATTTATGGCTTCACTGGCGGGCCTTTGCTGATCATCTGGCACGCGCCTTTGTCGATTATGAACCGGGAATTCACTACTGTCAGCTGCAAATGCAGTCGGGAACCTCCGGTAATCGAACCTTACGCATTTATGATCCCATCAAACAGGGGGTTGATTATGACCCTGACGGTTCATTTATTCGTCGCTGGGTGCCGGAGTTAAGCGATGTTCCCAATTCATTTATCCACGCTCCCCATCTTATGCCGCCAACGATGCAGCAAAAATTTGGCTGTCAGATCGGCCGCGATTATCCTCAGCCGCTGGTTGACCACGCCAAAGCTGCTGCTGCGGCGCGACAGCGCATCGCTGCCGTGCGTCACGATCCGATTGCGGAAGAAGAGCGTTTAGAGGTGATTAGCAAACACGGCCGCCGTCGTTCTGCTGCGCTGGCCAAAAAGAAAAAGCCCCCCAAGGAAGAAGATGGGAGGCAGTTGAAGCTGTTTTAGGTGATTAGCTCGGCGCTGCGCTCCTCTCAGCCTACAGCTCGGCGCTTCGCGCCTTTTAGCTGATGGCTGAAAGGGCCGTCAGGCCTGTGCTGAGAGGCCCGGAGGGCCGAGCTGATAGGGGCGAATGCCCCGTGCTAACGCGCTAACCCCTTCTGGCCGCCAGCTCCGCCTGAGTCAGAAAGCGGCCAAAAATCATGCGCCCGGCCGATGTTTGCAGCACTTTGGTGACCATGACATCCACGTAATCATTCATCCGATATTGGCCATCTTCAATGACCACCATGGTGCCATCATCGAGGTAGCCGACACCCTGACCGATCTCTCGCCCTTCCTGAATGATTTTTACCTGCAGCTCTTCACCCGGTAAATAAGCAACTTTTACGGCGTTGGCCAAATCATTGATGTTCATGACGTTGACCCCCTGCAGTTCGGCCACGCGGTTGAGGTTGTAATCATTGGTCATGATCGGAGAGTGCATTTGTTTGGCTACGGCCACCAGCTTGCTGTCCGCATCCCGTAAATCTGGGGCATCGATATCGGTGATACGCACCGGAACCGGGGCTTCGTTTTGCAGGATGCTGAGCACTTCCAGACCGCGGCGGCCGCGGTTGCGGCGGACCGCATCGGTGCTGTCGGCAATGTGCTGCAGCTCGCGCAAAATAAAGCTCGGGATAATGAGCGAGCCGCGAAGGAAGCCGGTTCGGCTGATATCGGTGATGCGGCCGTCGATGATCACGCTTGTGTCGAGTAAAATCATGTCCCGGTCAAAAATATCGGCGGTGGCTGCAGGCGGCTCATCTTTGGTTGGCTGTGGATTGGTGATTCGCTGAAAGCTGTTAAAAAGCGCCTTCAAATCATTTTGGCGCAAGCTTAAAATAACCGCGCTGAGATAGCTAAAGACCACGACCGAGGCCAGCGGTAAAATTTCGCGGAAGGGGGACGGCAAAAACGAAAGGGGGATTGAGAAAAGCCCTCCGGCCAGCAAGCCGAGAAGCAAGCCAAAAATAACGGCCGTTAACCTCTCCGGCGGCATCGATAACAGCAAAATGCGAGCGCGCTCCATCGGCCGCGTTGTAAAAAGTGGTGTTAACACCAAACCGGCGATGAATCCCAAAAGGGCGAAAACCGTTAACGTAACCAGAATTGGCTGGCTGGATACCTGCGGACCAATTCTTAAGCCAATGGCGATAAAGATAAAGCTAAAAGCGAAAGCCCCCAGAATTCTAACGGCAAACTCTGAGCTGAATTTAAATGGTTTTTTGTCGTTTCCCATTGTGCTCCGTACCGTCACTCTTTGACGGCTGGTATTTTTATGGGGAATATTGCTTAAATGAAAAAAATAATTCGAGCAAAGATGTTAACACAGCGATATTGGAATCGCAACAGACAGAGGTCTTTAGTCGTTTACTCCTGTGAAATGACCGCCTCGACTTCAATTTCGACCAGCATGTCTGGGGAAATTAGCCCGGAAACTTCAACCATCGTGGCGGCCGGTTGGATCTCGGCAAAGATTTCCCCGTGTGCCCGGCCGACCGCTTCCCAATTTTTGGCAATATCAACCACAAACATTCGCGTGCGCACCACATCTTTCCAGGAAGCACCAACCCCCTGTAACCCTCGGGCAATATTCTTAAATATTTGTTTGGTTTGCAGATAAGCATCGCCTACCCCCACGATATTGCTTTGCTCATCTGTGGCCGTTGTACCTGAAACAAAGACCATGTCCCTGATTCGAACAGCGCGCGAATATCCCACCATATCTTCCCATTTAGCACCGGTTTTATACGTTTGACGTTGGGTCATGAAAATCTCCTGTTGGCTTTTAGCACGGTGCTGCGCACCTGTTAGCTCGGGGCTTCTGCCCCTCTCAGCCTTCAGCACGGCGCTGCGCACCTGTTAGCTCGGGGCTTTTGCCCCTCTCAGCCTACAGCTCGGCCCTGCGGGCCTTTCAGCTGTCAGCGGATGTAGCTATGTGCTAATAGCTATAAGGCGCGGAGCGCCGAGCTAACAGGGCCGTTAGGCCCGTGCTTAAAGCCGCATCGCGGCGTACTGAGAGGGGCGAAGCCCCGAGCTATCTTGCTTACGATCCTGAAATACAAACCCTGTATTATAGCGCTATTCAGCATATCATTTCGCAACAGGAGATCCCATGTTAAAAAAAGCCAAAGCCCTACAGACGGAGTTAACACGCATTCGACGCACCATTCATCAAAATCCGGAATTGGGATTTGAAGAGTTCGAGACGGCCGGACTGGTTTCAGAAACGCTCCATAAACTGGATATTGAACATCAGACTGGGGTTGGCCGAACCGGCGTTGTAGCCCGTATCGGAAACGGCAGCGGGCCGGTCATTGGTATTCGAGCCGATATGGATGCACTGCCCATTCAGGAGGCCAATGACGTCATCTACAAATCTCAGGTTGCTGGCAAAATGCACGCCTGTGGTCATGATGCCCACACCACGATGCTTCTTGGTGCAGCCATGCTTCTGAAAGATGAGCAGTTTGACGGTGAGATTCGACTGTTATTCCAACCTTCAGAAGAACGTCAGGACAGCGAGGGGGTGAGCGGGGCCACGGCCATGATTGACGAAGGGGCCACGGAGGGGCTTGATGCGGTTTTAGCCCTGCACGTGAGCGGTCAGCTGGATCGCGGCATGGTGTCGATTGACGATGGCTTTATTTTGGCAAATGTCGATCGGGTCGTCGGCCGTATTATCGGCAAAGGGGGGCACGGGGCTGCGCCACACCTATCTCGAGATCCTATTTTTATGCTTGCTCCGGTGTTAACAGCTCTGCACGGCATCGTGTCCCGCTGGATTGATCCTGGTCAACCGGCCGTTGTAACGATCGGCAAGGTGGCAGGAGGCACCACCAATAACGTCATTCCCTCACAGGTCGAGCTCGATTTGACCCTGCGCAGCATGGATGATGGGGTTCGGCAGCAGTTAATTGCAGAAGTGGAACAGGCGTTCTCTGTGGCCCGAGCGATGGGCGGTGATTATGAAATTGAAATATATCCCGGCTATCCGGCCACATACAACGACCCTCAGGTTGCTGACTGGATTCGCCAAACCGCCAAAGGGATGATCGGCGAAGAAAACGTCGTGGCCAGAGGCCCGGTGATGGGCGCTGAAGATTTTGGCTATATGTCGCGGGCCAGCAAAGGGGCGATGATGATTTTAGGTGCCAAGGAACCGGGCGGCCGCGAACGTTTCCTCCACCATCCGGAGTTTGATCTCGATGAGTCTGCCCTGCCGATCGGTTCAGCCATTCTGGCGCAAACCGCTTTGCGCTTTGTACGGGGGGATTTTCTGTAAAGGAAGATAGCCCCTTTTCAAAACAAAAAACGCCGGGCAATGCTCGGCGTTTTTCGATTCTTGTAGAGGTCTTTCTTAACCCAATAGATATTTTAGCCAGGAGTTTCTTTTAACAAACTCGAAATTTTCAATGATGCGATCGAAGCCAAAGTACCGGCCGGCACCAAAGGCGCCCAGACCAAAGAGCAGAGCGGCATAGACGAGATGATCGTCAATTACCCAACCGTGTTCGAGCGGCAGGAATTCGGCGATACCGCCAGTTAAACTGGCTAACCAGAACATGATCATGAGAAAAGCGCCCCAGAAGGCGTTCCAGCGAACGAGCGCCCCCAGGATCAAGCCAAGGCCGGTGAGGGTTAATCCCCACATTACCAGAAAGTCAATCGTTGGATTGCCGGCCATACCGGCAAAGAAAGCGGTTAACGGATTTCCTTCAGGGATGGCAAATTGCAGAAAGCCCGCAGCGGTCCAAGGCTCGCCATTAATAACCGGGGAGAGTACTTTGACAATCCCCCCTTGGAAAAGAACCCAGCCCATTACAATACGCATGGCAACAAGGGCATATCCTACCGCGCCTTCAGCGTATTCAACTTTTGTTTCACGGCCTAAAACCGGAGATTTGACATCATAGGTGGTCATTTTTGAATGTCTCCTTGAAATTATGAATCATTGCGATTCTTGACTGTTATCCAACATCTGTCTGAATTGTAAGGATTTCATTAACACTGCATAAGTGTGATATGTCACCCCGTTTGGAGGTCGCGTCATGCGATGAGGATGACATCTGTCGCAACCGTATAGTGCTGCAGTATGCCAGGTACTGCTGTCTCAGGACAGATAACCCAATGCAATTTGATCAAGCAACATTTATAATGCGCAAGTCAAGTAAATGAAACATTCAACCACAAATACGGGCTAAACCAGGCGGTACTTGAATTACTAATCTTATCTAGAAGTTCAACAACCAAATAGCGCCAAATAAACCAACCTCGGGGGCGAACCTATGTAAATTTTCCGGGGGGGGAAGGATTTATGAGTTTATTTCGCAAACAGTCTGAGCCATCGTTATCGAGGGCTCAACGAGCCAATGGCAGCGCCAAGCACCCAAATCGGGGGGGAGCCCCGGGTGCCGCTGTCATGGAACGACCACAAAAACCAAAAGTTGAAAAGAAAGCTGAACCACCCGTGCCGCGCGAGCAAAACGGCCTGCTGGTGCCATTGGTTCAAGAGCCACCCGACACGCCACCTCAGCGAGGTTATCTATCGGATGATTGGGCCACCAATTTGCGGCTACAGCTGCAGCTGGCAGATATGCTGCGGAAAAAAGTTTTGGCTCCAGAGCTCCCGTTGGATATTCCTCTGGAAAGAACGGCCGAACGCGAGACCAAGGCCCGACAAACCCTCCAGCAGCTTTTTGACAGCGGCCGGATGATGGTCCCGTCCAACACAACCGAAACAGCCTTTACGAATAATGTTTTAAACGAAACTTTTGGCTTTGGCCCCTTGCAGCGCTTTATCGATACCGACGATATTTCCGAAATCATGGTCAATGGACCATATGTGATTTTTGTGGAAATTAAGGGGCGGCTGTTAGAAACCGGTCACAAATTTCTCGATGATGATCACTGCGAGCGAATCATCAAGCGCATTGCCCAACCTCTCGGCCGGCTGGCTGACTCTGAAAACCCGCTTGTTGATGCCCGTCTGCCGGATGGCTCCCGCTTTAATGCGGTCATGCGGCCGGTGGCGATCGACGGTCCCAGCATGAGCATCCGCAAATTTTCAAAAGAGAAGTTGACCATTCAAGATCTCATTAATTTTGGCTCGATGACGGAGGATATGGCTTACTTTTTGGAAGCGATCGTGGTCGGCCGTCAAAATGTGGTTGTTTCTGGGGGAACCGGCTCAGGTAAAACCACGCTCATTAACTGCCTGTCCACCTTTATCCCGGAGCACGAGCGTTCGGTCACCATCGAAGACTCGGCTGAACTGCAGCTCAAGCAGCGCAACGTAGTGCGTCTGGAAACGAAAAAACCGACCCCGCAAACTCCGCGCGAAATTACCGTTCGCGACTGTGTGAGAAACGCGCTGCGGATGCGGCCGGAACGTATCATCGTGGGGGAGTGTCGTGGTGGGGAAACCCTCGACATGCTCCAGGCGATGAACACCGGTCACGACGGTAGTATGACGACGGTTCACGCCAACGACCCCCGCTCCTGTATTTCCCGTCTGGAAACGCTGGTGCTGATGTCCGGTGAAGAACTGCCGATCAATATCGTGCGCAAACAAATTGCCGGTTCGGTCAACTTCATCGTGCAGGCCAGCCGCTTGCGAGATGGCAGCCGGAAGGTCACACACATCACAGAAATTGCCGGGATGGAAGGAGATACCGTTGTCTTGAACAATATTTTTTCCTTTGTCGACGACGGGGATGACCCTGAGGGCAAGGTGACCGGATATCACGCTCCGAACGGTCTGCGGCCCATGTGTGAACCAACGTTAAAGCAGTATGGGTATCCTCTACCGGCTACCCTGTTTATGAAAAGTATGAAACGCAAGTAGCCATTAAGTTTGCCCAGACAGCTTTTGACGAGCAGCCTGGAGGGCGGCCGTTAAAAAACATCAGTTACTAGACAAGAGACAGCGGTGACGCTGTCTCTTTTGCTTTCCAAACCCGGGACCATCAGACAGCCAGGGTTTGATCGATCAAGGATTGAGGAAAATTTGGAGGGCGGTGGGCAGGCGATCGCGCCATAATCCCCAGCTGTGTCCTTCCGGCTGTTCGTCCAGGATGACGCGATACCCTTGTTGGGTCAGCCGGGCGGCCAATTCCTGATTGACAGCGATTAAATTTCCGCCAACCGAATCCCCGTCAATGGCGGTTTCATAAGTGCCAACCGTTAGATAAAAAGAGACGGGTATCGGATCGCGCAGGGAAAATTGTCGCAAAATGATATCATCCCTAAGGGTAAAATAGCCGGATTGAGAGATGACCTGACCAAACGTCTCCGGCCGGGAGGCGGCGGAATAAACGGCGGTGGCCCCGCCCGATCCCTGACCAACAAGGGTCGTATCGGCCGCCGTCAGGCCCGCCTGAGCTGAGCGCTGCACAAAAGAGACGACCTCATCGGCCAAAAAGTTGACATAATCATCGTTGAGGCTGTATTCACTTAACCGGTCGATAGGGGGCACAAATACCGCAACCACAGGAGGAATAGCCTCCGCAGCGATCATCCGGTCAAGCAGGTTAGGGGTGTCAATTAAATTGATATGATCGGTGCCATCTAAAAAGTAAACGGCCGGGTATCCACCGGGAGGTGCCGGTGCTGATGGCGTATAAATAAAAATAGTGCGGGTCTGATTTAAGGCGGTGCTCTCAATAATTTCCTGATCAAGTTGACCGGCCGCCGCATCTCCAACAGGTTCAAAAGCGGGAGGCGGTTGAAACCCTGGCATCACCAGCTTGGAGCGCAGCCCCAGGGGGCTCACTTCGGTTAGCGGATTTCGCGGATCTAGCTGCTCTTGCCCATCAACAATGAGTTTGTAATCGAGCCTGGCGGCCGGTTCAACCGTCAAAATAAGCACCCAAAAATCGGTGTCCGGCAGCTGCTCTAATGGCGTTGGTTCTGACCAATTATTCATGTCGCCGATCACCTCAACCTTCCTGCCAGGCCCTTGATAGACGATAGCCGCTTCGTCAAAGCTGGTTAGCGGAGTTTCCGGCATTTGACCCACATAGCGATTGACCAGATCTTGCCGGCCAGCCAGACGACCAGCGGCAGTATCGGCAAAAAAGCGCTTTAATCCCTCAATTGTGTATGGCTCCAAGGTGGGCGTAACTTCCGGTTCGGGGGTAGGGGTCAGCGTCGGCAGCGGGGTTTCGGTGGGAAATAGGGGGAGATCTTCAACGGCTGTCGGCAAGCTTGATCCACACCCGATTAAGACGACAGACAACAGACCACAGACCGCAGAAATCAAACCAAAAGAGCCGATCCTGCTCCAAGACCTGAAGTCTGATGTCTGTCGTCTGTTGTCTCTTATCATATCTTGCTCAAATAATTGGAAAAACCACCATCAACACCCAGCCAAAAAAAGCGGCGTTGCCGATGGCCGCCGCCCAGGGGCGGGTGGCCATTCCGGAATTGCCAATTGTTACGATGCCCAGTAAAAGCGGCAGGAGCGGCAAAATTAAAGAGATAAACCCCATGCCTGGAATGAGAAGAACAACCAGATACAGCCCAACGGTTTGGGTGATGGTTTGCCACAACCACCACAACCATCGGGCACCCGCACGGCCGTTTTGCTGCACAAACGCCGCAGCCACCTGAATCGGCAGCAGGGCCAAAAAAAACAGGGGCACCCGCACGAGTCGCGCTGGAATCATCCACCACGGTGCCCAAACAAGATGTCCCAAAGCGCCAAAAGCCAGCGACAGCAGAGCGAACAAGAGTAGCCCGTAGCCCACATCTGACAGCGTGGGTCGAATGAACGCCACCCGGCTCAGCCACAACAAACCGCTGATAAAGAACCATAGAGCGACCGCCCCACCCACCAACACCCCGCCAATTTCTCGAACCGGCAGAAACAAATTGATCCCCGCCAGCAGTAGGGTCCCGGCTATCGGTGCCAGCAGGGGCCAAAGCCAGGGCCAGGATCTTTTTGAGAGGTCATTTGACGCCTTGCTCTGGCGAAACAAAGGTTCAAGAGCGACGATCAGCAGCAACCCGGCCGTCAAATGAAGCAAATACCATCTGAGACGCCGATCAACATAATTGGGTTGACCGGCTGTCTGTTCTCCAAAAACCTCGTTAAGCCAGCGCCGGGCCCCGGCATGACTTAGCGGAGAAAACATAATTGTAATGTGCTCAACGTTGGGGATGAGGTCAAAGGCCCTGCCCTGGCCGGCGGCCGAAGCAGGCTGCGGACCACCGGCCGCGGCCTGCAGCTGTTCGGCCGTGTACGCAAAGTGTCCTTCAAACTCTCCGGCCTGAAAATAGAGATTTTGTGGGGCGGTGGCACTCACCTCAGCGTCTGTAGGGGAAATGGCGATGACCGCCGCATATCGTTGTGGATCGGCGAAGCCGGCCCGCATGACCGCCCCGCTGCCCATCGAATGACCCAAAGCGGCAATTCGGTTCGGATCGATTACCGGAAGGTCGACCAAGGCTGTGAAGGCGTCATCCATATTTTTTTGCAGCACATCCTCTTCCGTAATCAGCGGGATTGCATTGGCGCCGTGACCGCCAAAGTCGAGTGACAGCGTGCCATACCCGGCATGAGCCAGGGTATAGCTGTAGGCTAACATGAGCTGCTGCGAACCGCTAAAACCGTGGGCGATAATCACGCCGGGAATTGATTGACCATCGGTGATCGGTGGCCCGACGTAGCGCAGCGGCAAGCCGTTTTGGTTAAAGCGCCGGATTTCAAGCCCCTCGGCGGCTTGGATAACCTGCCACCAGCATAAACCCATGACCAGGATGATAATCAACAGGTAGCCATAACGAATTGGTTTCATATTTGAGTAAGTATATTATAAAATGAGGTGCTGAGTTAGAAGTTATGAGTCCTGAGTTAAAAGTCCTGAGTTTGGCGATTGAAATTGGGTCTTGACATAGACATGGAGAAATATTTATCTTTGCATCACCCATCACCCATCACCCATCACCCATCACCCATCACCCATCACCCATCACCCATCACCCATCACCCATCACCCATCACCCATCACCCATCACCCATCACCCAATTATGACTAAATCTAAAACTATTTGGCAAACAACAAACGGCTGGCGTTTGGAAACCGTTGACCTGCAGCGGCCGGACGGCCAACTTGAACAGAAGGGCATTGTCAGACATCCAGGGGCGGTTGTGCTTGTGCCGCTAACCGCAGCCGGTGAAGTGTTGATGCTCCATCAATATCGGCTGGCACTGGATCGAGAAATTATAGAGGTCCCTGCCGGTACGCGCGGTTGGGAAGAAGATTGGCTGTTGTGTGCCCAGCGCGAACTGCGGGAAGAAAGCGGGCATCGGGCGGATCATTTTATCGAATTAGGTGACCTTTGGCCGGCTCCAGGCGTGTCAGACGAGTTGATGAAGCTTTTTTTAGCCACTGAATTGACCCCAGACCCCCTGCCGCAAGATTTTGATGAGGATATTAGCGTACGCCCCTATCCTCTGCCTGAACTGGTGACGATGGCTTTGGACGGCCGCCTTCAGGATGCGAAAAGCGTCGCGGCGATTTTACGCGCCCACCATCATTTAGAAGCGAGCAACAATCAATAACCTAATCTTCATCCTCGTCGTCTTCATCTTCATCCTTATCAAGACGAGCCAATCCTTCAAGTACGCGAGCATGCAGTGATTCTGAGGGAAATTCTCCATCCCCATCGGCAGGCAGTGCTTTGATGCCGGTTAGCAGAGTCATCCCATCCTCAATCGAGTCGATCGCCCAAATATGGAATTGGCCGGACGCCACAGCTTCGGTAACATCATCGTTTAGGTTGAGGTGGATTTGGTTCAGCCCGGGAATGATGACCCCTTGTTCACCCGTCAGACCGCGTGCTTTACAAGTGTAGAAAAACCCTTCGATTTTTTGATTGACCCCTCCAATCGGTAAAATCTCCCCTTTTTGACTGACGGCTCCGGTGACCGCAATTGATTGCTTGATGGGCAAATTCGCCAGCGAAGACAACAGGGCGTACAGCTCCGTTGATGAGGCACTATCTCCATCGATTGGCCCGTGATTTTGCTCAAATGAAATGCTGGCCGAGAGGGTCAGCGCCCGATTTTGAGCGTATTGCCCTCCAAGGTACCCGGTTAAGGCCAACAGCCCTTTGTGATGAAGCGGGCCGGTTAAATCAACTTCCCGATCAATGTTAATGACCCCGCGCTCTCCCATATAAGTTCGGGCGCTAATTCGATCGGGCTGACCGTAAGCGTAATCCCCGTGATCGATAATCGATAATCCGTTGACTTGGCCAACCGCATCACCGGTGGTTTGGACCGCCAGGGTTCCTTTTTGAATCGCTTCCTGTACCCGATCTTCTTCCAGATTGACCCGATGTCGCCATTCCGTCAACGCCTGCTTGACGTGCTCTGCCAGCACCACACTTTGCTCCCCCTTGATCGCCCAGAAATGGGATTCGCGGATGATGTCAGAAACCCACTCAAACCGGGTGGTTAATTTTTCTTGATGGCCAGACATACGGGAGCCAAAATTAATGATTTCAGCCACGGCCGTACAGTCAAAATGAAGTAATTCTTCATCCTGGCAGCGGGTAGCGATAAATGCAGCGTAAGCGCACTCATTTTCGTGATTGCGCGGCATAATCGGATTAAATTCCGCTTTGACCTTAAAGAGGCGATTAAAGCTGTCTTCATGAGAAAACAGGCGATAATATTGATCGGCACTGCCCAACAAGATGACTTTGACCTGCAGGGGAATCGGTTCGGGATCAAGCGATTTGGCCAGGATTTGATTGCCGTCGGTGCGATCGTTAGACTGCAGCCGGATCTCCCCCGTTTTTAAGGCTCTTTTTAACGCCTCCCAGGCGTTGCGATGGTGGAGCACGTCTCGAATATTGAGAATGAGATAGCCGCCATTGGCTTTGAGCAGGCTGCCCGCCTTGATGTTGGTAAAGTGAGTAAAATGTTGGGCTTCATATTCCACCCGGCCGATCAGATGGGAGTAGCGAGGGTTTAATTCGGAGATGACCGGCGCGCCAACCGCATCGTGATTATCAATAAGAACGTTAATTTCAAAGCGGCGTAAATCCGGTCTTCTTTCATCTTTTTCTTCTTCATTTTCAGGGGGGAAAAAGTCGGACAAATGATCGAGGACGTTGTTAAAAACGTCGTCGAGGTATTGATGAACGGCCGGGAAATCGGTGTAACTTTCACGCAGCTCATCAAAATAGGGAGTGACGAGGGTCGTGGCTACCTCGCGCTCCAACCCCTGCATTTTATCGCGGGTTTCAATATCGAGCTCGCGCAGTTTGCGATAAACCTCATCCAGCTCATCATCCCACGCCTGGCGTTTTTTCTCCCACGATTGATGTTCATCAATCGGGAGCTGATTATATTCATCGTTCGACATCGCCCGGCCTTCGACCAGGGGCATAATCACCAATCCGGAGGCGGTATTGACGACGGTTAAGCCATCCTGGCCGGTTTTGACGCGCATCTCCTGCAGAAGATCATCGCGGCTGTTTTTGTACCATTGGCGCATCTGATCGGCCTGCGTGCGATAAGTCTCATCTTCAAACGCTTTGGTCAGGTTGCCCTTCATCTTTTCAATCAGCGCTTTGGTTGCCGTCTGGAATTGTCGACCTTCTCCGGCGGGCAGCATAATCGCTCGTGGCTGATGGGGAATTTCAAAATTGTGGACATAGATCCAATCATTTGGAGGATTTTGCTGGCGCGCATGTTGGTTTACAAAGCGCTCCAGCGTGGTCATTAACTCCGGCCCTGACTCCCCGATGGCAAATATGTTGTAGCCGTCACTATTAATTTTTAGGCCAAATTCAATCGCTTTTAACGCTCGTGGCTGTCCAATTATGGTGTCGATTGCTTGTAGTTCGGCCGTCGTCGAAAAATTAAACTGCGTGGGGTCACATTGACGCCGGAGCTGATGGGGCTCTAAGTGGCGTATGCTCATATATTTTTATTCCTGAAATCGAGATATTAACGAAATCGCGCGATGCTTTGCCTCTTTTTGCTCGTTACCACTGTATATAACTGGCTAAAAGAATTGAAAGGATGTGCTAAAGAACTTCTAAGGCTTATTAACTTCGCGGGATGATACCAGTCTATTTTGAATGGGCAAGCTAATTGAGGGTTTTGATGCGGGTCAGAAAGGGGAAGAAGAAAAAAACCCCGCCTATCAAGGAGATGGGAGGGGTTTCCACATGGGTTGCCGTAGCACTATATTGCCTTAGGAGGCAGTGCTACGGCAGAGTGTTTGTGACTACTAGAATCCACTTGCACCACCTCCTTTATATAAAGATAGCTACAAATAAATGTAATGATGCGGTCATTATGGCATAGGGAAGTGGAACTGTCAACTAATGTTAATGAAGTCATAGTACCGAAAAAGTGCTGAGTCCTAAGTTGAAAGTGCTGAGTAGATGATTGAAATCGGGACTTGACAAGCAAAGGATGGTGTTCATCCTGTTTCAGGACTTAGGACTTAGGACTTAGGACTTAGGACTTAGGACTTAGGACTTAGGACTTAGGACTTAGGACTTAGGACTTAGGACTTAGGACTTAGGACTTAGGACTCAGCACTCAGCACTTTTTAAATTGCCTCTTGACTCTACAGCCACTAGAGACTTTATACTGCGGCTATCGTTCGAATTTAATTGAAATTAGAGAAAAGAGTATGTTTCGCATTGGAGAATTTAGCAAAATTGCACAGACCCCGATTACTCAGCTGCGCTATTACGATCAAATAGGCCTGTTTCAACCGGCCCATATTGATCGATTTACCAACTACCGGTATTACAGCGCGGCCCAACTGCCGGACTTAAATCGGATTTTGGCCCTCAAAGATTTAGGTCTGTCGCTCGATCAGATTCGCCGTCTGGTTGAAGATGATGTCTCGGCCGAAGAGATTCGCGGCATGCTGGCCCTGAAAAAAATGCAGGCGGAGCAGGCGGTGCGCGATGAGCTAAATCGGCTGCGGGCTATTGAGGCCCGCCTGCGTCAGGTGGAAGATTCAGGTGAATTGACGCATGACGACATCATCCTCAAGGTGGTTGCCGAGCAGCCCATCCTGTCAATCCGGCAAATATTGCCCAATTTGTTTGATGGGGTAAATGTGATTGGCGAAATGATGCGTCTCATCCCACCTCAGGTCGACAGCCGCAGCCTGGGTCATTTTGCCGCCGTCATTCACGGTGACGCCTTCCGCATGGAAAAGGCGGATGTGGAAATGGGCTTCTTACTCAAGGAGCCGGTTGAGCAAACGTTTGCCCTCTCGTTTGGTGAGGCCCGCATGCATACGCTCCCGGCGGCCGAGGCGGTTATCTCGGCCGTGCGCATCGGGCCTTTTGAAAATGGTTATGCAACCTACGCCCAGCTCGGGCATTGGGTAGAAGCGAACGGGTATGCTCTGGCCGGCCCGCCGCGGGAAATCTTTATCGACCTCCCCCCGGCCGATCGCGATGGGGATGCGGTCACCGAAATTCAATTCCCGGTGACCTCCGAAACAAATAGGCAAAGTTTCCTCACCGCCTAAATCAGTTGTTATTCAATTTGTTTAAATATCGATCCGGCAGATAGCGGGCGACTGCCCCCTGCCACCTTGTAACTTCAAAGGAGTGAAAAATGGAAGTTAAACGCGAATTGACCGTCAATGCCTCAGCGCAAACGCTGTGGAAAATCCTCGGCGAGGATTATGACAGAGTGGGTGAATGGACCAGTGAGGTCCCGACGTCAAAACCCAACCCGGACCTGCCTGAAGGTCAGGGGCGGGTGTGCAGCACCGAAGGATTTGGTGATGCCAAGGAAACAATTACCGAGTTTAGCCCCCGAGATCGAGTTTTGGCATACACCGCTGAAATCGAAAAGATGCCGTTCTTTGTTAAAGAAATGGGCAATCGCTGGGAAGTCGTCCCCCGTGGCGACAAACGCGCCCTGGTCAAAATGCATCTAAAAGGACGGCTGCTGCCGGTGTTTGCCCAGCTCATGGGCCCGGTCATGAAAAAGCAGATGGCCAAATCGGCCGATACCCTTTTGGAAGAGCTGAAATATTATGCGGAAACCGGTGACATTCATCCCCGCAAGAAGAAGCAGCTGAATAACCAATAACCAATAACTAATAACCAATAGTCAATTATCAATTAAAAAGGAGATTTTAAAATGCCTCAAATTAAAGTAACCCTGCCCAAGAATTCCTGGTCGAAAGAGGAAAAAGCGGTCATCGTCGAAAAATTGACCCAGGCGATGGCTGCGGCCGGTCAGGAAAGCGGCGTGGCCCAGCGCTCCGGGATCGAAGATATGACCCAGTTTATCAACGTCTTTATTGAAGAAACCTCAGAAGGAGGTTACGCGATCGGGGGGCAGGTGTTTGGATAGACAAGAGTGCTGAGTCCTGAGTAAAGAAGTGCTGAGTGCTAAGTTGAAAGTCCTAAGTCTGGTGATCGCAACTGTAACTTGATTAGAGCCAAGTCGGGCTTATTCTGTTTCAGCACTCAGCACTCAGCACTCAGCACTTTTTTCTACTGTATCGTAATCGGCACCGCATACACCGCCCCATAATTCCCATCCTCCCGCACAATCACCAGGCGAATCGTATACTCCCCGGCCGGCAGCGCGCCGGCCTGCAGCGATTCTAAAACCCCGTCAACCACCCGGCTGCGATGGGTCGTGCCAAAAGTTGTCCACTCGCCGGGGGAACGTCCACTCCCAATTTCCAGCTTGTAATACGCCATATCGGCCGTGTCGGCCGATCCGATAATCGACACCACCCCGCTAACCCCGGCTCCGGCCCCAGGTGAGGTGATGTACGCCTGACCGGAAATCGGCGCCTGGCCACCACCACTGCTTTCCCCTCCCTCGGCCGCGGCCGAACCGCTTGAAGCCACATTCAAATTACGGGTAACGGTCAGCGAGCAGTTGGATGGGGGAGCCATCCGGCCGCCCCACCCGTTTTGGTTCGCCCACAGGCGCGCCCGGACCTCATCCGCATAAAACGGCGGTGGCGGAAGAAAGAGGCGGGTCTGCGAGCCCTGATAAGGGCGGTTGGTGACGCAGTGAGTTGGCCGCGGCGGCCGGGCGCCATTATCGAGAACGGGCAGGTTGACCTGCGAGGCCGCTTCGGCGCTGAGGGGCAGCACGGTGAGCTGCCACGCGCCCGGCACCGTCCGCGTATCTGGCGTGTATCCCAGACGGGCAATGCCGTGAATGGGGCTGTTTGATACGGTTAGATCCGTGCGGGTGGCGCTGCAACTGGCCCCACCTGTGCCCCGCGGCAGACAAACCTCCTGCTCAATGACGTTCCCCGGCCGGGGAAACTCCTCCGGCGGCGGCTGGCCATTGACCAGCAGGGCTTCCTGCAGGTCATCATTGGCATAAATGCCGCGCATCAGCCTGGCCCACAGGGGTGCAGCCCCGGTTAAGCCGGAGGTGTTCCGCATGGGGGTGCTGTCGGAGTTGCCCAACCATACCCCCACCACGACACCCGGCGTGTAACCGATAGTCAGATTATCCCGAAAATCATTGGTGGTGCCGGTTTTAACGGCTGCAGGAAAAGCCAGCTGCAGCGTGTTGCCTACCCCCATGGCCGGAATCCGGGCCTGATCATCATCCAAAATATCGGTAATGATATAGGCCATTCCTTCGTTGATGACCTTATTCGGGGGCAGCTGGTTGCGCGTGTTGTCAAAAACGAGATTGCCTCGGCTATCTGTGATTTTTATGACCGGCGAAAGGGGATTGTATCCGCCACCGCTGGCCAGGGTGGCGTAAGCGTGGGTCATTTCCAGCAGGGGAATTTCACCGCTGCCCAGGGTAAGCGACAGGCCATAGTGGCCCGGTGTTTCAACCAGCGAGGTAACGCCCATTTTGCGGGCGGTGTTAATCACGTGAGGCAGCCCCACATCTCGAGCCAGCTGAAGTGGAGGAATGTTGTAGCTGTTGGCCAGGGCGTCGCGGAGCAGTACCGGTCCATGATAGCGACGATCGTAATTAACCGGCACCATTTTGTCGTTGTATCCCACTTCTAACTCGATGGGCACATCCCAAATCACGTCGGCCGTTGACCAACCTCGCTCCATGGCCGCCAAAAAGGTAAATGGCTTGAAGCTCGATCCTGGCTGGCGTGGCGCCAGGGCCATGTTGACCTGACCATCAATCGCCTCGTTAAAATAATCGAGGCTGCCAACCATGGCCAAGACTTCGTTGCTGCCAGGTTTGAGAACCACCACCGCCGCATTGCTGACGTTGTGGTTGGGACCCCATTCGGCGATTCGCTGCCTGGCGGCCGTCTCGGCTAGTTCCTGAAAACCCAAATCGAGGCTGGTTGTAATTTGCCATCCTCCCCGATATATCGCATCGGGCCCGTAGCGTCGTTCAAGCTCTTTTTGCACGTAAAGTACAAAATGGGGAGCCAGAAGCGGGCCGTCACCGGCCGCGCTGTCACCCAAAAGCGGCTGAATGTAAAGCGGTGTTGCTTTGGCAACATCCGCATCCAGAGGGGTGATAGTGCCATCCCCCACCATGAGGTCGATAATAAACTCCTGCCGCTCTTTGGCCCCGGCATTGTTTGTGTAGGGGTCCCAGACCGCCGGAGCCTGAGGCAGCCCGGCCAAATAGGCCGCTTCTCCCAGGTTTAAATCGGTCGCTGATTTTCCGAAGTACGTTTGGGCGGCCGCTTCAATGCCGTAAGCGCGATTGCCGTAATAAATTTCGTTTAGATAAAGGGTTAAAATTTCCTCTTTGCTGCGCTCCTGGGTCAGGATAAAGGCCAGAAAAATTTCGCGAAATTTGCGTTCGTAGCTGGTTGCCGCCCGTTCTTCAAAAGTAAAAACGATGTGGCGAACGAGTTGCTGGGTGATCGTGCTGGCCCCGACCGGCCGGCCGCCTTCCTGCTGCACGTTGTAAAGAACCGCCGCCCCGATCGCGGCCGGATCAAATCCCCAATTCTCCCAGAATGTATCGTCTTCAACGGCAATTGTGGCGTCGATAATGGTCTGCGGCATTTCAGTGTAGGCCAGCGCCCGTCTTTTTTCGGCGGTTTGCAGCTCCAGCAGCAGATTGCCGTTCCGGTCAAAAAAGCGCGGGGTCCCGCCGGCCGCGGAGCGATAGGTGGACACGCGTTCAATTGCGCCGCTCAACTCGCTTCGCAAATAGAAGTAGCCGCCAACGCCCAATAGCAGCCCCGCAATGAGCCCCGCGAGAAACAGGTTGAATAGGGTATAAAAAATCCGGCCTACGCAGCCGCGGGAATTCTTGTTGGGCTTATTCTTCTTAGATCGCCGCCCGGACGGCTCAGGTTTGAGAAACTCCATTTCGTAGTCAGCCATATTGTAATGGTAGTGGTTTTTAAAATGGTGTAAATAGGACAATTTACGAAATACGAAAGACGAAGTACGAAATACGATTGAATCGTGATCGATAGCCAGTAACTAATAACCAATAACCAATAATCAATGGTCAATAGTCAACACCCATCACCAATTAACCATTGACAATTGATCATTGATTATTGATTATTTTGGCAATTAGCAATTAGCAATTAGCAATTAGCAATTAGCAATTAGCAATTAGCAAAAGGTGTTTCATGAAAAACAATTCTTTGACCACGTGGATCTTAATTTTCGCCGCTTTTGTTTTAAGTGCTTGTGACGGCGGGGCGGAGGATCCCAATTCTCCGGTTACTTCTTTGGATTTTGATCGAGTGTGTAAGGGAGAACCGCTGGCCAAAGCTCCGGCTTTTGATCCGGAAGCGGCCGGGATTCACCGGGTGATCGTGATGAGTGACAGCACGATTGGCGATCAATATGAGGAGTATTTCACCCAGTTTGTCTCTGACATGCCGGAAGAGTGGGCCGCCCCTCTGGTCGAGGGAACATTTGATTATGGCCAGGTTGAATTGGTCGCCTGCATCCATCGCACCGCAGCCGAAGCAGCGGAATCATGTGAGTTTGAGGATGGATATTTTTTGAATGTGCACAACACCTCTTATGAAATGGTGTTAATTGCGGCTCAGAGCGGGGTGGAAGTGGACCGAACCACCTTCGATATTGCGGGAGAATGCCCAATGCTGCACATGTTTGATGAAGGGGAAACTCAGGAGCCGTATTACCCGGTGGTTGATGGGGAGGAGATTTTGGCGTTTATTGAACCCCACGTAGATAAGTAAGGAGATGAGAAGAAGCTCAACTTCCTCAGAAAGTTGAACTTCTTCGATTAACTTGATTAGCGGCGCAGGAAGCGGATTCCCAACGCCAACCCGCCAATCAGAACCGCGGCGATGCCAATCAACACGATCAGGTTAAACGGCTGGCCGGATTCCTCATCAACGACGATGTCCTGATCCGGATTTTCCGAAACAGATTCATCAACCGTTGATGATGTTTCCTGCTCAACGATTTCCTCTGGTGCAGTGGAAAGATCTGTTTGTGATTCCGGTTGGGTGGATTCGGTGGATCCTGAGTCGGTTTCAATTTGCTCTGGTTGCTCAGCCGGATCTGGGAGCGTGATCTCACCGGCCGTTTCGCCGGGCACAATCTCGTAGGCGATGGCGTCGTAGACCACAATCACCCGCTCACCTAGAGCCAGATATTGACCCAGTTCTGGCGCGGCCGACAGCAGTTCGAAGTAGCTGTCGCCGGCAAAGCCAACCTGCTCGGTGATCATGCTGTTATCATAAGCGGTATCGATCCACACCCCGTCGCGAATGACAAAGGTCTTGCTGCCGATAATTTGAATCGGCTGCACGTTGGCCGCCACCGCTTCACCGGCCTGCCCGTCATCGTCAACGACTCCCTCGGTTACCACGCGGGTTACCTCGACCTCAGCAGGTGCTTCGGCCGCAGACAAATCGCTCAGCGCCTCGGCCTCTTCGACCGCGTCGGCACCGGAGAATCCTCCTTCGGCGTTTTCCATCTCGGATTCGATGATGACCTCTTCAACAATTTGCTCGCGACCCAGCTGGGTAAAGATATCGTCTTCTTCAATGAGATAGCTGGTATACGGGGTGATGATACCGTAGCGGATGCTCAAGCTGACGATGCTTTCAACCAGCTCTGGTGTTTCACCACGCAAACGGATTTCATTTAGCAAATTTCCGATCGCCCGGGTGGCCCACAAACGAGGAATAAAGTCATCGCCACCGCTGGTGCGGAATAGATTATCTTCATAGACAAACGATTGGGCCTCGCCATTAACGTCACCGGTCAAGGTGATCGTGGCCGGACCACCTTCTCGATAGCGGCCGACGAGAACGAGCTGCGTGCCGGCAAAGAGATCGGGCAGTTCATCCGGATAAAGTTGTTCGACAAAGATGCCGTCATAATCAATTTCAATATCGGCCAATACCGGAGTGCTAATTTTGGTGTAAAACGCTTCCATTTCTTCGTCGATGCGCTCAAACGGCCGTACATAGCTGGTAGTCCCCCGGTGGTTGCTTGTTATTTCATCCAGCAGAAACGTATCTACATCATTTCCAACACCGAAGGCGAACAGCCGTACGTTGCGCGGGGTCTCTTTATCAACCGCGTCGATCAACTCATCGGTGTCGACAATGCCTTCCGTGGCCAGCCCATCGGTCATAAAGATGATCGTCGCCGGCCGGTCACTGTCCACCTGATCAACCGCTTCCAGCAAAGCCTGGCTGATGTTGGTGCCCCCCAACGCTTCGATGCTGTTGATAAACTGATCGACATTGCCGGCATCACCGGCCGGAACAAGCTCGGGTAAATACGTCCGCACGCCAGTGCTAAAGGTCACGATGTTAAAGCGATCAACCGGATTGAGCTGTTCAATAATCAGACGGGCCGCTTCTTTGGCCTGGGACATTTTTTCACCTTCCATGCTGCCGGAGGTGTCCAGCACCAGGATCACGTCTTTGGCGACAATCTCATCTTCATCGACTTCCACAGAAGGGGCAGCCAGAAGCATGAAGAAGCCGTCTTGCCCGGGTTCTTTAAATGAGATGACGTTTACGCCGATATCTTCGGGGGAAACGCTGTAGTAAAGCTCAAAATCGCGATCGGCCGTGACGTTGCTGTCTTCATATCCTACAACGGCGCGAAATTCACCATCGCGGTTTTCGGCAACGCGATGGGTCGGGGAATAGAGGGAGCGGATGGCTTCCTGAGATTGGATTTCAACCCGAATACTTTGCTCTTCGAGCGGCTGGTTGGTGTACAGCTTGGTTGATTGGGGGAAGACGTAGTGAATAAGCCCGCCGTCGGCCGGGAGGACTTGTTGATATTCGATTTCTATCCGCCGCTCATCGCGTGCGGGAATGGGAAATACGTTAGCCTGGATCGCATCCTGACCGATATATTCGAGGAGAGCCGGGTCACGCAGTTGAGCCACGATTCGATCGTAAATCTCCCGCGCCTCTTCTTTGCGCAAAATTTTTGATTCGATAGGGACGCCGTCAACCCACATCGTCAGCTCAGTTACGGTAGCCCCAACCGGCAGCGGAAAGAAGTACGTCCCTTCCAGCATGCGGTCACTTTCGTTGACAAAGAGCTGGTCAATACGCGTTGTGGCAATTTGATTGTCGATTGACACATCAACCCGCTGGTAATCAATTTTAAGACCGCCGATTTCCCAAATGGGTGGTTCAATGATGATATCAGGTGGAGGTGGTTCATCCTGCGCATGCACTGCAAATACGTTCACAAGCGTGAGCAGGAGCAGCAGCAGGGCCAGTGATACTTTCGTGAGGATGTGAGATTTTTGCATGGTTTTCTTCTCCAGAATAGCAGTGTCGATACTCACAAAACGACACCTCGGAAAAAGAAGTTCCAGCTCCGGTTCTCTCCGGTAAATAAAAAGACGAAGCCCCTGAAAAGGGGCTCCGTCAAAGTCAATGTTCGTGTGGAGGAAAGAATGTTATTCGAGTTCGGGTACGAGAACCCCATCGATGACGTGGATCACACCATTTGTCGCTTTAATATCGGTAACAACGACCTGAATCGTTTCATTCAGGAAGACGTTTCCATCAACTACGGAGATGGTTACGTCAGAACCCTGCAGCGTGGTGGCTGCTTCAAGTTCAACAACCGCTTCGGCCAGAACAACACCGTCAACGACGTGGTAGAGCAGCACCTGAGTCAGGGCACCCTCTGGGTCTTCCAGCAGGGACTCAACGGTACCTTCTGGCAGGGCATCAAACGCATCATTGGTCGGAGCAAAGACGGTGAATTCACCTTCACCGGCCAGCGTTTCAACCAGACCGGCCGCGTCCAGAGCAGCAACCAGAGTGGAGAAGCTTTCGTCAGCAGCGGCGATTTCGGCAATCGACATGGTCGGCTCTTCCATCATCTCTTCGCCTTCCATCTCTTCTTCACCCGCGCTCATTGACGAGGGCAAAATGACGCCGTCGATGACGTGGATCACACCGTTGGTGGCTTTGATGTCCGTGGTGACGACCTGAACGGTCTCATTCAGGAAAACGTTTCCATCTACAACGGAGATAGCCACATCTTCACCCTGCAGAGTCGTGGCTGACTCGAGGCCTACCACTGTTTCTGCCAGGACAGTGCCATCAACGACATGGTAGAGCAGCACCCAGGTCAGGGCCCCTTCAGGGTCTTCAAGTAAGGACTCTACGGTCCCTTCCGGTAGGGCAGCAAATGCATCATTGGTCGGAGCAAAGACGGTGAATTCGCCTTCACCGGCCAGCGTGTCGACCAAGCCGGCCGCATCCAGGGCGGTTACTAGGGTAGAGAAGTTTTCATCGCCCGCAGCGATTTCAGCGATAGACATGGTGGGTTCTTCCATCTCTTCCATCTCTTCCTCAGCGCTCATTGATGGCGGCAGAATGACGCCGTCGATGACGTGAATCACGCCATTAGACGCTTCGATGTCGGTGGTGACAACCTGTACGGTCTCATTCAGGAAAACGCTTCCATCGACAACAGAGATGGCCACATCTTCACCCTGAAGGGTTGTAGCAGCTTCCAAACCAACGACGGTTTCAGCCATCACCGTGCCGTCAACGACATGGTAGAGCAGCACCTGGGTCAGAGCACCCTCTGGATCTTCCAATAGTGACTCGACGGTGCCTTCCGGCAGAGCGGCAAATGCATCATCGGTTGGGGCAAAGACGGTGAACTCGCCTTCACCGGAAAGGGTTTCAACCAGGCCAGCAGCGGTCAGGGCGGTTACCAGCGTGCTGAAGGTCTCATCGCCAGCGGCGATTTCAGCAATTGAAGGAGCCATTTCTTCCATCGGCTCTTCCTCTTCCATAACCTCTTCTTCAACCGGCTCTTCTTCCATCACCTCTTCTTCAGCCGGCTCTTCGACTACTTCTTCAACAACCGGCTCTTCTTCAACAACCGGCTCGGCCGGTGCCGTTCCACCGCAGGCAATTAAGAATAACATCGAAAATGCGGCTAAAAGGGTTAAAAATCTGATCTTCACTATCTTCTCTCCTTTACCTATTGAAAAACAGGTAAGTACTTCTTTGATCGCCCACACGTTAAATTTTTGGGCTACAGAGCTAGATTACGAGCAAAGCGTTAATTTGTATGTAAAACCGCACAGGTTTTGTACGGTTTTTGCATAATTCTAATTAATCATTATTGAATTGTTCACATTTTGTTCATTATTTTGGCTTGCCGGCGCGTTCTGTTTGATATGAGGGGACGCTCGCTGCTCAACGCCGAGGAATCAAATTGACACGCGTTATGGGGTGTGTTAGAAAAGCCTAAAATCTGGAAGGCCGTGGAAGGAATCGCGGTCTATTGACAAGGAGAGAGAAATGGACGGAGATGTTTTAGCTACCCTTCAAGCATGGCTGGCCCAATATGGTTTGCGGTTGTTGGGCGCGATTGCCATCTTTTTTATCGGCCGCATCGCGGTGCAGTGGGCCACCAATTTGGCGCGAAAGGCGATGGAGCGCTCTAATTTGGACAAAACCCTGGCCAATTTTGCCAGCAGTATGCTCTACTATGCCATGTTGGCCGTGGTGGTGGTGGCCGCACTCAACCTGATCGGGTTTGAAACCACCTCTATTGTGGCCGTTTTTGGGGCAGCAACGCTGGCCATCGGTTTTGCCCTACAGGATTCCCTGTCAAATTTTGCCTCAGGGGTGATGATTATCCTGTTCCGGCCGTATCAAATTGGTGATTTGGTGGAAATTGCCGGAACGTTTGGCACCGTTCAGGACGTGCGCATCGTCAATACGATCCTGACCTCACCCGAAAATAAAAAAATAATTGTTCCCAACGGCAGCATTCTGGGGGATAACATCGTCAATTATTCCGCCAATGGCCATGTGCGTCTCGATATGGTCTTCGGGATCGGTTATGATGACGACCTGCTCCAGGCCAAAACCCTGCTGCTGGAAATTTTAGAGGAACAAGAGGGGGTGATGGAACTGCCTCCGCCCACGGTTACCGTGCTTGAATTGGCTGATAGCAGCGTCAACTTTGCCGTGCGGCCGCACGTTAAGATCCCGGATTACTGGAACGTTTATTTTACAACTCACGAGCAGGTAAAATTGCGCTTTGACGCGGCCGGTATTTCAATCCCCTATCCACAGCAGGATATTCACGTGCAGCAAATGCCCGTATAACCTTCTTAATATTTATTATCCCCTTCAGGCTAGGGTAGACAGGTTCAATATTCTGATCAAATTGATCATACTTTCAGATTGGACCAATCTTCAAGATTGGTCCAATCTCTACTTTTGAAGACGCCGAATCGTGATTTTTCGAATCGTGATTACGGAATATGTTGTGAGGCGATGGGCACCCACATCCCATAATCCCCATCATAAATTAAGTACCGCCACTGCATCCCTTCCATTAAGTTGAAAACGACATGGCCGGCAATTTCCTGCCACTCAGTTTGATAGTTCACTTCCGTGCCCAATGCCCAGCCCAGTTTATCTCTGACCCCTGGCATCGTCTGCCATACGTACCCAAACTCGCCCTCAGGGACAAACATCCCTTCCGGTGGTGTTTCACCGGGCTGAATACCTTGATTTTGCCACAGATCAAGAGGGGGGGCATAAGCGGTGCCATCGTTGTATAAAATGACCAGCGGCCGCTCGTCTCCGCCAACCTCTCGCCAAAAGATCGTGCCTCCTTCAAACGGTTGATAGCGTGCAGTCGAAAGAACAATGGGGGTGGACGGGCAGTCGGTAGGCAGGGTGGGGTCATTAGTCATGCGCGGGGTTTCACAGCTGACCGCTGTAGCGACAAACGCTTCCTTATATAGTGTATGCTTGCCGTCGGTTACTTCCAGGCGAAACAACATCGTTCCGGGTAGATCTACGTTGACCTCAACTGGAAATGAGCCCTGACCCTGGGTGACTTCTTCTATGCCAGCCAGATAACCGCCTTCGTACCAGACAAAACCGGCTCGATGGACGGCTGGGTCAAAGCCGTCGATTGTCCAGGAAACAAGAGCTTGAACCGGCCCTGGCCCGGTGAGCGGTTGGGGAGAGACATCAAATTGAGAGATCACCAGTGACGGGGCAAGGTTGATACAAAGCGGCTGCTCGGCCGATGTGCTTTGATTTCCACCGATGGCTGTCACCACAAACGTGGTACAGCTGTTTCCATCGAGGATAAGATCCACGGCCGGAATGGTATGAACCCACTGGGGCGATAACGGGGGCATATCGATTCCTCCACCGGTTAATTTTACGCCAGAGGTATTGCGGGCCGCCCACTCGATGGTGATTGTCTCCTGCAGCGATGGATTTTCGGGTTTTACCGTAAAGTAATCGATGGCCGGCTCAGGCTGTGACCCATCCGCGGTTGCGACATAGAGATATTGGGCAAAGTCACCGATCACTTCATCGATCCACCCCTCCACGCCGGAAATTGAGGTGCGCACCCGCCAGCGACGCCGAACCTGATCTGCGCTGCCGCCGCCGCTGCTGTAAGAGAAGCAAACCGGTCCCTCTAAGACGTCAAACGTTTCTCCCCCCAGCAGGCCAAAGTTAGGAATAAAGGCGGTGGCGTCTGCCCATAATTCGACATGCTGCCCCTGCACATAAGTAACCGCGGCACCGGCTCTCCCGATGGCCAGTCCACTTGATGGTGGAAATTGCTCATCAAAACATTGCTCTGATGGATACACGTTCAATGTTGGAGCAGGCCCATAGGTGATAGGTACGTCTGTCGGAGGAACCGCCACCTGCTGCCCGGCCGTGATTTGCTGGGCATCCCCAATACAGTTGCCGCGCTGCAGCTCATACGGCGTGGTTTGGTATCGGTCAGCCAGAGAGAAAAGGGTATCATCCGGTTGGGTGGTGATGATCTCCCACTCATACCAAACGGCGCAGCCGTTGGGCAAAAATCGGTTGGCTTCAGGCGGAGGGGGTGGCGGTGGCATTGGGGTGGCGGTTGGTGGATAGGGGTTGGGAGTGACGGTCACATAAGGGGTATAAGTGGGAAAAGGCGTGGGCGATTGGTTGGGGTCTGGGGTGTATGGTGGCGGGGGATAGGGTGTCATCGTTGGCCGCACCTCGATTTCATCAGGGAGGATCGCAGCCATTGTGAGCGTCGCTTCGACATCGGCACCCGTGTTAATGTTTCCAACCACTTCCGTGACGACAATCGGATCACTGCTCCCCGGTTCAAACAGATCGGCCGCGGCCGATTCAAATTCGATATCCGGCTGGCAGCCAGCACAAAAGATTAAAAAAACAAAGCAAAAGATGGTCCAACGATGATTTGACAACATGCGGTCCTCCTAATAAACACGACATGAAATTTGTACTGTTTATTGTGTCGGAGGAAGCGGTTATATACTTGACGGAAGTAAAACTGAAACCCTATGAGTATTAATCGCAGAGAGTCGTTGGCTTTAGGTGATCAGCAAAAAGATTTGCGAAAAATCCGCAGCTGTTTCTCCTAATTCAATTAGGCTACCTGATAAAAATTTCCGATCAAAGTGTAATCAGCCAAATCCTGCGCTTCTAATTTTTCTTGAATCTGGTCAAATAACTCGATAGTTTCAGGCAGATACAGCTTCTCACCACATTCCTGACAAACTAAAGCGTTGACTTGGACAATCGCCGTATTGTTACCCCCACGCAAAAGTTTATCAACCTTTTTTTCAATTAATTCGCCACCACAAATCGGACATTTTGTAACATCTGTCATTTTTTAGCTCGCCTTTGTCGCCAATTGATCCATCTTTGCGGATCAGGATGATAAACCGTAATCAAGATCGCCCACTCACTTTCCATATCATAGGCCCAAACGGTGTGAATCGGTTCGTCGTCGGCCGTAAATCCCAATAGTAAACAGCTTGGAAATGGTTTGTCTGTTGGATAATCCTCAATTATCTCACCTTGGCTAATAGTATAGATGATTTTTGCCAATTGTAGATTGTCTTCTTCCGCTTCCTCTTGTGCATGATGAGTCACGCGAAATTTTTTCTCTATGATCGCTTTTATTAACCATTCTATTTCCATGTGAGCTCCATTTCCTTTTTCCTTAATAAACGCTAAATGAAGAAAATGGGTACAAAATAGGCAGCCAATAAAGGCCTATGGAAAACAGCGTTCATACGGTTCAAGAACCGTATTTGAAAAATAGATGCATTCAACACGATACTTTTCACGCTTTTTGATTGTTAAAAATGCACAAAATGGCACTGCATTCCCATATATAAAAAGCTAGAAAACCCCTTCAATTCCTGCCGTGATAGCTTTTGGCAGCAAAAGAGCCGTATAAATTAACGACGTGCACAATTTGCAACTGCTAATTTTTTATTTTTGATGAGAACAATGAAAAGTTCACGCTTACCAGGATTTTACAAACTTTCTTTAGAAGAGCGGGTTGACCGCGTTGTCGAGTGGGCGGGCCTTGCCCCTGAAGATCGTCAAACATTATTGGAAAATGGCTTATCGGCCGAACACGCCTCTAAAATGATTGAAAACGGCATCGGCACCCATGCGCTGCCGCTGGGTGTGGCGGTTAATTTTGTGGTCAACGATCGGCCGTATCTCATTCCCATGGCGGTTGAAGAACCGAGCGTCCTGGCGGCCGTTTCCAATGCGGCCAAAATGATCGCGGCCGGCGGCGGTTTTCACGCCTCGGCCAGCGAGCCGGTGATGATCGGCCAGGTGCAGGTACTCGACATCCCCGATCTCGATGCGGCCGTTGACGCCGTCGAAAACCATCAGGAAGAATTAATGGCCCTGGCGGATCGCACCAGCCAAAATATCGTGCGGCGCGGTGGCGGGGCCCGGGATGTCATCGCCCGGCCGTTTCCCAACACCCCGGTTGGCCCAATGCTGGTTGTGCATCTGCATTACGACTGTCGCGACGCGATGGGGGCCAATGCGATCAACACCGCCGTTGAAGCGATCGCCCCACGCATTGCCGAGTTAACCGGCGGCCGCACCAATTTGCGCATCCTCTCCAACCTGACCGATCAGCGGACGGCCACGGCTCGCTGCACCATTCCGGCTGATGCGCTTGCTCCCAAGGGGATGAACGGCCGCGAAGTGGCCCGCTGGATCGAAGAAGCCAACGCCTTCGCCATCGTTGATCCCTATCGGGCCGCGACCCACAACAAAGGCATCATGAACGGCATCGACGCCGTCTGTATCGCCACCGGGAACGACTGGCGGGCCATCGAAGCGGGGGCGCACGCGTATGCGGCCAACAGCAGCCGCCTGGGCAACGGGCAATACGCCGCCCTGACCGATTGGCATGTCGATGAAAACGGGGATTTATACGGCGAAATTACGCTGCCCCTCTCCGTTGGCATCGTCGGTGGGGCCACAAAGGTCCATCCAACCGCTCAAGTAGCGATGAAAATATTGGACGTCAAGTCGGCCGGTGAACTGGCCGGCATCATGGCCTGCGTCGGGCTGGCGCAAAACCTGGCGGCCATTCGCGCTCTGGCTACGACCGGCATTCAGGCCGGCCACATGCGCATGCACGCCCGTCAGGTGGCCCTGGCGGCCGGAGCGGTGGATGGCCAGGTCGAACAGATCGCCCAACAGCTTTACCAGGAAAAAAATATTCGGGTGGATCGAGCGAAGGAGTTAATTTCTAATGGCTAGTTGCCAATAGCTAATTGCTAAGAAAATGGTCAATTGTCAATGGCCAATAATCAATGATCAATTGTAAATTCGTTCTGACTTTCAACTTTTAACTCAGGACTCAGGACTTCTAACTATGACAGCTTTTCAGAGAAAAAACGATTTAATGAAACCTGACAAGCCGGTTGGCATCGTCGGTTATGGGGCATACGTGCCGCGCTATCGAATTCCAGCGTCCGAGATTTCTCGCATGTGGACCGGTGGCGAGGGCGGGGTGCCCATCAAAGAAAAAGCGGTGAACGGTCTGGATGAAGACGTGGTGACCATGTCGATTGAGGCCTCGCGCAACGCTCTAGATCGGGCACAAATTGACCCACAGGATATTCGAGCAGTGTGGGTGGGCAGCGAAAGCCATCCCTACGCCGTGAAACCCACCTCGACGATGGTTGCTGAAGCGATTGGGGCGGTGCCCAATACACAGGCGGCCGACTGGGAATTTGCCTGCAAAGCGGGCACCGAAGCGATGCAGGCCGCCATGGGGTTTGTGGGCAGCGGGATGGCCCGGTATGCGCTCAGCGTGGGTATGGATACCGCCCAGGGTCGGCCGGGTGACGCACTGGAATACACGGCTGCGGCCGGTGGGGCTGCGGTTTTAGTTGGACCCGGTGAGGAGTCCGCGGTGCAAATCCACGGCTCTTACTCGATGGTCACCGACACCCCCGATTTTTGGCGGCGCGCCCATGCCGAGTATCCGTCACACGGCGACCGCTTTACCGGCGAACCGGCTTACTTTAAACACATTTTGGGTGCGGCCCAATATTTAATGGAAGCGATGGGGCGCACCGCGGCCGATTATCAGTGGGCGGTGTTCCATCAACCCAACGCCAAATTCCCGATGCGGGCGGCCAAGCAGCTTGGCTTTACCAACGAGCAAATCGAGCCCGGTCTGCTAAGCCCGCGGATCGGGAACACCTATTCCGGTTCGTGCATGATCGGGTTGACCGCCATTTTGGACGTGGCCCAGCCGGGTGATCGTATTTTGATGGTCAGCTACGGCTCTGGAGCCGGTTCGGATGCGTTTGATTTGGAAGTCACCGAGAAAATTAACGATATCCGGGATCGGGCGACCACAACGGAGGCGTATATCTCGCGCCGTTCCGAGATCGATTATGCGACCTATACCCGTTTTCGCGATAAATTAAAAATGTAAGAACCTCACCCCCAGCCCCCTCCCCAATTTTGGGGAGGGGGCAAACAAATAAGCGGGTTGTCTGGTGGCGCAGCCGCCAGACAACCCGCTTAGAACCTCCCCCTCCCTTGGGGAAGGGGGTCAGGGGGATGGGGGAAAAGAGAGAAAACCATGAATCAAATTTCAATTATTGGATTAGGACGCACCGCTGTGGGCGAGCATTGGGATGTCTCCCTTCGCCACCTGGCGTGGCAGGCGATTGAAGCCGCTCTGGACGACGCCAAAACCACCGATATCGATGCCCTTTATGTCGGCAACATGCTGGCCGGCCGCTTGAGCCATCAGGATCATCTGGGGGCGTTAATTGCCGACTATTCCGGTTTGCGCGGAGCGGAAGCGGTGGCCGTAGAAGCCGGTGAGGCGTCGGGGGCGATAGCCCTGCGGCAGGCGCTGCTGGCCGTCAAAAGCGGTGAAATCAAGACCGCGCTGGTGGTTGGCGTGGAAAAAGCAACCGACCAGACCGGCAGCGAAGCGCTGTCTGCCCAATCAACCAGCCTTGATGCGGATTACGAAACGATGCACGGGGTGACTCCGGCGGCGGTGGCCGGTTTGATGATGCAGCGGTACATGCACGAGCATCAGGTTGAATTAGAGAATTTTGCCGGGTTTAGCGTCAATGCTCACGCCAATGCCGGGGCTAATCCCCTGGCGATGTATCGCAATCGCCTCAAGGCGGAGCGCTTTGCGGCCGCACCGGTGGTTTCGGCCCCGGTGAACTTATTTGATGCGGCCCCCGTAGCTGATGGGGCGGCGGCCGTTGTCATTACCAGTCACGAGCGCGCGCTCGCCATGGCTCCTAAACCGGTCCGGATCGCCGGATCGGCCGTGGCCACCGATGGGTTTGCCCTGCACGATCGGCAGGATATTTTATGGCTCTCTGCGGTGACCAAAAGTACGCAGGCCGCCCTCAAGCGGGCCAACCTGGCCATCGAAGATATCCAATTGTTTGAGCTGCACGATTCATATACGGTGATGAGCGCGCTGGCTTTGGAGGCGATCGGTTTGGCGGAGCGCGGCCAGGGATGGCAGCTAGCGGCCGAGGGCAAAATCGGCCGGGACGGCCCTTACCCGATGAGCACCTTTGGTGGTTTGAAGGCGCGCGGCAATCCGCTGGGCGCAACCGGTCTGTACCAGGTTGTGGAAGCATCACTGCAGCTCCGTGGTGAAGCCGGCGATTGTCAAATCCCCGATGTCAAGATCGGCCTGACCCAGAATCTGGGCGGCAGCGGGGCAACGGCGGTCACACACATTTTAAGAGTATAAAGTGCTAAGTCCTGAGTTAAAAGTGGAAAGTAGAAATCGAATCGGAATCATCTTCTAACTTTCTACTAAGGACTCAGAACTCAGCACTCCATAGGACTGTACTCCTGTAAAAACCCCTTTCTTGATAGCTTTTGACAGTGTTTTTGATGGGGTTGAAAGCAATTGAGAGGTGTTTCAGGGCAGAATAACCATCGACAATCAATTGAAAAATATTGATTTCACGTTTAGGAATTGAAAAAGAGAGAAATACTATGCAAGTATCACGTTATTGGAGAATGAACGCTCAGCGCTATATGATGGCCAACGGTGGGGTGGCTACGGCTGAGAAAGAAGAAGAAAAGACATTTACATTTAGCGGCCGAGGGACGATTTATTCGTATTCGACCGTTTATGATGCTCCGGCCGGTTTTGAGGCGTACAAGCCATATGTGGTGGGCCTCATCAAGCTCGACGAAGGCCCGATGGTCACGGCCCAAATTACCGATATTGATGCGAAAGAAGTCGAAATCGGTATGCCGGTGGAGATGGTGACCCGCAAGCTCCGCACTGAAGGGGACGAAGGGGTGATCGTTTACGGATATAAGTTCCGGCCGAGTGTGGTGGTCTAGCAACCAAATTCCTTTTTAGGTATATAAATAATTAAGCCGGGTTCACCAGAACTCGGCTTTTTTTGTGCCCGAAAGGAATATCTTTGGTAACTATTCAGGTACTCTGTGGCTTCGACAGGCTCAGCCACCGCTAAATTGCGCAGCCTGAGCTTGTCGAAGGCGGTTTTGACATGACCTGAATAGTGACAATCATTTAAGAATTGACAGAAAGAACAAAATAGATTGACACAGAATATGATGTATCCTATGATGTTTCATAACACATCATGAAATCAGAGGTTGAAATGGCCAGATATCCTTTAAATTTGCCACAGCAGCTTAAACAGGAAGCGGAAATGTGGGCCAAGCGCCAGGGCGTTTCCCTCAATCAATTTATTTTGTGGGCCACGGCCGAAAAAGTTGGCGCCCTCAACCAGCAGCTTGATGATCCGGATTTCCCACAAATCACCTATCGTCGGGGAGCAAGCGGAATACCGGTTCCGGTCATTCGCGGCACGGGAATTCGGGTCCAGACGATTGTGATAGCCCACCAGGAATGGCAAATGACCGGGGCGGAAATCGCTCTGGAGTATGGCCTGGCGAAAAATCAGATCGATGAAGCGCTGGCCTTCTATAATGCCCACCAAGCTGAGGTTGATGGGTTGTTATCCTTGGAAGAGGACCTGGCTAAATCACGCAATGGCTGAGGCAAAACTTCATCTTGATGCCGACATTTCCCTCGTGTCCTTGTGGAAGGCGCTCAATGATAAAGGGCATGACGTCACTCGTACGCCATGTGAATGGATGGCTCGGGACGCGGATGACAAAACGCAGCTTCTGGAAGCAACCGCTCGCGGACGATGTATTGCAACTTTCAACATTGGTGATTTTGCCCACTTGGCGCGGGAATACCAGGAACACGGCGGCATCATCCTGGCCCAGCAGCGACAGTGGCGTCTCGCAGCTTTGATCGCCGCATTTGATTGCCTTTTATCTGAAACGGAGGCTTCAGAATGGCCTGGACAGGTCAGATGGCTAAATGATTGGCGGAGATGAAATCTCAGAGGCTGTGACCGGTGTCACCTTGACAAGCTCGGTACATCGCCATACCGAGCCGCCAGCCGGCACGGTTAGAGACCCATACGCATGAAGCTAAGCGATGTAATCATCCCCAAAATCGGTCTAAAGACCTACCCTGTAATTTAATCATTTGTGAGACGAAGCACTTTAGTCGTCAACCAACTGCATCATAACCGCCAATTGAAAGCCCGCTCATCGACTTGGTATGTGAAAGAGAAGCCCACCTTATCGGATTTCTCATTTGGAGCACAATCGAATATCATATAAACGGGCACAATGACGAAGAAACCATTCATCCAATCTTCTAGAATAGTTATTGATCAATAGGATTGATATTGAATTACTCCTAAAGAAGCTGTTATTGATGCATACCAAGAAGACCAATACCCGCGCACGTTTTCTTGGTGCGGTTGAATTTATTCATAAAGGAGATAGATATCCGCTCAGATTGAAGAAAGGGATAGCCTTAGTCGTGTACCTTGCGTCGAATCCAAAGCGGCACAACAGAGAAAAAATCGCGACGCTTCTTTGGCCAGATCATGATCAAAAGAGAGCCTTCTCAAACCTTCGGCGGACCCTATATAAGCTCAATCGAACCCCATTTGGTTCCTGGATTCAAAGCGAAGCAGATTGGCTTTTACTCAATCCGGAAATGAAGGAATTCATTGATATTTGCCAATTTAATGATTTTCTTGAACGCAATTTTCTTGAAAACGCCGTTGGTTTATATGATGGGCCGTTTCTTTCGGGGTTTCATATCCCGGATAGTGTTGATTATGAAGTGTGGGCCACAACGGAGCGAGAGCGGTTTCGGCGACAAACCCTCGATTCTCTTTCTATATTAACGGCCAACGCTTTGGCGGATGGGAATATTCAATTTGCTCAGCAATACGCGATGAATCAGATTGAAATTGATCCATTGAGGGAATCGGGTGTCCGGGAGTTAATGATCGCCTATTCCATGGATGGGAAAAGGCAGGAGGCTATTGCCCAATTTAATCAGCTTAAGCAGCGACTTCACCAAGAGTTAGGGGTTGAACCAAGTCAAGAAACCAGGATGGTATGGGAAGATTTATCTAATGACCGTTTGAGATCGATAAACCCGGCCTTGACACAGAATTTGCCTGACTTAGAAGCTCCTGATGAAGAAAGAAAGGTGATTTTACCTTCTGAAAAAACTCGTTTCATCGGCCGGATTGAGCTACTTCATCAACTCGAAGCTATTCTAGCTGACCCGGTGGTTCAACTTATCACGATAATTGGTGTAGGCGGAGTTGGAAAGACACGTCTAGCAGTTCAGGCAGCTCGACATCAAAAAGAAAGTTTTAAAGACGGCATCTTTTTTGTTCCGCTCGAATCTCTCTCTTCACCTAACCAAATTGCCACAACGGTGGCTAATATTCTTGGCTTGAATCTCTCTAATTTTGATCAACAAGAACCTGTAGAAGATCGATTGCTGAAGTATCTAGAGTATCAAGAGGTGCTCTTGATTTTTGATAATTTTGAGCATCTTCTCGGGACTTCGCAAACCGACCATTTTTCACTTTTATCGACAGTGTTGAGTAAAGCTCCTAAAAGTAAAATCATTGTCACATCTCGAGATAGATTAAATTTAAGCCAGGAATTTATTTTTCCCATTGAAGGTCTAAGGTATCCAAACCTGCGGGACAAAATGGAATTATCAGATGCGATCAACCAGCCTGAAAAATATGACGGCCTATCTTTGTTTTTAGATTGTGTTCGCCGAATTAGGCCAGAGATTGAATTTAAAAGTGATCAATTAGAAACGATCGCAACAATTTGCAACCTGATAGATGGATTGCCCTTAGCAATTAAGTTGGCCGCAGCTTGGGTGGCAATTTTATCCTTCTCAGAGATTCAAAATGAAATTGAGACAAGTCTTGATATTTTAGAGACCCGCGAATTGGATATCCCAACCCGTCAACAGAGCATCCGGGCTGTTTTTGAATATACCTGGCAGATGTTGACAGAAGAGGAAAGTGATTCTTTGGCCCGTTTATCAATCCTTGGCGATGCGCCGGAAGGGTTCAATCGAGCCTCGGCAGAAAGGATTGCTAACGCCACGTTGCCCATACTTTTGAGCTTGTCACATAAATCCATTATTACACGCGGGCTTAATGGAAAATTTCACATACATCCCCTTATTCGGCATTATTCAGCTGACCGGTTATTAACAAACAAAAATAAATGGACAGATACTAAAAATAAACATAGCGAATTCTTCATCGAATTCCTCCAAGACCAATCTAAGCGCATGACCGGCCGGGAACAACTGTTGGCCTGGAGGACGGTTGACAATGAAAGGGCCAATATCTGGCATGCATTGGAGTGGGCCATTCAGGCATCCAATCTCCAACTCATTGAGAAGAGCTTAACGCCTCTTTATTTATTCTATTCTGGTGAGACCATTCTCCCACAAGACACAGCCCTGTTGCTAAAAATTTATGCGTTTATCCATGAAAACGAGGACGCATCGCCTTGGCTCACAATTTGCGCTCAGGTCCTTTTGTACTATTTTCCCGAACATCATGGGCATGCCCCATCAATTTTCAATTTAATAGGCGAGTCATTAAACCTCATTTCTCAGGTTGAAGAAAATCCAAACATGGCTTTATGGCTAGCTCTATTGGGGCGTGTTCAATTTTTTATGGTTAGCAAGGATCAGGGGTTGCAATTGCTTTGGAAAGCTTACAAGCAAGTTCATTCTGCAGGAAAGCCCTGGGAAATTGCAAGGGTCAACCTTTTCTTATGTTACTCACTAATTGCTAGCGAAGAAATGCAAGTTGCCCAAGAAATTCTAAATGAAACGGTTGTAATTAATGAAGAACTGCAAGATGAAAGGTCCTTATATTGGGTTATGGATGCTCTGATGCAAATCCCTCTGAGGCAACGTAATTACGATTCGGCGCTACATATTGCTAATCAAGCACTTGCGCGGGCAAACCAGAGCCAAGATTTAAGGGGTAAGAGTTTTTTACTTAAACAAATCGCTGACATTTATCGAAGATCTGGTCAATATGATAAAAGCGCAGAATATTATGCTAGGGTCGCCCGGCAGTATGAAGAAAATAACAACTATGTTGAACAACAAGTTATGCTTGGCTGGCAGAGCACTGCGTTGACTCGATTTGGAAATTATGATGGGGCCTTATCTGTTGAAAAGCAAAGACAGGTTAAATTCAAAGAAAAGGGGAAGCCAGAGGATTTAATCCATGTCACCGTTAAGATGGCAAATATCTATCGCGTTAAAGGGGATTTAGCTCTTGCAAAGCAGCTTTATCACAAATCGAAAAATACTATTTCAAAAATTGAAGAGGCTGATGCGTACAGAGAAATTAAAGAAAATATTCATTGGGGTCTTGCTGAAATTGCAATTCAAGAAAAGGATTTTGATGAAGCGCAACATCACTTTGAACAAATGGTCGAATCACCTTTCCCAAGCACGGCCAATTATTTTGCTGTTTATTCTCTTAGCGGCCTTGGAAGAATTGCGGTTGAAAGGCGGGAGCTTCAAGCTGCAGAAGCGTATCTGAATAAAGCCCTTGATATCGCTTTAAATCAAATCACAAACGATCTTGGGTTTCTTCTGTTACCTTTTATAGGCTTTGCCTTATTAGCTTCAGCTCATAAGAAGTTTGACGAAGCAATCAAAATCACTGAAATATTGCTTATGAATAATGGCGCTTGGCATGAGTTTCGAGATTCTCTTAAGCAAATTCAAAATTTTTCGATCAAAAATGTATCGTCAAATATTGTAAATCAAGCCCGTTCAATTGCTGATTCTCAAACTCTGGAAGATTTAATAAGCGATTACCTATAGCTCAAGGGTGACAGGGTCTCGATTCCACCATACCAGCGTTAATTTGCACGATCAAATCAAATAAATCAAAAAGCTTAATCGTTTTGAAAGATTTCGATAGAAAGGGGCGCATTGGTCACGCATTGGTCACGCTCAGGGGATTTCACTTTGATATGCTCATTTCATTGATCCATCACATTTCAGGATGTAGGCGATTCGGTCGACCTGATTAAATATCAAAAGGAAAAACCCAATGTTTAACAATAACAATGACATTTATCTCGATTTAGTAAAATCGGTGCAAGCCAGACATCGTCGAGCAAGGGGAAGTCAACGTGAATCGAACAACCACAACCGTTTTGGTCAAATGATCGGGTACGCCATCGTTATTGTAGCCCCGTTGGCTATTTTTCTGGTGGTTTGAATCATATAGACAAAGCCTGATCATCGGCAGGATACCCTCAAAGGGGGTAAATCAAATAGTCGGATACAAGTTCCGGCCGAGTGTGGTTGTTTAACGACCAAATTTCTTTTTAGGTATATAAATAATTAAGCCGGGTTCACCAGAACCCGGCTTTTTTTATTCTTGCTTAGCCAACCAATCCCGATAATCCCAGGCGTCCAGATCGGGATGCACAACCCCTAACTTGGTCAATAAAAACTTAATTTGTGTGCGATGTTCAATGCCGTGATACAGCGCCTGCAGCACCACCGTCCAGTTAAAAAAGTGCCACGGCTGACCATCCAGCTGGGTATCATGGCGGACGGTCGGATCGGTTTTGCTGGCGATGGCCAGAAGCTGCCTGCCGGACAGTTTTGCCATTTCCAGCAAATCCTGCATCGTCATGCTGTCCCAGTCGAGATCATCCGCCCACGGCCGGGAGCCGGTGACGCGATTGAGATACCCACCTTCCGCTTGCACAAGGTGGACCAGCGTGGGGTGAATCTTCCCAAAGACCCCCTCAGCCTCAACCGCTAACTGCTCTTCGCTCAGGCGGCCGCACAGCTCAATCAGCTGAATATTGGCCCAAAGATTGTATTCAAACATCTTATCGATCAAAATTTCTTGATGATTTTCCATTTTCTTTCCCCATCTTGTAATTTGAGTGGATCGCGACTATAAAAAGCCGCGGATTTCGCGAATGATCACCAAAAACAAATATAGCCACAGATTAACACGAATTTTTACGGAGCTTTGAAGGAACAAGAGAGAAATCGGTGTTAATTTGTGAAAATCCGTGGCTCTTATTGTAAATCAATTAATGAGCGTCACATCAATGAGTAAGTATTAGAGATAGATAGGCATTTGGCAAATCAGCCATGAGAATCTTACCGACCGGCGACATCCTTACCTTAGTAAACTCCTCATCATCTCAAGCGTCCAACATTCATGAAAAACACACCACCTTTATCCCATCACCCTAAACGCATCTTAGCTGTGTTGGGAGGCCACGCCCTGCTGCGTATGGCCACCGTTGCCAGCAGCGCCAGCGCCATGGCCGGCTTTTATCTGGCCGCTCTGGCTCGCGACGGCGCACCGATCGGGGCCGGTTTGGTGGGTCTAATCAACGGCATCTTAGAGGTGGCGGTGCTGTTTGGGGCCCTGCCCTTTGGGCTGCTGATTGATCGACGGACCCCCCGTTTTGTGCTGCTGTTGGGGATTGTGATGGGGGCGTTGGCCACCCAGCTCTTTGGTTTGACCGCCCTGATTCCGGTTTTTCTCGTATCGCGTATTGTCGAAGGTTTGGCCTTTGCGGCGGTTAACCCGGCCGCCCTGGCCCACTTAACCGATGCCACAAGCGGGGATGAGAAGCGACGGGGACAGGTGATGAGCTGGTTTGAATTGACCGTATTTATCGGCCTGGCTTTAGGGAGTGCGGTGGCCGGGCCGCTGTGGGAAGCGTTTGGGACGTGGGGATTTAGCGTGATGGCCATCGGCTACCTCCTGGCCGGCGGGCTGTTTTATTGGGGCACGGCCGGGGCACCACCAGCCCGTGAAACAAAAGTGGCCGGTCCTTCTCCCCTGGTCATGCTCAAACAGGCGTGGCTCGATCCAACGATTCGCCGCCTGGCCCCAGCGTGGCTGTCCGCCAATGCGATCATCGGTTTGTGGATTACCCACATCGTTTTTCAGCTGAGCGGGCCTGTCGTTAGCGGGCAGTATTTGGTCGGCCGCTTTTCCCCAACCCAGGTCAGCTTGATGGCTTTTATCTACTCCGTTTTGATCGGTACTGGCGTGGTGATTTGGGGGAATTTGCTCGGCCGTTTTTCCCGTTCGCGGGCGATGATGATCTCGCTTTATGGGGTAATGGCGGTCAACGTTATCTTTTTTCTGTTGAACAATTCCAACGGTTGGCCCAGCTGGGCGCGATGGGTTGTAGTAGCAATTTATGCCCTGTTTATTATGGTGCAGAGCGGGTTCACCCCGGCCGCCCTGGCGTTCCTGGCCGATATCGCCGGCCGCCGGCCGGAGCAGGGGGCAACCATGGGCATCTATACCGTTCTTTTTAGCCTCGGTAATATATTAGGGGCGATTATCGGCGCTTTTCTGGCGCGCTGGCTGGCGATTAACGGTTTGGTTATCGGGTCGGTTGTTTTATCGCTCATCGCTTACTTCGCCTTGCGAGATTTGGTAAACATGGAGCGTGAAATGGTGCTCGATCCCGTCAAAAATTAAGCAATCTAGATTTGCTGCGCTAAGTGCTCTGCAAGGGGTGGCCAGGATAAAACCAGTGTAAGGGCTTGGCTAGCCAAGCCCCTACCAATGTGGATAGGTTAAATCGCCCCCGGATTACCTTTCCCTTTAACAGACAAGGATCCCGCCAACTTACAAAAAGATGAAAGTGGCTGTCAATGGGGTTTCATCTCTTCCAATCAGCCCTCAGCCTATTCCCCCAGAAATTCTGGACCGCGTTCAGGGCATTTCGTAAGCCCCGATGTCGGGATTACTCCGCAGTTGGCCGAGAATATCGGTTTCCGGTGATTGGGAGGGATCGGCGTTGTCAATTGCCGCGCTGTTAGCCGCCGGACGGCCGTATGCTTCAACCAGTTGCGCAAAAGCGATCTTTATTTTTGCCGACCCGTCAGCAAATTGATTTTGACCCTGAATCCAGCGCGGGACAACCAATCCATTATGGTTGTTTTCTAACCGTGGATTGCCGGTAAAAGCGTTGTTGTCATCGGTAAAATTGATCGGTTGATTGGCGTTGGTGGGGATGGCCTGCCCGTTGTTCCAGTATAAGTTGTTGTCAAGATTATACGACCCCACATTATCAACCGAGGCGAATTTTGCTCCTTCTCCATTGTCATCTTCACCCATCGTCCCGGTTGGATCAGCCCAGATGTTGTTGTAGAAGAAAATTTTGTTGTTGGTTTGCTGCCCATCAGCCAGGCGAAAGCCAAACGCTTTTGACGGCAAATCTCCCACAATTGTGTTGTGGCGAACGGTGATTTTTCGGGCACTGGTAAATTTAAATGGAGAGTGCAGCACCACGTCAGAGTTTCCGATAAAAAGGTTGTTTTCGATGGTAATGTTGTGAGCGTGATGGTAAGAAACGCTGCTGCCGTCACCCAAATTGATAAACGCATTCCCGATATCCCCCTGCCAATTTAGAAAGATATTGCGCCGTACGGTGATGTGCTGAGCACCTAAGATACCGTCACTATCTCCGTTGGCGTCTTTCATAATCAGGAAGCTGCCGGTGTTATTGTTGACCGGTCGATTTGATCCGGCAAAATCGTTAAAAAAGATGTTGTCCTGAATGATGATGTCACGGCCGCTGGTCACATCAACGTGATTGTCCTGCCCATTTTGATTGTAGAACATATTCCCTTCAACGATAATGTCGCGCGCCCCGCTGTTGATTTTTAGGAGGTCGTTGTTGTAGCTGTCGTGCACAATATTGTTGCGCAGGGTGACCCGCCGGCCGCCGCTGCCGGTGACGTCCTGAATTTGGATCACGTATCGGCCGGCCCCTGGCCCGCTGTGGGCGATGTCAAACCCCTCAATGGTAACCCCCTGACATTTAAAGCAGATGACCACCTGATCGTCATTCCGCAGCCGCGCCTGATACGGTGTCGCTGCGCGAATGGTGATCCCCTCTGGAAATTTTCTGACCAATTCAACCCGACCATTATATGTTCCCGGTTGAACTAAAATTAAAGCCCCATCTTCAACCTGATTGACGGCATATTCGATTGTAGCCCACGGTTGAGAATACGAGCCTCGGCTGCTTTTGTTCTGCCCATTTGGAGCAACGTAATATACAAGGCCCATTTTATATGAGATAACGGGCAAATAAGTATCCTGCGGCGGTGCGTCAACGGCCGCCTTTGTTAGGGGTGAGCTAAAAATCGCGTATCCAATGACGCCACCTATGATTAATAAGGCGGCAAAGCCAACAGCCTGGATTAATTTTTTGGTCACAGCTTTCTCCTTCGCAATCAACATCAAATAACAAAAAAGCGCTTATGCGCCTTGCTCAAAACGGCTGCGCGCTTTTTCAAGCCGTGAATAAAGCGCATCTGGATGGACCGTTAAAAGCGGTGTCAGGAGCCGGATCAGGGAAGCAAAACCTTCTCGATTGACGGCTCGATTGCGATAAAGTTGAGGCTTCCGCATATCGATAAGCGGTCGGCCGACAAAATGACAAAGCCGCTCAAACTCACTTTGGGCGGTCATCAGCTGTTCATAATTGATGAACAAAGTCGGGTAACTTGAGTGGCGGGCTGCCTGCAGGATTTTCTGATTGTAAATTGTCCAGCCATGCAGTACCCGAAATAATTTGAAGATATCCCATCGTTTGACCTTGTACCGCTGAATCAGCTGATTGTAATGTCGATAAACGACGATAATTTTATGTGACGGCAGAATTTGTTCCCAAATCGGATAGGTTAAGCAGGTGCGAGGGTCTTTGAACCCCCACTCCTCAAATTTTTGATCCAGCTCAACGGCTGTTTCTCTCCAGGTGCGGGGTGGTTGCGCTGTTTTGATCCGTTGATCGAGCGCTTTGACCCGAATGATGGCGATTGAATCTTTATTCCGTCGATAGCCGGCTCGATCCACATCGGGGCGAAACGGCCGCCGCAGTAAATAATCAGTGGGCGGAATGAGCAGGCCATGTAGGAAATCACGGTTGAGATTCTGGGTCTCATGTCGTTCCGACTTGTTATTTTGATCATAGGTCAAGGCGGAATCAAAATTACCCATGTTGATGCCGCTTTGATGGAGCATCTCAGTTACCAGGGTTGTACCTGATTTGTGCATACCCAAGATCACGTAAACCATGATGGATCCTCTATTCCTTCACGTAGAGGGAATTTTAACGTACACGTTCTTAACTTAGCTGATGGCGCGGGGGCTTGCTGTAAACGTTCTTTCACCTGGGCTATTAGATGTGGCACAAGGGGGACCTTTCCGGTAATTGAACGAGTGTTGGATCAATTAAGCTGTAGCCAAATTGATTGATGCGCTTTTCAAAGTGGCGCGTCAAATAAAAGGCATAAAATGATTTGAGGGGATGTCTGCGCATCTGCTGCCAGCGCCGAAAATATTTCTTGTTGATGTGCGGCCGAATTTCCTGCTTTAGAGGGGTGTTTTCGATTTTCAGGAAATCATAAATAGAATGAAGCACCTTTTGAGGACGAGCCACCAAATCTTCATAAAAAATGATTTTGACGCGATTTAACCTTTTAAAATCGACGGCCGCTTTCTCATGGACCAGCAGCCAATGTTCCAGCAAATGGCCCATACTCATGCCATTCCGCTTGCGAATGGTCAATCCCTTCCATTTGTAGGTGGCGAAGGTTACCGGTAAGGGGTGCCGAAGGACGATGACAAACTTGGCGCTGGGAAACAGCTTCTGAAAAAATCGGGTTCTGATTAACGTTGTGGGAGATTTTTCAATGAGAATCGGTTTGTTTAAATCCCAGTAAGGTGCCCATTCGGCCGACATCTGCGCGGCGTTGGCCCGGGTAGCCAGAGTTGAATTCTCATCCAAATAGGCGGCCGGCTCAAAGCCAAACCGACCCGGCCCACCAAAAGCCCGGGCGCTGGGTATGACCGTTTGCAGATGTTGACCTTCATCTTCGGGCACACCTGTGTTGTTAAACCCGCTGATTTGAGGGTGGTCCCGCAAACAGCGAAACAGAAGTGACGTGCCGCTGCGATGCAATCCGGTGATAAAAGCTAATTGATGGGTATCGGTCAGGGGATGGCTGTGCGGCTGATTAACGTTCGACATAACTATTACTTCCATTCTCGACAGTTGACTGCGGCTGCAAAACCAAAGATCGATACAGCGAGACATGTTGGGCGGCAATATTTTCCAGGGCATAAGCCTCGGTCATGCGTCGTCGTGCCCGCTTCCCGAGCTGCGCCATCAGGTCAGGTTTGCGGATCAATGTCAGTAGGGCAAGGGTTATTTCTTCAGGTGATTGGGGATCGATAAGCCAGCCGTTGTATCCATGTTTGATGATATCCGGCGCTCCTCCCACAGCCGTGGCAATGACCGGCAAGCCGGCGGCCATCGCCTCCAGCATGGCGTTGGAAAGACCTTCATTTGCGGACGGCAAAATAAAAATATCGGCCGCTTGTAGATAAGGAGTCACGTCCTTTTTTCGGCCGCCGAATATCACTCGCTGTGGATTCATATCCCGCAGCTTTTGCTCCTCAGGACCGTCACCCAGCAGCAGCAGATGCGCCTCGGAGCAGTGGCGCTGAACCTCCTGCCAGGCTTTCAGCAATTGAGGCAGCTGTTTGGCCGGGACAAAGCGGCCGGTGTAAATGACCAGCTGGCCTTTTGGTAAATTCAGCCTGTGACGCAGGGCGACTTTTTCTTCGTGGCCAGGCGGAGTTATTCTCTGCACGTCAACCCCGTTGGGCAGCGTCAGCTGCTGTTGAGCGGAAACGCCAATGTGGGTCAGCTCACCCTGAATTTCGCTGCTTATGGCGATAAACCGATCGACGTGACGACGATAGGAGGCCAACCGCCGCCCGCCGTTTACCTTCTTTTGAATGCGCTGGATATCACCCAGCCGCCCTCCTCGCAAAATTTTTACGACGACCGGTATATGCCAGAAGCGCTTGGCCCAAACGGCCGTGGTTAGGGGAGAAAATAAGCTAAAGGCGTGAATAAGATGCGGTTTGAAGTGATGGAGCGCCCGGAGGGTTGAGCCAATAAAGAGGGGACCGGCCATCGGTTTGGGGCCGGGTGCCGGCAAACGAGTGACCGGCACGCCGTTGATCACCTCTGACGAGGGGAGGTTGTGATACCGACGGGTGAACACCCGCAAATCGATCCCTTCGGAGCGTATGAACGGCGCCAGCTGAGCCAGTTGGCGCTGCGCCCCACCCACAATCGGGTGATATTCGAGAATCACGGCCGCGACGCGTATCGGATGATTCACAACCGCCTCCCGCTAGTGGTCAGGCACGTTTCGTAGAGGGCCAGCAGGCGATCCACCCACTGCTCTACCCCGTATTTTGAGGTGATCATATCTCGGCCGTTTTGCCCCAATTTGACGCGCTGTGGCGGTTGATCGATGAGGGAATCTATCGCGGCGGCTAAATCGACCGGCTGCTGAGGATTTACAACAACCCCGTGCTGTTCGTTTACGATTTGGGGTATTTCGCCGACCCGGGTGACGACCACCGGCAGCCCGGCTCCCATCGCTTCAAGCAGCGAAACCGGTAATCCCTCCCAATGGGATGAGCTGACATAGAGATCGGCCGCGGCCAGCAAACGCGGTATGTCGTGACGCACGCCGAGCAGCTTCACCCGGTCTGCCAGACCCAGCTCCGCGCATTTTTGCTGTAGCAGCGGCCGCTGCGGGCCATCCCCGGCAATGGCGAGATGGGTTTCCGGTTTGTTTTGATGATGAATGGCCAGGGCTTCGAGCAAATCCCCAAACGCTTTTTGCTGCTCGAGACGGCCAACAGCCAATAACAGCGGCCGTTCCGGATGATCTCCGGTTAATTCGCGGCGTACCTCCTGTCGATCCAGTGGATTGAGTGCCGGTGCGGAAAGCGAAACCGCATTGGGAATAACCTCAATATTTTGTTTGGGAAGACGATCCGCGTGAGCGGAGGCGATTTTGTCACCCACGGCGATAACGGCCGCGGCCTTGTTGTTGAGCAGCCAGGTTTCCAAACGGTGCTGTACCGGATTGGCTTGGCTGCGCATGTGCACATTGTGCAGCGAGGTCACGGCCGGAATACCGTGACGCCAGGCCAAAAATTGGCCGAGAATATTGGCCATAGTCAGATGGGTGTGGATCAGCGAAACCGGCTGATCTTCTAAGAAGCGGTTGAGGGCGCGCAGCCGCTTGAGGTCGCGTAATTTTCGGCCGGGAAATTCAACAACCCGCGTGCCGGTTGATTCGATCTCGAGCTGACACGCCGGGACGTTGGGGCGCAGCGTAACGATAGTCAACGGTATCCCCCGCTGCTGCATCTCTCGGCTCATGGTAATCAAAAGCTTTTCCGCACCACCAACCCGCAGAGAGTTAATCACGTGTATAAAATGTGGTGCAGACATTTAAGACGGTACGATCTCCAGGGTTAAATTTTTTTGCAGCTGATACACCTGATCGAGCCGATTCAGCATCCCTTCGCACAGCGCTTCAATTTCTGGTGAAAGATCAATTTTTTGCCCTTTACCCACCGATCGGCTGTGGACATCACTCACAATTTGGCGGCCGGGGAATGACTGTCCGACATGGGTGTAGATTTGCTTCATCGTTTCAACCGGATTCGCCGTCAAGTCGTTGTACCGCAACATCATCACGCGTGGATGAGCAACCAGCTGCTGATCAAAGAAGTAGCTGTTGCGTATGTACCAGAACAGGGCGGCTGCATCAAAGGGATTCATATCTTCAGAGAAATATCGATCAACCAAATCCTGAACCGCTTCTGACACCCTTTCAGAACGCCAGTTGGTGTCATTGTTGTAGGCGATATAGCTCAAATTTCTGATCCCGTT
>JASJCR010000130.1 GCA_030065875.1 Ardenticatenaceae bacterium | reverse complement strand
ACCGGGCACACCTCCTTGCATGCCCCGCAGAGAGTACTGGCATGGGCCAGCTCACCCCACGGGCCAACCCCGTCGAGGGCCGGGGTCAGCACCGAACCGATTGGCCCCGGATAAACTGAGCCATAAGCATGACCGCCAATCGATTGGTAAACCGGACAGGTATTAAGGCACGCTCCGCAGCGAATACAGTAGAGAATCTCGGCCAGTTCAGAACCCAGCGTTTGCGAACGGCCGTTGTCGACGATCACCACGTGAAACTCTTCCGGTCCATCGTCATCACCCGGCCGGCGAGGACCGGTAATCATCGTCGCGTAAACGCTCAGCTTCTGACCGGTGGCGCTGCGGGCTAAGATTTGCAGCATGATGCCCAGCTCTTCAAAGGTGGGCACGATACGCTCCATGCCCATGACCGCCACGTGAATCGGCGGGGCGGTGGTGCTCATGCGGGCGTTCCCCTCGTTGGTCACGATCGAAATCGTGCCCGAATCAGCCACGGCAAAATTAACCCCGGAAATCCCCATATCGGCCTCTAAAAATTCCTGGCGCAGCTTGCTGCGGGCGATCTGGTTGAGGACCAGGGGGTCTTCGGTGTAGTCGACATCGAGCTTTTCGGAAAAGAGCTTTCCGACATCCTGGCGGGTACGGTGCATTACCGGGGCGATGATGTGCGACGGCCGTTCGTCTGCCAGCTGGATGATATATTCGCCGAGGTCGCTTTCAATCGGCCGCACTCCTGCTTTTTCAAGAGCATCGTTGAGGTGGATCTCCTCGGTGACCATCGATTTTGATTTGACGGCGCTCCGCACCCCTTTTTCGCGGGCCAGTTTGGTGATGTATGCATTCGCCTCGGCCGCGTCGCCGGCCAGGAAAACGTGCCCACCAAGTTTTTCGACATTGTTAATAAACTGTGCCAGATAATGATCGAGGCGGCTCAGCGTGTGCGCCCGGATCAGCCGGCCGCGATCACGCATCTCGTCCATTTCATCGTAGATGGCCACCGCCTGCGCCCGCCGGGCCAGCAGCCGCTGCGCCCCGCTGCCGACCGCGGCGTGTTTTTCCGGGTGAGCGGCCGCCTCTTCGATTCGATCGTAAAACGTGACGTTGCTCATAAATTTCTCCTACTGGTTTAAGCCGCACGCCCGGCACAGCACGTCGGCAATATGTTCAGTTTGAACGGCCGAGCCTCGCTTTTGCAGCCCGCCGCCCATGTGCATCAGACAGCTCACATCTGAACCAACGAGGGTTTCCGCGTCGGTTTCGCTGACGTTTTCGAGCTTGCGCTGGAGCATCATACCGGAAATTTCCCCCATCTTGACGGCAAACAGCCCCCCAAAACCGCAGCACACATCCGCTTCCGGCAGAGGCACAAACTCCAGACCCTCCACCGCTTCCAGCAGCGTGGTTGACTGATCGCGCAGGCCGAGGTTACGCAGCCCGTGACAGGAGGGATGATAGGTCACTCGGCCGTTCAGTTTGCCTTGCAAATCAGTCACCTGCAGCTCATCAACGAGAAACTGGGTTAGCTCGAAGGTGCGTTCTTTGAGCGCGATAACTTTCGGCCCATACACGAGATCATCGGCAAACAACTCGGCGTAGTGATGGGTCATCATGTCGGTGCACGAACCGGACGGCAGCACGATATACCCATCAGTCTGAGCTAGCAGGTCGATATTATGACGGGCCATTTTTCGTGCGTCATCCCACACGCCGGCGTTAAAGGCGATCTGGCCGCAGCACGTCTGGGCCTGAGGGAATTCCACCTCAAACCCGAGGTATTCGAGCAGTCTGACCACTGACATCCCGGTTTCCGGAAAGAACGCGTCGACCAGGCAGGTCACAAAGAGCTGTACCCGTTTGTAGCGGGGGTTTTCGATCATAAATCTATTCCTAAGGCAGTATAAAGTAAAAAGTGAAAAGAAAAGAGATCCACACTGAGGCGAGGTACTTTTCACTTTGAGCTTTATACTTTCCACTAGATAGCTGCAAACCGAGTCAGAACCTCAAGCGAAGTGTTGAGGTGTCGCTGGAGCAAAATCACCCCGATTTCAGCATCCCGGCCGCGGCAAGCGTCCAGAATGGCGTGATGTTCCGCCCGGTGGTTGGAGCGCATTTCGATCTCGTGGGGATCGGGGATATTGTGCATGATATAGCGAATGACGTGAATATGAAGATCGCGAATCATGCGGCTGAGGCGGGGCATCTCCGCGGCGCTGTACTGCGTGGCGTGGAATTCCCAGTTGAGCACGCTCCAGCGATAGTTATCCTGTTCGGCGTCCATCGCCTTGAGGACCTGCTCGCAGCGTTCGATGTGTTCGTCACTCAGACGGCTCATCGCCTGAGTAAGCGCATACGGTTCGAGCACCCCGCGCAGGGCGTAAATTTCACGCAGCTCGGCCGTTGACAGCGGGGCCACAAACGCTCCCCGATTGGGGTGGAAGTCGACCAGCCCTTCGGTATTGAGGTGTACCAGCGCTTCGCGAACCGGGATGGTGCTGACACCAAAGCGGTTGGCGAGTTTACTTTGCCGGAGGCCCTGTTCGCTTTTGAGGCGGCCGCGCAGGATTTCTTCGCGCAGCGCATCGGCGATATTTTCGGCCGTGGTTTTGAGGGGTTCTGCTTCCATTTAGCGAGAATCGTATATGATTTTTGGTTATCTAATAAAAATTTGACTGGTTTTTATCATTCTGTCCGAGTTATCGTATACGATTCCAGGCTAGAAAGCAACCTTTAGCCTTCAAAGGGGCACGGTCAGGTGACAACAAAGAGTCAGATGTCGACCCCCGTAGACCTCAAAAGTTTTGAAAACTTTTGAGGTCTGATATCCTTCTAGTTATCGTTAATCTTCCTGTTTAACCTTAAACTCAAGTTGCAGCCTTATAAGATCCCTAATCCCCATTCATCGCCCTCGGACCCCTGTCATCCTGAGCCCTTCGACTTCGCTCAGGACAGCCTTCGCGAAGGATCCCGTCAACTGACACGAAGATAAAGATGGGTTAGAATGGGTTTGCAACTCTCCAAATCGGTTCTTCTCTTATTGAAGCTTGGCGAGATTCTTGTATGTTTAAGAGAAAGATGGTCCGAGGGCAATTTAACCATTCCACATTTGTAGGGGCTTGGCTAGCCAAGCCCTTACCCAAAGACTTTGGTTTCATCCTAGCCACCTGTCCACAGCCTGAACGCGACAAGGACGGTCAGCATGATGGAGAGGCGCAAAATGATAATGGTGGCAGCCGATACTATGAAAAGTACAACAATTCTCCGCCGCTGATTTTGAACATTAATTTGGAGGTGATAAATGGCTTGGCTTGGCATATTCATCATTTTGCTGTTAGCATTTGTTGTTGCCTGGTGGTCCACTCGCTCGCGTCCCAAGTGCCCGGAATGCGGCAGTCAAAAAATAAGGATAACCGGCAAAGAACCACAAGACTTTCGCACCGTCGATTACCATTCTGGTGGGCCAGGTGGAGGATACACATCGGTACAGACCTCTTATAAAGTCACCTATCGCTGCGGTCAGTGTCATGCTTCCTGGCAAAAAACGATTACCGAGTCGCGATGAAACGGGAGCCCGGAACCTATGCCCTGGTGTTGCAGTGTGCAGTATACAAAACCGTACAAATCGGCCGCTGGAAAGCGCTTGAGATCCGGCCGGGATATTACATCTACGTGGGCAGTGCCTTTGGCCCCGGTGGCGTACTGGCACGCGTATCGAGACACGCTCGCAAAAATAAATCGAACCATTGGCATATTGACTATCTGCGCGAGTTTGTATGCCTGACTTCAGTCTGGTACAGTCACGACCCGATGCGTCTGGAGCATGAGTGGGCGCAGACGCTGGCAAACACACCGGAATATATGCCGGTCAGCGGATTTGGCTCCAGCGACTGCCGATGTGAAGCCCACCTGTTCTTTTTGAGTAATGAACCCGAACTGGTCGCCTTCAGGCGTGCGGTTGGCTCCTCCAAACCACTTTCGATTGAAGATGATCAATGACTTTTAGTAAAACACTTACCGTGCACCTCGATGCTATCCAAAATAGAGACCTGGAGACCTTCACCGGCACCCTTGCTGCGGACGGGAAACTGACCATCATCTTACCTAATGGTTCCTTCATGAATCAGTTTGAGGAAATCGTCGAGTTTCATCGTCAATGGTTTGCGGATCCCGATTGGTCCCTGATTCTAGAGGAAATTTCCAGGTGGCAAACTGAGCATGTGGGGTCAGTTGTCTATCGCGTCATCTACAATGATCTGGACCCAGATGGGAAACCCTATCATCTCAGATACCTCCTGAATTTGACGTTTATTTATCAAGAGGGACGGTGGCTGCTCGTGCACGATCAAAATACGATGTTATCTGATGAGGAAGGTTCATAAGAAAGAAAAAATAAAAACACCGGTCAGTATTTGTCTATGCGAAAACCCCACCCCTTTCGAATGAACGCCACATGGTTGTCAATTTGCACCGCCATCGTTTGATCCTAACCAAAAATGACTTTGATCTGATCAATTTCAATGAGGGTATTTTCTTTAAGATAAAAATGGGGATCGATATTGAAATCTGATCTTGGGATGATTCTCTCCAGCGCATTCGTTTGGAGATCCCAGACGTAAAAGACCTCTCCTGACCCATCATAAAAGATCAGGAGATCCTGTTCTTGATAATAAGTCGTGAACCAAATTCTCCACCCAAAACGGACCGACTGCTTTAAGTTAAAGTCTGGCGTTTCATAGATGTAGGCGTCCCTTCTTGTAAAAACAACCAGATCCCGACCGTTATTAGTAACAAATTGAGTGTTAATGGGTAATTCAAACGAATTAATTACCCTGTAATTCGTATCTTGACTGCTGTTGTCCGATATAGTTATCTCTGCTTCGAGAGTGCAGCCAACGAGTATCAGCAAAATACACAAAATCACCAGCTTGTATTCTTTTTGTTCTCCCTGGGCGAAATTTTTGTCCATTTTTTGTGTTTTTTACTCCCACCACATTTAAAAGAATCGATTAAAAATTAATTGAGTATTTGATCCGATTCAGCATAATTTAGAAAATCGATTGATTAGCTCCTCCTAAAAAATCCTCTGTAACACCAAATTTTATCATAAATACAATGGCTATAAGGGGCACGCCAACAATCAAACTGTCATCCGAGACCTGTCAAGTTGACAGTACTAACCACGAAGATGGTAGATGTCATGGTTTACTCCTGACAAATGGCACATGTTATCCAAAACCGCTTGATTTTGGGGATTTCATCTGGTATTTCTTTCAACAGTCGGCCGACAGCATACACAAAAACCGGCCGTGATTTATCAAAGAGCCTGAACAGGCGAGCTCAGCACGTCACTTTCAGCGCTGCACACATTTTGGGAGAATTTCATGCCACTTCAAACGCATTATCGCGCTTCATTTCTACTGTTGGTCGTATCGGCCAGTTTGACCTTACTCCTGATCGGCTGTAATCAAGGGGAAGCACCCGCTCCCGAAGCGGTCGCCGATGTTGTTGAAGAAACAGCCGCTACGGAAACCGCCGTGCCGACGGATACGCCGGTCCCCACAGAGACCCCAGCCCCTACCGACACACCACCGCCAACCGCGACCGCCACCGCCACAGAAACACCGATGCCAACACATACGGCCACGCCCGAGCCAACCGAGACGCCAGAACCCACGGAAACTCCGGAGCCAACCGAAACCCCGCGGCCGACCAATACGCCGGCACCAACCAACACGCCGGTGCCGGTAAACACGCCGGTGCCCGCCAACACACCAACACCAGAAAGCCCGCCAACGCCAGAAGAAGAGGCTTCACCTGACGTCATAACCCTGTATTACATTTCAAACCCCAACGATATTTTGGGCACTTTTCCGGTTCGGCCGTTTGACGGGCCAGCCCTGCGCAGCAACATGCAAAACGTCATGAACTCGCTTGAACGCATGAAAGCATCGATCAACGGGGCCAAAGATGGGAATGCAGAAGCGTGCGCCAATTACGTGGCGGCCTACAACAACATCCTGTTCAATGGGATCTTTTATGAAGATGTGCCTGGAGATTGGCAAGATATCGATGGCACTTACTTCATCGCGTTTATTTACTCCCTGGACCGTACCCGACCGGCATATTTGTCGTGCGTCGATGCGGGCAAAGTGGATGAATTTAACTACAGCCTGGCCTTACAGACGCTCGATCAGACGATACAGTTTCTGCGGCCGGCGCTAGACTCAGCCAACGCCAAGTAATTTTTCAGCACATCTCCCTTTGACCAGTCGGAGGAGCGTTACAGCATGTATGCCTTAAAGGCTTACGGGCTGCCGCGTATTTACTGGCACGGCATGCTCAAGGGCCGGGCATAGCGATAGAAGTTCAACTTCTTAAAGAAGTTGAACTTTTTCTGTAATCGATCTCGACTGAATAAGAAGTTCAACTTTTAATAAAAGTTGAACTTCTTCTATCTTTACTCAAATCCCCGGAATAATGGGAATAAAGTCAACCACGCACGCATCGGCCGCACACGCGTCAGCTGGACAAAGATTGATCACGCACGCATTGGCCAGACACGCATCGGCCGGGCACGCTTCAACCGGACACGCCTCAGCTGCGCACGCTTCCGCCCCACACGCTTCTACCGCGCAGGCGGCCGCCCCGCACGCTTGAGCGCCACAGGCCGATCCTCCCCCTGCTTCAGCCCCGCAAACATCCGATCCACACGCCTCCGTCCCACAAATCCCACCAATATCCACATCCAGCGCGCAAATCCCAATAACGGTGTCCGCATCGAGGGCGCAGGCGGCCACGCCACACGCTGCCGCCCCGCATGCCGCTCCTCCACAAGCCTCAGCCCCGCAGGCGGCCGCGCCACAGGCATCCGCCCCACAAGCGGTAACAACCGCGATTCCAACCCCGGTGACGGCCGCCCCACAGGCAGAAGCTCCAGCCACGTCAAGCCCGCAAAAACCGATGGCCGTCGCCGCTGCCCCACAAGCACCAACAATGTCACCATCCGCGCCACAGGCGGCCGCCCCGCACGCATCGGCCCCGCAAGCGGCCGCCCCGCAGAAGTCAGATCCGCACGCCAGGGCACCACACACCGCGACCCCACAGCCATCGGAGATCTCACCAGGCGGCTCGTTGATGATTGGCTCAAGCGGCGCGGTCAGCCGCCAGCGGCCGCGCGTGGGATGCGGCTCGTCACCAGAGACGGTTACCCCCATCTCGGTCTCAATCAGATATTGTCCTTCTTCCGTCCTCAAAGCGATGTCGTCACCGGATGCCACAAAGCTGTTGTGGCTGGATGAACCGGCACGCACGATCACCAGTCGAGCAGCCTCGCCGGCTGTTTCCGCATCGCAGCGCAGCTCACCATCAGGCAGCAGGCGAGCAAAACGGCCGGCGTGATCGGTCAGGGCAACCACGTCACCAAAGCTGGCGTAGGTGGTGAACTTAGAATCTCCCAAACGGGTAAAAAAGAAAGCGGCTGCAGCTGGATCGTGCGGCTTGCCGCTGTACAGCGCACCATCAGCCACGGTGTGCAAATGCCCTCCCACTTCCTCTGCCTCAAGCGAGAAAAACTCACCGTACGAGATCGTTTCTGAGGGAATGACAATCCCCATTGCCTTGACGGTGAGGCTCGAGACCACGCCGTCCATCATGTCGTCCAGGGTTTCGGCATCGCTGGTGTAAACTCGCGGCCGGCCGGAATAATCGTCGTTCTCAAAAAGGGTGACCAGCAGCCCGAATGGGACCTTCAGTGAGCGAACGCTGTCATCGCTTACCTCTAAATCAGCGACCTTATAACGGCCGATGCCCAGCTTCTCCTGTCGGCCCTGAAACAGCGGCTGATCAAAAATGGTCATCACCTGCTCGACGGCAATGCCCTTTGTCTGCTCGTAATAATATTCATCAACGACAGCGGTATCCTCTTCATACCGGCGCCGCTCGCCGCTGAAGTTGGCGTTCTCGTGCAGCGTGACCCGTATACCCTCCGGAACACGAATCGAACCCATCGTGCCGTCGCCAATAGCCAATTCGGCCGCATCATAGGAGCCAAGGCCAACTTCCAACGAGCGGCCCTCATAATTTGCAAATTCGTAAATTGTGGCCCGGCCGCTGTACGGAAGTACGGCACCGTCTTTGACCTCGGCCAGCCGCCACTGCTGATTGAGACCGCCGTGCCAGCGGTATTGAATTAATGGGGTACCGGGCGCGGAATCACCGCGCTGCACGTCAAGGGCCAGCCCGCTAACGCGAGCCACGATCTTAAAAGCGCCGCCACCGATGTGCTGTACCGCCCACTGCTGATTAAAGTCGCCGTGCCACGACCATTCATGAACGGCGGCTCCGCTGTCCAGCGACCACTCCTTGACGTCCATTACCTTGCCGGAATGAACGTTAATCAGGCGATAATAGCGAGCGTGGGCGGCCACGGCGATGAATTTCCCATCACCGGGAACCGGACTCCAAGGCTCACCTGCAGTCGTGCGAATCGTCAGCTGGTTGTCTGCGCCAACAGCCAGCCAGGCTCCGTCCACCATGGTGGTAATGTTCAACATTCCATCAGCAACCGGAACGATTTCCCACGACTGATCAAGAGCCCCACGGCTGATTATTTGCCCATCCTCCCGCACTGCCAGAATAGCGCCATCATGCTGGGTGGCCACGGCCATGATGGGCACCTCACCGGGCACAACCTGCCACGACTCGGCCAGCGACGACCGTACCAGAAGCTCACCAGTCGGGCTGACGCCAACGAGTTGACCATTCGGCAAAATGGCGGCATCGAGGGTCGGGCCGCTTTCAGGGATCAGTTCCCAAGATGAGTCCAGATTCTCTCGGCGGTATAGCTGCTGATCCGCACCAACACCCAGCAGGCGCCCCTCACGAGTCACAACCAGGCCGCGCATCGGCGGCTCACCGGGCACCATTTCCCATTCCCCGTGCCAGCCGAGCCGTTTATAAAGTTGGCCCTCCCGGTCAATAGCCAGAAGATCGGCATTAATGCCGTCGGGAATGCGTTCGATGCGCCACTGCTGACGCTCGCTCTCTACCCAATTTTGCTGCTCCAGCAGAATGCTGCCCTGACGCACGCTGGCCACCAGGCCGCTTTGGGCAGATACAATCGTGTAGCGCCGATCGGTTGCATAATGCGGCATTGCCGCATGAGCGGGAACGACAGGTTGGACGATATATTTCATGATGATCCCTTCCTTTATGCCGATACCGGAGCGTTGATTGCAATATCTGCCAGGTGGACAACACCAGATCGATTAGCTGCAGCAGTCTGTTTGGCCGACATCTGCGACAGCACCGCCTGCATCTCGGCCGGTAGGGGCTGCCCGCCATCCACAAGTACATCGGCGCACAGATCGGTAGAGACGGTCCCCCCAACAGCCGGATCATAATCTTCGGCCGTGATGACGCCGGTCTTTATCGCCCGCAAGGCCAGTTTTTCGTTGATGTTGTACTTCCAGCTGGGGCAGGGCAGCACGGCCGCTTCACCACGTGTGTGGTCGGCGTGGATAAACTTGTAGGCACACGACCCGGCGCAGACCGGCAAAATCTTGCAGTTGCGGCAGGTATCGTTTTTGAAGGGGGTCCAGCGCAGCCACCGCAAGACCCGCTCGTCACTGTTCAAGGCATCCAGGTTAAAAATCGTCCCCACCCGCTGCTCCGGCCAGGAGACGGTGTCCCAGCATTTGTGCAAATCCCCGTTGGGCACGATGACAAACCCTTTGGGGCGCACCGCCGAACAGGTACCACGAAAACGGGGGGGATAAGGGAGCCCGGACAGACCGGCCTCATAGGCGTGTAGATACAGCTCGGCCTCCAGCTTGCCGTAGTGAGCCTTCCCCATCGTGACATCGGTGATGCTGTGACAACCGGCCGTTGTCGCTTCAACTGGGGCAAAGTAAAGTTTAAAATTGCGCTTACCAGCCAGCCCGATTTCCGCCAGGTGGTCGATCAGGCCGTGAATGCGATTTTGGTTGCGGTCGTCAATGTTGACGCGCACGCTGACCGCCAGTGGCACTTCATCAATCCAGGCGGAAATATTGTCAACGATTTTGTTAAACGTATTGCCCCCGGAGAGTAGAACCCGCCGCTGATCGTGATCGGCCGGGGCCCCGTCGAGGGTAATCTGCACCGTCTTTACCCGCCGAATATAGAGCGATCGCGCCGCGGCCGGGGTCAGCTTGTATCCGTTGGTGACGATTAGGGCGTCGTACTTGATGCCGTGCCGGTCACACTGCGGGATAATGCGATCAGAAAGGGCTTCGATGATGTTCAACCGCACCAGCGGTTCCCCCCCATACCAGGCGATATGCAGCCGCTTGATGCGGGGAGCAACGCGACCCACCAGCTCCACGATGGCGTCCTGAACCTGCAGCGACATCGTTTCTGGATCTTTATCCTGTCCCTGAAAGCAATAATCGCAGCCAAAATTACACGCCAGGGTCGGGGCGATAGTTAGGATCATCGTTTCCTGGTTGTAACGGTGGGCGGTGTACTCCTTTTCAATGATGGCCAGCTCGTCGGTTTCAGCCGGGGCAATGTAGCCACCATGATGGAAGGCGCGGACCATGTCGTCCGTTTCATCCAGATCGCGGCCGTCGCCAATCTGGTCGTAAAACCGTTTTTCGGGGGCTTCCCATAAGGCCAGGCCGCCGCTGAGGGCATTATAAGCCAGCGCCCGGCCGTGGCGCAGTGGAACGGTGATCGTATAGCGGGATGGTTGAAACGGTCGCATGGGAGTCTCCTACGGATTATGATGATGGATATTGGATCTGCTATTCGCTTCCAGAAAAGATTCATTGACTTCGACGCCCAGACCGGGAGCCTGGGGAACAGTAACCCAGCCGTTAACCACTTCAGGTGGATTCAAGACCACTTCGTCTCGCAAAGGATGGGGGGTTAAATCGAGCTCAAGCAGCGCCTTTTGTGGAAAAAGGGCCGGTGGGGTGGGAGGCAGTGAGGCGATAAAATGGAGAGAAGCCGCACGGCCAATCGCCGTTCCCCACACGTGAGGAATACAGCGCGTGTGCCAGGTGCGCGCCATATCCGCAATGCGGCGTCCCTCCGTCAAACCACCGGCTGCGCAAATATCCGGTTGAACGATATCCACCGCCCGTTGGGTAAGAAGCTGTCGGAAACCAAAGCGTGTAAACTCCGCTTCCCCTCCGGCAACCGGGATGTCAATTGCCTGCCGCACTTCAGCATAACCTTCAATATCTTCCGGTGACACAGGCTCCTCAAACCAATCGATGTTTAAATGGGACAATTTTTTCCCCAGGCGAATGGCGGTGGTTGCATCATATGCGTGGTTGGCGTCAATCATCAGGTGAATATCATCGCCGACAGCCTCTCGCACGGCCGTGACGATGCTAATATCCTTGGCCAAACCATATCCGACCTTCATCTTAAGATGTTTAAATCCTTCCTCAATGTATGATCGCGCCTCGTCAGCCAAATTTTGGCGATCATCGGCCGCATCCCGCATGTAAAGCCCAGTTGCATACCCCTGAATGCGATCATAAAATTGACCACCCAATAAAGTTACGATTGGCAAATCGCTGACTTTCCCCAGGATATCCCACAGCGCAATATCAACAGCACTCAATGCCGAAATAACGATTCCTTTTTGTCCATAATCTTTTGTCCAGTTATAGAGATGATCCCAAAGCACGTTGATTTCTAGCGGATTGCGGCCGATCAAATGTGGCCTGAAAGTTTGAGAAATAATTGCTTCGATGGCCCGGCCGGCATCGTGACAGAAGGCTTCTCCCCAACCTACCGTTCCATCATCGGTAACTACTTTGATAATGAGGGCTGTTCTCGCTCTGACCCACTTTTGGGAAAAGGCAAACTCATCAATTGGCATATTGAGATGATACGTTTGGATATCAGCGATTTTCATACATGTTTCACAAATTATTTGGGATGGCTGTTTGGGTGTGAAGCAAGAATAAGTCGTTACTCAGGCATTGTCAATCAAAAACACATGCGCCATAACGATCTCAACCGTCACCTTTTTTGATGATCCCCTACCTGATTTTTAATATTTCGGTTATGCTTGCCCCATGACATCCTCAATCCATTTTTGCAGTCTAAATTTGGAGAATATCACATGAGCACCCACCTAAATGCCCAGCCAGGGCAAATTGCCGAGACTGTTTTACTGCCCGGAGATCCACTGCGGGCGCAATTTATCGCTGAAACTTATTTTGACAACCCGGTTCAACACAACACGGTGAGAGGAATGGCCGGGTATACCGGCACCTATCAGGGCAAACCGGTCTCTGTACAGGGAACCGGCATGGGCATGCCCACCCTCTCAATTTACGTCCACGAACTGATCAACGAATACGGCGTCAAAAACCTGATTCGGGTTGGTTCCTGCGGGGCGTATCAACCCGATTTAAAATTGATGGACGTGATTTTAGCCCAATCATCTTCCTCAGATTCTGGCGTCAATCGGCTTCGATTTAAGGGGATGGATTATGCGCCCACGGCCGACTTCGGACTGCTCAAAAAAGCGTATGATCATGCCCAGGAACGCGGGCTGGAAGTGCGAGTCGGCAATATTTTGGCCAGCGACTCGTTTTATGGCGATGACCCGGACGGCTGGAAGTTATGGGCCGCATACGGGGTTTTGGCCGTCGAGATGGAATCGGCCGCGCTGTACACTCTGGCCGCAAAATTTGGGGTCAAGGCGTTGTCGATCCTGACCGTCTCTGATTCGCTCGTTCACCATCAATATTTGTCCGCCGAAGATCGGCAGACCGCCCTAAAGCAAATGATTGAATTGGCGCTCTCGCTGCTGTAAATTATTTTGTGGTTAGGTGTGAAACCTATGGCCCAACAAGTTGACCTTATCATTCACAATGCCGCCCAGATCGCCACCTGCGCCAGCGCCGGCCGCCCGAAGCGCGGTGATGCACTCAAAGATGTGGGGCTTATTACCGGTGCCGGGGTGGCCATTCACAAAGGGATCATCAAAGGGGTTGGACCCTCAGCAGAGATTCTCAGTCGCTACACCGCCCCAAATCTGATAAACGCTTCCGGACAGGCGATTGTCCCCGGTTTTGTCGATAGCCATACCCACACCGTATTTGGCGGCGATCGGGTCCACGAATTTGAAATGCGGATACGAGGGGCGAGCTATATGGACATTATGGCGGCCGGTGGTGGCATCGTCAGCACCATGGTGCATACTCGTCAGGAATCAAAAAACAACCTGATTCGATCAGCTTCCCGGCGGCTCGACCAAATGTTTTCCCTTGGCAGCACCACCGTTGAAATCAAAACCGGTTACGGGCTCGATACGGTCAATGAATTAAAAATGCTCGAGGTAATCGCGGCTCTGGATCAGCAGCACTCCTGCCGTATCGTGCCCACGTTTCTTGGCGCCCACTCCGTGCCACCGGAGTTTAAAGATAAATCCAATGGGTATGTTGATTTAGTGATTGACGAAATGATCCCGGCCGTGGCCGAATGGTACCAATCGAGCCATTTTGCGACCGAAAACATTCCCTTTTTTATCGACGTTTTTTGTGAAAATCACGCCTTTAACGTTACTCAAACCCGCCGCATTCTAGAAGCTGGACTGGCGGCCGGATTGCGAGGAAAAATCCACGTGGATCAATTTAACAGTTTGGGCGGATTGGACGTGGCCCTTGATTTGGGCCTTACCTCGACCGATCATCTGGAAGTCACGACGGAAGCCGGGATTGAACGGCTCAGCCGATCAGACACGGCCGCGGTGGTTTTGCCGGCCGTCAACTTCAATTTAGGTTTGACAAATTTTGCCGGCGGCCGCGCGCTGGCGGATGCCGGTTCGATCGTCGCCCTCGGCACCGACATGAATCCCGGGTCAGCGCCCTGTTTTTCAATGCCCCTGACGATGGCGATCGCCTGTCGCTACGTGCGGTTAGAGCCGGCCGAGGCTCTCAATGCCGCCACCATCAACGCCGCCTACGCCTTGGGACTTTCAAACAAAATCGGATCAATTGAGGCCGGCAAGGCCGCGGATCTACTGATCCTCCGGTGCGACGATTACCGCAATTTGACCTATTTACTTGGTGATAACAAGGTTCAAACCATCATCAAAGATGGACAGATTATTGGATGATTAGCCCGCATATCACCCTTGAACCCAATCACATACGCCTGCCGGGGCTGGCGACCGTCCACAGCCACGCCTTTCAGCGGGCGATGCGCGGCCGGGTCCAACGTCCGACGCACAAAGCAGATTCTTTTTGGTCATGGCGCGGTGCAATGTACCAGCTGGCCCGCGCGATAACACCCGACACGATGTACGCCGTGGCCCGGCTTGCCTATCTCGAACTGGCTCTGGCCGGGGTGACCCTCGTTGGTGAATTTCACTATCTTCACCACGATCATGACGGCCGGCCATACGCCAACCGCACCGTCATGGCCGAAGCGGTCATCGAAGCGGCTATTGATGTTGGAGTGCGCATCTGCCTGATTCGCACCGCTTACCTGCGCGGCGGTTTTCAACAGGAGCTGAGCCCCGCCCAAAAGCGGTTTAGCGATCCCTCAACAGACTCGATCCTTTATGATTGCCAAACCCTCCACTCTCGCTATGCGAATCACCCGCTGGTGAATTTTGCCCTCGCCGCCCACAGCATCCGAGCCACTCCCCTGACGGCCGTGCAGGAATTAAGCAGATGGGCCGCTCAACAAAATCTCCCCTTTCATATGCACCTCTGTGAACAGCAGCGTGAGCTGGCAGAATGCCGGGCGGAATATAACGTCACGCCGGTCCAGCTTCTGGCTGACCACGGCCTTTTAAACGAGCGTTTTGTCGCTGTACACGCCACTCACCTCTCAGAAGCCGAAATTGAACAGCTGGGGCAAAATCGGTCGTTTGTCTGCCTCTGTCGCACGACCGAACGAGATTTGGGAGATGGGCTGCCGGCCACCAGCGAACTCGCAAACGCCGGCGCTCGCTTGTGCGTTGGGGTGGACAGCCACTGTAGCGAAAATCCCTTCGAGGAAATTCGGGCTGTCGAGCTGGATGAACGCTCTAGACTTGAAGCACGAATGGTGGTTGGTGGAGCGGATTTTTTGCTCGATGTAGCCACTCGCCAGGGTTACGCGGCCTGCGGTCTGGAACACGCCTGGCTGGAAGATCAAATTGCCCTCGATCGCCGTGGTATCGCTTTCACCGGATTGGCCGATGAACATCTGCTCGATGGGGTGATTTTTAACGCGTCACCATCCACGGTGCGCGAGGTGTCGATCAACGGCCAAACGATCGTCCAAGACGGCCGTCACCCCAAACAAGAGGCTATCATTCGTGATTATCAATTGGTAATCGACAAGATTTTTTAACCCGGTCCCCTATAAAGAAATATTATGAGGAATAGCGTCCACAGACCCCTTAGAGGTGAACCAAAAGTTCGCAGAGCTCCGCAGAAGCAAGCGAGAAATCTGTGACAATCTGCGTAATCTGCGGACAATAAAATTCATAATAAAACGACTCGAACTCCTGCTTCATGAAAAAGTCGCACGCAAACCAGAACATCATTCTCACCGGATTTATGGGCACCGGCAAAACCACCGTCGGCCGTCTGCTTGCCGAAACCCTGAGCTATCAATTGATCGACACCGATGTATGGATTACCGAAAGAACCGGCCGGACCATCCCCCAAATTTTTGCTCAGGATGGTGAAGCTGGCTTTCGCGCTCTCGAACGGGAAGCGGCCGCAGCTCTGGCTCAGCGTACCGGCCTGGTGATCGCCACCGGCGGCCGCATGATGCTTGACCCCCACAATGCCCGAGTTTTGGGCAAAACAGGGCTTGTTTTTTGCCTGGTGGCCACCCCCAAAGAGATTTTGTCTCGGGTCACCGAAGACCCAAAAGGGATCGAACGGCCGCTGCTTCAGGTGCCCAACCCTCTCCAGCGAATTACCGACCTCCTCAACGAGCGCCGGCCGCTGTATGAACGGTTCCCCCAAATTATTACCAGCGGTAAAACAATTCAACAGGTCGTGCAGGAAATCTTGTTTGCTCTCGAATAGAATCACAGCGGAGACGCATTAGCTCAACAAATTCCCCCTCCCAAAACAGGTTCAGGGGCAGACAGGTCTTTCATAACCCGATTCATCGTTCGCGGACCCCCTGTCATCCTGAGCGGAGCGAAGGATCCCGTCCACTTACTTGAAGGCAAAGGTGGCCATTCGAAGGGCTTTTATAACTTACAATCAGCCCTCCTGAAAGACAGCTTGACGAGATTCTCCACGTCGCTGCGCTCTGTTCAGAAAGACAGGTGGTTTGCAACCTACCTGTCCGCCCTCGAATCGCTTCGGGAAGGGGTTAGGGGGAGGGTCTATCACCTCAGCTTAAATGTCGAATCAGCGCCTCTATGGCCAGAAAGTAGCTGTCCCGGCCAAAACCGGCAATTACCCCCAGGCACACGCCGCTCAACATCGACTTGTGCCGAAACGGCTCCCGGGCATGGACGTTGGAAATGTGCAGCTCGACGACCGGAACATCTATACCGCTGATGGCGTCGCGCATGGCGATACTGGTGTGGGTATACGCCCCCGGATTCATGAGAATGCCATCGGCCCACAGACGCGCTTCCTGAATCGCCGTGACCAATTCTCCTTCAATATTTGATTGGTAGTCGCGGAGTTCGACATCCCGGTCGGCCGCATATCCCCTAACCGCATTTACCAATTCGGGCAACGTCTCCGACCCATATATCTCCGGTTCGCGGGTGCCCAACATATTTAAATTTGGTCCGTTTAAAAGCAGTAATTTTAATCCAATCATATTGTTTCAAAGTGCCTTGCGCATGATGTCCAAATCCGGCCGCACACCGGTCCACAAATAAAACGCCTCCGCCCCCTGATGGACGAGCATTCCCAATCCGTTGGCCGCTTCAAGACCGGCCGCCTGGGCCTGACGCATTAATCGGGTCACGGCCGGATTATAAACCAGGTCGTAGACAAATCCTTCTTCCGGAAAAGGCCATTCATCCTGCCACACCGACTCCTCAGTGTTCGGCGTCATGCCCAGCGGCGTAGTATTAACGACAATCGCCGACCGATAATGTCTGGCGAGTGCTGGGGCATCATTCAGGCCATGTAAATGAAGCGAATCGGCCGGGATATGTTCGGCCAGTTGATTAGCAACTTCATCCCCCTGTTCTGGCCGCCGGGTCAGAAGATGAACGACCGCGCCGCTCGTCGCCAGGGCATAAACGACCGCCCGGCCAGACCCTCCACCTCCCAAAACAAGACAGTGACGGCCGTCTACCTCAACACCGTGGCCCGACAAATCTTTCAAAAAGCCGCGGGCGTCGGTATTGTAACCCTTAAGATATGGCCGGAAACCCTCGTGACCTTCTTTGGAGGTGATGACAATCGTGTTCACCGCTCCCAAAGCGGCCGCGGCCGGATCAACTTCATCGAGAAACCGCACCACCGCCTGCTTGTGAGGCACTGTGACGTTGACTCCGCAAAAGCCCAGGGCCGGCAATCCCCGCACCGCTTCTCCAACCGCCTGCGGATGAACCGGCAGCGCCACATAGATATAGTCGAGCCCGGCCGCCTCCGCCGCGGCCGTCTGCATCCTGGGGCTTTTGCTGTGCGACACCGGCCAGCCCATCAAACCCAGCAGCCTCGTTTTACCTGAAAGTTTCATTTTATTATTGCCCCATCCCCCAACCCCCTTCCCCAAGGAAGGGGGCT
>JASJCR010000129.1 GCA_030065875.1 Ardenticatenaceae bacterium | reverse complement strand
GCAACTTACTTAGGTAAGTTACAAAATATTTTCTGAAAAAAATGTCCGCAGATTACGCAGATGGCCGCAGATATTTCACTGTAATCTGCGAAAATCTGCGTAATCTGTGGACAAATAATTTTTTAAAAGTTTTTGTAAACCACTTAAACGGGGTCTGCGGATAGTTAATTTTATGAATAGTTCTTGCATGTCACTTAAAACATTGTTACCCACCGCATTTTAGCACATCGGGCGTGGGTTTTTTGTGCGGTTCAATACGGTTTATCAATCTACATTGCTGAACAGCTCGACAAATCTGTCGCTTACGATCTCCATGAAGCCGCCCGGATCATCCAGATTGGCCAATAAAACCATTCCCGCATTTGCCTCCGGGACAAAAATCAGCATCGAGGAAAAATTATCGTAGCTTCCCTCATGTGAAATGATTTCAACCCCATTCTGAAAATCGACCCCCCAGCCAAGCCCATAACTGCCCCCGCTTTCATCATCCTCAATTTGTGGCTGCCATGTTTCCATCAAATTTTGTTCGGTGACGATCCGCGTGCCGTTGGGAGCCACCCCTCGGCTCACCTGAGTATTCATGTAGTAAGCCATATCCAGCACGTTGGCTTTGATCGATCCTGAGGGAGCCAGAGGGTCTCCCGTAAAGTCGTAGGAATCTACTGCAATCACCCCGTCTCCTTGATCGAATATGTGTGACACGGCGCGATCGGGGTTAGCCTGCGCTTCTTCGACCGAAAGTGTTGCTGTCTCCATACCGATCGGATCAAATATTCGCTCCTGGAGCAGTTGAGCATACCCTTCATACAGCTCGTCCATTTCTCCACCATCTGCTAACACGGCAATATAGCCGGCGGTTGAGGTGGAAATATTGCTGTAGCTAAATTGTTCGCCCGGACTATCCAAAAGGGGGGTTTCAGACAGCAGGCTAAAGATATCTTCTGCCCTTTCTGTTTCGATATCAAACTCATCTTCCGCCTCGGCCGGAATACCGCTGCTCATGCTGAGCAGATGGCGAATGGTTACTTCTGCGGTTGCGTCAGGATCAGATAACTCAAATGCCGGATAAATATCGACCACGGGTGTATCCCATTCCAGCAGCCCGTCATCAACCAGGGTGGCGATCAACATGGCGGTTACTGATTTGTGGGTCGAGCCAATATGAAACAACGTTTCAGTGGTCACCGGTGCCTCACGACGCAAATCGCGCACCCCAAACCCCTCAGCAAAAACAATCTCATCTCCCTCGACGATTGCCACGGCCACACCGGGAATGTCATACTCCAATCTCGTTTCCTCTATCAGGTCAGCCAGTTCATCCAGCTGTTCGGCATCGGAAACGACCTCATCATCACCAAGGGCAGACTGATCCGGTGAGTCGATGGGCGTTTCGGCCGAAAATTCATCGTCACAACCGGTTATTGCCCCAATCAACAGCAAAGACAAGATGACCGCACCCGCAATTTTTGGCATAAAAAATTTCCTCATAAAAAGTGCGCATCTCTAAAATCTTTTGTCACAGATTTTTACAGATTCGCATAAATTTATACCGTCTCTATTGTGCCAGAAAAATTTACCTGCGGTTGTTCTTTTGGTAGCAGATGTTATCTATTGACGAGGGCAGAGTCACGCTGATTCTTGAGGGTGGCTTAACACGTGCTCAACATTGCCTAATCCCCCTTTCTGACGTATCCTCTTTACTGTGGCTCTATGATGGAAGGCGAGAGTTTAAATGTAATTGTTGTTGGGTGCCAAAAAGAATCAAAACAAGGGAGTCGGGTTGACCGGGGTTTTTGTTTTGAGCTCTTTCGCCGTGCCCTGGATCTCGATCAACCGCAGGCTTGGGTGGCGATTGAAGCCCAATATGCAAGCTTAATCATTTTTTGGATTCGCCAGGAAATTTCCTACACCCTTGATGAAGAGAGCCTGGCCGATTTAAAGCAAACAACCCTGACTCGTTTTTGGCGGACGCTCGGAAAGACGGCCGCTGCTCCGATAGCCACCCGTTTTGAACACACCGGGGCGATCCTTCGCTATTTAAATCGCTGCACCGTTTCTTCCTGCATAGAGTGGCATCGGCGTGAGAAAAAAAACCGCCGTCTTCAGCAAAAATTGCAGATCCTGGCCCGAGGCAATCCGCAAATCACCTCGTTTGAAGAAAGCAGCTTACCCCCAAACAGAGAGGAGCGGCTGGAGGCCGTTCGGCAGTGGCTGAAAAACGAAAGCCTGACCCCTGAAGAGAAAATGCTATACGAAGCAAGCTATGTCAAAGGGTTAAAACCGGCCGCTATCGCCAAAATGTATCCCGATATTTTTCCTTCAGCCAGGGACGTTTATCGGGTAAAACTGCGGCTAGTGCGACGGCTGCAGCGGGCGCTGGTGCAGCAACATTGACTTATTCTGTCAAAAAACGGCTGAACCGCCTTTGAGTAGATAAAGGGTTCACGATATGACAACAGAGTGTCATGCCAAAAATTACATTTCAGATCTCGACAGAATGGCCTATTTAGAAGGCGAAGCAGGGCCGGAGATCGTCGAACACATCGAAAGCTGCGCGTTTTGCCTGCAGGAAGTTGCAGCCCTGGCGGCGGTTGATGCGCTGCTTCACGACGCGGCCGAGCGTGAAGCGTGTCCCGATATGGATATTCTGGTGCAGGTTGCGGCCGGATTCCAGCTGGCCGATCAAGCAGTGGAAAACCACATCGCTCAATGCGAATTTTGTCAGGCGGATTTGCAGCAGCTTATGGCGCCCGCTAAACCGGCAGTGATAGACGCATCGGCATCAAAATCCGGCAAGTCATCATTTGGTCTGGATATTCTCGCCTGGGGACGAAATATTTTAACCGCCCTGGAGAAGCCCCAGCCCCAAATGCAGCTCGCTTTTCGCGGCGACAGCCAGCAGGAACAATTTTTTGAAGCCGATCCTTTCCAGCTGCTCATCAAGAAAAGCCGTCAATCCCAAGCCACGCCGCTGTGGAAAATTGAAGGGCAGCTTTTGAAGGATGGGGTGCCCTTTGCCGAAGAGAACATCTTTGTCCAACTCATCCAGGAAAACAGGCATCTTTCTCGCCACGCCCTCGATTCATTTGGTATGTTTGAAATAAATGATTTGTCGTCTAAAAAATATCGCCTGGCAATCATCTTGCCCTTGGAATTGATTTTAATCGAAGAATTCAATGTAAATGAGCCCTGAAACCATCGTCGAAACCCTTCTACACCATTATCAAAAACCATCCTTTGATTCGACCTTTTTACAGCTGCAGCCCAAGCTCGACGTGTCAACACTCAAAGAGCTGGTCATCCACGCCTTAAGCCTGGCTTCAAAAAATCAGCGGCTGGCCATTCAGCTTATCAACCTGATTGACCAGATCGCCGACCATTTAAATTCTAGTGAGGCAGGCGGTCTGTCAGCCTGGGCTAAGGGCGCAATATTTAATCAGGCCGGTCGGTTTGAGGAAAGCCTGAAATACAATCGCCTGGCCGAAAAATTTTACCGCCAAACAGGAAACCTGGTTTCAGTGACCGGGCTGCAAATCAACAATGTGGCTACCCTGAGCAACATGGGTCGCTATCAGGAAGCGATCGCCCTGGCTGAAGAGGCCCGGGTTCAGCTGGAGCAGACTGAATTTCCCAGCTCAATCTATGAAGCCAACCTGGAAATTAACCTGGGGCTGGTCTACCGGCAAACGGGAGCGTTTGAAGAGGCGCTTGGCTGCTATGAACGGGCCCGCGTTCTCTATCGCCAGCTTGACGATCAGGAATCGGTGGCCGATACGATCAGCATTGAAGGACTCATTTGGCTGGAGCAGGGGAATTTTCAGCGGGCGGAACCACTGCTTTTACAGGCTAGCAAACTCTACGAAGCGGCCGATTCTCCCCACGAAAAAGTGCGTGTTGAGGTAAACCGCGGCCGTCTGGAACACCAGCGCGGCCGGCATCTCAAAGCGCTGCAAATTTTTGAGTATGCTCGGCAGCGCTTTCAAGAGTTCAACGATCCTTTAAATATTGCCGATACCGATTTGTATCGCGCGTATGTTTATTTTGACCTCAATCTTCTCGACGAAACCATTGAACTGGCCCACAGTGCTGAAAAGCGCTACCGGCGGCTTAAGGATGGCGAGCACGCTACCGAAGCGCTCATGCTCCAGGCCAAAAGCTGGCAGTATGCCGGGCAGCATACCCTGGCTCAGAAGCAGATGGATAAGGCGCGGCGCTGGCTGCGGAGGGCCGGTTCCAAACCTCGACTGCATCAGCTGGATATCGAGCGTGGCCATCTAGCCCTGGCGGTTGGCAATCCACAGCGGGCGCGGCGCATCGGCCGGCGGTTGCTAAAAATTGAAGACGTGCAGCAAGCTCCCCTGCTGCTGCTCAAAGTCCATCTTCTGCTGGCCAGCTGCGCCGTTCAATCCGGGGGCAAAGCCATCAACCACTGCCAGGCCGGTTTTCAAATCGCCCGCTCGCTGGGGATGACCGAATATATTATTCAGCTACACGCCATTTACGGCCGATACTGGGCGGCGGCGGACGATCTCAACCAGGCTGAACAAAATTATTTGGCAGCGCTGCAGTTGCTCGAACAGCAGCGCCGCATCCTGACCCTCGATCTACTACAAATCCACTATCTGGAAAACAAGCTGCCCCTTTATCGCCACTATATCGAGCTGCTTCACCAGCTTGAAACGCGCGATGGAGGCCATTTGGCCCGGCTGGCTCAGGCGCTTAATCTGCGCCATACGGCTCCCTTTAGCCGGCCGCCGCTGGTTGAGAAACCGGATGATCCCCTGCAGGAGCAGTTGGCGGACCTTCAAGCACAATGGCACTGGCAGCACCATGAAGCTCATCAGGCGCAGCCGGCACCCGCTCACAAGCTGAATTTACACACAACCGAAATCCAAATCATGGATCTTCTCAACCGGCTGCACGTGCGCCGTTCGGCCGCCAACTCACCGTTTGAAGCGGCAACCATCTCCTCTTCAGATCGTCTGCCTGACCCGCAGCAGTATCTGGAAAATTTACAGCACAAGCTGCGGCCGGGTGAAGCGCTGCTTCATTTTTACGAGGCTCATCAATCTTGCCATGCCCTGCTGATTGACAGGCAGGGGTGTCATTGGGTCGCAAAATTGTGCTCCAGCTCATTTATAGAAAAGTTGAGCCGAGCGTGGCATTTCCTGACCCATAGTCTGGTGCACAAACTCCCTCCAGATAAGATCGCCCAAACTTCTCAGAAATATCTAAAACAGCTTTATCAACAGGTGCTTTCACCGCTTGAACCATTCTTCAAGGGCGTGAAGGTGGTTAAAGTCGTCGTGCTTCCTACCTGGCATCAGCTCCCTTTGGCGGCCGCTTATGACGGCACGACTCACTGGGGGCAGCGTTTTCAAATCACCTATTTGACCGCGCCAGACGTGCTTTTTCAGACGCAGGCCAAAAATCCGGCCGTGAAAACAAAAAATGCCCTTCTGGTTGGGCATACCAACAGCGGCCGCCTTCCCCACACCCTTGATGAAGTACAGGAGGTTCAGGAAGCACTTCATCCCCACTGGAAAATTCTACAATTACGGGAAGAAAACGCCCGTCGGCAATCGGTCTCAGAGGCGATGAAAGCAACCCGTTTAATTCATCTGGCCGCCCACGCCGTCTTTCGTCCCGACAACCCGCTTTTTTCGCGGGTGCAGGTGGCTGATGGTGATCTCACGCTGGCTGATATCGAGCAGCTTCAGCTGCCGCATCATCCTCTGGTAGTGCTCAGCGCCTGTGACAGCGGCCGGGGGGTGCCCAAGGGTGGCGGGCTTTTCAGCCTGGCCCGCGGTTTTCTGGCCGCCGGGGCCTCCGGCGTGATTGTCTCCCAATGGGCGGCCGAGGATCGGTCGGCCGCCCGGCTGATGTCTGGGTTTTATCGTTCGGCGGTATGGCAGAAGGAACCGGCGGCCGCGCTGCAGGGGGCACAGCAGCAGCAGATTTCAGCCGGTGTCTCGCCCGTTTATTGGGCCAACTATATTTACATCAGTGGCTAAGCTACAAATCTGCGACGATTGTGCAGTGATTTTGTATGGTTTACAAAAAGAAACATAAGAAAAATTGTCCGCAGATTTCTCGCTGTAATTTACGGACAGCCTGATTACCGCTGCAAGAAGAGCATGAAAAAAGGAGATTTACATGACTCGACCCAATTCCCCCCACAAGACAGTTTTATTCCCCTTGGCGGCCCTTCTTCTGTTTGCCATTTTAGGTCTGGCCACAACCCTGTTCGCCTCAGGTGATGATGTTTTTCAGACTCCAGAGGCGGACGCTTACGTCATCAGCGGCGCTCCTACTGAGAATTTCGGCACCCGCCCTGACCTGCAGGCTAAAAATGGGAGCGGCATCGTCAGCTACCTTCGTTTTGAGGTCAGTGGCTGGAACGATCAGACAGCGATCCTGAGCCTTTACGCCCTCAATGGCGACAGCGAAGGAGTCGATATTTACGCGGTTAGCGATTCGAGCTGGGAGGAAACCGCTATTACGGCCGGGAATGCCCCGGCTTTGGGCAGCTTGATCGCCTCATCCGGCAGCCTGACCGCCAACACCTGGGTTGATATCGACGTCACCTCGGCCATCACCGGCAATGGATTAATCACTCTGGCCATTCGGAATGATTCATCCGCACTGCTGCGGTTTGCCAGCCGGGAAGCTGAATCTACCGCGCCACAACTGAACCTGAACGCCGTCGGATCAAACCCATCTAGCACAACGGTGCCAAATCCGACGAGCACTCCTGAGCCGAGTCCAACCCCGAACGAACCGGAAACCTGTACCCGAGGAGGAATATGTCCTCCTAACATTGACCCTGGAATTCGGTAACTAGAGTGGAAAAGATTATTCTGAATTAAGTAGTTTACAAAAAGAATTGTTAAAAAAAGCCACGGATTAACACGAATTTTCACAGATTTCTCTCTCTAATCTGCGAACCTACGGTTCTGCGCTACGCGCTCTGCGGACACCTTCTTCAGAAAACTTTTTGTAACTTACCTAAATAGTGCCAATATCAATTGAACATCAAAAAAGGAGATTCCCATGACTCACTCCAATTCCCTTAACAAAGCGATTTTACTTCCCCTGGCGGCCCTTCTTCTATTTGCCATTTTAGGTCTGGCCACGACCCTGTTCGCCTCAGGTGATGATGTCGTGCTGACCCCGGATGCGGACGCTTACGTTATTAGCAATGCTCCCAACGACAATTTTGGTACCCGCAGCAACCTGCAGGCCAAAAACGGCAGCGGCATCGTCAGCTATATTCGCTTTCAAGTGGATGGCTGGGACAATCAGACCGCAACCCTCCGCCTTTACGCCCTGAATGACAGCAGTACAGGGGTAGATATATACGCGGTTGCCGATTCAAGCTGGCAGGAAACCACCATCACGGCCGGGAATGCCCCGGCTTTGGGCGGCTTAATTGCCTCATCTGGCAGCCTGACCGCCAACAGCTGGGTCGATATCGATGTCACCTCGGCCGTGACCGGCAACGGCCCGGTGACCCTAGCGCTGCGAAACACAACAACCACGCTGCAGCGGTTTGCCAGTCGAGAAGGCGGCTCAACAGCACCCCAATTAATTTTAAATAATACTTCACCACAACCGACAGAAACTATAGACGATCCCACACTCACAACCTCCCCCACACCTGTAACACCCCAACCCACACCTATACCATCCCCCACGTTTAATCCTGAACCAACAGAACCTGGGGATGAAAATGGTTGTATTCGGGGAAATGCGTGCCCTCCTAACCCAATCGATCCATAAATGCTTCTTTTACTTTCACAAATACCCCCCCGTGTCGGGTTCAGGGCCGGGCAGTTAGCTTAATAAATGAGAAAACGCGCATTTTACTCCGACAAATTCCCCCTCCCGAATCGGGAGGGGGTTAGGGGGTGGGTCTTTTGACGACCCCTCCTCGACACGGAGAGGGAAGCATTATTTTGAGACGGGTTTGAAATGTGTTTGCTAATCAACTAAATCGGTTGGGGAAAGCCTACCCAAATTCAATTTCCTCCAATTTTGTCAAAAAAATATAAACGCGGCATTGAGTGTCATAGATGGACCAGGCAAGAGCCTGTCAGACATGGTCAGATTTCAAATTTTGTCCTTGAGGAGGATTCAGATGCGTCATTTACCCAGTGTCCGTTTTTTTTGCTATCTTATTTTGTTGGCTTTTCTTCTGGCCAGTATTTTCCCGGTAACGGCTGAAAAAAATCAATCTGGAATATCGAGGGCGATTATGCAAGCGTCAGCCCCATCACCTTCCCCCTGGGCGCTCTCATATACCCCTCCGGGTAGTTCTGAATTCACCGGGGCAGCCCAATTTAGTTACCCCATAGAAGTGGTTCCAGGGGTGGGTGGGCTTACCCCGGATCTAACCCTTTTTTACAGCAGCGGCGGCCTAGATAACATTCGCTCACCGCTCGTCATGAGCCAGGGGTTTGGCGAAGGCTGGTCACTTCCTCAGGCACAAATTGTCAACGGCAATGCCTCCCGGATGTACAACGCAGCAGACTACGGTGGCTGCTGCCACAATTTCGACACAGCGCGATTTTCTCTTGAATTAAATGGCGTTTCTCATCGCTTAAAACCCATTACATCTGGGCGGCACGGCCGGTACAGCGCCACAGGTGATCCCTCCTTGTACATTGAATTCATCAACGGCAGTTCAAATCCGTCACTATCGAATGTCACCGGCGAATACTGGCTCGTGCGCACGGCCGATGGGACCGAATATCGCTTTGGCTTTAACGAAGACGCGGAGCAGGTTGTTGCTCCGGTATCTGCTCTCCATAATTCTTCCCAGCCGCGCAATGACCAATATGCCGCCTACAGCTGGAAACTCGACACGGTTAAAAATACAAATGATGTACGGGTTTTGTATTCCTATGTTACGTCCTGCGGCAGAGATTTTGTCAATCCGTCGACCTGCCGTGCAGTGGGCAACGGGGTAGACGACACGGAAATTGATGTGGCCTTGAGCCAGATAAAATACAACTTTCACCATATTTTTGGTTACCTGACTACAATTGATTTTAGCTATTATTCGAGAAATGGGGATGGCGCAGAGCAATCCTCTTACATGGTTGTGGGGCGGTACCAGCCGGCCGCCATCGAAATGGCCCATGCCGGACAAACGCTAAGCAGGTATGAGTTCAATTATGAATTACACAGCCACGTATGGGATGGCAGCGCATTTTTAAACACCAGCTTCTGGATGTTAAGCGACATCACAAAATTCGGTAGTGACGGCAGTACCCCTCTCCCTGCCACCACATTTACCTACGATCAAGAAGCCCCAAAAAGCTGTGACAATGACATCAACAACAATGACCACTGTATTGGCTTGTTGACCAAAGTGGAGAATGGATATGGGGCCGTCACAAAACTGGTCTATCAGGAGTTTGGCGATCGCTTCTATCGAGTTTCTGACGTGTACTCCTGGGATGGTGTGGAACATATTTATGATGGGGTTAATAGTTCTGCCGCTTCTCACATCAAGTATGATCGCACCAACGCCACGACCTGTTATGACAAAGATGGCTACGGGTGCCGGTCGCCTTTCACTGTATTTGGAAGCGGCGCACTGGTTGGTTTCGATCAGGTTTCAATACAGGTTTATGATCCGGCCAATCCGACCAAGAAATTAAGTGAAGTTCAAAAAACGTTCAATACATCCGACTATTGGTTAAACGGCAAAACCCTAACCTCAACAACCATCGATCCAATTACCCAAAAACCGATAAATCAACAGACAAGTGAATGGAATTGGGAAAATACCGCCGACAGCGTTTTTGCCAGACTAGAAAAAGTGACTTCCCTGAATTATGATACCGGGGGGCAGGCCAGCGGCGTTGAGGTGACCTATGCGTACGATACTTACAGTCAGGGCAACCGGCAGTGGGGTCATGTAACCGGTCAATCATTCAAAAACATCACGGTGGATTTGGACGGCAATGCAGGCGCTCTGATCAGCCACTCCACGCGCATTCGCTATGTAACGAATGAAAACGAGTGGATCATTGCCCCCTTTGTCAACCGTACCCTTGACAACAATGATATCGCCATCGCTCGGACCTTTTATCTCTATGATGGCTCCCTCGATCCCGATGATCAACTGCTGACGGAGGGTAATTTAACCCTGGTCAGGGAGCAAAAAAACTGGAGCGATATCGATCCCGGATCGCTGACCGTTTATGAAACGGTTGATACAGCCTACACCTACGATCTATTTGGCAATACCGAGACGGTCACCACGTATACTGGCTATGGCCAACAGGGATTCATTCCTGGGGCAAACGACTGGTCTTTTTGGACAGCACCGGGAAATGGCAGCACCGCGCGCATAAGCACCACATCTTACGATTCCATTGGCCTTAATGTCGTGCGTATGGAAAATCCGCTCGGCCATGAAACTTCTATCCTATATGAATCTGAGTTCCCGTGGCTGCCGACCTCTGTTACGGATGTTGAAAATAATATCACCACAAAATATGAGTACGATCCCTTTGGCCGGCTGCATGCGGTTTACGATCAGTCAGATTTCTCCGGCTACGGTGACAGCGACCCGTGGAACGGCAATCCCCTGACTCGCTATCGCTATTGGGACAACACTTGGAATGACTCGTGGATCAGTGTAAATTGGACAAACCCTTCTTTTGTCATTACGACGGAAACCCGCCCGTACGAGTTTGGTCCCGGACCGCATAATCAACTGGATTTGCAATCCACTCTTTATGATGGATTTGGGCGTGTCGTTGGCGTGCGCAACCACAATCGCGAAATTGACGCTGGCGTATTCAGCGATGTCTTTACCGCAACCGGCTATGACGCTCGGGGCAATGCGGTCTGTACAAGCGCTCCATTTGCCCTGGCCGTTCCCGGAAGCATTGCCGACAGCTATCCCTGCGCCGATCAGGATGCCAAAACGATCACCGGATATGATTCCATCGGCCGACCGGCCGCTGTAACGGCGCCTGACGGCTCGCGCTCGGCAACGCTCTATGGGCATAACAGCGTCTACAGCCACAATCCAGAATTACAGATTCAGGCCTCTTTCACCGACGATTTGGGACGTTTATCGGCTGTTGACGAAGCCCTTGCCGTTTACGCTGACGACTTTTCAGACGGCAATTTAGACGGTTGGACCATCTACGGCCCGGGAACCGCGGTCGTTGTCAATGGTCAACTGCAAATTGAATCAGGCGGCAACTGGCGCACTGTGCAGAAACCGATCGCAACCGCCGGCAGCACAGACAGTGGCGTATCGTTCTCCTTTCAAATTAACGATACCGATAATGATGGCGACGTCCAGGCGCAGATTTACGTGACTCGAGGCTTTTGGGGAACAGAAGATTTTCGTTCGTTCGGCATTAGTACAAACGTAGGGAATATTAAGGCCCTGGAATGGATCGGCACCGGTACCTATACCGAAACGGTGTTGATGCCTTATGAAGATGGCGTGTGGTATCAGGGGATCATTCGCACAAGCCAGGATACAAACCGTGATTTTATCCTGACCGTTTGGGAAAAAGCCGATCCAACCAACCAGGTGACCATTCAACTCGATCATCAGGATGGGACAGGGTGGTTCAATTCAGACTGGGAGTTTGCTGCCAAAAGCCGCTTTGATAATGACGTGCTCGTCGTTGACGACTACACTGAATTGAGCTTTAAGGAGACAACCTATTCATATGACACGCTCAATAATTTAATTGGCGTTGAAGATGCCCTTGGCAACCAAACCACAATTGTCTACGATGCGCTCAGCCGCAAAATCGAGATGGACGACCCGGATATGGGCACCTGGGGCTATGCCTACAACCCGGCCGGCAGCCTGATCGAACAAACCGACGCCAAGGGCAACACCCTTTGCTTTACCTACGATCAGCTGGAACGGCCACTGACCCGCGAAATCGGCAGCTTCCCCTGCCCAGGCACCAATGTGCTGGCCAGCTACACCTACGATGGGGCCACCAACGGGGTCGGCCAGCTGCACACGGTGAGCTGGGGACCGGGTCCGCAGCAAAACAGCGACACTTTCTTCTACGACACGCTCGGCCGCATGGTGCGGCAGGAGCGCCTGATCAACGGCCGATCTTTCACGATGGAAACCCTCAGCTTTGATTCAATCCACCGGCCGCTGCAGGTTCAATATCCCAATGGTGAAATCATCACCATGACCTACGATCGCGAAGGGGAAAACTCCCTCACAGCCGGAAGCGACGCCCTGGTCAGCGACGTGCGCTACAACCCTCAGGGGCAGCTGTCCTACATCGACCGGGTCCACTCCTGGAACCTGGACACCCAATTTACCTACCTGAACGCCAGCGGCAACTTCCGGCTGGCTGAGATCCGGAACGGCACGACAACCGACAACCGGCCGGATTTTACCTACCAGTACGACGCGGTGGGCAACATCATCGCCATGGAAACCGCCACCAACGGCAACGGCATCGACACCCAGCAGTTCGGGTACGACAGCCTGAACCGCCTGGTCAGCGCCACGGCGTCAGGCGGGGTAGCCGACTACACCTTGAACTACGAGTATAACGCCATCGGCAATATTACCTCGCGGGACGGCAGTGACGGCACGTTTGCTTATGGCTACAGCGGGAAACCGCACGCCATGGCCCGCATTAACGGTTATCCGCATTTCGAATATGACGCCAACGGCAATATGATCAGCCGCGTCGATGTCGATGGGGAACAGGGGTATATCCAGACGTTCGATGAGGAAAACCGGCTGGTCCAGGTCACTTCCGGAGCGGCCGCAATGAGCGCCTCATTCCCCTTTGCCTACAGCGCACCAAACGGCGATCCGGCTATTAACAACGGCCTCACCTCGGGCTTCATGGATGCCTCCCGGGAGCACAGCTATACCTTCACTTTCGCTCCCGGCACGGGCGTTACCAACTTTACCCTGCGCATGCTGGACTACGGCGACTTTAATCCGGTGCTGGCCACGTCGCACGCCGTCTCCATGGTGGCCTACGGCTCAAACGGGTCGGTTTTGGACACACACGCCTTCAACCATGAAACACTGGCTGAAAATAACCCGCGCTCCGGAACCTGGGATGATCCCAATCCCGGCACGTCAACGGGTGATCTTTATTACACCGGAGATGCGGTTGCCGCTGCGCCAGGTGAACCTGGAAACTACACCTTTTCGGTTTCGGGCATCAATATCACCCGGGTCGAATTATCATTTACTAATGATGTAACCGGAATTGGCTCCTCTGATCCCAACGTTGGTTTTACCGATCTTTGCTTCACGGGTCGGGGAACGGGAGGTGAGGTTTGCCCCGACTTCAGCCAGGTTGAAGCCGGCAGCTCTATCGAAGGGCTGGGCGCGGTTCATCCGAACCTGAACATCAGCACCGGTGCTGGCGGCGGTGAAACCACCCGCTTTGCCTACGATGCCAGCGGACAGCGCACCCTCACCATTGAGCCTGACGGCACCGAGATTTACTATCCTTTCGCCGGGTATGAAGAAGAGATCCAACCCGGTTCGGCCCAGGCCGGGCTGCCACCCGTGATGGCGGTCGCCCAAACCTCACCGCAGCCGGCTGCAGTCCAGGCGAGCCCCGCGGCCGCACCTGATGTGGCTTCCACCGTGTTGTCGGGCGTTATTCTCATCGCGGCCGCCTTGATCGCCGTGCATCTCATTCTGGGATTGATCGGGGTCCGCCGGCCGCAGTTGGCCGTGGCCCCGCTTCGCCAGCGCACTCGCCAGCAAATCTGGCAGCTGCTGCTGATTCTGATCGTGACCGGTCTGCTGTTGGGCAGCTTTGCCCCCCTCCTGGTCGTTCGGGCCAGCGAAACGGCCAAACCGGCCGCGGCCCCTGTGGCCCCGCCCTGGACCAGCGCTGATATCGGCAGTGTGGGGGTGGCGGGCTCCGCTGATGTCACTAACGGCACATACACCGTAGAAGGCGCGGGGGCAGACATCGGCGGCACGGTCGATGCGTTCCACTTCACCTACCAAACCCTCTCCGGGGATGGGGAAATCATCGCCAACATGGCCTCTCTGGCCGGCGGTGGCTCGGTCCCCAAAGCGGGGGTGATGATTCGCGAAAGCCTGACCACCAATTCGACCCATATTTCGGCCCTCGTACGCGGTAATCGTGTGCGAGTCCTCGAACGAGCCACCCCAGGTAGCGCGACCACTGAACCCGGTGGACATACCCAGGGTGCCCCTGAATGGCTCAGAATTGTACGCACCGGCAATACATTTGATGTTTACAATTCCAACAACGGCAGCAGCTGGGCGTTAATGGCCTCGCGAACCGTGTCCATGGGCACGAATGTCTACATCGGTCTGGCGGTGACCGGCAACAGCACGAGTACTTTGGCTACGGGAACGTTTAACAATGTCAGCGTTTCCGGCGGCAGCGGGCCGACTGTAACACCCTCACCCACGGTAACGCTGGAACCGACCGCCACCCCTACCAGTACGCCAACACCGCTGCCCTCCCCCACCCCACCACCACCGGCGGCCGAGGTTGTCGTCCAGCGCACGACTTATACGATTGCCGGGCAGGCGGTCTTTCTGCGCATCCGCACCCTGGAAGACAGTGTAGAAACCGATAATCGACTGTACGCCATGCACACCGATCATCTGGGCAGCACGCGCACGTTGAGCTATCTCGACCCGGCTGCGGGCACCGCCTACCAGGTGCAGGACGCCCGTGCCTATTACGAGCCGTTTGGCGACTACCGGCTGGAACCGACCGGTGAATACACCGACCGCGGCTACACCGGTCATCTGGGGAACAACAGCGGCAGCAACGATATCGATCTGATTTACATGAACGCCCGCTTCTACGTTCCCGGCGTGGGGCGCTTCGCCTCGGCCGATACCATCGTCCCGGATCCAACCAACCCGCAAAGCTACAACCGCTATAGCTATGTTCTTAATTCGCCACTTAATTTTACGGATCCATCCGGACATCGACCTGCCGCATGCAGTTTTGAAGGCGAATGCGGCGTTCCAATTGGTTTAATCGATTTTGATGGCGTGAAAACAAATGGTCAGATTGCAGCAGACCTATTCAATTGGTACGTAGCTGATCCCATTATGGCTTTAGTGGAAGTTGGACAAGCAGCGTTCAGTGGGCAAATGAAAGAGGACTTTCAAAGCAATCCAATAAAAGCAGGCATGCAATATGGTCCTCCAGTTTTAGGACTGACTGCGGGGATGATGGGAATAAAAGGCCCACCAGGGATGGGTGTAGTTGACGATTCTATAGCGGCCGCTAAATACGGCGATGAGCTTGTAGAAACCTTTGCTGATTGCCTAACAAACAGTTTTGCAGCCGGAACAATAGTAATGACTGATCAAGGGCCAGTGCCTATTCAAGAGATTGAGGTGGGCACAATGGTACTAGCATACAATGAAGAAACTGGTGAAACAGGTAACTACTCGGTTACACATTTGATCTCCCACATCGATATGGGTGTAATCTACCTGACCATTAGCGGGGAGGTGATTGTAACCACGGCCAACCACCCCTTCCATACCAGCAGTGGGGAATGGGTTGATGCCATAAATCTCGAACCAGGAACCGAAATTCGCACAGCTAATTGGGATACTGGGTTAGTAGAAGAGATTTATATCGTTACCCAGCCCCAACAAATGTATAATTTTACGGTTATTACGGCTCATTCATATTTTGTTGGTGATGGAAATTGGCTTGTTCATAACTCTGGACCTTGTGATTGGGTATCACCGGGAGGGTTAATATATACCCCAACAGGAGCAGAAGGAAACCGTGTCCTCCATGTATTTGAACATCTAGCACCAAATCCAGGAAAACCTAATCATACAGTTTTCAATGTTGATAACAGTACTGACTTATTACCGTTAATTGACGAAGCGTGGTTAGGGAATAAAATTCAAGATCCAGCAGATGCCACAGCTTGGGTCACAGAAATGGGAAGAGTAGTGGGAACTAATGGTGAAACAAAAATCAGAATTATTATTAGACCAGGTACAACAAACGAAATCATCACAGCTTATCCTGTTCCGTGAGGAATGTAAAATGATTAAACAAGTGTGTCCAAGGTGTAAACAAGATTACATTCATAAAGTTAAAATTATTCCTTTGAGCAAATTTGTTTTTCTTTGTGCAGAATGTGATGCTCTCTGGGAAATGGAAATGCCTGTCACCCAAAAAAATTATACTGATTTTGGTAACTATATGAAGGGTTATGGGTATTCAGGGGATTGGTCTTTGATTGAAAAATACAATAGTGACAATATAAACTCAGAGGAAGACTATAAATCTCCCTAAACTCTTTCTTTACGCATTGCGGCCGGTCTCCCGACCGTGCCGCAGCATCTTATCCTTCTAATCATTCAGCCCAATGGCACATGCTTGCTTCAATCGCACAGCTCACCATCTAACGCAAGCGCGATTTCCCAATCGCGTCGTGGTCAAAGAGTACAAAAATCTTGGAGATTTTTGTACTCTTTAATCGCACTGGCCCCGCTCTCGTTGGGCCAGTATCAACACATGACCACCGTCTCCTTCGGGGATAAATCGCGTCCAGTGAATGGTGAAGCCGCTCTCCTGCAGCCATCGCTCATAGGTCTTGTCGTCCGCATGGCTCCAAACCATCGTCGCGCCCTGAACACCCAACCACTCTTTTTCCGTTCCGGTCCACGCAGTGTGGCCAACCGTGATCATCAGGTAACCGCCCGGCGTTAACCATCGACCCATTTTGCGGAACAGTTCCGGCTGCTCTTCAAGTGGCAAATGAATAATGGCATAGAACGACACGACTGCGTCAAAGTGGGCTGTCGGGAACTCCAGGTTGGTCATGTCAGCCACCAGGAAGTGCGCCCCCGGAACCAGCTGCCGAGCACGCCTGATCTGAACCGGTGATAGATCAACCCCGGTCACCTGAAACGCATCTGAAAGCCGCCTGGCCACCGGAATTCCGCAGCCACAACCAAGCTCAAGCACTCTGATACCCGGTGACAAAAGTGGAACCAACTCATCAAGCCATTGATGATACTTTTGGCTATCCTCGCCTTCGGTGTCAGCCCGATAGGCGTATGATACAGCGTCATATCCTTTCTTTACGATCTCTTTCAAATTCATGTTTATCCCTACCTTATCCTCTAACATCTTGGTGTCAACATCGAGTCGGGTTCCGCAAAATCAGCGACTATTTTTGGCCACAACCACCCTCATGTGAGTTAACGGGATCCTTCGCTACGCTCAGGATGACAGGGGGCCGAAGACGAAGGCAATGATTAATGACTCTATTATCCATTTATTTATTGTAGCTTCTTCATTCATTGACCAATCGGCGTAAGTACTGCGTAACAAATGTTTTCTTAATTTTTAACCCTGTTGCCACCTTTCTTGGCCGATGAATAAATCCATCGGCCATGGAGACCGAAACCGGATAAATCCGGTTTTAACGCGATTTATCGCGTTTCGGTTTCCGTAGCGGCCGAATTTATTCGGCTGCGGCAAAATGGCGTCTCTAAAATAAAGAAGTTAAGAATATTTTTGTAACAGTGTA
>JASJCR010000128.1 GCA_030065875.1 Ardenticatenaceae bacterium | reverse complement strand
AAAAAGTTTTCTGAAGAAGGTGTCCGCAGATTACGCAGATGGCCGCAGATTTTTCTCTGTAATCTGCGAAAATCTGCGTAATCTGCGGACGTTTTTTCTTATAAAATTTTTTGTAAATTACTTAAATATTTGTGAGACGAACCCTTATGCTTTGTCCTGTAAGTCAGGAATAATAAAATTTTGAACCACACAAACACAAAAAGCACCAAAAAATTGCCGGCCAGCCTGAAGCTGACTGCTGCCATCTTATTGGTTTTGGGGGCGACCTTTGGGCTGTCATTTAGTGAAGGCGCCACCCAAACTGCAGGATATGCGCTGCGATTTTACGGCACCGGGGTGAACGATATCGATCGGGTCAAAATTCAAATTGACGATCCAAACAACAGCCTGCCAGGTCCACCGGCCGATATCGGGAGCAGCGATTTCACCATCGAATTTTGGCTAAAGGCCAGCGCGGTCGAAAATAGCGCCGCAGCGGTTTCCTGCGGCAATAACATCAACTGGATTTACGGCAACATCGTGCTGGATCGGGACCGCTTTAACCAAAACCGCAAATATGGTCTGTCGCTGGCCGGCGGCCGGGTCGTTTTTGGGGTTTCGGGTGACGGCATCGGTTTTCCGCAGGAGCTGACCATCTGCAGCACGACGAGTGTCCTAGATGGGCAGTGGCATCACGTGGCCGTCCAGCGGCGGCGGAGCGACGGCCGCATGTGGCTCTTTATCGATGGGCAGCTGGAAGCGGAGGGAGATGGACCGGACGGCGATATTTCGTACCCGGATGACGGGATACCGGGCAACTACTGCGGCGGGCCGTGCGATTTTAGCGACCCCTATCTGGTCATCGGCGCAGAAAAACACGATGCCGGATCGTCTTTTCCATCGTACAGCGGCTGGTTTGACGAACTGCGGATTTCGACGGTGCTGCGCTACGGTGGGAATTTCGTCCGGCCGACTGCGCCTTTCACGCCTGATGCCCAGACCGCGGCCCTGTATCATTTCGACGAAGGTAGCGGTGACACAATTGGCGACAGCGCACCGGGAGGCCTTAGCCCCGGCCAACGTCGCTTTGGCGGCACCCCGGCCGGGCCGGTGTGGGTGGTGTCAGATGCGCCGCTCGGCGGCAGCTTCATTCCTACCGACTTCCTTTACCTGCCGTCAATTTTAAACCCTTAAATTGTCCACAGACCCATACGAGGTCTGCGGACAATTATTTAGAAAAGATTTTGTAAACCGCTTAAAATCGGTTATTCCCCAGCCTGGATGCGCACGATTATCGGCGTGTCACCAGGGATGATAATCTCCTCTACAGCCGCAACCGGCTCGGATAAAATTTCCGCTGTGTATACACCGGCCGGCAGCTCAACCGGGTCACCATCAACCAGCCCGGTAGCTACAACTTCGCCGCTTTCATCCACAATTTGAAACGGGGTGCGCAGCGCCTGATTTAGAGAATCGGTCAGCGCTTCCGAATCGGCCGCGTCAAAATAAGACCCGCCACCGGCCTCTGCCCAGGCGGCAAACTCCGCCTTGAGCGCCTCGTTGTCGATGGCAAATCCGACGATGTTAACCCGCACGTCGATGCCACCGGCTCGCAAATCGGCGATGACCTGCTGCGGATCACCGCCACACGTTTCTTCCCCATCGGTTAACAGGATCACCAGTTTCGGCCCATCCGCTGCGGCCAGGTCTTCCGGCACCAGGGCCAGGGAAGCCCCAATAGCGGTATTGGCATCGTTTTGCGGCGTAATTTCCGCTACTGTGGCTGCCAGCAGCTCGCGATCAAGCGGCTGCAGGGGAATTTCCAGATCGGTGCGGCAGGAGAAATTCCCTTCGCGGTTGCCAAAAACCCGCAGGGCCACCGGCAGTTCATCCGGCAAAACCTCATTCACCAACTCATCGAGCACGCCTCGGGCCACCTCGATGCGGGTGCTGTCCCCAAGCGGCTGCTGCATCGAGCCGGAAGCGTCTACGATAATTTCAACCGCTGTGTCACCCAGCAAAGAAGCGCTGGCGGCCGCATTTTCACCGGTACTGCTGCTCAAAAGCTGCAGCGTGCCCGGACCCGGCGGTTCGACAAAGGCGGTTTGAACTATAAAATCGTAGCCGGCCGGCCGCCGCAGACGAGCCGTCGCTCGTTCAAAAGCCACCTCCATCTCCGCCTGGGTCCGCAAGAAGTCATAGTGACCGCTGTTGACGCTGGCCCAGCTCTGCATCAGATCCTGCTCGTTGGCCGGTTTTTCACCGACGGAAATATTGGTGTTGATCGACATCGTAAAGATGCGTGGCTGGACGGCCGTCAGGGCCCGCCACAGCTCGGCGGTGTCCCCATAAGCGGGTGACACCGCATCGGTGATGAACACCACCGCACGGGTCCCCTCCTGAAACGCCAACTCATCTGTAGCCTGCAGCAATGAGGATTCCGCATCGCTGGAGCCGTCTCCTCGTGGATAATCGTTAAGCGCTTGCTGCAGCGCGGCCGGCTGTTCCCCCCATGTCTCCAGCAGCAAATCGCCGCCAAACGGGAGGAAGTTGGCGGTTTCTTGACCTGGGGTGACTCCCTCCACAAAAGCGGCCAGGGCGTTGTAGATCGTGTCGACATACGCCCCCACGCTGCCGCTGGTGTCCCAGGAGAAGATCACGGAGCGCGGCGGCTCTTCGATTCTGAAGTAGACGGTGCTGTCTGCCGGAACGGTCGCGGTCACGATGCGACGGCCGCTGAGGCTGTTGTCTATGGCGGCCGGGAGCAGCTGGCCCGCTTCATCTTCAAAAAACGCCTGGACATCCACTGTGGGGGTACCGGTGAGATCCAGAATAACCGCGTTTTCATCTTCACCAACTTCTACACGAAACCAATCAATGTCCTGGCCGATCGCCACCTGCCCCACAATTTGCTCGCCGCTCGTCACAGCCTGCGCTTCTGCGCGGGTGTCATTGTCGTCCTCACCAGCCGCAATCGGCGCGGCCGGAGGGGTCAACCATTCATAAATGCCATTGCGATTGTAGTGTCCCCATTCCGCCAAAATTGAAATATACTCCTCGCTCGGCAGCCGCTCAAAAATGCGGATCACGTCCGGTCCCAGCGGCCGGAAACGCTCGGCGGCCGGACCGCTGGCCACCAGCCTCACGTATCGCGCCCACACCGGCGCGGGGAAATCCATTGCCGTTGTTCCCGCTTCAAGGTTGTAAGTGGCAATCTCCTGCCACGGTCCCACCGGGCTGTCCTGGCTGACCTGGACCTGAACGGCGGTCAGGCGCTGATCCGGATCGGTTTGAGGATTTTCCACCCACGCCAACCGGCTGATCTGGGCCGCCCGCTCGTGCTGAAAACCGAACACCCATACCGCGTCTAAACCGCCGTCCAGCCGCACCTGCGGGCTGCGACCGTCTTCAACCATGTAGCCAACCCCATCACCAAGCGCAAACGGCTGCGGATCGGCATAAACCAGGTGGCCCCCGTTGATAGGGTCAGCCAGGTTGATGTCGTCGCGCAGCGGGATGCCGGGAGCAATCATGACTTTCCACTCGCCGAGCGTAACGCCACCAATACCGCCGCTGTAATTGCCAATCAGGCGCAGGCGGGCAAAGCGGGCCTCGACCGGCTCTTCCAGCGGAAACGCCTGCTCGATATCGGTCGGGAGCAGCACGCCGCTCAAAACCGTTGTAAAGGTTTGCCCATCAATCGATAAATCGAGCTCGAACTCTTTTAAAGATTCAAAGTCGCGTCCCAGGCCTTGTGGATTGAGCAGGATGCCGCTGACCGGCAGTGGTTCATCGCCCGCCAGATCGACCGTCAGCTCGGCCGGGCCATTGTCCAGCGAGAGGCGAATAAAATCATTTAGGGGCGTGTACCCATCGTGGAGGATCGGCTGGCGATCGGCCGCATTCGAATCGGCTGTGGCGATTTGCGCGCCAAACGACAGGGCGGCCGCGTTCCAGCCACCGAGCATGGTGCTGGGCATCGACCACACCCACTGGGCGTTTTCTGGAGCGGTGTCCGGGTCTATTTGCAAGATGGTCTGCGCCTCCAGAGTACGGCCGCGGTCATCACGCAGCTGGACCGTCAATGGGTAATCGCCGGTGGGGATGTCGGCCGCCAGATTAAGGGCGAAGCGAATTTCCTGGCCGCCGGCCGCCACATCACTTGTTTCCAAAATTTGGGGGGACTGGATTTTATAGTGGCTGGTATGCCAGATGATTGTGTCAGCGGCGGCAGCCGCCTCAGCCGATACGTTCAGCTGGCCGATGAGCTGTTGGCCGGTCGGCCAGAAGGCGGCTGCGGTCTCATTTTCCATTTCCAGCGTGATGGAACCGGGTAGGGGGGCCGGTTCCAATTGAGGTGGAGTTACACCATCGAGGTTTAGTCGCAGTTCGTATGGGCCATCCCCCGTGACGCGGACAAAATAAACGGCTCCCGCCTGGGCCTGCCCGGTGAGCGTGCCGCTATCCCATTCAAACTCATTGCTCAGGTTTTGGCCGTCCTGATCGTACAGGGTGAGTTGGTGGGTCTCCTCAATGGTCAGGGTTAATCCGGTGGCTTGCCCGGCCGGCGGCAAACGGTACCAGTCAGAATCATTGGTGGCGGTAACCGTTCCCTGGCCCACAAACGAGGGTGGAAAGGAGCTGGCCAGCTCTCGCTGATTGTTGGGCTCGATATCGGTCAGGGGCAAGAACGGGTTGAGCCGCTCCAGCACCACCGTATACGGAGAATCACTGATGACGTCCGAGGTCAGCTGGACCCAATACTCCCCCGGCGGGACCCGGTTCTCCCAAATAAAAGTTTTTCCTGGAGGAATTCCCGCCGTGTGTTCAGCCAGCCGGTACGTTCCTTCACCAAAAACGCGCGTGCGAACGTTGCCGTCATCCGCGGCGGTCACGGTCAGACGTACCACCTCTTCAGACGCAAGGGTAAAGCGATAATAGTCAGTGTCGGCTGATTCATTCAGCAAACCGATACGCGGCTCGTCAAAACGCAGGCTGTTGGACTGACCATCGGTGCTGTTGGGCTCCAACTCCAGGCCGGGCAGCGGCGGCCCGAGGGGGATGGCCATCAGCCGGTAGTCCGAGTTGATACCGCGAACGCCGATATAGTGGGTGCCGGGCAGTAAAAAGAGGTTGCTGAGGCGCAGGCGACGCTGCGGTTCGCCGTACGAAATCTGTTCGGTGATTTGCCCGGCCGTGTTGATATACGCCAGGCGATTTAAACTTTCTCCTACCGCCTGCAGCCGCCACAGCTGGGGGGCACCGGTCACCTCCAGCCGAAATACGTCCCACTCATCTCCCACCAGCCGGCCGGAGGCGCGCAAATTTTCATCCATTTCTGAAGCAAACAGGTAAGCGTCATTTGGCTCCCGCTCTTCTCCCGGCCCGGCCGTGCCGGTGTTGTGGCGGTTGAGGCGATAAAAGGCATCCGGATCAGCCTCTCCATCAATCTGGAGTACGTATTCACCGGGTGCCAGCATCAAATCGGGCAAAGCGATCTCGCCCAGAGCGGTGCGGCAGTGGCGCAAATTACTTTCTGCCTGGAGCAAACACAGGGTGCGTGATTGACGACCGGCGGCCGTGAGGCGCAGGTCAAAGCGCTGATCATCTTCGTCGATCATAAATGAAAATGAATCATCGTCATTGACGGCGGCGAGGTGGCCGCTGATTTCACTCTCTCCGTCCCAGGGAATCGCCTGCCAGAGCTCATCATTTGGCTCACTTTCCCGGTTGGCGGGCAGCGGATCCTGCACGATTCCGCTGAGCAGATAAGGTGACATTTCGCTGCGATCCCCATCAACCAGCAGCAGATACTCGCCGGCCGGGAGCTGCAAATCGTAGAGGGTGGCGGTCCCGGCCGCCCCGGCACTCGTGGAGAGCAGGCGCCTGCCATCGGCGTTGTGCAGGACCAGGTCAACGCGATTCCCCAGCGCTGCCTGGGCCGTTAGCTGCCAGGTATTGGCAGCCTCGGCTTCGGTCAGCGTCCAGGCATACCAGTCGAGAGAGTCCTGCAGATCGGCCGACAAGGCAAACGCCCCGGCCACTGGTGTGCCGGCGTCCCGCCCGTCATTGGGCTCACTTTCGACCGCGGTCGGCAGCGGCTCACCCGGCCGGATTGCCACCTGGTACGACCCAACGCCACCGGCTGGGGAAACCCCGAGCAGATACTCACCCCGAGCCAGCAGGAGCGGTGGAGAGGTCACTTCACCGCCGTTTGGAGATTCCAGGGCGAAAATCGAGCGGGGGGAACCATTGTCTTCGAGGGCAAAAATTTCGGCCCGGGTCAGTGCCCGCGGCACCCCGTCGAGCGTGATTTGGCGAAGGGCGGCCGGTTCTGAAATGGTCAGCCGGTAAAGATCCTGATCATCTCGCTCCAGCGTGCCGACGGCGCAGTTGGTCAGCGGTTGGGCATTGGACGGTTCGTTGTTCGGTTCCTGATCGGCAAGGCAATCCTGAGCGTGGATCACCGGCCGGCTGGTCATCAAAATCAAGAGTAAGAGGAGAACCGGGAAAACCGTTTCAAAGAAGATTTTGCGAAGATAAACTGCCAATTTTGAGATTTGGTTCATTTTGCGTTTTTCCAAAGCCCTCCCCTCAATCCCCTACCCGTGGGAGGGGAGGCAGGCATCCTCCCCCGTGGGGGAGGATTGAGGTGGGGGTTGGGCATCACCACCCATTTATTTTGTAAAACTTCATCATTCATCGGCAAAAGTAATTAAGAAAGCTTAAGTTACAGAGTATTTAAGAACAAATTGAAACAGGATTAAAAATCCCGGCCGTGCCCAAACCCACATCTCCCAGCAAAAAGCCTATGCCAAAAGAGGTCGATCCTAAAGCCCCGGCCGCAATCGCTATTTGTCCGATCCAGTAACCGGCGGTGAATCCGATGGCCAGCAGGGCTAAATTTTCGTAGAGGCAGCAGCCGGAAGTGCCACCAGCGGCCATACACTGGTTATATCCAATCACGGCAAACAGGGCCCCAAACTTGAGTGAAATCAGATACTCTACAAAGGCCTGTCCATACCCACCGGTTCCCATACCCAATGTTTCCCCGGTTTGCAGGTTAACTCGCCACCAGCCGGTTGGCCCACCTTCTTCCAGGGGGCGTTCCGGAATCAGCACGACGTAACCGGCCGCCAGATCACGGGCGGCGCTGTCAATCGTTTGCCGGGAATGGGGCAGGGTTTGCAGCACATCCAGGCGATCAGGCGGGATAATTTGCAGGGGAATACCGGCCGCGGCGGCTTCGCGTATCGCCTGCAGCGCCCCGTCAGGGACCTCTCCGGTGCCCTGGAGCAGCACCCGCTCGGCAAACGTTTCCCACACCCCCAGACGCACGGCGGCGGCCGGGTTGGGCTGTACGTCCCCACCGGAAATATCAAAAACCCGGCGGCTGTTGTGAATCACATCGACCCGCTCAAAAGCGGTTGGTTCGGCCGCCGTGGGCACCAGCCCCTGCTCAAAAACGACCACCGTTGGGGAAGCGCGATAGGCGCGCAGCGCCTCATTTCCCTGAAAGCCGTTGCCAAACGCACCGTTCAGTAAAATATCCTGCGGTGAGATGAAGTCGGCGATTACCTCATCGGGAAAAGATATCAGGCTGCCGTCCGGGTTGATATACGCCAGCAGTTCAAGCTCTTGCAGCGTGCGGCTGATCGCCCGCTGCGAAGTGTAAGCGGGGCTGTATTCCCCGGGCAGCACCATGATGGTCAGCGTGGTTAGGAGGGTTTGGGCGGTTTTCAAGAGCGGCGTTTCATCGGTAATGACAGCCAGCCCGGCCGCGCGGTTTTCTTCTCCCACGCGATCCATCAGGTAGCGGCGGGTGGTTGTTTCTGTCCCATCTGGCGAAATAATCGTATATTCGACCCACTGGGCGGTCAGGGTCAACAAATCATCCGGGTTGCGCTGTTCTTCTTCCCCCAAATCTCCCAGGAGGCTGGTTGCCCCTTCTATGCCTTCGGCCGCGGATTGGAAAAGCTCAGTCATGCCCACCGTATCGAGGGTCACCAGATCGGCCCCAAACACCCGGCCATCAAGATCAAACCCGTTGGCTGTCAGCTGGCCATTGATCAAGGGCAGCAGGACACCGGTACGCTGCAGCAGTTCTTCGGTGGCGGCGGCCGATTCCAGATCGAGATTATTGGGCTGATTCTGGAGGGTGATCGGTTGGCCGACCAGCTCGGCCGTGGTGCGCTCCCAATCTTCCAGCAGGGGAAAAACCCGCAGCTCTTCGTCAAACTTCTGTTCGACAAAAAGCTCGAGGCGCACCCGGTGGTAAAGATCGGCCGGTGGCCCTTCGCGAAAGGTTTCATCCGGGGCGAGGTCATCTGGGGCAGCGGCCGGATCGGTAAAAGCCGGGTGGGCATCCTGCCATTCATCAAATGCGCTCAGCCGGTATTGGACCCAGAAGTAATCTTGAGCCTCGACAAGCAGATTGTCGAGCACGCTGCGGCTGTCAAACGTCAAACCGGCTGCGGCCAGCCCATCTAAAATGACGGTGGCGTCCGCATCGGTTAACGTCTGAATGACCGCCTGTTTTTCGGCCGCTGTTGGTAAAGCAGCTGTTTGTTGACCGCTGCTCAGGGCTGAAATTTGGGTCATGAGGCCATCGATGGCGGCGGCGTCACCCAACGGCGGCGGTTCCGGTCGGGCCAAAGCCATCTGCTCAATTAAGGTTTCAGCCTGGGTGGTCGATAGAGCGGTGCGAACCAGGCGGGTTTCATAACCGGCGTCGTCGAGCAGCTGCCGCAGCAGGAGCGACTGGTCGAGGGCGTTCCCTGCACGGCCGATGAGCGTTCCCTGCGGGCCGCGCAGCACCCCCGGATATTGTTCAAAGGCGATTTCAGTTTGCACGTGTTCGATGAGCGCCGGAGCATCAAACGCCAGATTAGCGTTGAGGGCCAACAGGTCAAACTGGGTTTGATCGAGCTCCGCCTCGAGCTGCCCCAGGAGGGGGCGCATCTCGCTGGCTCGGGCGAAGGTATCGGCAAAAGCTGGCGGGGAGCCTTCGGGCGGAGAAAAGGGAAGCAGCTCTGGAAGGGTGGCGGCCGAAAGGGGCAGCGATGCGCCGGTGCCGGTATTTGGAGCGGAACCCGATTCCACCTCAGCCGCAGGTGCCTCAACGGTTGGTGCAGGGATTGATTCAGAGTCACCGGCCGCGGCGGTGGGCTGGGGCAGGGCTTGTTCCGGCGTAACCGCCTGAGAAGGCTCACCGTTAGGAGACACAATTTCATCATCGTCACCGCGACCAAAACCGCAGCTCGTGGTGAAAAGGGCCACGACCAGCATGATACGCAGGGTGTTGGACCAGAGTGATAGGTTGGTTTTAATCGTCATTTTTAAACCCTTGTGAAATACGAGATACGAGATACGAAATACGAAAAAGTTGATTCATCATGAAAGAATTCCAATTTTTGTGAAGAAATTTATTTACTCAGCTTAATCCTCAGTATCAATCACACTTTGTATTGCGTATTTCGTATTTCGTATCTCGTATTTCGTATTTCTCATTCTACTTGTAACCCAAAATATACCGCATCATTTATGGGATCAAAATCATCCAGGTCGATCACCGGATCGGCCGGGAACGCATACCCAGGGACCTGGCGTAAAAAAAGCAGCTGGTAGCCGGCCGGCCGGCAGTCCTCCAGCTCGCGGGTGGGGAAATTTGCCCGGCCGTTTTCGCCGGTTGTTAATTGGATCCCCTCTGCTTCAAGGTCATCTTGAGGCGTCATCCTCAGAAGCACATCCGCTAGCGGCGGTTCATCCGGGTCTTGGATGCCATCGCCGTTGAGGTCGCCCCAGACGATGACCAAAACCCGATTCTGGCATTCATCTGGGCCGGGATCGGTCCGTATTGGCGTGGGGGTTGGGGGAAGAATGTTTTCGACACACCCAATGGTAAGCAGCAGGCAGATCAGGAGAGTGTAATGGTGTATTGGTGTATTGTGATTGAACATATTCCTCATCCAGCAAAGTAAAACACGAAAACCCGACAGAATCAATTTAGCAGGGTTTTACGAATTTCACGAATTGACATATGCGATTAATTCATACTTGCAGGGGACGAGGACTAGGGTTGCAACCTTTCCTTCAGATAAGAGTTCAAAAATCTCCACAACTCAATCCAGCTGAAAAGTCAGACTTTTGAACTCTTTAAGTAGTTTACAAAAAGAATTGTTAAAAAAAGCCACGGATTAACACGAATTTTCACAGATTCCCCTCTCTAATCTGCGAAAATCTGCGAACCTACGGTTCTGCGCTACGCGCTCTGCGGACACCTTCTTCAGAAAACTTTTTGTAACTTACCTAATTTCCGCTAAGCGGGCTTGCGACCGACAAAGAGCGCATATTCCATGGTGTTGACCATATCGGAAACCGGAATGTCAGACTGAATCTTTAGCGACCGGCGGACCTTGCGGTTAAAAAGCACCAGCTTCAGCATCCGCCACCAGGCCGGCAGGATAGAGCGCCAGCCGACCCAGCTGATCCGATCTTTGACCTCCTGGCGAATATCCAGATCGTAAGCCTCGATCTTCCGCTCTTCCAAAGACACCATCTCCCAAATCTCGTGCCATTCTTCTTTCTGCAGGATGTCTGTGCCGGTGTAAACCGATTGCTCCATAATCCCGGCCGGCGGTTCCTTGAGCCAGTAGGACTCATTTAATCCCACATAACCACCAGGTTTTGTCACCCGAACGAGTTCGTTAATCGCCGCAATCTTATCTGCAACAAATGCGAGGACCGATTCAACAATGACCGCATCAAAGCGATTGTCTTCAAACGGCAAATCACGGACGTCACCCAGCTGCACCGTAATTTTGTCAGCTACCCGTTCACGCCGGGCACGCTGCCCAGTCCAGGTGAGCATCTTTTCAGAAATGTCTACAGCCACGACCTGGCAGCCAAATTGTTTGGCGATGTAAACCGGACCGACCCCGATACCACACCCAACATCAAGGACTTCTTCGGCTTCGTTAAGGTGGCACAATTCGTAGAGTCTATTGGTTGCCAGGTAGCCACCCATGTGTTTGGTGATGCCGACTTCAGCCTGAATATCCAAATAAGTTAATTCATCGGCTCCGGTTGAATAAACCGGTTTGTATTGATCTGTTTTCATTTTATCCTGCCTAATTCCCTGGAAAATGCTTAAATCAAATTTCCCGGAAAATAGTGAAAGGAATTCTTGCAAAATTAGAATTTTCCGGGAGTTTGGTTCAAGGGGAATTCGTAGCCACCAACTGCCCAATTTGCCATTTCCCTTCCGCATTTTGACGGGCAAGCAGTGTATAGGTCCCCCATTGAACCTGCGCCTGATCGTCTATCAGCTCGTACCACCCCCGGTCTACGGCTGTTGTTTTGTTCAGCAGAATGGTGCTGGTCTCGTGCAAATTCAGCTGCCGGCCTCCGGCCATTTCCTGCTCCAGATGTTGGGCGACAGCTTCCCGCCCCTCTATTGCGGAACGGCCGCCAAAGGAAACCCAGGTATCTTCGGCAAAGTTCTGCGCCAGCTGAAGCGCTTCACCGGCATTAAAATCATCTTCATAAGCGGTGATAAGCTCGTTTAATTTACCTTCTTCAGCCTGGGTCTGAACCGCTTCAAACTGCCCCACCCACATTTCGGCCGTCATCGGAAAATTGTAATTCATTTGTTGGGCGATGATTTGCCACGTTTCTCCATTTTTCTTCAGGACGGTGAAGTAAGCGCCGCCAATTGAGCGATCGATCCCGTCGACTTCGCCGCTCATCACGTAGGTGCCGCAGGAAACGGCGGTATCGTCGATGATGACTTTGCTTTCTTCGTTTAAAGTCAACGTCGGCGGGACCACATCCATAAACTGCTGCAGAGCAAGGGTAATTATCAGCCGTCCTTCAAGAATGGGTCCAGCTGCGGCCTGCCAGCGAGCGTTTCGGGTGTATAAATTAGCAACCCCTCGGGGGTGATGGGCGTTGTACTCTTCCTGGAAGGAGAGTAAAAGCTGATCAACGGCCGCTTCATCATCGAGGGGTGCCTCCGACTTCCCCTTCGTCACAATTGTCCGGTTAACCCCCGTGCAGCTAACGATTAACAAAGCAAGTGTAATCCCAGTCAGAGAGCGAACCATCCTGTCCCACATGACTCACCTCCATTTATGTTGTTTTGAAAGGCTATTTGAGAAAAATCAGGGTTAATCTGTGCAACCCGCGGCAAATTTTTTCTGATTTTTTCTTAATATTAACTCAAGTTGCTACCTTACCATCCCGATGAATTATGGCGGTTTACAAAATAACTGGTTAATAGATTCATTGCCTGTTTCCATCGCCCACGGCCCCTCCGTCATCCTGAGCAAAGCGAAGGATCCCGTCATTTTCCAGTGAAAGCTATCTAGAAGAGAAGCGTTTCCATTTTCAGCCATCTAGGCCTGAATGCAACTTGACGAGATTCCTCGCTTTGCTGCTCATTCTGAGCAATGACAGGGGTTAGGGTAGCAACTTGTTTTGTATTATAAAACAAAAAAGTGCTTTTTGGAGACCAAAAGCACTTGAGCAACCCATCGTTTAAAGTTAAATTTGAAGAGGAAAATTAATTCTCGCCGCGTTGTCTTTCACCTATTTTCAGCCCGAGCTTTGAGCCCGGCCGCGAACGCTTCAAAACTTTCCGTGAGGTCCGGCAAAGATCGCCCAAATATGGGGAAGAGCAGGCCGCTAAAAGTTTCCTCGGTGTGAAAAGTTGTCTCACCTGCTTTTCCAGATATTAAAGTGTGGGTCCGCTCCGATTTAAACAGGCCAAACGGCATTCCGCCGGTTAAAACCATCCTTTTGCCCGGTTCAAAAGCGGTTACTTTGACGGCAAACGCCCGGTCAGGGCTAAATTTGGTAAAAAATTTCACTTTCTCACCCAGTGCCAGACGCCCATCAATGCGAACCATTCCCGGGTCCCATTCCGGGTAAGCAGTGGGGTCGGCTAGAATTTGCCAGACCACCTGCGGGGAGGCGTGGATTGTAATCTGAGCGCGATACGTTTTCATGGTTTACTCTCCCGATTCGGCCGTAAGTGCCTGGTGCACATAATCGCGTAAGGCATCTTGATTAAAATCAGGTGATGTGATGCGCATGGTGCGTGTTTTCTTGCCGGTTCCTTCTAAAAGGCCAAACCGATCTTTAAAAGAGGCCCCTTCAAAAAAGATCAAGGAAACTTTGCCTTTGCCCACGACGGTTTGAATATGGTTTTTAGTAGTGCCATAAACCAGGCAATTTTTCCACTTGATGCTTTCATTAAACGACGGACCGGCCGCTAACACACACGCCCGGATTTCCAGGAATAAGGGCGCGATTTGCGGTTCGAGGTTTTTAATATATTCATTGACGATATCGTTTTGGGATGGTGTAAATTTCATGACTCAATTTTAGCGGATTCAGGTGACTGCTCATTGTAAGAAGCGGCCATTAAATTATCCTGCAGAATCGAATGGGCTTCAAAATACTCAAGCGGCGAGAGGCCGGTCATTTTTTTAAAGGCGTGATTTAGATGCGGTTGATCGTAAAACACATCCGTATCAATGTGTTCAATAATGCGCGGATTTTGGTCTGAAAAATCACACGCCTGGCCTAAAAAAACGTGCAGGTTTTGGATCGCCGCCAATTCTTTTTGAGTGATGCCGAACACTTTTTTGACCAGTCGTCTTCTATGCCGTGGCGAAAATTGGGTCAGCCATGCTGTTTCTTTTAGTGAAGGGGAAAACAGGGAGCCGGCCGTTTTTCTGGTCTGCTTCTTCTGCACTGTATCAGTCATCTGCGAGGCAAAAGAAGAAAGATCCTTGATGTTTTTGGATACCCAACACGCTTTTTCAAAACCGGCAGCGGAAAATTCTTTCTCCCAGTACGATTCGGCGAATCCCAAAGAGAAACGGGCCCCAAACAGGCGTATCGGCAGCTTAAACGTCAAGCTTAGCTGTCGGGTGTGCAAGGTTTTTAGGAGCTGCTGGCCTGCGGTTAAGCGGACCGTCTTGTGGGGGTTCTCAACGATCATCTCCCCTTCTTGCAGGTAGAAATAATCAAAAAACAGTTCCGGAATAAACAGATCGGAGATCACCGTGGGGGCATCCACATCGATATGCAGACACCAGCAGAAAGCGATTCGCAATGACGCGTTTCCTTTTCTCTTCTGAAAGGTAATTCTCATCGTCGGTTTCTCGAGACATGATTTGCGGAAAGCCGTATCAAAAAACGGCCGAATCCGCTATAATGCTAAATATTAAGAAAAATCTATGATCAAGCAAACCAACATCTCCACCGTTTGTGAAACTTCTCCAATGGGGGCAATGGTCATCCATTATGACCAGCCGCTGCGGGAAGCGATCCATTCCTTTGCGCATGAGCATGCCATGCACAGCATCTTTCTGGTTGATGATCAAAACATTTTTGTGGGCGTGATCAATAACCGCGACCTGCTCGACTGGGCCAGGCTGCAGTTTAGCGTCTACCCACGGGATTACAAGATGAGCGTTCATCACGTGCGCCGCCTGCTCAAAGCGGAGAAGATTGGTGAATTAGCCAGGGCGGAAAGCGCTAAAATGTCGGTCCGGTTAACCGACTCGATCGAAGAAGCGCTGCGGGTCATGGCGGAGTTTGATCTGGAAGATATTGCCGTACTGCACGAAGACGGCCGCATCGCCAATGACCTGCGCCTGAGCGAAGTGCTGCATTTTGCTGTCCAGGTAGAATCGGCCGACCTGTAAGCGACTTTAGTTGGCGCAGCTTGTGAGGCTATGAGCCTTAACCACCCTCATCAGCGCCAACAGCGACCGCTGGATATATTGCCATGTCTCGCGAATTCCTGAACTTCATTTTTTCCCTCGTGGTCATTATCATGGCGGCCAAAGGGACCGGCTACATCACCGCCCGGTTAGGTCAGCCATCTGTCTTGGGTGAGCTGCTGGCGGGTCTGATTTTGGGGCCGACCATTCTCGATGTATTTCACACCTGGCCATCATTAGGCGACGACCACATGCTGCTGGAAACGATTAAGATGATGGCCGAAATGGGGGTCATTCTGCTGATGTTTCTAGCCGGTCTGGAGCTGGAAATCAGCGAACTGCTCAGCTCGGGGCGTGTATCGGCCCTGGCCGGGGTTCTGGGTGTGGTGGTCCCCTTTGTCCTGGGGATCGGAACGGCCCTATTATTTGGCGGTGCCCTCGATCAGGCGATTTTTGTGGGGTTGGCCCTATCGGCGACCAGCGTCAGCATATCCGCCCAAACATTAATTGAACTGAACGTGTTGAGCAGCCGGGTCGGTCTGGCCCTGCTGGGCGCGGCCGTCTTTGATGATATTCTCGTCATTTTGCTGCTGTCGGTGACCTCACTTCTGGTCGGCGGTACCGGCGGTCTCCTCGAAATTCTCTTAACGATTTTGCGGATGATCGGTTTCCTGGTAGCTGGTTCAGCCATCGGCTTCTACCTGCTGCCCCGGCTGGTGAGATGGGTCAACCGCCTGCCGATCAGCCAGGGAACCGTGGCCTTCATTTTGTGCGCCAGCCTTGTTTTTGCCTGGTCGGCCGAGGTGATTGGGGGGGTTGCGGCCATTACCGGGGCGTTTATGGTCGGTCTGTTTCTGGCTCGCCTACCGTTTAAAGATCAAATCGAGCACGGCTTTGCCACCATGGCCTATGGCCTTTTTGTGCCTATCTTCTTTGTCAACATCGGTCTTGAGGTCAATATGCGCGCCATTACCGGCAGCGCCTGGGTTTACGCGATTGTCTTAACCCTGGTAGCCATCGGGAGCAAAATCATCGGCAGCGGCATTGGAGCGCAGCTAAGCGGTTTCTCCCGACTTGAGGCGCTGCGCCTGGGAATCGGCATGGTCTCTCGCGGGGAAGTGGGCCTAATCGTGGCGGCCTTTGCCTTAAGCCAGGGGCTGCTTTCGGCCGATACCTTTTCAATCGTCGTTTTTATGGTGATTGTGGCCACACTAGTGACCCCGCCTATGCTTCGCCTGGTGTATTCACCCCGTTTTACGCCTGAAGCGGCCCTACAAACGGAGGATCCATTATGAATTACATGGTCATGCTTGTTCTCGACGATATCAACAGCTGTCCGGCGGTTTTGGAAGCGTGGGAAAAAGCTGGAACACACGGGATTACGATTATCGAAAGTACCGGATTGGGCCGTATGCGCCGGGCGGTCGGCATGCGCAACGATTTGCCGCTGATGCCGTCGCTGCGTTACCTATTGCAAAGCCGGGAAGAGCGTCATCGGACGCTGATCAGCGTGGTCGAAAGCGAAGAGGTTGCGGATAACCTGATTAAAATCACGGAAGTGATCACCGGGAATTTATCGGCGCCTAACAAAGGGGTTTTATTCGTGCTGCCGGTATTGAAAGCGGTCGGCATAGCAAATCACAGGAAAGAAGATGCTGAGGGTTGAATTGATTTCTTCTCATTTTCAAATTCTTCGACCAGCTTCCGCTTCTCATCCCACCTGGAACAATTCAGCTATATTGGGTTCATAACGTTGATCGACCGATTTACGAAAAAGAATAGCCAAACATCTCAATCTCTTCTCGATAAACGGTCGAGACCAGCTGAATCGAATCCGAATTGTAGGAATCCCGGTAATCTTCCCCCCGCCCTTTCATTTTATGGGGCAGGGTGATTGGCGAGATACCAATCGCCTCACATATTTTGTGAAAATCTTCGCTCAGGGTCTCAAAGCGGCCGACAAAATCGAGTGGAATGGAGCCGCTAAAATCCTCAAGCCAATAGGTCTGCGGCCGGAGCATCCCTTTTCCGGCAAAGCGCTGCAAGAAATCATACAGCGAAAGTTGACCGTTAATTTGATGCCTTTTTCGATGCACCTCATCGCGCATGACGTTTTTGTACCACGAGAACACGCGAGCCCAGGGGTTTCGAATAATCGCGAATTTATAATAGCGGTCATACTGTTCGCGGGTGACAGAAAGTTTGTTGCGGGGGTTGATGCCTTTACGGTACGGCTGGCGAAGCCGTTTAAGGGCGGTAATCACATTTTCTTGGGAGCGAATAATATGAGGTGACAACACTGGCTGCTCGATCATTCTGATAGGGCGGTGATCTTGCCCTCGACGGCCGGTATGGTCATCAAAGTGACCAAATGCGCTTTCGATACTGGTGCCCGCACATTTGGGGATATGGATAAAAATAAGTTGATGTTCATGTGAGATCATCGTATATTGATACCGCTTTTAAGGAAGTCATTGTTCAAAATTTTTAAACAAGATTTCACGAATGACACGAATTTCCCAGCTTAAACCAGAAAATCCTTTTAATTCGTGTCATCCTGATTTTAGAAAAATGAAGTGCAACTTACTTAGGTAAGTTACAAAATATTTTCTGAAAAAAATGTCCGCAGATTACGCAGATGGCCGCAGATATTTCACTGTAATCTGCGAAAATCTGCGTAATCTGTGGACAAATAATTTTTTAAAAGTTTTTGT
>JASJCR010000127.1 GCA_030065875.1 Ardenticatenaceae bacterium | reverse complement strand
CCGGCCGCTAAAATTTTGCGGATCGGCCGCCGACAGCCCGGCGAGCTGCAAACCGGCCGCCCATCCTTCGGTACGCGTGGTTAACTGTATGATCGTCTCGCGATCGATATCGAGGGACAGGGTTTGATTGAGGAACTCCCCTGCTTCCTGAAGCTGGAAACGCAAATCGGCCGGTCCAAAATAGCTGAGCTCTCCCCGGGCGCGCCACCGAGAGAGCGGCAGCGGCGGATCGCTGCGGCTGGTCATTGCCAGGTGAAAATTCGGCGGGGCGTAACTCACGAACAGCTCCACAGCCTGATGAATTTCATCGTCGGTGACGGTCTGATAATCATCGAGTACCAGGAGCAGAGGCTGGGGATGACGGCCGGCCAGATCATTAATCAGGCTGCGGGTAATGATGGTAATGTCCGCCCCCCCAGCGACCTGAAGCCCGGCGGCGGCTGCCGCACCGATCGCTGGGTCAACCTGCTGCAGGGCGGCGATCACATAGCTGATAAACCGCTGCGGGGTGTCATCCTCACCATCGAGAGTCAGCCAGGCGGCCGGGATTTCTATTTGATTGAGCCAGGCGGCGATTAAGGTGGTCTTGCCAAAACCGGCCGGGGCGGAGATAAGGGTGAGGCGGCCATTCAGCCCCTCATTGAGCCGCGTGATGAGCTGAGGGCGCTCAACCAGCCGCGGGCGAGGAGTGGGGATGAAAAGCTTGGTTTGCAGGATATCGCTAAACACCGCTCTATTATAGAAGAAGAGAGCAGGGAGGAAAGAGAAGCGAACAGAGAGAAATGTCGTTACTCATTGCCTAAGACATCTCGAATACGCCGCTCGAGGCGATCGAGATCCCATTTGCCCTGCTCGCGAATGATGGTGCGCAGCATCGGGTTAATTTCCTGTACCGCGTCAAAGATGTCGTTCAGGAGCTGCTGTTGTTCCTGAGCGCGGGTAACCTCGGCCGGTGTTTCAACCATATCGCGCAGGATAGTCCCTTCCGAGCGCGAACCGATGACCGGTTCCGCTTTCCCTTCAATATAGACCCAGGTGCGACGGCCGGGGCCGCGATCTTCTTCAATCGGTTCCAGGCCGACGATCCGGTCGGAGCGGAAATATTTACCATATCCAAGAGCAACGATCAGTCCAGGTTCAACGCGCATGGGATTTTCCTTTTTTTTAATTTGTTAGGTAAGTTACAAAAAGTTTTCTGAAGAAGGTGTCCGCAGATTACGCAGATTTTCGCAGAGCTCCACAGGAGCTAGAGAGAAATCTGTGAAAATCCGTGTTAATCCGTGGCTTATTTTAACAATTCTCTTAAACCCTGTATTTATATTTTACCAGATTGGGAACGCGTTTAATTAACCCAGCTCCAGCGCCCACAGCCGCTGCACCACCTGTTCGATGCCCTGACGCAGGTGACGTCGATAGGTGCTAAATGGTAAATCGAGCAGCTCGGCCGCCTTTTCCTGAGTCGGGGCCGGCTGTAAATAGGTATGATAAAGCGCCCGATAGCACTTTGCTTCCCGCGGCGAATGCTGCAGCTGGTCGATGGTCTGGCGCAGCAGCTGCAGCAAAATCGCGGCCCGTTCTGCTGGCGACTCAACGGCCGGGCTGCGGCTAATCACCAGCCGGCTGTTCAACAGCGGATTCTCCAGCAGTGCGGGCTGGCTGGCATAATGGCGCAGCGCGTCGCGCACGGCAGCGGTGAAGGCAGCCTCATCCAGCACCACCGGTTCTAAACCCGATTGTGAAGCAAGATCGGTTGTGCTCTCAACAGCATCACCCAATTCTCGCTCCGCCATCAGGGCCAGCCAGTTGAGCGGTGGTACCCGTCGCCAATCGTGCCCATATACCCCAAAGGTATGACCATCGACCTCAAAATCTGCTTCAGGCAGTCGATGTAAATCGGCAAAGGCGAACACCTCCTGCCAAAACGGCGCGTCGGCGCAGGGAATAAACGTGTAGGCCAAACCGGGCGTTGTCAGATAATGCTGCACCATATTGAGAAAAATACGGCTTTGCACCGGAGATACATCCTGGTATGAATCTTTGGCCAGCCAAAAACGAAAGAAAGTGGCCGTTTCACCGCGCCGTAAAGAAGTTTGTTTTTGCAAAAAACGCCACACCGCCTGCGCGCCAGGATCGATTTCCCGCTCTTCCGCGGTCGTTTTTTCCAGGCTTACCTGAATTAAAACCCCGTGCGTTTCGCTGTCAGCCGATCGCAAGACGATGGTTCCGGCCGGCTGGCGCTCGAGCCAGTAAGCGGCGATGGCCGCGGCCGCGGCTCCTTCATGTTGTTCAATCATGGCCAGAACGGCCGGTTGATCATCCGGACGATATTGGTCGGTGAACACCGCTCCGGACGACTGCCATTCAAAAAACGGCCGAATGACCGGATTTTCGCGATGCAAAAAGATGTACTCTTCCAGCACCCGGCGCTGCTCCCGCGGATTCCCCTGTCGAAACTGGGCCATAAAATAATTGCGCGCCCGATCATGCAGCTCGGCCATCCACGCCGGATTGCGCCAGCGCAAATCGGTTGACAGCGCCTCTCGCGCCAAATCATGGGGAAAAATACCCCAGCGCTCAGCATCCATAAATGACAGCCCGCGCAGCCATTCAAAATAGGGGTGGGCATCAGCAACCTGCAGCATCGCCTGCAGCAGCGGTTCGTTGACGAGCCTAATTTGGGAAGCGGCTTCCAAAGCCGCGCGGTGGTTGGTGCTGGGTGCCTCCTGTAGAAATTGCTCGAGAAGGGTTTTGACGACGTCCGGCACCTCTTCCGGCCGAAAATGGGTGTCCGGCTGCTGGGCCACGACGTCTGCTACCAGCGAAAGGGCCAGAGGGTGGCCGTGGGTAAATTGCAAAATCGCTTTGTGTTCAGAAGCGGGAACTTTTCGCTGTGCCAAAAAATCGCGGCTTTCACCGGCCGATAAATTTTCAAGAGAACGCACGTGCATGAGATCGCGCCAGCCGGGAGCAGCCTGCCAGCGCAGTGCGGGTGGATTGCGGCCGGCGATGATGACGTAAACTCTCGTGGGGAGCTGCGGTAAAAATGACTCTTGCAGCCACCCTTCCAGGGGAAAGAGGTGTTCAGCCGTGTCGATGGTCAAAAGGGTGCGCTGTTTACCCAGCTCTTCGATCAAACCGTCGGAACTTGAGAGCGCCAGCTGCTGCTGAATCGATCCCAGAAAAGCGGCGGGTGAGGGGTCCAGATTGCGGCCGTCGAGTTGAACGATTTGCATTGTCAGCTGCTGGGCAAAAGAAGTGATTTGACGCAGCAAGCTTGTTTTTCCAACCCCACCCGGTCCAAAGAAGTAGAGGAGCGCATAGGGTGGATCGGGGGCGGTGAGAAAATCCCGCACCAGCTTAATTTCTCCGTCCCGGCCGATAAACTGCAGCTCCCGAGCCTGGTTTAGTCGATCACCTAATGAACCCGTCATTTTTGCCTCTAAAATGAGCTGATAGATGTGAAACTCTTTGTTGATTGCCAGCCACTGGCCGCATTATAAACGATTCGGCCGCTTTTTGGACAGTAAATGAGCTGGAAAGTGAACAAGAGGTGTGTTTAAACTCGTGATATTGATTGTATTTTACCCTTCCCCGACACGATTCAGGGGCGGACAGATAACAAATTTGCCTCGAAATGGACCAACAAGCTCCCCTCCCCGACTCGGGGAGGGGACAGGGGAGGGGTAAGTTGAGTGCCAAAAGACCCACCCCCTAACCCCCTCCCGACACGGAAGGGGGAATTTGTCGGACTGAGAGGCGCATTCTTTCATTGATCAAGCTGACTGTCCCCTGAACCCGAGTCGGGTAGGGGAAAGAAGTAAAAAACGGAGAAAACATGAACAGCAACGATTATCAATTTGTGACCCACTGGCGGGTGCGGAGCACCTGTGAAGAAATTAGCCAAATTTTAGGTAATGCGCCTGATCTAGTGCGCTGGTGGCCGGCCGTTTATCTGAATGTCCAGGAAGTTGAAGCCGGAGACGAAAATGGGATTGGCAAGGTTGTGTCTCTGCACACCAAAGGGTGGCTGCCGTATACGCTGCGCTGGCACTTTCGCGTTACCGAAAATCACCATCCGTTTGGATTTTCTCTCGAAGCGTGGGGAGATTTTGTTGGGGAAGGCATCTGGACCTTTGTTCAGGACGGGGATTTTGTCAATATCCGCTACGATTGGCGGATTCAGGCGGAGAAGCCGATGCTAAAATACCTGTCCTTTTTGCTCAAGCCGATCTTTTCTGCTAATCACCACTGGGCGATGCGTCAGGGTGAGGTCAGCCTGGAAAAAGAGCTGCAGCGGCGATCCCAAATGGCTTCAAAATACAATTAATCCCGGCCAAATGATGAGGATGCAATCATTTTACACTCTGAAAGGAGGACATTGGATTTGAAAATTTAATATTTGCTCCGCAAGAAAGCCGAAATCGCTTTAAAATTTTGGGTTTATTCGTATAATGAAGGTATCTGTTGTGCCCGAGCCTGGACAAAGAAAGGCGAATATGGCTGAGGAAAAGGATCGATCCCAAACCATCGAAACCGGTGGTGGATCAATGGTTGGTCGCGATGTCTCTTTGAAAGGAGGGCAGTTTATCGGCCGCGACTTGATCCAACACATCCATTACCATATGACGCCACCGCGGCCGGCAACCTTGCCCGATATGGCCGGCGATCAATCCGCCAGGATTTTTATCGGCTATAAGCGGCACACCCCATCAATGGCCGATCAGCGGCTGGCGGTATTCTTGCAGCAAACCCTGGAAGCTTCGCACCATCAAGTTTTTATTGATTTAACGCTCCGAACCGGTGAAGATTGGTTAAAAGAGATCGATAGAAATATCCGACAGGCTGATTTTTTTATCGCCCTGCTTTCATCCGACTCCGTTCAATCTGAGATGCTGCAGTCGGAAATTTATCGTGCCTACCAGCACCGGCAGCAAACTGGACGGCCGTTTATTTTACCGGTGCGCATGAACTTGAATGGGATGCTGCCGTACGCGATTGATGCCTTCCTCAATCCGTTTCAATATGTAACCTGGCAAAGCGAAGAAGATCAGGCTGCGGTTGCCCAGGAAATTTTGGCAGCGATTCAGGGTGAATTGGCTAACAAACGGGCGATTTCCCCGACTCCGGAGGAAGCAGAGGAAAACGCGGCCCACCCCGCCCTTGTAGAGCGCCCGTCTCCCTCGTTTGACCCGCGTATCCTGAAACGCCTTCGCGCCCCCGGTGGGGCGGTGCGTATGAGTGACACGCTCTATGTGGAGCGTCCGGAAGACGGCCGCCTGCGCGAAGCGTTAACCGATTGGGGAGAAACAATCACCATTCGGGCGCCGCGACAAACCGGAAAAACATCGCTGCTGGTCCGGGCTGTAAATCACGCTGAGAACGAGGGGCTGCAAACGGTTTTTCTCGATTTTCAGGCGATTGGCGGCCGGCAGCTGGCCAACAAGGGATCTTTTTTGCGCATCCTCGCAGATAAAATCGCTTACGAAATGGGGATAGCGGCCGCTGAGGTAGATCAATATTGGGACAGGCCTCTGGCGGATCAAGATAAACTAACCCAATTTATGCAGGACGTGGTTTTGAGCCAGCTTGAGACTCCTTTGGTACTGGCGATCGACGAGGCAGATGAACTGCTCAAGACCGATTATTATCAGGATATTTTTGGTCTGGTCCGCTCGTGGCACAATCGGCGAGCGCGTCACGAAGAGTGGGAGCTGCTCAATCTGGTCTTGGTGATTTCCACTGAACCTTATTTACTGATTGACGATGTCAGCCAGTCACCCTTTAACGTTGGATTACGGATTGAGCTGCATGATTTTACAAACAATCAGGTGCAGTGGCTCAATGAAGCCCATGGTGCTCCTCTAACCGACGATCAAATTCGTGAAGCTGTTGACATGCTGGGTGGCCAGCCATATTTATGGCGCAAATGCTTTTTTGAGATAGTCAAAGAGAAGAAGAGCTGGATGGAGATTCAGCGCACGGCCGCCAATGATGATGGTCCATTTGGGGATCATCTCCGACGGCAGCTCTGGGGAGTACAAGATCACCCCGAACTTCTACAGGCGATGCGTGAGGTGATTCGATTGGGCCGATGCGATGATGATCGAGCGCTTTATCGACTCATGCGCGCCGGGCTTATTATCGGGTCCGGACACGCCTATCGCTGTCGCTGTCAGCTGTACAGACAATATTTCCAGGCGAAATTAACCTGAGATGACTTCCAGACCCCGCCGCTATTTTCAAGCAGGGGGAACCCTGCGGGCCAACATGCCCTCTTACGTCGAACGGCAGGCTGATCGCGATCTACTGTCTCGCGTGCTAGAAGGGGAATATTGCTATGTCCTGACTCCGCGCCAAATGGGCAAATCGAGCTTAATGATTCGGACCGAAAAACGGCTGCGCGAGCAAGGGGTTAGGACAGTGGTGATCGACCTGACCGGGATCGGTACCGTTCAGGCAGATGATCTGGATACCTGGTATTTGGGCCTGCTGTCGCGCATACGGGAAGATTTATCTCTGAGAATTGATCCGGCCGCCTGGTGGAAAAAGCAGGATATCCCACCTCCGCAGCGCTTTGTGGAGTTTATTCGCCTGGTTGTCGAATACCACGTGTCGGAAAAAGTGGTTATTTTTATCGATGAGATTGACAGCACGCTAAAAATTGACTTCCGCGACGATTTTTTTGCCGCGATTCGCTCGATTTACAACGAACGGGCGCGAACAGAGGCGCTGGAACGGGTGAGCTTTGTGCTGCTGGGGGTTGCGTCACCGATTGATTTAATAAAAGATAAAAACCGCACGCCGTTTAATATCGGCCAGGAAATTGTCCTGAACGATTTTTCCCCGTCGGACGCCGGCCCGCTGGTCAACGGCTTGGCCGGCCGATTCGGGGCTGAGGCCCAGCGAATTTTTAATCGCGTTCACTACTGGACTGACGGTCACCCCTATTTGACGCAAAATTTGTGCAAGGAGCTGGCTGATTCCACGCGAAACAGCTGGCCAAATAAAGCGATCGACGACCTGGTTGAGAGTAAGTTTCTGGCCGATTCAGCCGAAAAAGACACCAATATTCAATTTGTGAGCGATCTCATCCTGTCATCGCTTGAACGGGATCGTCTGCTGCGCCTGTACAAAAAAATTCACCAGGGAAATCGCATTGGTGACGACCGGAACTCGCGAGAGCAGGGGCGGCTCAAGCTCTCCGGCCTGGTCGAAGTCAAAAACGGCCGGCTAGCCGTACGCAACCGCATTTATCATCAGATTTTTGATCTCAAATGGGTCCGAGATAACCAGACAACCGATATCCGCCTATACGTCATTTCGGCGATGGCGATTTTGATGATTGTGCTGGTTGGGCTGTTGATCGACGAAACCCTCATTCGACCTAATCAAGCCAACGCCGCCTTTGAAACTCTGGCTCGCTCAGAAGACCCGGCCGAGCGAGCGCAGGCGATGCAGGCAATTTTTTGCCGCTGGCGCACGCCGGGGTTTGGCGCCGCCTTTGATGATCGGGCGATCGACGCCATGAGTCTTAACAACTCGTGGCAGCTGCAGGCCGGGCTGTACGATCCCGAACATTACGGCGACAATCCAGACTGTTTGGTCAAAGTCATTAACGGCATGTTTGTCACCCTAGCCGATATTGAAGATGCCAATTCAACCTGGCTGCTGCGCGAAATGAAAAGAGGTCTGGAGACATTTCCGGATCACCAGCCGGCCCGCGATCTGGCCTTGCAAATTGATTTTTGGCTGCACGGGCGGGCGGCGTTGGAGGGGGGTAATTTTGAACGCGCGGTTGAATATTATTCGGTGGCCCTCGGAGCCATTCAGCCCAACGAAGCCACGCCGTGGACGGCCGAGGGGGAACGCTGGGATTGGGGAGAAACCGAGCCGGTGTTCATTCGCAATCCGGCTATCCTTTTTGAAAGGGGGCAGGCGTTGACCTTTTTGGGATCTTACGAAGCGGCGCTCGATGATTTTGAGGCGATTTTGGCCGACTCTCCTCTGGGGGACACCTCGCTGCCCCCACCACCCGGCCGCACCGCCACGCCGGTGCCCTCCAACACGCCCACGTTTACACCAACTTCGACCCCGTTTTCCCTCCCGACGGCGACCAGCACGGTCAGCGTACCGCCGGTGCCGGTAGAGGAAGCGCCAACGGCGACAGCAACGCCCACGATGGTTGTGGGGGCAGATTTTTGTGAAGACAATTCCAATATTGAAACCGCCTGTTTAATCGCCGCAGATGAAATCCTGGCGGGCCTGAATTTTGTACCGCTGAGAGGGGATGGTCCGGATACTGATTTTTATAAAATGCAGGTGCGTGAAGGGCAAATTTACGAGTGCGAAACGCTTAATTTGTCCCTGTTTAGCGATACCAACCTGGTTTTATACGATCAAAATGGGGACGGGATCGCCGGAAATGACAACCGGGCCCCAGATGATGTCAGTAGTCTGGTCACTTTTGAGGCGGATTACACCGGCTGGCTTTACCTCGTTGTGGGGTCCGTGGTCCCGGTCGAAAATGAAGATGCCGTGCGCTATACCTATGATTTTGGCTGCCGGATTTTCTCGCCAACTGCAACCCCTACCTCGGTCGTGGCTACCAGCACGCCGCGGCCTACGGGAACGCCTCGGCCGCTCGAGATCGCCTTTCACCGGCCGTCGACACGCTGGTCGCTGGTGCGCAATTTTATATTGGATCAGCCGGCGCTGCTGCAAATCTTAAGCCAGTTCAACCAGGCGATTCAGCAGGGACAGGAAAACCGGTATCCCAGCCTGACCTCGTTTGTGATTTCGGCCGTGGCGGACGTTTCTGTTTTGACCCCTATCCCAACGCAATCGCCAACGGTGCCGGCTGGACCAATCCCTACCCGGCCGGCGGTCACCGTTTTTACCGGTCACGAAGATTCAGTTTCAGCGGTGCTCTTCATGGCGGACGGCCAAACGCTTATCTCCGCTTCTCGAGATCGTACGATTCGCCTGTGGGACCTCACGGCCTCCAATCCAGGCCGCGATCCGCTCGTTGTCACCGGCAGCGAATCGGAGATTTTATCCCTTGCCCTTTCTTCGGATAACCGCAAGCTGGCTTCCGGCATGGCGGACGGCAATATTCGACTCTGGGATTTTAACCTGGAAGAATCCGGCTTTGATCGACCGCAGGGTGGCGTTTTGTCTGTTGCCCAAGCTGCCCCAGCGCCGCAGTCCAGCCCAACCATTCTGAGAGGGCATGAAGCGGAGGTGCTGGCGCTGGCATTTGCCCCGGAAAGCCAACTTCTGGCTTCCGCTTCGGCCGATGGCACCGTCCGGCTGTGGAATATTTCAGGATTTGCCCCTCCGGAGATAGCGGTCCTGTCCGGTCATACCGACAGTGTCCGGTCGATTGTATTTTCTCCGGATGGAGGGACTCTGGCCTCCGGCGGCGAAGACGGCACGATCCGGCTGTGGGACATGAGCGATACTACGGCCGAGCCGTTAATGATTGCCATTGAAGAAACGGTTAGATCGGTGGCGTTTTCCCCCGATGGGCAGACCCTGGCCGTTGGTAGCGAGGGTGCGAGAATTTCGCTGTGGGATATGAGCGATCCGATTTCCACACCAGTGGAGCTCATCGGTCACGGAGATTGGGTCTCATCGCTGGCTTTTGCGCCCGATGGGCAAACGCTGGCCTCCGGGAGTGCTGGGAGTGCTGACCAAACGATCCACCTGTGGGATTTACGGGACCCAAGTGCGGATCCCTTGATGTTAACTGGACACGTTTTTTGGATCTCGTCGGTCGCCTTTTCGCCCGATGGGCAATTTCTGGCTTCTTCTACGGACGGTGAGTCCATTCGCTTGTGGAATCTCTCCTTGTTGGCCGTGACCGATGTCCAGGACAGCGATGCCGATCGGCTCTCGGATGAGGCGGAAATCGATCTGGGCACCGATCCCAACGATCCGGACAGCGATGACGATGGTTTGTCGGACTGGGATGAGGTTCAGGTGTTTGGCACCGATCCGCTCGATCCAGACACGGATGGCGATAACCTATCAGATGGCGACGAAGTACAGCTTTACATGACAAATCCTCTAAATGAAGATACGGATGGGGATACCCTGCCGGATGGCACAGAGGCTTTGGAGCTGGGTATACTTCCAACAAACCCGGATACCGATGGGGATGGGATCCAGGACAACGTGGATCCTTTTCCGGGCACATCGGCCGCAGGTTCAGCAGCAGATCGGAGTGCCGCTGAATGTCAGCCTAGTGGCGAGGCGGTTAGCGGCGTGCAAGATGCGCAATTCTTGGCCGACGTAACGATTCCCGATGAGGTCTTGATAGAACGAGGGGCCGACTTCACAAAAACCTGGCGCATCAGAAATACTGGTGAAACCGCCTGGGGGGATGGGTATTGCCTTATCTTTGTAGGGGAAACTCTGATGTCAGAGCTGGCTTCTTATCCGGTGCCGGCCGTTCAGCCGGGCGAAGCGGCCGATCTCTCACTACCGATGAAAGCCCCTTTCACCGGCGAGACGATCGTTTCAACCTTGTGGCAGCTCCAGGACCCGCAGGGGAATCTCTTTGGCGAAGAATTTTTTGCCCGTATTCAGGTGCCGGATTCGCTGCTGGCGGACGTTACTGCCTATTCACAGCGCGACGTGCTTTGGCGAAATATGAGGTTGGGTGAATCGGGTTCCCCCTTCAATATTGAGGAATTAGGGGCCCTATTAACAACTTACTCGATGCTGACCGGCCGCTTTGGCGTGCAGCTAACCCCGGCCCAGCTTAATGTGAACTTTGTGCTTAACGGGGCGTTTGAGGGGCCAAATCTCGACTTAGCCGCCCTGGAGACGCTCGGCATCGGGGCTTTTTATGAAGGAGCCTTTGATTTTACTGAGGATGAGTTTTTGCAGGAGCGCATCGACATCCTGCTCGCAGAAGGGATTCCCGTACCGATCCAGGTTGATTTCACGCCAGATACGCCGCTTGAACCTGGGGACTCTCACTATGTGCTGCTGGTGGCGCGCGAGGAGGATGATTACATCATTCTCGATCCCTGGGATAACCCGCCGCGAGAAAGATCGCTGTTCGATACCTATGGTTCCTCTAGTCGAGAGACTTTTAGCGAGATCGTCCTCCAGGCCATCATCTATGTTGAAGGTGTTGCTCAATCAGGAGATTAACCGTCCCGAAATTTAAATACATCACCAGACCCCGTAGGGGTGAACCTTCATGTCAGTTGGCGGGATCCTTCGCAAAGCCTGTCCTGAGCGAAGTCGAAGGGCTCAGGATGACAGGGGAGCCGCGAACGATAAATCAGGTTATTGAAGACCTGTCCGCCCCTGAGGGAGTGAACTAAAAGATCGCAGATTACGCAGATTATAAAGAGATATCCGGGATAATCTGTGTCAATCCGCGGCCGTTTTTAATAGTGATTCACTTAGAACATCACGTAAACAAAGAACGCGGCGTTGAGTAAAACCAGTATCGAGATAAACACCCGCATGGTTGATCCAACCGCTTTCCACTCTTGACGGTCCAGCTTGATCAGCTTGACCACTTTCCTCATATTTTGAATGATCCACGTGGCGTAACCGCTGATCACAATAAAGAAAAAGAGAACCGCCCAAAGAATAAAGCGACGAATACCCTCCAGCGGACCATTCATAACCGAATTTAGACCGGGGATTCTAACCACCGTAAAATCTCTACCGGAGCAGACAAAGCCCGGCATATCCAGCGAATCCCGGATCAGGTAGTTACAGTTAAAGTAAGCGGAAAAAGCCTGCTGCAGCAGCCAGTAAAAAAGTAAAGCGGCGGCCGCAATCATGACCGCATTGTAAACGGCCGTTCTTTGCCAAATCGGTTTGACGATTGCCCCTACCTGCCGCTGGAATTTTCTCAATTGGGTTTGCCATTTTGGTCGCCTGCGCCTTGTCATTTGTTACTCCTTAAATTTTGTTAGATCCACTGAATAAATACGGTTTTCAAGCTGATTTCCGATAAATTTCTGTCGTTCCGAGCGAAGCGAAGAATCCCGTCAATTTTCAGTAAAATCACCCTTTGGTAGAGGAGAAGAGCTTCTATTTTCGGCCAGCTAGGCCTGAACGTAACTTGACGAGATTCCTCGCTTCGCTCGGAATGACAGGGGGTCCTAGGGCTGTGGAAACACTTAAAGATTCTATAAACGAACTATTTTGTAAACTTCCAAAATTCATCAGCCAAGGAGCCGAAACGCGATATTGAATATTTACAAATAAATGCAGATAAGAACCGAATTTCAAAACAGATTTGCCATTCCCACCTGCGTGAGGATGACGCGGCTATATTGGTGTTTAATTATAAAAACTCAATATTTGGCTGCGTCATAAGGTCGCAACTTTTATTATTTATTCGAAGAGTGCGTTGGTAGCCTGTGATAACTTCAAGGAAATTGCCTCTACAGTTTAGCAGATTATCAACACTTCCAGATACTCTAAATAGTGGGTGTTTTCGGCCGCACCATGCCCCGACTCTCCAACATCTATTTCCCAACACCCAACACCCAGCACCTATCACCTTATTGAATTGCGTAACAAATCCTGCCAAAATGCATTAAGCTTCATAGAAGACAGGAACGCGATTCATGATCGATGACAAGCAGCTGATTCAAGCGGCCCAGCAGGGCAACCGGGAAGCAATCGGGGCGCTTTATGCGGCGTACCACGCTCGCGTTTATCGCTACGTCGCTTTTCGCGTGGGGGATCCGGCCGCGGCTGATGACCTCACCGCTGAAGTGTTTGTCACCATGGTCAAACGCATACAGACGTATGAATATCGCGGCCGGCCGTTTTTGGCCTGGCTCTATATCGTCGCCGGGAATATCGTCAAAATGCATTATCGACAGGAAAAGAAACGCCAATTAGAAACGCTGCCGGAAGAGCTGGTTGATCAAGCGTCTTCCCCGGCAGAGATCGCAGAGACGCGGCTCAGCCAGCGGCGCTTATTGGCCGCCATGCCGTTTCTTTCCGACCCCCAGCGTGAGGTAATCCTGCTTAAATTTATCGAGGGATTGAGCAACAGCGAAGTAGCTGAAATTATGGGGAAAACTGAAGGGGCGATTCGCATTTTGCAGCATCGCGCGCTCACCGCACTGCGGCAAACGCTTAGAGAATCCGGGGAGGTGCTCCATGGCTCAGCCTGACATCACCTTAATCCTCGATATGTGTATCGAACGAATTCGCGGGGGAGACACGGTAGAAAATTGCCTGAGCGCTTACCCGGCCGAAGCGGCCGAGCTGCGCCCGATTTTACAGCTGTCCGCCGATCTCGAGCAGCTGCCCGCGCTGGAGCCGGCCGTCGAGATGACCAGCCGTCACTTCGAGATAATGATGGCGGCTTTTGACGATCAAAGCGCAAATGATCGATCTCCAGGTTGGCTCTCTTTTCTCAATGGCTGGGGCTGGTTTTCTTCTGTGCCGACCGCCAGACGCACTCTAAGAGGACGACTCGCTCAGGGGTTTGCGGTGATGGCGATGGTGATCGTCGTTTCTGGAAGCTTGGTAGCGAGTGCGGCCGCCGGCAGTCTGCCTGGCGAGCCCTTTTACCCGGTCAAACGCACAATTGAAGAAACTCGTTTGTCTCTCACCTTTGATGAGGACGGCCGGTCTGCTTTGGCCGAGCGCTTTAATCAGGCGCGGCTGGCGGAAATTGAAGCTTTGCAAACCGCCGGTCGATCAGCCAAAGTTGAATTCCAGGGCGTCATAGAAGAAAAAGAGGCCGGCGTGTGGGTGTTAAGCGGTCTTGCTGTTGAGGTCACAGAAGAAGCCCAGGTCGAACAGACGCTAGAGCCTGGGCAAACGGTTGCGGTCACGGTTGAAGTTAAAAGGGACGGGTCGATTATCGCAGTCGAAATTATGGGGCCGCCCGAGAATAGCGGGCCGCTTCTCCCGGTCACCAGCGCCACGCCAACGAGGACGGTCGAAGCAACTCGCCCGGCCGAGGAAACACCCACACGCCGACCAACCGCTCGGCCGACCGCCACGCCATCAGCCACCGTGGAGACACGGCCGACCGCCGAGCCAACCATTAAAGCCACCGCCACCGCGCAGATCACGCGTGACGTGACGCCGACCCCGCGACCGACAGATAAGGTCACGCCAACCAAACGGCCGGATGATGTGCCCAGCCCGACTGCCCAGTATACACCGGCGCCGGTAGGCACTCCCGTGGTAGAGCCGACGAGGGTCCCAACTGAGCCACCTGCGACCCGGCCGTCGGATCAGCTGCCCAGCCCAACACCTAATCTCGCCCCGACCAATCCGGCCAACGTGCGGCCAACGGAGACGCCGCAGCGGAATCCAACGGCCACCCCCAAACCGAATGATAAACCGCCAACGCCGACGCCGGTGCGGGATGGGTCGAACAGCGGTGGGGGGAATCAGCCTCCCTAATTTTCCAGTTACTTCACGACCACAAATTATGTGAATTAAATGATTTAGATGACTGCGCCCGTGCGGGCAGCATTAAGGACGCCTTGATTCAACAATCTGCCCCCACCCCGGACAACTTCTACCAAAGATAGCCCCCTTCCTTGGGGAAGGGGGTTGGGGGATGGGGAAAATTCTTGGTTGCAATTTTTATTGATCAATAAGGAGGTGCTGTATGCAACTGGTAAAAAAAAGATCGATGACCCTGTTTTTTGGCCTTTTGGCCGGACTGTTATTTGCCTCGTTCGCCTTTCTGAATCTGGCTGTCGCCGATGACGAAGGACCAATCGCCACGGTTGTGCCCACGGGCAAGGTGGTGTATGGGACGGTAGAGACACGCGATGGGCAGCCGGTAAATCAGGCAATGGTTATCGCCTATCAGGTCAACCGGCCGTACCGGGTCTCGACCCTGACGGAGGCCGATGGGAGCTATAAATTGGAATTGGGACCCGGTTTGTGGTCGATTACCGTAAAGCCGACCGATGGTTCTGATCCTTCCGGATGGGTCTATCCGCAGGAGCCGCAAACGGTTGAATTTGAACGCAACAACCTGCCGGAGCAGCAGGAGGTCAATTTTGTCGTCGTGAGGGCCACGGCCGTGGTTAAGGGCAAGGTTGAACTGCCGGATGGGTCGGTGCCTCCGTTTACGGTTGTGGTGGGCTTTCGCAACGGTGAAGGAATGGGTGTGCGCACGACCATATCAAACAGCACCGGCGAGTTTAAGGTCAGGCTGCCGGCCGGGCGGTACGACGTCATTGTCCATCCCCTGCATGATGGCTTTGCCGGACCGAAAGTAGATCCAATTTCTCTGTCACCCAACGAAGAACTCGATCTGGGTACCCTGACCCTGCTGGCGCGGACGGCCGTTATCAGCGGCCGGCTGGTCGACCAGAACGGCAACGGGGTTCCCAACGTGCCGGTGATCGCCTGGCAAAATCAGCGGGCTGACATGTATTCGACGAGGAGCGGGCCGGATGGCCGGTATGCCCTCAAGGTATTTGCCGGAACCTGGCACGTAACCCCCGCCCCGCGGCCGGATCAGCCGTATTTCTATCAGGGCGATGGAAAGGTTGTGCGCATTGGTCCGGGTGAAACCATCAAGGATGTTGACTTCAAGCTCCTGGCGGCCGATGCGAAAATTTCCGGCGTGCTGGTTGACGAAAACGGCAATCTGGTTGAAGACGTTCACGGCTGGGCGATGGCCGTCAGCCTGACTGACCCGGCCTTTCGCAACGGTGCACCCATACGCGACGGCAAATTTGGCATTCACGTCGTGGCCGGTCGATACGAAGTCAGCGTTGACTTAGCTCCGGGATCGATGTACACGGCCCTTGATCCGGTAATCGTTTCGGTTGAATCGGGGCAAACGGCGGATATACGCGTGCCGGTGCGCAAAGTCGATGGGGCGATCCAGGGCCCATTAATCGATCCACGGCAAAATCGTCAGCCGGTGACCGGTGTCCCCGGCCGGGTGACCGCCTGGAACGGGGACCAATGGGCTTCAACCGGTATCAAACCGGACACCGGCACCTATTCGATGCGGGTGGCGGCCGGTTTGTGGTGGACCAATTTCAGGATCGCATCCGAAGATTATGTCAAATTGAATGGCCCGGCCATTATCCCGGTTGAATCGGGCAAAGTATCAACCTGGCCGCTGCTCGTCACCGAAAAAGACGCCGGTATAAGTGGAAAGGTACTCACCCCGGACGGGGGGCCGTTTGCCGGAACGGTTGTGGTGATTCAGGGGTTAACCGGAGAGGTCAAACATCTGCGCCTGCACGCGACGACCGACGAAGAAGGTGGTTTTCGGATTGCGGTCCCCTACGGCCGTTATCGAGTGTTGGCACCCGGTGGCCGGCCGGGGTGGATTAATCCGGTTGACCTGCTGGTCAACGTGCGGCCCAATGAAGTTGTGGAGGGGCTGGTGCTCAAATTCCGCGAGCCGAATGCGGCGATTCTCGGCCGCCTAGCGGTTGAAAGTGGGGAGGCGGGCAGCGCCCTGGTCTGGACCTGGACCGAGCGCGGCGGATTTAACGTCGGCCGCTTCCCGCTGGAGCTGATCGACGACCAGCAAGCGGTTGGCGAGTACAGGCTGGGCGTCATTTCCGGTGCGGAGTGGCATTTAGGCGCCGTGTTTGAAACCGAAACTCAGTTTTGGGGCGTGCGCACGGTGGTTGACGTGCAGGAGGAAGAGGTAGTCCAGAATTTGGTGCTCGAAGGCCCTTTCCCCAAACCGCCACCGGTGGCGGTGACCTTCCCGGCTGATGAAGCGCAGCGGCTCAACCTGGGTGACGGCACTCATATTTTCATCCCGGCCGGGGCGATGCCCACCGAGGGAATGGTCACCCTGCGGATCGTGCCGGTGGCCGCCCTGCCGCAGCAGCATCACGCGCGGATTATCCGCTATGGGTATGCCTTTTTTGCCAGCGATGAAAGCGGCCGGCCTATCGAGGAGCAGTTCAACCACAACGTGCTGATCCGCTTCAAATATGATCCACCGGCGGTTGGGCTGCAGCCGTGGGACGTCAAACCCGCATACTTTTCAACCACCACCAACGAGTGGACGGTGCCGGAATCGTATGTGGTTGATCCGCAGCGGGGTCTTGTCAAAATGGAAATCGATCACTTCACCAACTTCGCCCTGCTGGAAGGATCGGCCAATCAGGAGCTGTTTCTGCCGATGGTAGGAAGATAGGCATGAGCTGCCATTCAGTTCAACAACTTCCCCCTCCCGAATCGGGAGGGGGTTAGGGGGTGGGTCTTTTAACGGTCATTTTACCCCTCCCCCAGCCCCTCCCCGACACGGGGAGGGGAGCCTGTCGGAACGATAAAGGGCAGAATTTTACCT
>JASJCR010000126.1 GCA_030065875.1 Ardenticatenaceae bacterium | reverse complement strand
TTTGGCGGCGACATGCAGCCTGATGAAGATTCCGTTTTCTCAATCTTTGTCAACCTGCTGCGGCAGGCCAAGGCTTACGGGCTGCACTTTGTGATTTCAGTTGATCGGCTAAATACGCTGTCGAGCAAGCTGCTGAGCCTCTTCACCGAGCGTTTGACTCTGCGGCTCTCCGATGCGCAGAGCTATCGCTCGATCGTGGGGAGTGACATCGGGGAAATCGAAGAGATTCCGGGTCGTGGTTTTACCAAGGTCGGCCGGCAGGCGCTGGGCTTCCAGGTCGCTCTGCCACCCGGTGCGGTTGATGACCAAGGGCGGATTCGAGGGGAAGCGCGTCTCATTCGCGATTATGGAAAAATGATGCAGGAGTACGTGGCCGCCAGCGAAGAGAAATTCCAGGAGCCACTGCGCATCGATGCCCTACCTAAAGCGTCTTTTTACCGCCAGGTGGTCTCAGAGGCCTACGGGTTTGACCCCGAAAAACCGTATCTTGAAGAACTTTACCGAGTCACAAAAGAAACGTGGGAACACAATTTAGCTGCCGAAAGCGCGGATTGGCTCAAGGTGATTTTGGGGGTTGCTTCCGGAAATCGCAATCGCGAGCTGGAAATGGAGGCGAAAAAAGACGGCGTTCACGGCATGATTGCCGGGGGTACCGGGTCTGGTAAATCAGAGCTTTTAATGACTTTGATTTGCGGTTTGGCCTTGAATTACGATCCCAACGTGCTGAATTTTGTCTTAGTTGACTACAAGGGTGGTGGGGCGTTTGTGCCGTTTGAGAAGATGCCGCAGGTGGTTGATATCGTCACCAACCTGAATAAATCGGCCGTCAACCGCATGTTTACGGCGATCAACGCTGAGATGCGCCGCCGTCAGGGGCTCAACGCCGAGACCGGCACCAAAGATATTGTGGAATATCGCAAGAAAAATCTGCATTTGACCCATGCCCCGTATCCCCATCTTTTTGTGATTATCGACGAGTATTCAGAAATGATCGACGACAATCCGGAATATCGGGCGGAGCTCGACTCGATCACCCGCGTCGGCCGGGCGCAGGGGGTCAACCTGATTTTGGCCTCCCAACGGCCAAAAGGGGTTTCCGACCAGATGCGGGCCAATATCAAGCTGCGCCTCTGTTTGCGGGTGGAAGAGATGGACACCAGCCGCGAGATGCTGCGCCGGCCGGATGCTGCGCTGCTGCCCAACGGGATTCCTGGCCGTGGTTATCTGCAAATCGGCAATGAAAACCTGGAGCTGCTCCAGGTGTCGTGGACCGGTGAGAAAATGCCGGACGATCGGGAGGCTGCGGTCGAATGGCCGGAGCATGAAATTGTCGTCCCTGCCGACGCGGAAGCGGAAGACGAGCCGCGCATGTTTGACCAGATTGTGAATGTTTGCTCCGATCTGTACAACAATGAGATGGCCCGCAAACCGTGGCCTGGCTTTTTGCCGGAAACGTTTAGCCTGCAATCGGTCTTGTTTGACGCCCAAAATAACACGTCATTTACCTTGACGACCGCCGTTAATGACTGGCTCAATGGTGAACCGGACGAGCTGTGGCAGGGGATTGACTGGCGCGAGGAAGCGATGCGGCCGGTAGTTGGTTTGCTCGATAATCCGTATGAAGCGCAGCAGAACCCGCTTCAATTTGATTTAACGCGCAATCATCTGGTGGCTTTTGGCGACTCCGGGTGGGGTAAAACTTCCTTTTTGCGGACCGTGATCACCAGCCTGGCGGCCTCTCATTCTCCGGATGAACTGCACGCCTATATTCTCGATCTGGCCGGCCGTAACTTTGGGGCTTTGGAAGAGTATCCCCACGTGGGAGCGATCATCTATGCCGATGAAGAAGCGTATGAAGAGCGGCTGCAGCGCTTATTAGACAAGCTGGTCCGTTTGGTGGAAGAACGTCAGCTGTTGTTTAGCCAGGTGGATGCGGCCAGCCTTTATGAATACAACGATCGGTTCCCGAAAGAAGCGCTGCCCGCGGTTTTGGTGGCGATTGACAACTTTGCCGAGCTGCGCGAAAACCACGAGATGCTGGTAGAAGCGACAATTATCCCCCTGATTCGACGCTCATCGAGTGCCGGTGTGGCCTTTATCGTCACCGGAAATGCACCCAATGCGATGCCGAGCAAGCTATATAATTTGTTTGGCGAGCGCATTACCTTTAAGCAGGGAAATCCAGATCGCTATATGGACATTGTGGGTCGTGGGGCGATTGACATCGATGATATCCCCGGCCGCGGCTATATCCGCGTGGGTAAACGGCCGCTGCAATTCCATATTGCGCTCCCGGTCGGCATTTTTAACGAAGAAGACAATCGCGACACTCTGCAGGAAGGGGATGAGCTGCGACTGTTGGGGGCCAATATGGCCGAAGTGGTCAAGGCTAAGCCAAAGCGGTGGAAGCACAAAGCGGAACCGGTCGACATTTTGCCGGAAATTGTACCGCTTCTGAAGCTGATGGAAGAAACACCGACCTCGCATCGCATTCAGGCTTTGATGGGTGAAAATAGCTCGCTGCAGCCTGCTTTGTTTGATTTGCGGCGAGCCGGCCCCCACTTTGCCGTTGTCGGGCCGCCGTTATCGGGTAAATCAACCGCTCTTTACAACTGGATCTTTACCCTCAGCCTGCAATATCCGCCGGAAAAGGTGCAGTTTGTCATTTTTGATGTTCAGCGTCGCTTTGCCGAGTATGGTGGCGATCGAACATTGATAGAACTGCCTCACGTCCTTGATGTGGCGTATGAACTGGAAGACATCGAGCGCGTGACCGCTCGTCTGCAGGCGGAATGTTTGATGATGGCCAATTTGGAAAAAGAGAAGCAAAAAGACATTTTTGTGATCATCGACAATTTTGACGATTTTAGCGATGAAATATCGACCAATCGCAATTTGCCCAATGATTTGTCCGGTCTGGCGCGGCGTTACGGCCGGGATGGATTGCACTTTGTGATTGCCGGAACCCTTGACGGTGGGATTAGCGAGCTGAAGCGGCGCGTATTAGGATCCAACTTTGGCATTGGTCTCAAAAATGCCCAGGCGATCGATACGCTGCGGGCCACCAAGCGGCCGGCCGCTTTACGCGGAAAGGAACTACCGACCGGTCGTGGCTTTATCGTCAAATCGGGACAGACGACCATGATTCAGGTGGCCACTCCTTATGACGGCCTGGATGTCAAAATTGAACTGGTTGATCCGGACGATGACGAAGAAAAGGCGGTCAAGGCCCGTGATGTGTGGATGGCCAAGGTGCTTGAGGTGTACGATGCCGACCAAAAGGTGACCTGGAGCGATTATGATCCGGCCCTGGGTGAAGGCGGTGAAGACGGTGCCGGTGGCGTAGTGGATGAAGAAATGCAGCGCGTCATCAACCTGATGCGGCGTATCGCCATCAAAGAAGCCAACGGCGATAAAGAAGCGGCGACGATTAACACCAACAAATCGGTTTTAATGACTTTTGTCAAAACCGCTTTGACGGCCGAATCAAATCTCGATGCCTCCTTCTTTGGGACAACCGACGACGATATTATCAACGCTGCCGAAGGATATTTCCCTGAAGTTAGCCAAAATGATAATGAAAGCGAAAAAGAGAAAGAAAAACAAAAGCAAAACGGAAGTGAGTCTTAGTGGAAATTTAAGGTAGTAGGAGTTTATTAGGTAATGGGTGAAGGGTATTAGGTATAGGGTTTTTTGGTTGAGAGTAATCGGCCTAGTTCGATTTTAATAACCAATAAACCAATAAACTAATAAACCAATCCACCAATAAACACGGCAGCCTTCAAAATCAGGAGAATTGGAACGATGACGCAGTCGCGACGATTAGAATTATTTATAGACGTTTTTGAAAAATCAAAGCAAAAGGCATTAGCCCTGCCAACGCTCACCGCCCCCGAATTGGTCGATGCGATATTGCATGAGTTTCGAGAGTTAGAGTACCTGACGCAAGATCCCGATCACTACAACTTAGTGGTTGAAGGGCAAGGGCCGTTGCTGGCGGATCGGCCGCTGGGGGAACTGGTTTCCCACGGGTCGGTCTTGCGTTTGGTTGAGCCGGAAATCGGTTTGCCATCCGGTGCCAAACCACTGTCACAACCGGCTTATCTGCGCGACGTTGCGGACGGTATTGTCTATCGTCTGGGGTGGCAGCCCTCGGTAATTGGCCGGCCGGATCAAAGCCAGGGGCATGACGATTGGCTGGCCGTCAACCTGCAAAATCACAAAACCGGGCTGAGGGTTTCTCGTCGTCATGCCCGAATTATCGAAGCCAACGGCACTTTTATGATCGAAGGGATGTCAAAAAATCCGACATCGGTTCGTCATGAAGACGGCAATCAAACCATTGTCACCACTAAGGCGGTTCCTCTGGCCCACGGGGACGTTATTTATTTAGAGCGCAGCGGTATTTCGCTCAAGTTTTTGACGCGTCCAGCTTAAATGATGGGGATAACCACCCGATTTTTTCTAATTTTGCCAATTTGTAACCTAGATTACTTCGCTGAGTAAAGCAAATGACAGGGTTGTGGTTAGCTACATTAAAATTTAGGCGTTGAATAGCTTATGTGGTGGCAGTGAAGTGGGCAATGAAATTGTGGTTATTCGGTTGATGAAGCGGCCGTTGTGGGCTTGAACGACAATTAAACCGGGAAAGATGACAATAATAATATATTCATGACAAGCTAGATTTAAGGGGAAACTTTCAATGAGCGCAGACGTAATTCGGGTTGACAACGAAGCATTAGAGCAAATTGCCGGTACATTTGACAAACACAGCCAAATTCAGGAGCAAATGCTGAAAAAAGTAATTGCTAACTTTGATTCACTCAAAGGTGGTGGCTGGGTTGGAAAGGGATCAGACGCTTTTATCGATGAGATGGAAAGCGTGATGATTCCGGCCGTTCGCCGTTTGATTGAGGCGTTAGGTCAGGCCAATGCGGTCACGCGTCAAATTATGCAGCTCATGGATCAGGCCCAGGAAGAAGCATCTTCTCCAATGCGTGCCGGCGCAGGCGGTGGTGCCGGGGCCGGCCGCGGTGGTTTTGGCGGTGGCGCAGGCGCTGGCGGCGGATTTGCCGGCAATGGTGCGGCCGGTGGTGCAGGTGGCGGCTTCGGCGGTGGTACTTTTACCAACGGCGGCACCTCTTTTGGCATCGGTGGCGGCGCAGGTGGTGGTGCCGGGGCTGGCTCAGGTGGGGCCTGGGGCGGCGGCGGTTTTTCACCGATTGACAGCAAGCTTGGAAATATTATTGACGTGGCCAAAAAGATGGGACTTCTGCCTCAAGATTTCAGCGTAGGCGGCGCAGGCGGCGGCGGTGGATTTGGTGGTAGTGGTGGATTTGGCGGCGGTTTCGGCGGTGGTGGTGCCTTTGGTGGCGGCATGGCCGGCGGCAGCGGCGGTTTTGGCAATGCCTTTGGCAGCGGCGCCTTTGGTGGCGGCTTTGGCGGAGGATTTGGCGGCTCAGGTTTTGGCGGCTTTGGTGGTGGATTCGGGGGAGGCGCATTTGGCGGCTTCGGCGGCGGAAACGATTACGGCATTCCCCGCGACTGGCTCTCTGGCGTAACCGACTCCCTCAACGGCTATACATCTGGCAACGTTAACGATTACGGCATTCCCCACAACTGGCTTGATGGGGTCACGAGCGGATACAGCGGCGGCAGCCACAACGATTACGGTATTCCCAAAGATTGGCTTTCCGGCGTGACAGACGGCTTGGGCGGCTCTGGTGGCGGCACAGGCGGTGGCAGCGGTGGCTTAGGCGAAAGTGATTTGGGTGGTGGTGCAGGTTCTGGCGGTGGTACCGGCGGCGGCAGCGGTGGTGGTACCGGTGGTGGAACGGGCGGTGGCTCTGGTTCCGGTTCAGGTGCCGGCAAGATTACCGAGCCAACCAGCACACCACGTGACTTTCGCGGCAGCGGTGGCTCCACTTCGGGTCAATTTGGACAGACCACCCCAACCGGCGGCATGCGCTACACGCCAGGTGGAGGATTTGGTGGCGGTGGCGGCGGTTCGACACCCAGCACCCCATCGGCTTCAACTTTCTCCAGCGGTGGCGGTTCAGGAAGTGCTGCGGCCGCACCGGCCGAAAGCGGTGGCCTGGGCGGTATCCCCTTCGGTATCGCCGCGGCCAGCCCCTTTGTAGCCCTCTTTGGCAAAGCCGTAACCGGCAAGATGGGGGATGACGATTAGCATATTTTCTATCGCTTCCGACTTGGTGTGAAAAGTCGGAAGCGACAGGCTAAAAACAAAAAAAGGAACAGTCATGACAGAGCAATCACAACCGGAAACAGTAAACCTCGTTTTAGCCAGCGATGAACTCCGGCTCGTATTGGGTCTTTTACAAACCGCAACGCTCCCCGGATTAGATCCTGAGGCAACCGATTTACAAACCTCTGAAGCCCGTCGAATTGCCGATTTAGTGGCCAGCCGCACGCTGCGCGCCCGCGGATTGGCCCGTTTGGACGACGATGGCGCCTTATCTTTGCATCCAACCTTGTTAACGGCCGTTGGCGTCTGCGCATATGCTTCTAGCTCGCTGTTTGTTTTCCATTGGGAAGAGCAGGGGACGATTCCACGGCGCTATTTTGGCCACATCCGAGAGGATGACGTGGTGCTTCACGCCCGGCCGGAAGCTGATTTGCATCTTTTTTCCCTTTTGCCAAGCCGCAGCGCGCTATATCAGCAGCTCATGCAGGCGTGCGAATTTAAGCTGGATCAAGCCGAGGGATCGATGAATTTTGAGCTTCCCAGCCCGGTGTTTGTGCAGGTTCGGGAACTGGCATATGCATCAGCCACGGAGGATGCTACAAAGCTTCTGGTTGATCATAACGTCGACCTTCAGGCGGCCGAAAAATTTGTCCACACCCTTTCCTCACCGCATCAGGTGGCGATCATGCAGACCCTTCAGCAGGTGGGTGATGAAGAAGTCAACCGTCATGATTTAACCCTGCTGCAAAACAGCAGCGATCCCTGGTTGATTCGGCCGCAGGCCCAAAGTGATGAAGGGTTGCTGCTCGAAGTGCGGATGACCAACAGCTCGGAAGTAGAAGGATTTATCGCTTCTCATTTGTAAGTTTGTCATGTTTTATAGCCAACCTAAAAAGCGCCTTTCAAAGGCGTTTTTTTTTGGTGTACAATCAGAGACATGATCGAGCAAATTGATTTTAGTTTTTTGCGCAACGCCGACTTTTTAATCAAAGTCGGGGAAAGTTTAATCATCCTGGTGTTGATCTGGGTGATACGGCGAGTGATTATTCGGATTGTGACGCAGACAACCGATAATACCTCACTCATTTACACGTGGCGCAAGGTTTCGGAATATGTTGCTATCCTTGTTGCCGGGTTGTTAATTGGCTCGATCTGGCTGCGCGGTTTTGAATCTGCCTCAACGTATTTGGGTTTGCTGTCGGCCGGGCTGGCGATTTCACTGCAAGACCTCATTACAAACCTTTTTGGCTGGATGTATTTAATGGCCAAACGGCCGTTTGAAGTGGGAGATCGCATTGAAATTGGGGATCAGGCGGGAGACGTGATCGACATCCACTGGTTTCATTTTACGATTTTGGAGATTCGGAACTGGATTGAGGCGGATCAAAACACCGGCCGGCTCGTTCACGTGCCCAACCGCTTTGTTTTTACCCGGCCGCTGGCCAATTTTTCCAGCGGTATTCCCCATATTTGGAATGAGGTGCCGGTGACGGTCACGTTTGAAAGTGACTGGCTGGCGGCTAAAAAAATCCTGTTTGAGTTGGCTGAACAACACTCCCTGCGGCCTACCAAAGAGCAGGAAGAAACGATTCATAAAGCGGCCCGCCGGGCCAATATCCGCATGGCTCACCTTACCCCAACCGTCTACACTAAGGTTTCAGGAAGCGGTATCGTGCTAACGCTGCGCTATCTGTGTACCCCACGCAGTCGAAGGAGCTCTGAAGAAGAAGTGTGGGAAGATGTGTTAAAAGCGTTTGCTGAGCGGGAGGATATTGATTTTGCCTATAACACCCAGCGCATTTTTTATCACCCGGTTGAAGGGAAAACCGTGGTGTCCGATCATCAAACGGTTGGGCATCCAATGCCCCATTCGACCAATCCCAAATCACTCTTGGATCCCCCTTCATAAATGAAAAATTTAATAGCGTGCTGTTCGTTGATTGATTGAAAGCCATAGAGGCATGATTTCCCAATCGCACCCTCTTCGACGTGATCAGATCCCCTCCCCGATGCGGGTTCAGGGGCGGACAGGTCGGCTGCAAGCCACCTGTCATTCAGAACGTAGCGCAGCGGAGTGAAGAATCCCATCAAGCTGCTTTCAGGAGGGCAGATTGGAAGAGATGAAAGCCCCTAGATAGCAAACGACAATTTCATGTCAGTTGGCGGGATCCTTGTCAGTTAAAGGGAAAGGTGGTCCACGGGCGATTTAACCAATCCACATCGGTAAGGGCTTGGCTAGCCAAGCCCCTACACCAGTTTCATCTTGACCACCTGTCCGCCGCTTGAATGCGGCCAGAAATACATGACGGTCGGCATGGTGGCGATGTGCAACCTGCTGCCTCTTGGCGACGGCGTCTTGAAGTATGAAACCGTAAATTCAAAGATTAATAGATTTATAACCGCGGTTAAGAATCTTGCTTGAAACGTTGGTTTTTAACAGGCATTTTTTTCATTTTGCAGTAGCGTGGGAGGGCGACTTTTTCCCAATCGTCCGCGTTTTGAATGATGCAAAAATATTTTGGGTTTTACGAACCCAAATGGTTTGCGGGGGTTATGTTTGAATCAAGACAGCTATGAGTTTTTCCAAGATCCGAACTTTCTAATTCGCGTTTGCGCAACAGTTGCCGTGCTGCTTCTCATATGGATCACGCGGCGGGTCGCGCTTCGTCTGGTAACAAAATCAACCAGCAACACCTCGGCTATTTATACCTGGCGTAAGGTTTCAGAGTATTTGAGCCTGATGGTTGGTGGGGTGTTGATCGCCTTAATTTGGGTCAGCGGGTTAAAATCCGCGTCAACATTTTTGGGGCTGCTGTCGGCCGGTTTGGCCGTCGCTTCCCAGGATGTGATAGCAAATCTGCTAGGCTGGATTTATTTGCTGGCCAGACGGCCGGTTGAAGTCGGGGATCGGATCGAAATTGGGGATAAGGCGGGGGACGTGATCGACATCCACTGGTTTCATATGACCGTGCTGGAGATTCGAAGCTGGGTGGATGCGGACCAAAATACCGGCCGCCTAATTACCATTCCCAATCGGTGTGTCTTTTCCCAGCCGATGATTAATTTCACCAGCGGCATTCCACATATTTGGAACGAAGTTCCGGTCATTGTCACCTTTGAAAGCGATTGGCATGAAGCGAAACAGCTGCTTTTTGAGATTGCCGATCGACATTCCCTGCATCCATCACCAGATGAGCAAAAGGTGATTCGCGAAGCGGCCCGCGGGGTGAATATTCACCTGAATTATTTGACCCCCAATGTGTATGTCAAAGTGGCCGGCAGTGGAGTGGTGCTTACCCTTCGGTACCTGTGTAACCCTCGGCAACGGCGCAGCTCGGAGCAGGCGATCTGGGAAGAGGTTTTGGACACCTTTGCCGAACGAAGCGATATCGACTTTGCTTACGACACGCAGCGTGTCTTTTACCATCCGGTAGAAGGAAAAACCGCCCCAAGACCGGAGACCACAGACTACAGACTACAGACTACAGACCACAGGGACTTGACATAAAGTGAGAAAGATTTAGATTTTTAGAAGAACCAATCGAACCAATCGAACCAATCATCAATTACTTGACAACCAGCTTATTTTAGTTGTATTTTATTTTCTGTTCGTTGTTATTGTTTTTCACATTGGGTGATTAAACAATGGGACGGAAAAAATGGCTTACAAACACAAAGAACGCAAAAAACATCGAAACGCTCCCCTTCCCCCCTGAAGGAATCCCCCTGTATTCATTTGAAATTGAATAAGTGACGATACTTTTTTTGGCCGTGGATGGCTGCTTTATCGCGCCCCGGCCGGGAAACCGATCGTTACTACGCAACATTGTCCGCCGTACACATTTCACCAATTCTTGCCGTTTATCGGGCAATTCGGTCTACGACGGCCAACGATTTGTTTTTGTATTTTAGATTGAGGGAGATTTCATGATGACAGAAAATTTATTTATTGGTATGAGTATTTTTCTGCTTTTTGGGGGCGGTTTGATTGCCCCCCATTTAGCTTATCTGCAGCATGCCAGATGGGATTGGCGAGAGGATTTTGAAGCAAGGCATCCGCATAAGAGATGGATCGTAACATTTTATTCTGTTGTCCCACATATTTTTTTAGGGTTGTTTACCCTTACCCTGTCGCTCGTTCAACCGTATACGTTTATGTTGTGGGTTGGATTGTTTGCCGGTCTATATTTGATGGTTCTTGGGGTGTTAGAAATGCGGACGGCGACCGCCATGCGCGTGCAATACAGAAGTTTTACTTTAGCCCCGCTCTTTAATCAAAAGCTGCCTTTTCGATATCAGTTTACTCACGACAGAATTGTGTACAAGGGCGGGCGCATGAGAACCTTATTTGGTGGATTACTGATGAGTTTATGGGTGATGTTCGAATTATCCCGACCGATTCTGTCGACGATTTCGTTCTCAACGATCAATCAAATTGCGCCGCTGTGTCTTTTGTTGGCCCTCATATTTTTGATGGTGATTTTGCCTTATTTTATGGGTGATCTTGCCGATCGGGTAGATTCGGATTAAGGAGTAAGCACGGGGTCTTTTAGTCCACCGCCGCTAGCTGTTAACCCAGATTGGACCAATCTTCAAGATTGGTCCAATCTCGGAGGAGAGGAATAAGACAGCCTGAATCAAGCTTCACATTTTGCAAGAAGTTTACTCGTCGCTAAATAACCCTTCGACAATGGCCTGAGGATCAAAATTTCCACCAAGATCGGCCGCTTGCAAAGCTGCCAATAACTCCGCCTGGACCTGAGCGATATCCACTCCCGCCTCGGCCAACACGTCCGGAATGGTCAGCCCAGCGTCAAATTTGCCCTGCAGTTCTTCGACCGTCAACCCGGCTGCAGTGCTGACAACCTGGTTCACGGTCTCATTGATAATTTGACGGGGATTGCTGACCCCCAGAATCTCATTCAGCTGGCGGATGACCGCGTTGATCAAAACCTGTTCGGCCGCATCGCTGCCTGAAAAAGCCGCCTGCCGGGTTGCTAAATCTTCTTCACTGGGTGGCTGACCACCTCCCGGACCGCCACCTTGACCGCCGCCAAAGCCACCTTGACCACCGCCAAAGCCACCTTGACCACTTCCTGCAGTACCGTTGCCCCCACGGCCGCCCGGTCCGGCTAATTGACCGCTAGCCATCAAATCGTTGACGGCCTCCATTGAGAGATCCATACCCATCATGGCCATCTGCTGCTCTTCAGTCAGGCTGTTTTCAATCTGGTCGGCCACCGCCTGAAGTTCAAGCTCGGCCGCGGTGTCACTGTTGGCCAGGGTTTGCAGCGCCTCCCACAGCGGCAGAAGCCCATCCGCCTGAGATTGATCAATGGGGACGGCCGCATCTTCAAGTTGAAGGGTTGCCAGCGCCAACGCACCAACGGACGATAATTCCCCCCCAAATTCCAGCGAAAAACCAGTTCTGGATGGCTGATCGGTCTCTTCTTGCCCAGCCGGTTCTGCCTCCCCGGAGATCACCGAGTCAACCTCGACAACAGTCACCGGCTCTGTTCCGGTCACGCTTACCTGTTCTTCCGCTCCACAGCCGCTCAACAACGTTATTAAAAAGAAAAAGACCGTAAATTTTTTCATCACTTTCCTCATATTTCGTATTTCCTATTTCGTATTTCGACCCTCACTCATATCTCAACGCTTCAATTGGATCGAGCTGGGCTGCTTTGTTGGCTGGAAAAAACCCAAAAAAGATGCCCACGGCAGCAGCCGAGCCAAAGGCAAGGAAAATTGATTCCGGCACGATTACCGTTCGCATGTCAGAAGTTTGGCCGAAGAGAATGCCCCCAATAACCCCCACAGCGATGCCGATCAGCCCACCAACCAGGCTAAGCAGAATCGCTTCCGTTAAAAACTGCAGTCGAATATCATTCGGCGTGGCCCCAACCGATTGGCGGATGCCGATTTCCCGCGTCCGTTCGGTGACGCTGACCAGCATGATGTTCATGATGCCGATGCCTCCGACCAGAAGGGATACCCCGGCCACCCAGGCCAGCAAATTTCGGAATGCCTCAGTGGTCGCGCCTTCGGTTTCGATAATGTCGTTTTGGGTTTGAATAGTGAAGGGGAGTTCTTCGACGGCCACATCTTTGGTCCCGGCCAGCCTCAGCTGAATTTGAGTGATGACATTTTCCATATCAGCTTCTTCCTCAATTTCAGCGTAAATAATTCGGACACGATCCCCGGCAAAGCGAGCAAATTGGGCCGGTAAAAACCGGTCGAAAACCAGGGTGATTGGCGCATATACCAGGCTGTCGAAGTCGGTATTACCAACGATCCCCCGTTCGGCCGCCACACCGATTACGGTTAATTTTGTGGTGCCAACGGTAATCGACTGGCCGATGGGATTTTCATCCCCAAAGAGTTCCTGAGCGATCCCATGGCTCAAAATTGCCAATTTAGATTTGCGTTCCAGCTCCGTTTCGTTGAAAAAGCGCCCTTGGGAGATGTCGACATCCCGCACCGATGGAAAATCCGGCGTGGTGCCCACCAGAGGAACATCGGTTAAGGTTGTTGAATCACTTTTTATCGTTTGTGTTGTTTGCTGTTCAACGGCCGTACCAACAACCCCGTTGACCCCGGCTACCAATTCCACATCATCATAAATTAAGGTTGGGTCATTGTTGTTTCCCCCAGGCCCACCTCGGCCAAAACCAGCCTGAATAAAAACGAGATTGGAGCCCAACCCTTCAATTTGCTCAGAGATGGTTGCTTCCGTTCCGGCACTGATGGCGATCATAATGATCACCGCTCCGACTCCGATGATGACCCCCAGCATCGTTAAAAGTGAGCGCACCTTATTGCGGGCAACCCCTTCCCAGGCGATGCGCATAATCTCGGCTGGGCTGATGATGCCATAGCTTTCCACATCGACGGGATGGGAAATATTGGGCTTGATCAGGTTAACTGATGTGATTTCTTGTTGGGTTGTCATACGGCCTCCAGGGCGCTCAAAATTCTTTCCTGATGAACCTTGCCATCAACGAGGGTAATTGTTCGCTCCGTTATTTCGGCAATATTTGGTTCATGGGTCACCATGACAATGGTTCGGCCGCGGCCGTGCAAATTTTGCAACACGGTCATTATTTCCTGTCCGGTCCTGGTATCGAGGTTGCCGGTCGGCTCATCAGCCATAATCAAAATCGGGTCATTTACCAGGGCACGGGCGATGGCAACCCGCTGTCGCTGCCCACCTGACAGCTCATTGGGGTCGTGATCCGCCCGGTCGCCCAACCCGACCGCTTCTAAAGCAGCCAGCGCTTTTGCTTCTCGTTCCTCTATAGAAAGAGAGCCCGGCCGCTGATAAATCAGGGGCAGCATCACGTTTCTCAGGGCCGACGTACGCGAAAGCAGATTAAACGATTGAAAAATGAAGCCGATTTGCTGATTGCGGATCCGGGCCAGCTGCACCTTGTCCAGGTCGCTCACATCTTGCCCGGCCAAAAAATATTTTCCAGCTGTTGGCCGGTCGAGACAGCCGATGATATTCATCAAAGTGCTTTTGCCTGATCCGGACGGTCCCATCACGGCCACAAATTCACCCTGCTGAATTTCAATGTTGACCCCATCAAGGGCGTGTACCTGGATCTCTCCCATGCCATATGTTTTACGCAAATTTTCTGTTCGAATAATCGCCTTCATAAAATTTCCTCTTTGTTCTTGCCTGTCGTCTTAAGTCTGTGGTCTGAGGTCTCCCTACCCACCTGTTTCTACAATCCCGGTTGTTACCGTATCGCCTGCTTCTAAACCGGAGATGATTTCCGCAAAGGTAAAATCCATTAACCCAACTTCCACCGCACGCAGTTCCAGCTCAGCACTGTTCATGATAAACACGCTGAAATTTCCAGGGGTCAATTCGCGGAGGGCTTCAACCGGCACCAGCAGGGCATTTTGAGCCCGGCCGCCAATGACCTCAACGGTGGCGTTTAAACCGACCGGTAGGGTTTGTGGCTTGGCAAAATCATCCAGCTGCACGATGGCCCGCACCACGTTCAGGCCGCTTTGCTCTGTCAGGGCAGGGTCTACCTGGATAATACGCCCGATAAAAATGTCATCCGGTAGAGCATCAAAAGTCACTTCCACTTCAAAATCGAGCCCCACCATGTTGAGATCTGATTCGTCGAGAAATATTTCTAGCTGAGGCTCCTGTAGATCGGCGATGCTCATCACTGGAGAAGTCCCCACGTTCTCACCGATCGCGGCGGTGATGGCCAAGATCGTGCCGTCAACGGGTGCGGTTAAAGTGGTCCCGTCAACAGCTGCCAGGGCGGCATCAACATTCAGCTGCGCCTGTTCTAAATCAATCTGGCTTGATTCACTGTTTAGCATCGCCTGCTGATAGGCTAATTCTGCCTGGCGGAGGGCATCTTCGGCCGCGTCAATCTCATCCTGCGTGGGGCCGCTCATCGCCTCTTCCAGGCTGAGCTGGGCGCTCAATAGAGAGGTCTGAGCCGAAGCGACGCTGCTGCTGGCGCTGCCTGCTGCCTGCTGATTGTATTGAATTTCGGCAATTACCAGGTTGTCTTGGGCCCGTTCCAGCGCGCTGGCCGCTGAATCCCGATCCCGCTCAATCCGCTCAGCCCACGTCTGACCGGTACACGGTTCCTGTTCACCTGGGTCACAAATCGGCTCGTTGTAGAAAACTTCCCAATCACGGGCCGAGTCAAAGGCGTTATCGTATGTTTCCTGGGCGTTGGCGACGTCCTGACGGGCCTGCTCCAAATTGATACCCGCAATTTCCACGTTATAAAAGGTTGAAGATTGTTGACCCTGGGCAGAAGTGACGGAGGCTTCAGCAGCGTTCAAATTGGCCTCAGCCACGGCAATTTCATCGGCATCGGCTTCCCAATTAAGCAAATCATCTAGCGTTTTTTGCGCCTGATCGAGCGTCAGGCGAGCCTGGGCAATTGAAATGTCGTTAAAGCTTATCCCCGCCGAGGTGGTGTCTGCATTGGTTTGCAGCATCAATTTTGAGAGAGCAAGTTGGGCGTTAAGCAGCGATTCTTGTGCCGCGCTATCATCAACCTGGGCCAGAACGTCACCGGCCGTTACCGTGTCGCCAACACCCACGTTGAGGGTAGTCAGCGTGCCGGCTGTCTCAAATCCCAGATTAATTTCCTGATAAGGTATCGTTGTGCCGGCTCCTGTGGCCGAAACAACCAATTCACCCTGACGTACAACGGCCGTTTGAATTTGCTGGTCAGCAGGGGTTTCCTCGGCGGCCGCTGATCCAATTGATTGGTAGTAATAGGCACCCCCGCCCGCGATCGCCAGGGTGAAGATCCCAACGATCCAAAGATAAACCCGTTTCATAATCGTTCTCCTCTGAGTTACGTGAATCAAAAAAATTGCCGCAGATTACGCAGATCCTGTCCTGCACTCAGCCGAAGGATTAAAGAGAAAAACCTGGGTTAATCCGCGGCCGAGTGTTTGATCAAAAATTTGTGAAGTGATGGATGATTGAAGTGTAGGAGGAAGTTGTTATGAAAATATGAAGATATTTTGGAGAATTGTTTTACATTTGGGGAAGAGGTTAACGGGCGGCGATTACGAAAAAATTGAATTTACTCTAAAAAATCACGCGCCTCGCTGAGAACCAGATCGATAAATCGGTCGGCCGAGCCTAGATAGCGGCGCTCGTCGCGGAGCTTGTCCCACGGAAGAGGCGCATCGGTTTTGTTTTGCAGAACGTCAATCAGGTGCCGGTTTGAGGCCAGGGCTTCAATCACCGACTCTTTGATGAGTGCCTTGGCGGCCGAGCGGTCGATAAATTCGGCCAGGGCAAAATTAAGGGCTTCAGCCAGCAGCAGCCCCTTTGAACGGGCAATGGTTTGCTGCATTTGATCTGCTTGCACGACCAGATTCTGAGAGAGAAAAAGCGCCTTGTTCAGCGCGGCACCGGTCAAAATCACCATTTGGGGCAGCGTCAGCCACTCCATTTGCCAGCTGTGGGTACCCCGCTCGTGTTCCTGGATGAGGGCGTGATGCATATTGCTCAACAGGGAAGCGTTGGTGCGTGCCGCCGTGATGAGCAGTTCACTCATCACCGGATTTTGTTTCTGGGGCATGGTGCTCGATCCGCCACGGGCGGTATCGGCCGATTCCCTGACTTCGGCCACTTCACTTTGGGCCAGCAGCACCAAATCCTGGCCGATTTTGCCCAGGGAGCCGGTGACCAGGGACAGCCAGCCGGCCGCTTCAGCCAGATTGTCGCGCTGGGTGTGCCAGGGGATCGCGGGCACGGCCAGACCCAGCTCGGCCGCCAGGGCCTCCTGAACCGCCTGCCCGTGTTCGCCAAGCGAAGCCAGCGTGCCGGCCGCCCCTCCCAACTGAAGCTGAGCCAACCGCTGGCGGATGGCGGGCAGCCTGGTCAAATGCCGAAGCAGCGGGGCCAGCCAGCCGGCCGCCTTTAACCCAAAAGTGGTTGGCAGAGCGTGCTGGGCGTGGGTGCGGCCGGCCATCATTGTGTGTCGCTGTGTATGGGCATGATGGGCCAGCGCGCGAACGACGGTCGTCAGCCGCTGCTCAAGCACCTCCAGGGCTGCCAAGAGCTGCAGCACCACGGCCGTGTCCATAATATCCTGGGTAGTGGCCCCCCAATGGACAAACGGAGCCGCTTCCGGACCGACAAAATCGCGAAGCTGCCTAACTAAATTGACAATAGGCATTCCGGCCTGGTCGACCCCAACCTGAAGCTGTGTCCAATCAACCTGAAACCGGTCGGCCGCCAACACGATATTCTCCGCGGCTTCTGCGGGAATGACGGCCAGTTTGCCCTGGACCTGGGCAAGCGCGGCCTCAATTTGTACCCACTGCCGCACGGTGGCTTGATCGGAGAAGATCGCTTCGAGCTCATCATCCCCGAAGAGGGGCCGAAAAATTTGTGAATCAAATGGTAAAAATCCCATAATTTAGCAGGTCAGAGAAAAAATTTGTGCAAGTAGCCACCTTACCTTCTTGATGAATAGTTTAAGTTGAAAAAATAATCGGATAATTTGACCATCTTCAAACATAGGTCGTCATCCCCGAGGAAGCGGGGAT
>JASJCR010000125.1 GCA_030065875.1 Ardenticatenaceae bacterium | reverse complement strand
ATCTGCGTAATCTGCGGACACCTTCTTCAGAAAACTTTTTGTAACTTACCTAATATTTTTTCAATATTTTGAGAAAATCTGGGCGACCCACAACAAGATATGAATACCCAACTCGTCAATATCATTTTTGGAATGAAAGTTCGGCAGGCACGCACGGAAGCCGGGCTAAACCTCACTGAATTTGCGGCTCAGTGTGATCTGTCGTCCTCCTACGTGACAGAAATTGAAAAGGGGCGCAAATACCCGCGCGCCGACAAAATTATGCGCATGGCGGAGGTTCTGGGCCGAGCTTATGATGATTTGGTTTCGATTCGCCTGGAGCCACCCCTGACGCATTTAGGGTCAGCTCTCTCATCCCCGGTTCTGGGTCAATTTCCGTTTGAGGAGTTTGGGATTGAGATGAGCGATCTGGTCGGCGTGCTAACTCGCGCCCCCGATAAAGCCAGCGCCCTGCTGCACGCCATTTCCGAGCTGGGTCGGGAATACGATATGCAAGAGCAAAAATTTTTATGGTCCGCCCTGCGCTCTTATCAGGAGCTGCACGACAATTATTTTCCCGATCTGGAGGATGCGGCCGCGAAATACGCTCGGAAAAAAGGTTTATGGGGAGATGTTCCCCTTCAATATGAAACCCTGGCCGATATTATTGAGCAGGATTTTGGGATCCGGATCGATCGCGACCGCCTGTTAAAAGATCCGCTCTTCACCGGCTATCGCACCATTTTTGTCAAAGGCGCCCGGCCGCAGCTGCTGATCAATACCGATCTTCACCCCTATCAAATTAATTTTGCCCTGGCGCGGGAGATCGGGTATCAAGTGCTCAAGTTAAGCGATCGGTCAAATACCTCATCGCCCGATCAAATTGAATCATTCCAGCAGGTGTTTAATGATTTTAAGGCTTCATTTTTTGCGGGAGCGCTGCTGATGCCTCGGCAGGCGATGATCAATGACATTCAGATGTTTTTTAATCGCAAAACGTGGTCCCCTCAGCCGCTGATGGAAATGATTCAGCGGTATGGGGTTTCCCCTGAAGCGTTGATGTATCGCTTTAGCGAGCTGGTGCCGGAATTTTTTGGGCTTCCTCTCCATTTCCTGCGCGTGCATCAAAGCCACGGCGGCCGTTACCGGCTGGTCAAACAGCTCAATTTGAATCGTCTGCGGGTGCCCAACGGGCTGGCGGTTGACGAACATTTTTGCCGCCACTGGCTGGTTATCAGACTCATTCGCGAACTTGAAGCAGAGCAGGCGGCCGGGAAAACGCACGGCCTGGCTAATCCACTGGTTGGCGTGCAAATGTCCCACTATATCGATTCACAGGATCGATTTTTGTGTTTTGGATTTGCCCGGCCGTCTCCCCTGGATGGGCAAACCAATACCTGCGGGATCATCGGCTTCCGGGCGGAGGCCGGCCTGTCAAAAATCATCAAGTTTGCGGATGATCTGCTAATTCCGGAAGAGATGATTAACGAGACGTGTGAGCGATGTTCGCTGTCGGCCGCTCAGTGCGGTTTGCGGGCCGCTCCTCCGACGGTGTTGGAGGCCCGCAAACTGCGACAAGATCGCAAGCAGGCCCTGCGCGAGTTAGCAGCGGAAATGCGCTCCTAATGACTCAGATTATTAGCCATGTAACAAGCCAGCACCAGGAATAATTATGATGAAGCGGTTTTTTTCGCTCCTGAATCGCGGCGGTGACTCAGCCAGCCGATCATGGCGGCGTTCACCACAATACCAAGGAGAACGACGGCCAGGAGGCCTGTCGCGTAGGCGTAGCGAAGGCCGTTGGCTTCATCCACATTCAAAACAAGCCACGTACCGAGCAACCCCGCGGCCGCGTAGAGGATGCTGGATTGGTGGAGGTGTGCGGCAAGGCCGGAATACTTGAGCGCATTCCAGCGCCGCAAAACCAGAGATACCAGGGCAAAGATGGGTGTTCCGGCCAGCAGGAGCGCTCCAAGGGCGTTTAGATCGCCTATTCTTCTCCAACTGTGGTATAAGCCAAGTGAATCGGCCAACATGACGGCCGCAAGTACGAGCATAAACACAATCAGCGCACTTGCTGCAAGAAGCTCCGGCGACGTGAGTTTTTTTTCCATAATATCCTTCGAAATTACTGAGTACTCGTTTCTCAAATTCTGGGCATAGATAAATTTCCTGAATGAATTTAAGTGGTTCATTTCTCAAGTTCTTAAACACATTTAGCCACAGATTAACACGGATTTCCACAGAGCTCCGCATGAGCCAGAGAGAAATCGGTGTTAATCTGTGGCTGGTTTTTAAAAGTGATTTACTTAATATTCGTTATCGTCCGATCCATCGCCGTACGGATTGTTTATATTCAAGATAATCATCACCAAACAGCGCTTCCAACTGGCGTTCTTCGTACGGAATCACCCGAAATGTAAACACGGACCAGAGAAACAATAGCCCGATAAAAACTGCTGGACTTCCATAGAAGATTGTCCATCCAAACCAGGTAAATAGACCCGACGCGTACATTGGGTTCCGAGAAATCTGATAAGGACCGGCGGTTACAAGATGTGGTGGAGAAAAACCTAAAGGCACCGCAGCGCGATAGCTTCTGAAATGAAATACCAGGCACCAGCCGTAAAGGGCAATTCCGATGGTGACCGGAATCAGCCCGATGAGATTCCACCACCCCGGGTCTCCTTGGCGCCATCCGTAACGGAGGCCAATTTTGGCGACAACCCACGGCAGAAGAACTTGAATCACCAGAACAATAATTGCCCAAACCAGAGGAATCGCCCACTTTGGAAGGAGCAGCTTGCGGTGATTTTCGCTTTTGGGGTTTCCAGGTTTCATTTCAAGTAGCCATTAGCTATTAGCTATTAGCTAATGGCAAATAGTAATTAACTACCTTCTCAGCCGCACATCCACCCACACCAGCCGGTGATCTGAAGAGGGGAACGGGAAGGTGCCGACTAAGCCAAAGAGGGGGTCATCTGTCGTGGGCCAAAATACCCCAGCATCGATAATGCGCATATTGCGGCGCGGCAGCACGTAGTCGACGCGAAGGTTGCCGGGTGCGCTGTCGTTAAAATCGGCCGTGTCAAACGCCGGATCGCCGACATGGGTATCGTTTGCCCCTCCTTGCAGAACGCTTTGTTCCGGTCCGCCCAGGCTGTCGGGGGTGACGCGGGTGTTGATCCGCCGGTTGTCGAGCAGCTGCTGGATCGCCCCGGGCACGCTATCCCCATCAAACGGATCCGCATTTTGATCTCCGGCAATGACAAAGAGCGCCCCGCGATACAGACCGCCAAAATGTCCATTGTCGTCATAAATATAGCGCGACTTGTTCGGCCGGATGTAATCAGCCCAAAAACGGATTTCATCGTGATTGCGGCGGCCGTTGTAATCTTCAGGGCCATCAAAAACCGGCGGGGTGGGATGGCTGACGAGGAAATGGACGATTCGCCCCTTAATTTTGATTGGCACGTCCCAATGGCTTTTTGACGACAGGCGGAAGACGTCCAGCTCCTCCGGTGAATACCAGTCGTTCAGCTCCGGTGTATTGGGATCATCCGGCAGCAGCGCTCCAGGCATATCCTGCCACAGAAAATTTTGAAAGGTGCGGATTTTCTTGTGTTTGATCGGGTATTTGGAGAATACCACCATGCCAAATTGGCCGGGGAAGAAGCCAAACCCGTAGGCGTCGTTGGGGCCACCAACGCTGCCGTCGTTATTCAGGTCAAAACCGGAGGGTAGCCCGGTGTTGGAGGGGGCGACAAAATAGTGCGGATAGTTGATCGGTTCCGCGCCATTTTGGGAAACATTTAGATAATTTTCCAGGAAGAGGCGCGCGGCCTCGCCATTTTCATCAAAATCAAATTCGTTGATCAGCAGGACATCCGGCCGGCTTCGCTGAATAATTTCGGCGATCGTTTGGGCTTGAGCATTGTCCGGGGTAGATAAATCATTGACCAAATCCCCTTGGTTGAAGCGGTTGAGTGAGGCGTTAAAGGTGGCAAAGCGTACGATCACTCTTTTGGGTTTGCCATAGTTGCTGGTTTTTTCACCGCCAAAATCTGACGGGGCGGCCGGCTCATTGGCCTGCACAATCGGCACGGCCAGCAGCAGAGCGAGAAGCAAAAACAGCAGTTTGAAAAACAGAGTGGAACGGCGGGTCATCATGTCCTCCTTTTATATGAATGAGCGCCAACACATCTGCTCCCCGGGATAGAGGCATTATAAAACTTTTGGGGTGAAATGGACAGGGTCTGATGTTAATGGTTGGTTAACCAACCCTTTAGCCGTCGGTTTTAATCGACGGGTAGCGGTTTTTATCGACGGGTATAAAAAACATCGCAAAATTGACGATGAATCACCAAAATGAATCAAATGTCAACTTATTTTTGAATGGCGAACACATCGACATCAACGCCGGCCGAAAAGAGGGCGTGATCGGGCGGCCGGTTGGGAAGAGAAAATCCGGCGAGCGCCAGCAGATGATCGCTGTATCGCTCGACCTGGGCACTCTGCAGGGGATACGGGGTGTGGTGAACCTGGCCGGAAAAAAGGGTCTGGTTTTGGGGATCGAAGGCGAACAAAATATACCGTTCGGCCAGAAAAAACTCAAAGGTTCCCGGCTGGGCGGTGTGGACCGGTCCACGGCCGCTGTAGACAAAGTGGCTGGGTGTAGCGTTCGGATCTTGCCGTCTAGTTGTCGTATAGTCAATCTGGCGGGTCTCATCTTTGCCTAATTTTGTGGCCGTCATGCGCGCGTCAAAGTACGGCAGCCTAAAAAAAGTGCGGGCGACGCGTACGGCCAGCCACTGGTTGGCGTCAAGGGAGTAAAACCACACGCCCGGCACGCCGTTTTGATCGTACACATAGGTGCGCAGGTTTGTTTCCAGAAAGTTTGAGATACCTGGCACCGGAGGGCAGAAGCGCGGCCGGATGCCTCTCATGTAAAATGGGACGACGCCCAGATAGCCGCGGCCATCAAACGTATCGACCGTCAGGCCAGGGGGCAGGGTCGCCTGAATGACCTGGGGTTCTACCTCCCAATGTAGAAACAACAGTTTTTGCCACGACTGATACATGACGGGGGAGCGGTTGAGCGGGCGCTGACAGACGGCCAGGCGTTGATCTAAGGTGGGTTCGGTCATTTTCACAACTCTTCGATCCCCAGGCAGGTGATCGACTCTATTTTAGCGCAGAGAATTGGCCGGCGCTGTGATTCACCACGCTAACTGCTGACGGCCGGTTAGGACAAATATCTCATTCAGGTTGCCTGTCGGTTTTGATAAGCTGTATCTATCAAAAATTTTTCTGGGATATCAAAATATGTCAAATCAACACAAGAATGAAGATCGAGTATACAGTCAGGCCGATGTGGCCTCAATGCTGGCTGACTCCGGGATCGCTGTATCTGCAGATCGGCTGATGCCGAGTGAGTGGGTTACACCGACCGCTTCCAAGGTTAAAAAAGAAGTAGAGATCGTAGGGTCTCCGCTACTCCCGGTGGCTCAATAAGCGGGCAGTTAGGGCCTATTTTTCCTTGAGGTTTACCACCTTCAGCTGAACAAAATCAAAGATCATGCGCGGCACTTCCTTTTGGACGGCGGCCGCGTCATCTTTGTATGTCTCTGAAAGAATTTTTGAAATCTCCCCCACCGTGCGCTTCCCGTCGCACAATCCCCATATCAAAGCCCCCGTTTCATTTACAGTGATCATCATCCCTTCCTGGGCGTGTGAAAGATATAGTCCATCATCCAGTTCTTCAAGGATATATCCTTCAGTATGTCGGGGTACGGATTTTAAAAATGGATTTGAGGTCATAGTAAACAAAGTAATATTTTGGGTGTAAGTTCTGATGAGTATAGTTTGTTTTTCTCGTTATCTCAAATTTAAGAGGAAATTAGAGGAAAAAAAGACGGTCATTTTACCCCTCCCCCAACCCCTCCCCGACGCGGGGAGGGGAGCCTGTCCGGCCGTGAACGTCTAGGGTCTGGTCGAAATCTGTTGTACAGCCCATTCGTTGCCGTCTGGATCGCTAAAAGAAATGAAACCAATATTATCTAACTCATCCCCTTCAAAATCAGGTGGGTTTTCGCCCATTCGCATGATTTCGCTGACTTCAACTCCGTTGGCTACAAGCTGGGCGTGAGCCTTATGGATATCGTTGACAACGAGTTGTAACCCTTTAATGACACTATCGGACGTCGGGATCCCGGTGCCAATTACGATCGAACAGCCTGAACCAGGTGGCGTGAGCTGAACGATTCTCATCGATTCATTTACTTTTGTATCGTGATCGACTTGAAAGCCTAACTGATGTTCATAAAAATGCTTGGCTCGATCTACATTTGATACTGGTACAACAATCACCTCAAGTGTCCAATTCATCGAATCTCTCCTATGTTCTGCGCTGCGCGGTCTGTGGATATTTTTTTATAAAACATTTTGTCATTCACTCAAAGATGATAACCAAATCAGACGGGGACGGTCTTGTACGAAATGGCAATAGATTCCGGCTGATGCTGCTGATGCAGCTGGGAGGGGTCGTGATAGTCTCGACAAAAGGAGAATCGGAACTCCTAGGCGTGTAAAGAATGGTCATGCTCAACCTACAAAAAACGGTTTGGAGAGATAGAAAAAAATCAGCGATTATCCGTGAAACCTGGCTTTGGCAAATTCAAAATATCGGCCGCGACGGCCGTCAAATCATTATTAAACTGATGATCAAAACCGTCAAATTCACGAAAAATCGCCGATTTTACCTCCCGGGCGTATAGGCTGATGTGTTCCACCGGCACAATGTCATCCGCGCGGCCGTGGTAAAAAAATATGGGCAGGGAATCGGGGAATTGTTCGGCAAAATTATCGGGCAGCACAAATTGATCTACCTCCCAATCCGGTGCTCCCCAAAAAGGGGCGGCGATCAAAAAAACCCCGGCCAACACTTTGTCAACACCTTTTTCCGCAAGATATTTTAATAAGGTAGAGCCGCCAAACGAATGCCCGACCATCACGACCGGACCAGACGAACCTTCGAGATACTGCGACAGCCGATCAAACCATGCTTCGAGTTGTGGATTTTTGGAATCGGGCATCGGTGAATAGTTTACGATGTGATCTGTGCCTAAGGCGCTCTGTAAAGAAGCAGCCAGGGGTTTATCGGCCGCAAAGGCACCTTCCCCACCACCGTGGATAAAAAATATGTTCATACATTTTCCTCACTTAAGTGCGGCCTTCCATAAATATTTTTAGCCACAGATTAACATGGATTCGCACAGAATTGATCCTGAGCGCAGCCTCAGGAATGAAAAGGAAAATCGGTGTTAATCTGTGAAAATCTGTGGCTTTTTTGGGTTATTTATGAAATGCGCCGCTTAGCCATGCGAAAGGTCATATGGGTGACGTTTTCACCCTCGATGACGCGGACACGCTGCAATTGCAACGGGTTAAATTCAGGGTAATCGAACAAAGTGATGCCTTGCCCCAGCAGAATTGGCACCAAATGCAGCTGAATTTCATCAACCAGCCCGCTGGTGAGAAACTGCTGGGCCGTGCTGGCCCCACCGCCAATAATGACGTCCTTTTCACCTGCGGCCGTTTTGGCCTGCTGCAGTGCATGATGAACACCGTCCGTTACAAAGACAAATTGCGTATCACCTTTGGCCACCCTCTGAGGGCGTTGGTTGGTCAAAACAAAGTGCGGGATTTTGTAGGAGTTGTTGATAAATCCATCATATTGATCGCCCATGTTGTAGGTTCGCCGCCCCATCACCAGCGCCCCGGCCGAGCTGATCAATTCCTCAATGACTTTTTGATTAAGATCTGCTGGATTATTGGAAGCGGTAAAATACCAGTGATGCAGCCCGCCATCCTCATGGTTTGGTCCGGCGATATACCCATCTAAAGAAATTGACATGTCTAAAAGCGTTTTGCCCACTGTGGTGCCCTCCTGTCGGTAAAATTTCGATCTTCCCCTCTTTACATTTGCATTCAAGGACGGACAGTTCGCTTGATGAATGAGAACATGCGCTATTTAGTCCTTCAAATCCCCCCTCCCGATTCGGGAGGGGGTTAGGGGGTGGGTCTTTTCACAGTCATTTTACCCCTCCCCGACGCGGGGAGGGGAGCTTGTCGGTCTTTTTCGAGGCAAATTTGTTACCTGTCCGCCCCTAAACCCCTTTCGATTCGGGAGGGGGAATTTATTGGAGTGAATAGCACATTTTCTCATTGATCAAACTAACAACCTGCTATATGTAGTGGAATTTGACCCCTTTAATATAGATCAAATGTTCTGATTTTTCAATACCCAATTGTTCCCGCCACCGTTTGTTGTTTCTGACGGTTAACTTCGTTACGATGGATAAAAATCTGGAAAATGCCAAGGACGGGACGATGGAATACCGGCTAACTTTGTTTTTGATCTTGTTGATGATGTTGTTGGGGTGCAGCCCGGCCGCTGAACCGGCCGCGCCACTGCCGCTGGTGGCAAATCCTGAAGCGGCAGTTGAGCCAACCACCCTGCCTCCCGCCACAAATACACCAGCACCAACCGCCACGGTTGACCCCACGTCAACACCTGCACCAACGGTGACCGCCTCTCCAACGGTCACTCCCACGGAAATACCGACCGAGGAACCTACCCCTCAAGCTGAAAATGTCATTGATTTAGCCTGGTTGCCGTTTGGCTTTGGAAGTTATGGAGAGCCCATTCTGGCGGTTGCGCAGGGTGAAATCACGACCCTCCCCGAGCCTGCCCCTCCCATCGAGGCGTTTTTTGATTTTCATTCTTCCGGCCGCATCATTTATGGAGCAACCTTTTGGGAAGCGGCCGTCAATGAGATCGATTCTGTCACCGATTTGTGGGAGGCGACTCTACAGAGGGGGGCGGACGGTGAAGGAGAGTGGCAAACGCGGCAGCTGCTGGCTGAAAACGTTGGCCGAGCCGCCTACAATCCTGACCCTGACCAGGGTTTGGCGGCCGGCTATCCCATTGCTATCGCCCGGCATAATGGGAACAGCTTTGATTTGGTATTGCTCTTTGGCAGCGGGAGCGAGCTCACCATTGCCGAAGATATCGAGCCCTACTTTAGCTGGTCGCCCAAGAGTGGCCGGCTTGCCTTTGTGCAGGCTGACCAGATCGGTGTATACGACACGCGCGAGGACGAGCTCTTTCTGTACAAGATAAACTTGAACGATGAGGGCTCCGGCTGGGTTGGTGACGCCCCGGTGTGGGACGTGGCCAGAAAGGTGATTTTTTACCCGGCCGATCCGGTCCTCATCATTCCTTTACCGGATTCAACCCTCGATCGGGCGCAGCCGTTCGTGCCCCGACTGCTCGATGACGAGCCCCTCAACGATATTCGGCCGACCCAGATGTTGTGGTCTTCAGAGCTTGATCAGCTGATCGTACAGCAAGAGGACATCACCCTTGATGTCCAGATTTATCTGTTTACCTCCGATCTGGAATACATCGAGGATAATTACTTTCTTGAAGGAGCTACTCTGGTAGGCTGGTATGAAGAAGGGGAGAGCATAGTCATTTTGGATGAAGAAGGCGAGCCGCGCATTTGGCATCTGGAGACGTATGAGTTTGTAGAGGATTAGCTAAATGGCCTGGTGCCGTGCCCCTTTTAGCTCATACCCACTACCTACCTCCTAACACCTATTACCTATTCCCATTCCCTAAATTTTCCCTGCCTGATTGGGCAATCTTCCCTTTGTTGACTAAACTACTGAGGGTTTTTTATTCAAAGGGTGTAAAAGAGAGATATGGAGCTAACGTCTCACGATAAAATAAAGATCGACTCCACTTCAAAGGCCAGGCGGCTGTCTGCCGAACAGCTCATATGGTTGACCCTCATTATGATGGCGGCCGTTTTGCGATTCGGGCGCCTCGGTCAATCCTCCCTGTCACCAGCAGAGGCAGCCGAAGCGTGGCGAGTGTGGCTGTTTTGGTCCCCTGATGGCACCGTATTTCTCGACGCCTTTAGCCCAGCCTATTTTACTCTAACCAGCCTGTTGACTCAGATCTTTGGATTTTCCGACGGGGTAATGCGTCTGGTCCCGGCCGCTGCCGGACTGGCAGCAGTCGTCGCTGTATACCGTCTCCGGCCGCTTCTGGGTAATTTGGGTGCTCTAATTGCCGCATTTTGGCTGGCGGTTTCACCCATCCTTGTATACCAAAGCCGACTGGCCGGTGGCGACAGCCTGGCTATGCTGGCGGTTATTTTATTCGCGGGGAGCGTCTGGCAGCTGCATGCCGGTCAGCCGGATAACCCCACACGGCAGCTGCAGATCGCCGCTGGGGCAGCTGCAGTGGGATTTGCCGCTTCTCCAATATTTATTACGGGAATGATTCCCCTGATTTTAGCGGTGGTTTGGTTTCAGCGGTCGACCCGGTCTCCAGAACCTGCAAAAGATTTAGAAGAAATTGACGGCGATCTTGAGGACATAGACGCGGCTGAGGAAGCAGCAGCGGTTGAGGAGATACAATCCAGCGGTGCCATCCATGCCCTCGATCCGGCCAATCGCCGGTTGATCATGCAGACGGCCGCCATCACCTTTTTGATCGCCAGCACGATGTTTTTCTGGCATTTGCCCGGTTTGGGTCAAACGGCCGACATTTTTGCCAGCTGGTTTGGGGCGTTTCGTCAGGGTTTTTCGCTTTCTGGTTGGGAAAGATTTCTGATAACGGCCGGACGATATGAGTTTTTACCCCTTATTTCCGCCCTGACCGTGGCGGTTTGGACGCTGTTCAGGCGATCCAATAAAGGTCAGGCGCTGACGCTGTGGTTTGGATTGGCGCTGCTGCTGGCCGGATTACAAAACAGCGAAAGCGGCATGTTAAGCATGGTCGTTTTACCCACGGCCGTTTTGCTGGGTTTTGCCGCTGAACAGCTGCGGGAGGTGATTTCTCCCTATGGAGACAGCTACTGGATCGGTACGGTGCAGGTTGCCTCGCTTCTCGTATTACTGCTGTTAATCGTTTCGGCCAATCTCGGCCGCTACGCGCGCATATCCGTTTTTGATCCCACAGATGTCGCCCATCTGCTGCTCGCGCTGCTTTGCGCCCTGGTCACAATATTTGTTTGGCTGTTGGTGGTGGTTTGGGATACCCCGCTGGGTATCGCCTCCGGTATGATCACGGTTCTTCTGGCCGGGTTGGTGGTGCAGTGGGGGACCGCCTGGCGGATTGGCGTTACGGCAGTCAACAATCCGCATGAGCCGATCATGGTTTCTTCGACCGATGATGAGCTTTCCCTTTTAATTGATGCCACTGTCAATACCGCCCGTGAAGTTAGAGGAACCGAACGAGCCGTATCTCTTTTTAGCGCCCTCGATCATCCGCTGCTGCGCTGGTATTTGCGCGATTTTGACCGGGCAGAATTTGGCAGTGCCGTGCCGGTCCAGGCTACATTTGACTTAATTATCGCCCCTGATGAAGCTGACCCTTCCTTTGGGACTGAGTATTTAGGAACTGATTTTGGTTTTTTAATTTGCGAATGTTATTCACCGGCTGGCTGGCTCGAAAACATGCGCTGGTTTTTCTTTACAGAAGGACCCCCGCCGGTGGATGAACAGCGGCTGGTGTTGTGGCTGCGATCGGATTTATTAATCAATGAATAAGACCACAGACTTCAGACATCAGACTTCAAAATTTTCTGTTGTCTGTGGTCTGAAGTCTGATGTCCTCTAATGGCTTTTTGGACCAAAGAACGCATCTGGCTGAACGAAAAAACGGCCGCGGATTTAAAAGGAGATCCGATAACGATCGCCCTGATTGCCCGCTGTCTGCAGGGTGAAACGTTGGCTTTTGAACAGCTTTATGAACGCCACGTTTCATACATTTATCGATTGGCCTTTGGTTTGCTGCAGCATCGCGAGGATGCCGAAGAGGTGCTGCAAGATGTCTTTGAATACGCTTTTCGATCCTTAAAACGATACGATCCGCATAAATCCGCCTTTAAAACCTGGCTATACACGATAACCGTCAGCCGCTGTCGAAACAAGCGTCGCAGAAAATGGCTGCCGATTTTATCCCTTTCACAGGGTCAGGATACAAATCAGGATCGTCCGCTGGAAGTAGTGGATGATCGGGTCCTCTTACCCGAGCAGCACATGACCCGCCAATCAGATCAAGAGGTCGTTTGGCAGGCGCTGGGCTGCCTGTCAGATAAGCTGCGGGAAACGGCGATTTTGCGATATTACGAAGAGATGACGTATCAGGAAATTGGAGAAATTCTCGGGATTCCGGCCAAAACGGCCGAATCCCGTATGCGGCTGGCTCATAAAGCGCTGCGGGCCGCACTGCAGGAATTTATGGAGGATGAAAACTCATGATGACTTCTCATCCCTTTTCAAATATGCGATCCGATTACGTGCTGGGGCTGTTGTCGGACGATGAAAAAAATCATTTCGAGCATCATTTATCCGGCTGCCCTTCCTGTCGGGCTGCTCTAGAGAAAGATCGTCAGGTTGGCCGTCTGGTAAAACAAACGGTGCATGCCCAAGGCAATTTGTCTCCGGCGCGCGCCCGCAGCTTGATGCCGCAGGTGCCGGTCCGCAAAACCGGCTCCAGCCTGCCGCTGTGGCGGACGGGTTGGGTTCAGCCAATGACCCTGGGGGGAATTATCCTGGCCCTCGTCGTTGGCTTTTTCAATATGGGAACAAATAGGGCTCCGGCCGCGGTAGCGGCCACGGCGACCATGACTCAGACGGTGGCGGTGCAAACGGTAGATGTTGTGATCGTGGAATCCGAACTACCGCTTCCCACTGCCACCCCCAGCCCAACCCCGATTGCCCAGCTGCCGGCCTTTGAGCCGCAGCCGCAAAGCGCGCCGGCTCCATGAAAAAGCATAAAATTGAAGCCGGTCGCATTGTGTGCGGCCGAAGTCAGAAAAAGACAAAGATAATCACGGGGAGAACCAGGCGGTCTCTCCCCCCTAAAGTTAAATCATATGTCGGAACTCAATTTACCACCTTCTCCCAAATCACCTCCTGTTGAAGATTGGCTGACGCGGGCGCAGGCCACTTATCTGACCCTTGATTGGGAGAAAATCAGCTACATCGTCATTGTACTTGTGGCCATCGTCACCCGTTTTTGGGGGTTGGGTGACCGGGTCGTGAGCCATGATGAAAGTCTCCACACCCACTACTCCTTCCAATATTTTAATGGAGACGGGTACGTCCATACACCGTTAATGCACGGGCCGTTTTTATTTCATATCACCGCTTTATCGTACTGGCTTTTTGGCCACAATGATTTAACTGCGCGGATTCCAATCGCCCTATTTGGGGTAATTTTGGTTATCTTCCCATACTTTATCCGCCATTGGATCGGCCGGCGCGGTGCCCTTTTTGCCAGCCTGATTTTGCTAATTTCCCCATACGTCACCTACTATTCCCGCTATATCCGTCACGATGTTTACGTCATCGTTTGGGCCCTAATCATTTTTGTCGCTACCTGGCATTATCAGCGGGATAAAAAAGAGGAGTCCTTATGGTGGTTTGCGGCCGGTTTGGCTCTGATGTTTGCCACCAAAGAAGTGTCATTTATTTATGTGGCTATTTTCGGGTCGTTTTTGGTTATTCGCTTATTGGCCCAGGTTCTTCAGGAAGGATGGCTCTTCAAAGAGTTAAAAACGGCGGTTTTGCCTCTTTCCATGGTTGCCTTGGCCCTGGTTTTACTCGGTGGGGGCATTCTGGGAGAGCGGTTAACCACCGCTGAAGAGCCGGCTGAACTCATATTGGAAACAGGCCCGCAGGCGGCCGATCCCACTGAAGAGCTTGATCTGGGAGCCGCCGAGGCCGAAAGCCGAACAGGCCTTTTATTTGGTTATGCTGAGATTGCTGGCATGGTGCTCCTGGGTGGCGGACTGTTCCTTTTAGGCAATCAGCTGCGGCCGCGGATCGAAAAGTTTCCCGAGTTTGACTTGATTGTCCTGTATATTACCCTGCTCCTGCCCACGTTGACCGCCCTTCTGGTTACCCTGGCCGGAGGAAATCCACGAGATTTCAACATGAATCTCTGCGTTTTGGCCAATCAAGAGACAATGGGGACGATGCAGCGCTTTTTCTCGCGCCTTATTTCTTTTGATTGTTGGGGAATATTTTTTAGTGATGGCATGGGCTTCACCGCCTTATTTTTGGTTCCACTCCTGATCGTGAGCGTGGCGATAGGTATGTGGTGGCACAGGCGTAAATGGGTCACGATCGCGGCTATTTTTCACATCATATTTCTGATGCTGTTTACCTCTCTGTTTACCAACCCTGGGGGGTGGTTCTCGGGCACCGTTGATTCATTGGGATATTGGCTCGAGCAGCAGGACGTCAAACGCGGCAGTCAACCGTACTTCTACTACGGTGTTGTGGCCCCTCTTTATGAATTCCTCCCCTTGATCTTTGCTTTTCTCGCGGTGCGTTTGTGGGCGATCAAAAACCGCTTTCTGCCGCTGTTCCGCTTCTGGGTTTGGGGAGGTGTCATCGCCTGGCTTGCTTTTGGCCTGGTCAACTGGTGGGTTAACCAGAACCGGCAGCTGTTATTAGACGACCAGGTGATCTTACCGGGCTTAATTACGGCGCTGGTCATCTTCGGCGCCATGATCCTGTTGTGGTTTTTTGGCGTAAGCAGCTGGGGCAAGCGGCAGGCCGGGGTACGCCGTTGGGGAGAAGGGATGAAGCTCGATATCTGGATCGGCATGTTTCCCTTCTTCGTGTGGTGGCTGCTCTTTTCGATTGCCGCCTATACGGCCGCCGGCGAAAAAATGCCCTGGTTGAGTATTCATTTTGTCATCCCACTCGCCTTTATGGTGGGCTGGTACTTTAATGAACGATTTGCCGAGTTGAGCTGGTCTGATCTGCTGGAGTGGCGCTGGTGGGCCCTAGTCGGCTTGATCGTTGTGTTAATGGTCACGCTCTTCCTGGCGATTGGCCCCGCATTCCTGGGGCAGATTCGCTTTGGTGATTTGCAGGCGGCCGGACAATTTAGCGTCGGCCGCTTTGTGGGCAGCCTCCTGGTCGCCGTTGGGGTTGCTTTCGGGGTCGTCCGCCTAAGCGAAAAAACGGATAGTCGCTACTGGCCGCTGGCCTGGGTGGCCGCCCTGTTTGCTCTTTTGAGTCTTCTGACGATTCGCGTGACGTATATGGCCAATTTTCCCAATGCCGATTACACCACAGAGTATCTCGTTTACGCTCACGGGGCACCGGCCACCAAATCCGAGGTCATTCCACAGCTGGAAACCCTGTCAATGCGCCTGTATGGAGACCAGTCGATTCGCGTCTATTACGACAACGAGACTTCCTGGCCGTACACGTGGTATTTGCGGAACTTCCCGCAGCGAGTTTATTTTGGCGCCTCACCGACCCCCGGCATTCGCGATGCGGATGTGGTGCTGGTTGGGGACATCAACTACCCTCAGGTAGAGCCGTTTTTGGGTAACGATTACGATTACCAGGAATTTACCTATTTGTGGTGGCCGATGGAAGATTATCGACGCATTTCCTGGTCAACCATCATTGGTGATCGCGGCCCGGAGTCAACCTGGGGTGGTGTTTTTGATGCGGATGTACGGGTCGCCTTGTGGGATATCTTCTTTTATCGCGATTATTCCAAGTGGGCCGAAGTTACCGGCCGACCCTACAATGTTGGCAGCTGGCCATTACGCCGAACGATGCGGATGTATATTCGCAACGACGCCAAGGCGCTGCTGTGGGATCGCGGCGTGGGAGCGACCTTTGTCACCCAGCCGGTGGATCTGTATGCTGAAGGGGAACTGCCCTTCGAGCCTGAGTTTGTCATTGGCGAAGGGGCGTTGCTGCGGCCGCGCAATATGGCCGTTGCCCCGGATGGCATGCTGTATGTGGCTGATTCCGGCAATCATCGTATCGCCATTTTTGATGAGTCGGGCAATTTTGTCAGCGAATTTGGCGAGTTCGGCCAAGAGGCCGGGATGCTCAATGAGCCGTGGGGAATCGCCGTTGACGAGACCCATGTTTATATCGCTGATACCTGGAATCATCGCGTGCAAAAGTTTACTCGCGATGGAGAGTGGGTATCGATTATCGGTCAGAGCGGCACGGTTGAAGATGGATCAACCGGCGGGGGATTATTCTTTGGACCCCGCGATATTTTGCTTATGCCCAATAATCAGCTGCTGGTGACCGACACCGGGAATCACAGATTACAGCTCTTTGATCGCGATGGGAATTTCGTCGCCATTGCCGGTCAAATCGGGGCTCAGCCCGGCGAATTTTATGAGCCGGTGGGTATCGCCGCCAGTCCGGACGGAGGAATTTATGTGGCGGATACCTGGAATGAACGGATTCAGCAGCTCGTGTTTGACGAAACGTTCATTCCTCTAAGTTCCTGGGAGGTTGACGCCTGGAATACCAGTCAATCAATTGAAAATAAGCCGTTTATGGTTGCCGATGATCAGGGCCGAATTTTTGTGACCGATCCGGAAAGGTATAGAGTTCTTGTTTTCGACCCGTTTGGAGAGTATTTAGGCCGGATGGGTATTTATTCAACCGGCTATGACGGGTTTGGATTGCCCAATGGGATCACGGTTGACGATGAAGGACGTCTTTACGTGGTTGATGCTGGGAACAGTCGGATTATGCGGTTCCAGGTAGAAGAGTTAGGAATTGAAAATTAGCTAATAGCTATTGGCCAATAGCTATTAG
>JASJCR010000124.1 GCA_030065875.1 Ardenticatenaceae bacterium | reverse complement strand
CGGGCATCTCGACCTGCTTGTTTTTCTTGGGATTTTCTGGTTTCATCTCTTTACCTCTGTTCAAGATTGTACTGAGGTCATTCATTTACACAATATTTGGCACAGTCTCAATATAATTTCTAAAGTGTGTTTAAAAACACCCGAAAAGCGCTGGCTGAGCTTGTCGAAGCCGAAGCGGCTCACCAAATAGAGCGTGCCGTTTAGACCCGACTCAGCCTTCGACAGGCTCAGGCATCGTCTTGAGGGCTTTATTAAACACACTCTAAATCTTTAGCTTTGACCTACTCTAATTTTGCAATCAGGGATTGCTCCAAAGGCAACTTGTCGGTAACATCCCCCTGCAAGAATACAACGGAGCAATCATGTCCAAATTTCAACTAATCGCCATTTTGATCCTTTTCGCAGCTGTGGCCGGTTGCAGGTCCGAAACCCCTCCCCCCGATCAGCCACCAACAGTTAACCCGGATTTTGACCCCGGTCCAAACGCATCAACAAATGATCTCCTGCAAATCAACATCTTATCAACCGCTGTCCTGCAGCCGTTTCCGGAGATGATCCTGGGCACCAATGTCCCCGCCTGGTTGGGGGCGGACACGCTCAGCAATCCGGCATTTCTAACCAGAGCCTCCCAATCGGGAGCCACGCTCTATCGCCTTCCTGGGGGAAGCTGGAGCAATTATTACGACTGGCTGGCTTGCGAACGAGATGGAGAGGGAATCGATCAGGCGGCCGAATGTTTCTGGCCCTGGGCGGCGGCCCCATCGGATTTTATTCCCCTCTTTCAAAATACATCTGGTCAGGCGATGTACACCGTCAACGCCAACAGCACCGCCCAGGAAGCGGCCGCCCTGGTTGCTTTTTTTAATGGCCAGCCTGAAAATGAGGCCATTATCGGGCCCGATCGTCTTGGCCGAGATTGGGGTACGGTTGGCCGCTGGGCGCAGCTGCGCATCGATCAGGGATATCCTGAGCCGTTGAGCATCACCTATTGGGAAATTGGAAACGAATTTTATGGCGGCAACGAGGGCAGCGGCACCGACTGCACCCCTTTTGGCTGGGAGGATGTATGGACGTGTGACGGCCGCGAGTATGTATTGGGTACCGCCGACCAGGATGGCTTCCTCGCTTTTTATGAGGCGATGAAAGCGGTCGATCCAGCCATCCAAATCGGCGCGATCGGCGTGGCCGGGCAGGCCGAATGGAGCAACTGGGGAAATGAAGTGATCGCAGAGGCCGGTGAGGTTATGGACTTTTACATCATCCATCAATATGGTTACTTTGAAACTCCCAACACCCTGGAAGAAATTTTGCAGCAGCCGCCGCAAGTTTGGCCGGGTGTGATGCGTGATTATCAGGCGGCCTTAATCGAGCAGGGGGTTGATCGAGAGATTCCGGTGGCCGTCACCGAGTACAATCTTTTTTCTTTCCAGGAAAATGACAGCCAACAGCTGATGACCCGAGGAGTAAACGCCCTTTATCTGGCCGATTCGATCGGTCAAATGGCCGTCAATGGGGTCCAGATCGCCAATCAGTGGAATCTGGCAAATGGACAGGCCGAAAATGGAACCGACTATGGCTTGATTCAAGCCGACACGTTTAATTTAAATCCTCAATTTTTTGTGTTCCCCTTGTGGGAGAGCTTTGGGTCAACCCTACTTTCAACCGAAATCACCGCCCCGGCCGATGACCTGAGCGTTTATGCCGGTCAGGTTGATGCGGACACTTTCTCCCTTCTGGTTATTAACAAAAGTGACCAGCCTGTAAGCGCCTCACTGCTTATTGACGGGATCGCCCCTGCAGATGAGGGGGAGACAGATATTCTGTCCACCCCCGCGCTAAATTCCCAGGATATTTCGTGGAATGGAGAAACCAACCCGGAGGCGATTTCGCCCTCGCTCCCGATCAACTGGCTTGAAAACGGGGCGGTTGAGTTCCCCTCGTATTCAATTACCCGATTTACCTTAAACAAGCCATAATGGTTGAGCTTAAATGGTTCGTCTCACAAATAATAAAAGAGCGTAAAAATCTAAAATATTAAAACAGAGATTAGGAGATTAAGGGGATTTACCTAAAAATTTCCCCGAATCCCCTTAATACAGTAGTTTACAAAAAGAATTGTTAAAAAAAGCCACGGATTAACACGAATTTTCACAGATTTCTCTCTCTAATCTGCGAAAATCTGCGTAATCTGTGGACAATTAATTTTTGAATAGTTTTTGTAAACCACTACACTGTTACAAAAATATTCTTAACTTCTTATTTTAGATACGCCTCTTTGCCGCAGCCGAATAGCCGCTAGGGAAACCGAAACGCGATAAATCGCGTTAAAAACCGGACTTTGACGATTTACAAATAAATACGGATATCAACCGACTTTCAAAACAGGCCTGTCATCCTGGCCCCCGTCTTCACGGGGGTAAACGACGGCGGGGATTCATTTGTAATCTACTTAAAGTCATGAATTAATGTGTGTAAGTCATAACCTGATCCTGTGCCCTTTAATCATTTAACAATGATGGTAGAATTAAGTATCCCATTTCTTTAGGCTAATTCGTATGCAAAGAGAGCAAATTGGCCCCTATCACATTGTGCGCGAAATCGGCCGGGGGGGCATGGCCACCGTTTATTTAGCCAATGACATTCGCATCGGCCGTGAAGTCGCCCTAAAAATCCTCCCTCCGCAATTTTTGCACGATCCGGATTTTCGCACCCGCTTTAACCAAGAAGCGCGCACAATCGCCCGCCTCGAGCATCCGGCCATCGTGCCCCTTTATGATTTTGGTGAAGAAGACGGGCAGCCTTTTATGGTGATGCGCTATATGTCAGGAGGGTCTCTAGCCGACCGGCTAAAGGGGGGACCACTGCCGATCGACGCGGCCGCAGCCATTATTACCAGAATTGCCGGAGCCCTGGCGGCCGCTCACCAGAAGCAGATCATCCACCGGGATTTAAAGCCTGAAAATATCCTTTTTGACCACTTTAACACGCCGTATCTCTCCGATTTTGGGATCGCTAAGATTGTGGCCCAATCCCAAACCTTAACCTTTGGCATCATCGGAACCCCGGCCTACATGAGCCCGGAGCAGTGGCGGTCCAAAGAAAAGCTCGACGGCCGCAGCGATCAATATTCACTATCTGTGATCCTATACAAAATGTTGAGTGGAGATCTGCCCTACACGGCCGATGAAACCTCCGGCTACATGCTGGCCCACATGACCGAACCGGTGCCCGATATCGGGCAAAAATTACCGGATCTTCCTCCTCAAATTAGCGACTTTTTGCAGAGGGGATTGGCCAAAAACCGAGATCAGCGCTTTCCCTCGATCACCGCCTTTTCCGACAGTTTGACCGCGTTAGCCGCCGGTCAAACTGTCGATATTAGCTCCGATACGGCTCCCGAAACCGAGTTTATTCCCGGGCACTCTTCACCCAGAAATGAAGAGACGGGTCAAACAGCACCCCCTTTCTGGCAAAAATGGGGAATGCCGGCCGCTGTTTTGCTAGCCCTTATTTTGTTGACCTGGGGCGGTTTTCAATTATTGGGTGGTCGATCGAGTCAGGCAGCTACTTTGAATGAGGAGCAGCTCTCCCCATCGGCCGAATTAATCACGCCAGCCGAACCAACCGCAGAAATAAACAGCGAAGGAATGGGCAGCGATATGGAAGAATCAGTAGATACTTCGGCCGATGAAGATGAATCGCTCCCTCTTCCGCTGCTAACCGTCCAAATTCCAACCGTAAACATCCCTGAGGTCACCATTCCAGGTGCCTTACCCGCTGAAACTGAAGAAACACCAACGGTTACGGCAACAGCGACCAACCAACCGGTTCAAGCCGTAAATCCTTCTCCTATTCCCCCATCAGCGGCGACGGCTACGCCTCGTCCACCAGCGACCGCGACACAGCAGCAACCACCAACGGCCGTGCCAAACTCCCCCACGCCAGTGCCACCGTCAAATACCCCAATGCCTCCCACGGCTACGCCTCCTCCCCCCACGAACACACCTCAGCCGCCTACACATACGCCTATACCCCCTTCGCCAACACCGGTCCCACCGACCCCCACACCGATCTCGGTCAATCCCAAAGTCATCTTACAGGGGATTGAGCAAACTGAGGCGTGTAATTGGCAGGTTTATCTTCAGCTTTCCGGATATTCACCCAACAGTTCAATTCTAATTGAATATGAATATCGCCTAGAGGGCTGCAACGGACGAGGCAATCAAATCGGCCAAGATCTAATCCTTTACAATGAACCAACAGACAGCCAGGGAAACCTGCAGGTGGTTCTGAATTTAGATAAGGGATACGGTGATTATGAGATGTGGCTGAGGGATCAAAATAGTAATGGAGCCAAAATCAAATTTGAAACCAAACCCTAGAAGAACCAAAGACTACAGACAACAGACTACAGGCCGTAGTTTATAATTCTCTGCGGTCTGTAGTCTGTTGTCTATCGTCTTTTATCTGAACCAGCATTTTTTTCACGACCACTTCCCCACCTGAGGTAAAAATACTCATCCCGGCCGCTTCTTCAGGCGAAAATATCAGTTCGCTCATGACGAGACGGCCGCCGTGGGCAAACAACTCCACAGAATGCAGATCGAGCAAGATTTCCAGGTTGATTAGGCCATTTTCCGGCATTAATTCAGCCTCATGTGGTGCATTCTGGGCCATTTCCGGCAGCGTTTGGCCGCTTTGCCGCCGATCAATGCCAATGGTTCCCCGCTGCCGATCATAAATTATCGCGGTCTGACACCCATGCCCCTGCCGCAGGTAAAGGCCAAAGAAGTCGGCCGTCGTCTCTTCATCCACCTCAAACGTGATTTGTATGCGGGCCGATACCCCTTTAATATTTGGTTGATGGCCGATCTCGGGCTGAATCGTCAGCCGCTCCACCTGATAAATTGAGGTCCAGATACCGTCCATTTCGCGCACCGGCCGCTGCTGCAGCACCACGTCTCCACCATGAACCATCAGCGACAGCTCGCGGGGCACGCTCATCATCCCCCGCCATTGGGTGGCGGGAATTTTGTTGGAATACGGCCAGTTATTCATCCAGCCAACAATGATGCGCCGGCCGGCTGGTTCATTGTTCCACGTCACCGCCGCGTAGTAGTCCGGGCCGTAATCGGCCCAACGCGTTTCACTGTGATGCGGGTCGACGGTAAAGCAGCGGCCGTCAAACTCCCCCACAAAGTATTGCACCCCGTTACCCCCGGCCGGTGCGCCATCCTGCACCGACACCAGCATAACCCAGCGGGATTGTCCACCACCCATAACCGTCATTTCAAATAAATCGGGACACTCCCACACCCCCGCATGACAGCCGACCCCCTGGCCAAACTCATCGGTTTTTTCCCAATTGATTAAGTCAGCAGAGATGTAAATCCAGACTCGATCAAAAACCGTTAGCGCCATCACCCAATGACCGGTTTCTGGTGGCCCATACCAAATTACCTTAGGATCGCGAAAATCTTTGAGTCCTGCCGGTGCCTCAATGACCGGGTTTCCTTCATATTTACGCCAGGTTCGCCCACCATCTTGACTATACGCAATCCCTTGAGACTGCTGCTGGGTCTCCCCCTGTCCGGTATGAAGGGTAAAAATTGCTACCATCGCCCCCGCCCCAAAACCGGCCGTGTTCCGATGATCGATAACCGCACTTCCCGAAAAAATAAACCCCTTTTCGTCCGGATAAAGGGCGATTGGCAAATGGTCCCAGTGAATTAAATCCCGGCTCACCGCATGACCCCAATGCATCGGACCCCACACCAGATCATGGGGATGATGTTGGTAAAATAAATGATATTCACCATCTAAAAATACCAGTCCGTTGGGATCATTTAACCAACCGCTGGGTGGCGTGAAATGAAACACCGGCCGGTCTTTTTTACCAATCAAATTACTCATAAATCATCCCCAACACCTATCACCCAATCCCCTACCCCTTAATGCCGCTGGCGGCGATGCTTTCGGTGTAAGTACGTTGAATGAGTAAATAGAAAATCAGCACGGGTATGGTTATGAATGACAAGAAAGCCATCACCTCACCCCAGGCGACATTTAGCTGGAAGAAATAACTCAGACCGATCATGACCGGCCTCAGCGCCTCGGATTGCACCGTCATCAGGGGCCACAAATATTGGTTCCACATCGGGATAATCATCAGGATCGCTGCCGTAGAAAATACAGGACCGGAAATCGGCACAAAGACGCGAGCGTAAATATAAAACCAGCCGGCCCCGTCAATACGCGCCGCTTCGACCAATTCATACGGTAAATCTTTGAAAAACTGGACAAATAGGAAAATGATAAAGGCCTGAGCGATAAACGGTATGATCTGCACGTGATATGTGTTTATCCAGCCTGTCGTGAGCCCCTCCGCACTAATCGAGGGGAGCTTGCTCACAATGAGCAACAAGGGAACGGCGATCGTGTCAAAAGGCACCACCAGGGTGGCGATAATAATCGCCATGATCGTTCCTCTCCCGGACCAGCGCATGACCGCGATGGCGAAAGCGATCATTGAATTGATAAGAAGCCCCAAAGAAACGGTGATCGAGGTGACCAGCAGAGAATTAAATAGAAAACGCATGACCGGCGCCCGATCAAACATTGCGCGATAATTGTCGAGCGAAATATCTCCAACGGGTAAAAAGGCGCGGAATGACGCTGAGTCACGCAGCAGCTGTTCCGTGGGCTTTAGCGAAGACATTAACATGAAGATGACAGGAAAGATGAAGATCACGGCCAGGAGAATCATCAAGATAATGATCGCCCACCTTGAGACTCTGCCCCAGCGTCCAAAAACTGGTGAACTGTTCATGATTAATCCTCCCGTGTTAGGTAACGTTGTACAAGCGCCACAATGACCACAATGATAAAGAAGACGACAGCAATGGCTGATCCCATGGCGATATCTTGTTTTTCATAGCCGCGAATCATCATTTGAAAGATAGGCGTTTGGGTCGAGTCTAGTGGTCCACCGCGCGTCATTTCGTTGATTTGGATGAACAGGCCAAAGGCAGCAATGGTAATTGTGATGAGAATGAATATGTATGAATTGCGCAGACCGGGCCAGGTCACATAGCGGAACTTCTGCCAATTATTTGCCCCGGCAACCTCGGCCGCTTCATACAGGACGCCAGGGATCGTTTGCAAACCGGCCAGCCAAATAATCATATGGAAGCCAACAGCCTGCCAGATAGACATACCCAAGATGGCCGGCATTGAGGTGCTGGGATTACCCAGCCAGTCCACCGGTTCAAAACCACCGAACGTCAAAGCGCTAAGCATATTGTTAAGCAAACCGTTGGCAGGATCGTAGATGAATCGCCAGAGCAGACTGACAATGACCATGGAAACGACAACGGGAATAAAGTAAATGGTCCGAAAAAGATTAACCCCACGAAAATTCTGGTTGACAAGTATGGCGAGAAGCAATGCCAGACCTGATTGAACCGGAACAACGACAACGACAAAATAAAATACGTTGACGAGTGACTTCATAAAAACCACATCACTGGCCAATATGGTTTGTCGCGTGTCACCAATGGTTACGGCGAACCATTCCTGCATGCCATCGTACTGAGGGTAGTCGGGGTTGTTGCGCGTGAACTCGCGGACCCTCGGATAGGTAAGGTTTCCTTCATCGTCAAGGAGTGGTGCGCCAGTCGTTTCGTCGAGGATCGGTTCCAGTGGCAGAACATTCACGCTCAGCAGCCGCTCAAAGTTGCGCAAACCAACCCACTCGGTGGGATTTGGAGAAATCAGACGCTGGTTGGTGAAAGAAAAATAAAATGCCATAATGAACGGCAAAATAAAGAATCCGAACAACAAAAGAATAGCCGGAGCAGCCATGAGCCAGCCAATAAAGCCTTCCTGGCGTTGGGCACTGCTGCGTTGCGGCGCGCTTCTCTGTATTTCGGTTATGGTTGAAACATCAGTTGTGGTCATCTAAAACCTCCTTTCACCTCACAGCCCTGGTGCGGGCGAGATCTATTGATCCCGCCCGCATGTCTTACAGAATGGTTATAGGGAATCCGAATTCAAACCAGATGGTTCTTTACTGGAAACCATAGCCGTCATTGGCTTCAATATCAGCATCGATTTCGTCGACCGCTGCGTCCAGGGCATCAATGACGTCTGCGCCGTCGGCGATATCGGCCAACGCCTTCTCAAACGTAAGCGCAGCTGATAAATAGGCCGGTGTCGGTGGGCGAATTAATGCCTGCTCGTTGCTCAATTCAAAGAAGACCTCCAGCGGCCCGCCCGGAGCGTAGAGTTCGCTGATGGCCGCCGCGCTGGGCGTGGCCGGAATCAAGCCGATGCCGTCGGAGAAAGCGGCCAGATACTCATCCTGCAAGGCGAACTCGATAAAGGCATTGGCGCCTTCCGGGTGCTGGGTGGCTGAAGAGACACCGAACTGCCAGGAAGCGGCACCTATGACGGAGCCATTTCCAAAGTCGGGTGCGGGCAGGAAAAGCAAATCGTCGCCAACGGCTTCAAGCGTATTTTGGCCAGCCCAGTTGCCGTTCCACTGCAAAGCGTAACGGCCGTCGATAAAGCCGGTTTCACGGTCGGCGCTGTCCTGCGAAGTGCCGGGAGCGAGGTTACGCTCAAAGAGGCTTTGCCACCACTCGCCAAAGGCGATCGCTTCATCGCCGTTCAAAACACCTTCGGCCGTGAGGTAAGTGTCGCGGTCGATGATATCGCCGCCAAAGCTCTGAAGTAAGGGTGAGAACGCATACGGATACCATTCGCCAGTCCAGGCCATACCCGGATCAAATGCGTATTCAAACTCACCGGTTGCCTGAAGGGTTTCCAGGGCGGCATCAAATTCTTCCAGCGTCCACGGTTCGTCGAGTGTCGGGATGCGGATATCGTTCTCTTCCAAGACGGACCGGCGGGCAAAGACTGCCACGGCCGCGTCCCAAAGGCCAACAGAGTAGATTTCGCCTTCCCACTCACCGATCGTGCCCGGTAGGAAATCGTCTAACGTGCCGGGTGGCAGTTCCAGCGGCGACAGATAGCCGGCCCAAGCCCAGTTGGGCATGACCGGGCCGTCCATGTCGATAATGTCGGGTAGGTCACCGGCTAAAGCGGCAGCGACGACGGATTCGTTGTAGCTCTCTTGTGGGAAATCTTCCAGAACGACGACGTACTCGCTCTGTGAGGCGTTGAAGTCTTCAATGATCTGACGCACAATGGCGCTTTCAACTTCGTTCCCAGCGCCATGGTACCACATGCTCAGTTCAATCGGGCCTTCCGCCATTTCTTCTTCGGCCGGTTCTTCCGCTTCTTCCTCAACAGGTTCTTCAACTTCTTCAGCAACACTTTCTTCCATTTCCTCGACCACAGGTTCTTCTTCTGCCTGCGGTTCTGCCGGCGCAGAACCGCCGCAGGCCACCACGAATAACATGGTGAAAATAAGCAATGCAGTAGCTAACCGCCACTTTTTTAAGGGCAACATCGTTCCTCCTTTTAAGGAATTATAGGGTTTACAAATAGAACTTTGGGGAGGGCTTTGGCAAAGCCTTCTCAATATTTATCGTTAATCAACTCGTTATGCCACCTCCTCACGGCACGGCCGCCTTCAGTGTTTAAACGGATTCTCGAATAATCGGTTCGCAACGAATTTTGTGCTGAACCGGCATCTCGCTATCCAGATTCCCCGGATCGATCATCTGTAATAAATGGTTTACGGCCCACCGCCCCATTTCATAATGGGGCAGCTGCATCGTCGTCAGAGATGGATGCAGGTGAGCAGCAATAATTTCGTGATTGTCAAAACCAACCAGGGCGACGTCACCGGGAATAGATAATCCCAGTTTACGAATGGCATCATACGCCCCCATGGCCATGCGATCGTTAAAGCAAAAGATGGCGGTAGGTGGGTTTGACATGCTTAACAGCTCTTGAGTGGCTAGATACCCACCAATTTGATGGCTGGGACCGGTGATCACCAGATCTTCATCGTACGCCAAACCAGAATCTTCCAGCGCCTGACGATACCCAATTAATCGCTGGACCTGGGCCAATACAGGAGCAGCATCCGATACGTGGGCGACCCGCTGGTGACCGCGATCGAGCAAAATTTTGGTTGCTTCGTATCCACCCAGCACTTCATTGGGCACGACAGACGGGAGAGAGGCATCGGCCACAAAGCAGTCGAGCAGCACGGTGGGGACTTCGCGGATATTGGGGGGCGGATTCACTTCGCGATGGTACATCGCCGCGTAGAGAATGCCGTCTACCTGCCTTTCCAGCAGCATATTGACGGCGGCATTTTTGATCCCCTGGTCACCGCCTGTGTTGATGGCCAGAAGCAGCATGTTGTGTTCCCAGGCCAGGTCTTGCGCTCCCAGGAGGATTTGTCCGGCGTAGGGGGTGGTCATCACCCGGTCGGAGATAAAGCCGATCGTGTGGGTTCTTTGGGCGCGCAGGCCCCGGGCGATCGCATTCGGCCGGTAGCCGAGCTTGTCGACCGCCGCCCACACCTTCTCCTGCGTTTCCGGAGGAATATTGGCGTTTGGTTTTTTGTTTAAAACAAAAGAAACCGTCGTGCGCGAAACCCCGGCTAAATCCGCCACGTCCTTCATTGAGGGTCTTTTTCTGTTGGTTACGTTTGGCATACGACCCATTTTACATCAAGGTCAAAGAAGATAGAGACTGGGCAAAAAATCGACTAACACGTTTTACTAACACGTTTTAGTATGTTAGCAAAACAAATTTATAATGTCAATAATAAGTGAGTGTGTGTTTAAGAAGTAAAAATTGCCCCTTCGGATCGCCGCGGTGGCCGGTGCCCTCATCGAGCCACACGGCGGCACGGTCAGAGACCGGCCGCAGCGGCCGTAAAGGTAATGGTGTTTTTGAACACTTTCTTAAATGTGAGAGGGTAGGGCCGCAGCATGCTGCGGCCGGGTTAGATTAAGATGAATGGTCAGGGATTGTGCCCGGATGTTTACAAAATTTCCAGGACCCGAAGAATAAAAAAGAGCAGCAGCGCCCCGACGATCCAGACAACCGGATTGCCCAGCGAGTATTTAATTTGTCCCCAGAAGGTTTCATCCGCTTCAATGTCATAACCGAGAGATTTGAGCTTCTGCCGCAAGAGAAACTCTCCCGGTTCGGTCAGGGTCGAGCCATCGGGGAAAACCAGGGTGGGGACCGATTCGTTGCCATTGTTGATGCGCTGCACAACCTGCCTTCCTTCAGGGTCCTTCCAGATATCGACGTATTCAAATTCAGCTTCAGCTTTGTTTAAAACGCGAGAGACCGGTCTGACCATCAAGCAACCCGGCCGGCCGTACATAATGATTTTTTGAGATTTCATTTAAACACTCTCACCTGAAAAGTTTACCTAAATTTGGGGATTATGTGATCAGTAAAAAGTTTTGCAATATAAATCAGCCACGGATTAACACGGATTATCACCGATTTCTCTCTATAATCCTTCGCCTGCGCTCAGGACAGGTTCTGCGAAAATCCGCGAACCTACAGTTCACCCCTATGGGGTCTGTGGACATTGTTCTGACAGGTTGTATCCGCAATTACTTTCGTATAAGATGGTCCAACATGTCAAATTTATTTTCCGAAGGATCCTTCTTTTTTATTTTTGCGGCACTCATCGCAATCTCATTTGGTGAGTTTGGGCTTCTGTTCTTGGCTCCAAACGTGTACTATCGCTTTGGGCTGCCGGTTTATTTTCGAACAAAAGATGTTCGGCTGCTCAATCGTTCAACCACGCTGCAGCAAATTCTCAATTTACCTTTAGACGGTCAAAATCAGCTCAGAGATACGTCTACCAGCGCGATCATGCCGTCCAAAATGGTCACTCGCCTGCTCGATGAAAACTCGCTTGGCGTACGCCGCCTGAGCACCGGCCGCCGCCGAAACAGCCCGATGACGACCGCTCTAATCACCCTTAATCCGGGTGAAGGTCGGCTGAACTTTCGCCTCCAGCTGCGCTGGTCTTCGCTGATCATTTTTCCATTTCTGTTTTTTGCCTTTTCAACCGTGAATGGCATTCCGTCTGGGTTCAATGAAATTCCGTCTGGGTTCACCGTATTTTACGTGTTTTTCCTACTGATTATCGTCATCTTCTCTTTTTCCGCCTATCGCGAAATCAAAATGATGCTTGAATATTGGCACGAAATTGAGGCAAAGCTCAATAAATAACCAGGCAATCTACCCGATCCATCATCACCAAATGAATGAGGTGCTGGTCTCTGATCTCCTGTCTCTGGTCTCTTGTCTCTTGTCTCCAGTCTCCCCTCTCTGCTACACTTAAACGGCAAACTCTCACTATCTATGGAGGCAGATATGTTCGGCTATACCGGTAAAATCCTGCACGTTAATCTGACCGATCACACCCTGGAAATAGAAGAGCCGCCCGAATCGTTTTATCGCGATTACATCGGCGGCAGCCTGATGGGGCTTTATTATTTGTGGAAACACTCTCCGGCCGAAATTGACGCCCTCGATTCACGCAATACCCTCACCTTCGCCCTGGCCGGGCCGGTGGGGCTGCCGGTCAGCGGTCAAAGTCGCTGTACCGCCACCTGCAAATCACCAACGACCGGTGGCGTGGCCGACAGCCAGGCGGGTGGCTTTTGGCCGGCCGAGCTCAAATTTGCCGGTTTTGACGCCATCGTCATCCATGGCGCTTCCGATACGCCGGTCTATCTGTCTATCATCGATGGGGAACCCAAACTGCACGACGCGGCGCATCTGTGGGGAAAAACAACCCTGGATGTAGACGAAACGCTCAAAGAAGAGTTAAACGACAAAAAAATTGAAATCGCTCAGATCGGAATCTCTGGAGAAAAGTTAGCCAACTTCGCCGCCGTCATGAATATGAGCAACCGCGCCTGGGGGCGCACCGGGATCGGAGCGGTCATGGGCAGTAAAAAGCTCAAGGCGATCGTCGTGCGCGGCAGCCAAAAAGTCGAGGCGGCCGATAAAAAAGCGGTTTTAGCCCTTTCAAAACAGGGTGCCAAAGATTTAGAACCCAGCGGGATGGCTCGCTTTGGCAAATACGGCACGGCCGGCAGCGTGATGGGTCAGCAGGGTGGGGGCGGTCTCCCCTCTTACAACTGGTCGAGCGGGGTGATGGAAACCCTGGAAGAAGCGGAAGCGATCAGCGGCGAGCGACTTTACGATGAAATTCTGGCCGGGGCGGCCGAAGAGAAACAAGATCGGAAGGGGCGCGACACCTGTTACGCCTGCATCGTGCGCTGCAAACGGGTGGTTGAAAACGAATGGCGGGAAAATCCTCTGATTCCAGAATACGGCGGCCCCGAATACGAAACCATTGCCACCTTTGGCTCTTACTGCGGCGTTTCCGATCTGCATGCCGTAACCTACGCCAACCAGCTGTGCAACGAGTATGGGGTTGATACCATCTCCTGCGGGGCGACGATCTCGTGGGCGATGGAGTGTTACGAAAATGGCGTCATCACCAAAGAAGACACCGGAGGCATCGAGCTTAATTTTGGCAATGCCGAGGCGATGATTGAAATGCTCAAATTGACCCTCAACCGGGAAGGGTTTGGCGATGTGCTGGCCGAGGGTTCCGCCAAAGCGGCCGACCGGCTCGGCAAAGGCCATGAATATCTGCTGACCGTCAAGGGGCAGGAGCTGCCGGCTCACATGCCGCACGTCAAGCGCAGCCTGGGGCTGATTTACGCCACCAATCCGTTTGGCGCGGATCACCAATCCTCTGACCATGATCCGGTTTATCATCCAAAACTATACGAAGGGAAGCCGGGACGGCCGGGGTACAAAAAGTTTCTCGAGCCTCTGGGCTTAACCAGGCCGCAGCATCCGAAGGTGCTCAATGAGGAGAAAGTCGAATTTGCCCTCAAAACCCAATACACCTTTTCGGCCGCCGACACCATTTCCGTCTGTCAATTTGTGTACGGGTCCTCCTGGCAGCTGTATGGCCCGCAAGATATGGCCAACCTGATGGAGATGGCTACCGGCTGGGACATGTCGGTGGATGATATTCAGGAAATCGGCCGTAAGCGACTCAACCTGATGCGCGCTTACAATGCGCGCGAAGGATTAACCCGCGACGACGATACCCTGCCGCGCAAATTGCTGACCAAAGCGCTCAAGGGCGGCCGCAGCGACGGCATCATGATCGAGGAAGAAGAGCTGGAAAACGCCAAAAACAGCTATTTTGAGCAGGCCGGCTGGGATCAGGTGACCGGCAATCCCACCAGAGCCACCCTGGAGGCGGTTGATCTGGGCTGGGTGGCGGATGATCTGGGGCTGTAAACCGCAGCGAACCCATTCCATCGATGATCGCGATTTAGGGCTGTGCTCCGTGATGGCAATTAAGGGCTTGGCAAGCCAAGTGTTGTGCTTCATGATGCCAAATGAGAGCTTGGCAAGCCAAGCCCCTACAGAAACTCATGCAGATTACGATTCGTCTTTACGGCAGCCTACGCGATATTTTACCCTCAGAAAATAAGGGGCAAACCCGGCTGGATTTACCGGCCGGGTCAACCGTGGGCGATGCGCTCAAAAAAGTCGGGCTGCCGGATGACGGATATTATACGGCCGTGAACGGGGAAAATATCGATCAAAACAGCCGCCCCCTTGAAGATGGGGATTATGTGCTGGTGTTTGCGCCTGCTGCCGGAGGGTAAAAGACATCAGGCAACAGACTTCAGACCTCAGAGGATACACTAAAACCTACCTTCTGTAGTCTGAAGTCTGATGCCTATTGTCTTCTTTGTGCTTCTTCAACCCCTTCCACCACAAACGGGAAAATATGCTCCACCATCACCGTGTATCCTTCGGCCGTGGGATGAATGAAATCCGGCTGATTGAGTTCCGGATCGGCCGCCACCCCTTCCAGCATAAAGGGGATCAAAATAGCCTCGTACCGCCTGGCGATGGTCGGGTACATTCCGGCAAAAGCGGCCGTGTACTCTTCCCCTAAGTTTTGCACGATTTGCAGCCCCCCCACGATGACCACGGCCCCGTTTTCGGAAAACCGGCGCACAATTTCATCTAAATTTTGCCGGGTTAAATCGATATCGACCCCGCGAAGGGCGTCGTTTCCGCCGGTTTCCACGATGACGATGTCCGGGTTGGTGTTGAGCATCCAATCCAGCCGGGTCAGGGCAGCCGTGGTGGTTTCACCGCTAATTCCACCGTTGATCACCTCTATGTTGTAACCGGCCGAAAGCAGCCGCTGCTCCAGCTGGGCCGGATAGCTCTCTGATGGATCAACCCCAAATCCTTCGGTCAGGCTGTCGCCAAAAGCCAGGATCGTTAACTCCGGTTCCGCCGCTTCAGCTTCAAGCTCCAACTCAGCTTCTTCGACATTTTCAGCCACCGGCTCGGGCGGCGCGAGCTCGGTATCAGCACAAGCGGTTAGAAAAATTAGTAAAATAATTGTTCCAATCGTACCCACTGTTCTACTTATAAAAATACTTCTGCTTCTTAACATGATTTGACTTTCAACAGTAAAAATTAGAAATGCGCTTGTTTAGCTTGTCCCAGCCAACACGTCTCTTCAAAGATTACTTTATAACTTCTATCCAACTCACCTTTCGATAGTCTCAGTCGTCTTCTACAATGAGATATTAGGTTCTGGTGACATTGTTCATCGTCAATTTTGCGATATTTTCCATATCCGTCGACTAAAGCCGACGGCTAAGGGGTTGGATTTCCTTCAGGTTAGGCCCTTTAGCCCCGTATTTTAATGCGGGGGTGAAGAGATATCCCAAATGTCAACACAAACTAGAAAAGCGCTGGCTTCGACAGGCTCAGGCATCATCTTCAACGAAATATTACACACTCAAAATACTCGCCAGCTATCCAACACCTATCACCCATCACCTACTCCACCGTGTTATCACGCAAAAAGGTAATTGGCTTTTTATTTAAGATCGAAATCGAGGCCAGCAGCCCCACAGTTGTTACCAGACCCACCGAAAAGGCCATCAGCAGCACACTTGGCACCCAGTACGGCCGATAATCCAGCTCAAATACCTGTGTAACCAGTAAATATCCGGCCAGCTGAGACAGGAAAAGGGCGATCAGCGCGCTGGCAAATCCGATGAAAACATTTTCCAAAGTAAACACCTTTAGGACAAACTGCCGCTTGGCCCCCAGCACCTTAAAATAAACCGACTCCTGTATGCGGGCGAATCGCGTGGCCAATACGGAACTGATGATGATCAAGACCCCGGCCACGATGCTAAACAGGGTAAAAAAGCGAATGATAATGGTGATGTTGCCCACCAACTCGGCCAGGGTATCGATTGCCGCAGAGACATCAACCACCGTCAAATTCGGGAAGGCTCCCACCAGCCGGTTTTGCAGCCCGGCCACCTCTTCCGGGGCCACATTCACGGTCGTCAGGATCGTCTGAGGGGCGGAAACCAAATCCGCTTCGCGAAAGACAAAGGAAAATCGAGGAGTAAATGAGGCCTCTTCCTGATCAATTTCCCGCAGGCTGGTCACTTCAGCTTCAAGAGGCACCCCTTGAATACTAAACTCGATCACGTCTCCCACCTCAAACGGATATGCTTCCAGCAGTTCAGAGGAAACCGA
>JASJCR010000025.1 GCA_030065875.1 Ardenticatenaceae bacterium | reverse complement strand
AACCCCCTTATTTTGCAGATAACGATTCAGACCGCCTTATTTTGCGCAAAACTACGGTAGGTAAGTTACAAAAAGTTTTCTGAAGAAGGTGTCCGCAGATTACGCAGATGGCCGCAGATTAGAGGAAGAAATCTGTGAAAATCCGTGTTAATCCGTGGCTTTTTCTAACAATTCTTTTTGTAAACCACTTAAAAGTTAAGAAAATATATAAAAACAGAATTTTTGGGTCTGTTTATGAAAAATGACATTGACGCTTCCCCACCGGCAGGTTTTCGCCATCAAGGGCCTCTTATGGGGAAACTGCAGCAGCGGTTAGATCAAATCCCGGTCTGGCGGCAGCTGCTGTGGGCCAATCTTTTAGCGCTGATCCCATTAAGCATCGGTATTATTTTTCTCTGGCTGCCTTATCAATATTATTTGTTTTTAGGAGCGCCATACGCCGCCTTTCAAAGACTCTCCTGGTCGACGACCGCAAACATATTTTGGGGTGTCCTGATCGTTCTGTCCTCCATCGTGATCCACGAATTGCTGCATGGCCTGGTACTGCGCCTGGTCGGTCACCGGCCGATCTACTTCCTCCGCTTTGGCGTCCCCCATGTTGGCATGCAGGCAGGTACATTCCTTACCAAAAATCAGTACCTTTTGATGGCCCTCACCCCCTTTACCATTATGACTCTGCTGGGCAGTTTACTGTTAATTTTCATACCACCTGCCGTTGGCAAACTCTTGCTCGTGGCGCTTTTGCTCAATATGGCCGCCTCCATCGGGGATTTGTATATCGCCAACATGGTCAGGGTCACACCGGCCGCTGCCCTCTTTGCGTCTCAAAAAGGAATCCAGGTTTACATGCCGGCCGTTTTATCTGACCCGAAAAGTTAGCTGTTGTACGCCAGCCGTCGGCATACAACAGTTTTTCAGCGGTCATCTTCAGGAGGGTCGAGGGTCTAGCCTCCCCAGAATGGCGTCAACCACAACCTGTGGTTGCTCACGGTGTATAAAATGACCAACGTCGTCGATCACCTCTACCGTATAGCCCCCCACAAAATCATCCTGCTGCCGAGTCATATATGGCTGGAAGATAGTCACCCCATCTTTCCGGCCGAGCAGTACGGTTGTCGGCACAGAAATAGGCGGTCGCTGCGCAAGCTTGGCCTCGATCTGGTCATATCGAGGATCCTTTTCGGCCGTCTGCCACCGATAAGCGTTTAAAACAATGCGCACAAAGTCCGGATTATCAAACGATGGGGCGGTCTTCTCAAATTCCTGGTCGCTAAAAAACCAGTTTGGCGACCAAGTTTGCCACAAGTAATGTGCAAAACCGCGCCGGTCACCAAAGAGCAATCCCTCACCCATCTCACTCTGCAAAACGTCTTGATACCACAAGGCATGGATTTGCTCGTAATTGGGGGGGCCTTGCCAATAATCGTCCCAGGTTAACGAGTAGGGTGATAGGGTAACCAGGTGAAGAACGCGATCCGGATACAAGGTGGCGATTGCCTGGGCGGCATTCGCCCCCCAATCGTGCCCGACCAATACAAAACGGTCAATTTCTTGCCGGTCAGCCAATTCAATGATGTCCTGAACAATCGCGCCGTTCTGACTGCTGCGTGGCGTTTCAGAAGATCGAAAACGGGTTGGTCCAAATCCTCTCAAATAGGGGGCGTAGGTTCGGTAACCGGCTTTCGTAATTTCCTCCACGACTCGATCCCAGGCACGCACATCATCCGGAAAACCGTGCAGAAGGATAACCGGTATACCGTCGGCGGGACCATTTACTTCGTAAGCAAGTTCTAGATGATCGGTGTTTATATACTTTACATTCATTGTTAAACTCCTTTTCTAATTATTGACGGCACGTACGCACTCTCAAGCTAACCACGGCAAACAGAAAGGGGCCAATGCTGATGACCAGGCTGGCAAGAATCCCGAAAAACAGAGATTCAAGATCAAAACCGGAAATCATTAGGCTGCGTAAAGCATCAAGAATATAGGTGACCGGATTAACGGTGGCTGCGATTCTGAGCCAACCTTGCAAGAAATCCAGAGGAAAGAACGCCGATGTAAGAAAAACAAAGGGGAAAAAGGCGAAAGAGGCCCCCTGGGTCGCTGCAGAACTACCCGTACGAAGGGCTACCCCAACCGTCAGGCCGCCAAAACCGACCCCAATAAGGAGCGTGAAAGCCAGTAGAACGAGAATCCCGGCGGAACCGGCTGCCGGTCGCAGCCCAAGCAAAAAAGCGAGGGCCAAGACGACTAAAGAGATAAAAACAACGGTAATACCTCCGGCCAAGATATGACCCAGAACCAGGGCGGATCGCTTGATCGGTGTCAACAACAGTTTGTCAAAATAGCCGCTTTCCAGGTCTCGGACCAAAGCTTGACCGGCCGGCGAGTCAAGTGCGGCGCTGATAATACTCAGCGGCAAAATAAAGGCGATATAATCTACACCCTCAAATCCCGGCAAAAATTGAGCTGAACTGCCCAAAGCGCCATTAAATATCAACAAAAAAAAGACGGATGTAAAAATTCCCGGTACAAATGTTTCCGGCTTCCGGATCAGCGTTCGAAGACTGCGTGCGGTCATCATTAAAATCTGAGCCAACCATGAATAGCTGATCATACGGTTAGTTGATGTGACTTGGTCACTTTGTGTTGCAATGGTCATTTATCTCTCTCCTTTTTGGTTTTTTTCGATCTCGTTTGTTAAGTCGATTGATTACTCATCAACGCTTTCTCAGAAAATGCCTCTCCCGTCACTTCCAGAAACACATCATCCAGGGTGGGTTCTGTTAGCATGAGGGACAGGGGTTTAATATTGGCATCGGTCAATTTGCTTATCAATCCAGGAACAGCGGTGGCCGCACCCTGTAAATAAAGGCGCACGCTTTTTTGCTCGATTTGAACCTGTTTAGCGTCGGTACAAAGTAGGGAATGAGCCAGCTGGGCTGCCTCTTGATCAACAAAGCTAATATTGATCGATTCATTTCCCAGACCCACTTTCAATGTTTCCGGGCTCCCTTCAATTACGATCCTGCCCCGATTGATAATAGCGATCCGATCCGCCAATTCGTCTGCTTCTTCCAAATATTGCGTCGTCAAAAAAATGGTCATGCCCAATTCCCGATTTAAGCGGCGCACCTCAGCCCAAATATCGCGTCGACTGACCGGGTCTAACCCGGTGGTTGGTTCATCCAAAAAGAGTATTTCCGGTTGGTGTACGAGCGCCAGGGCCAGGTCCAGGCGGCGGCGCATCCCACCGCTGTATTGACCAACCGGCTTGTTTGCAAACTTTTCCAGCTGCACCAGCTGAAGAAGCTCCTCCACTCGCCGGGCGGCGGCAGGGCGACTCAAACCAAATAGACGCGCCTGAAGCAGCAGCAGTTCAGCGGCCGTCATTAATGAATCCAGACCGACTTCCTGCAGAGCGACTCCTGATATTCGACGCACCTTTCTTGCTTCTTTTACAACATCATGTCCACCAATCGAGACACGGCCGGCGGTGGGCAGTGAGAGGGTTGTCAGAATACGAACCGTTGTCGATTTCCCGGCCCCATTAGGACCAAGAAACCCAAAAATTTCACCCGAAGCCACTTCAAAACTTATGTTGTCGACCGCTCGAAACGAATCGCCAAACAATTTGACCAGCCCCTCAACTTCAATCGCGTTTTTTTTCATTAGATCATCTCCTTAATTTTACCAACCAAACATTTGGTTGGTTTTTTTGCCAAAAAAAATGGACTACCTTTTCAAAAGACCCTCCAAAAAAATATCGAGCAGTTCATGGGCCATCTGCAGGCGCGTTTTTTCCACGCCGAAAGCTGGCACAGCGTGCAGGCTTTCGATCATCCCCAAAATACCGCCGGCGACCAACACCATATCGTGTTCACCGATTTTGCCTCGTGCCTGCGCATCTTCCAATGCGGACCTGATGGGGTTGAGAAGAGCCCGCTCGGCCAGATCAGTAAGCTGCTCGGCATGACGTGGTTCCAAGACCGGCATATCAACATTCACCAAGCGTATCGAATCAACCGGGGGCTGAGAAAGCAGCCATTCGGCCGCACCCCTCAGCTGGGACTGCAAATCATCTCCTGATTGGGCGATGATCTCGGTCAGTGCCCGCTCGTGGCGGGCAAAATGGCGCGTGGTAACCTCCATGTATAACGCCTCTTTACCGTCGGGAACGTGATGATACAAAGAGGTATGGTTGATTCCGATTTCTTTGGCGATATCGCGCAGCGTCACGGCCGTGAACCCTTTCTGCGAAAAAAGTCTTTCGGCCGCATTTAAAACCCGCTCTCTTGCTTCGGAATGTGTCATATCAAAATGTAACCAACCAATAGTTTGGTTGGTATACTAAAAGAAAAGCACCCTCTTGTCAAATATCCAACCTGTGTTTGATATAAATCAAATCTTTGACTAACTATTTTCAGGTAAAACCCTCCCCCTATTGTCGGAAAAACACCTGTCTCTAGAGGGCTGTGGGCGCCGCCTCTTTCCACTAAAATGAAGTCAATCATTAACACCTCCGCAAAAATTGTGAGATCATGGAAAAGATCTGATCAAACCCGCAATCCCTGGAGGTAATGGTGCAATTATCTAACTGGTCGATTTTTTACCTAATTTTGGCCATCATCGGCTTAATCGCCACATGGACGTTTAACATTTTGTACATCAATAACGGCGGCACGTTTGCCCCGGCCGATGTCCTGGTCAACAATCTCACAATATCCTTTACCGTTGACCTGCTGTATGTGGCTCTGATCTTCTGTGTCTGGGTTTTTCCGGAATCAAAGCGATGGGGCATTCGCTGGCCGATTCTCTACATCATCCTGACTTTTGGTGTAGCCCTGGCTTTTTCATTCCCTCTTTTCCTGGCGGTCAGAGCCCAGGCAATTGAAAAGAAAAATTTAGCAGCTTGAAACGCCTTTATTAACTTCTCTTCCGATGTGTACACACACATCTCTCCTCCTTTATGAAAGAACCCGGCCCAACATTGGACCGGGTTCTCTTTTTTATTCAATTTCCAAGGGTCGATACAAAGCTCAAGATTTTTTATCGTTCCAAATTCCTCAATCGATTTTGCATGTCCAAATTTTGAATAAACACCGTTATATAGGGTGACGAATGCTACCCAATATTCAAGAACCAGAGATACAGGATGCAGCCTGGCAGCTATTATCACATTTATAATCGCGGCAATAATAGAGAGGTTATTTTTCGGGAAATTGAGAATTACTATTTCTTTCTGGGAAGATATCAAAAGTATTTGGGGAATCTCGTAGATACCTACGCCTATTGTTTGATGCCGAATCACTTCCACTTTCTGATTCGAGTAAAAGGGGAAGCACAAGAGTACAAAAGTCTTGAAGACTTTTGTACTCTCCCAAGGCAACCACCCAGATACCTCACCCCTCTACAGCAGGCGTTTCGCGACTTTTTCATCTCCTACGCGAGGAGCTTCAACAATCGATATAGCCGGACCGGCAGCCTCTTCCAATACAAATTTAAGCGGAAAATCGCTGATGATATCCCTTATCGTCTCCGCCTCATCACTTATATCCACAACAATCCCATCAAAGTAGGGCTGGTTCAACAACCTGGAGATTGGACTTTCAGCTCCTACCGGGCTATTCTGGCAAAAAACACCACAGCCTTAAAGCGGGAAGCTGTTTTAAATTGGTTTGATGGACGAGCCAGCTTCATCGCCGCTCATCAAAATTTCTACAACTGGGAAGGGTAAATAAATGAATCCCGTTCACTCCTTGAACCCACATAGCCACGACAATAACCCCACGCCACCAGACGATGATACGACTATTCACCTGCACGACCCGGCCGGGAACCAAATAAGTATCCCGCTCGACAGACTGCACACCGGCTATGCGCAGTCAGTCATCCCCGCCTACACCTACACCACCGACCACGGCCGGCATGGCCCTTACCGGCTTGAAGGGGTGCGTCTGCTCGACCTGATCAATCAAAACCTCAACCTCCCTTGGAACCAGGTCGAGGTCATCAGCGCCGACGGTTTTGGCAATCACCTGCTCCGCTCCGAGCTGGCCTCAGATGGTGAAGAACCTGTGCTGCTGTGCACTCGCTCCAACGGGGAACCGTTGACCCGGCAGCACGGCCTGGTGCGCCTGGTGGTGCCCTCTGAAACTGATAACGCCCTGCGCCAGATCAAATGGGTGCGGAAAATCGTGGTGAAATAGAAAAAAGTCCGACATCTTGAAGATGTCGGACTTCTGGCCAATCGAAGCTACCGGGTCACAACCGGCATCATCACCGTGTGCGTCTCCGTCCCGTTCATCAAGCTGTAATCAGTAAAATGATCGATATAGAGCGTCACCGTATTGCTGCCGGTATCCACCATGTAGCTGTCGGGCACCGTCCAGCTGTTGGTTGTCGTGCTAAAGTAAGCTGGTTTGAGATGGTACTCGTTGAGACCCAGCTCCTCCAGCTCGTCCTCTTCATACGTAAAAACGATTTCAACCTCCTGATTAAAGAAATCTTCAATCTCGTTGCCCACCTCATCCACGGCGATAAAGGCATACCCATACTTGTAAAGTCTGGCGTGATGCTGATGCGGGAACGTGGCGATGGGGGTGGCATGTAGAGTGACCGTTCCGCTAACCGGCATCGCTCCGGCCGGGATCGTTAGCTGGGTGCCGTCCGCCAGGTTGAGCATCGCGGTTTCATCCGCCTCAAACGTGATGGCCACCGGCCGCGGCAGTGGATGTGGGCCGTCGAGCACCAGGTCGAGCGTTTGATCGGTATCGGTCATGGCCACGGCCGTCCGCACGCGATAGTAGCTGGGGCCGTCAACCAGCACTGCACCTAAGTGCCAGCGGCTGTCGCTCAGCAAATCAAGCGTGTACGTTTCACCCAACGCCTGCTCGGTTTTAGTGGCTGAACCGGCCGTCGTATATGCCCATATGTGCACCGTTCCGCTGATATCGCTGGTGCCGCTGACGCTGGTCGTGCCGCTAAGCATCACGTCCGGTTCGCGAAACTGCAGGTCAATATCCTGAACCGCCTGATTCGGCGGAGCCACCACGTGATGTACGGCCGGGTTGAGCCATTCATCATGATCATAAGCAGCCCACACCGCATAATGACCGTGAGGCACCGGCAGTGAAAAGGCACCGGTTTCATCACTCATCGTGCGCAATCGGAGCTGATCGACAAATGGTCCCATCCCTTCCGCGGACACCACGGCCCCGGCCAGCGGCTGACCGGCCGGATCGAGAACCACGCCATTTAGTCGAGCATCCCGGCGAGCAACGCGCAGCGGGGCGATCAACGTTTGTCCCGATTCGAGCGGCACAATTTTGTGGTGATCAAGCGCCACAAAACCGGACTGCGGATCAACCCGATAGCCGATGTGCCACAATCCCGCTCCAACCCCAAGGCGATAGGTGCCGTTGCCTCGGTTGATCGTCGTGCCCACAGTGGCATAGGGCGATTTGGCCCGCACCACCGCATTTACTCCGGTGACGGTTAGTTCGCGCCGCGGTTCCCACAGCGCCCCGGTTAATACTGCGTCCTGGGGAGCAAGCGGAATTTCAACGGTTAATGTTTCACCTCCGCTGAGGGAAATATCCAGTGGGCGGCCGGGCAGCCAGCCGCTGCCGGGGGCCAGGTCGACTTTCAACTTGTAATCGCCATCGGGCAAATAAAATTGGAAGGTATCCCCTTCAATTGGGCCGCCGTTACGGCCGTTGTCCCCGTACGCGTGGCCGCGACCGGCTGCAGCAACCGGGTTCCCCTGGTCGTCCACCAGCTGACCCACCACAAGGTTCGGAGCCGCCGTTAGCATAAAATCAACATCAGTAAAAACATCCCCGTTGACGGCCGTTAAGCTAACCGGTTCGCCCGTAAAAATAAAGGGCAGCATATACGGGACAGAAGGCACAATGTGCCACGTCCCTTCAAAGGCGGACAGCTCGTATTCGCCCCCACTGTCGGTAATATCCCGGGCATTGGCCGGATGACGGGTCCAGCCGATCACGCGCACCCCTTCAACCGGATCATCAGCTTCATCACCCACCGTGCCGGATATGGTCACGTCTCGAGCCACGAGGGTCAGCGTGCCCACATCCAGGGTTTGCCCGCTGCGCGGCTGCACCGGCAGCGGTTCCGGCCCGACATAATCTTCACTGTCTGGGTGCACCGTCAGGGCATAGCGGCCGTGCGGTACATCCAGCTCAAAGCTCCCATCCGAGGGATCGATCGTCGTGCTCAGGCCGTGCCCTTCATCGTTGTGAATTTTAACGGTTGCAGAGAAGGGTGGGGGGCTCCCGTCCGGCATTTCGACAAATCCGATAATCCTCGAGTCGGCCGTGATGACGCGAAAGTCGATCTGCTTCCTTTCGTTTTCATCATCAAAATCGAAATGCACCACCTGTGGTCCAAAGGGATAAATCCACGCTTTGGGCTGGGTCGCCTCCCCAACCCGAGGGGTCAACGCCCACAATCCCTCTGAAAGGAGCATTTCGTATTCACCGTTGGCGTCGGTCACGGCCGCTTCATAGACAACGCGGTCGATGCGTCGGGCGACCACAAGGGCGTACTTTACAGGCTCTCCGGTGTTGGTCAGGATTGTGCCGTGCACAATCTTTTTGGCAGGGCCGTTGGCTTGCGCGGTTGAAAAGAGCACCAACAACGCACCCACCATCGAAGTGAGTACCAAGCCGATCCAGAAGATTCGCTTTGGTTTCATAATTCACTCTCCTTGAAATTTATCTGTCACACGTCAAGCTTGACACTTTCAGCGTAAGAGAGTGATGTAAATGGAGTACGGCAAATATGTAAACAGAGTGTAAAGTGGATGTTTAATGTTGTGTTTGAGTAGGTCCAAATTCAAATTATAAAAACAGCCGCGGATTTCACAGATTGACTCTGATTTTTCTCTTCAAATCTGCGAAAATCTGCGTAATCTGCGGACACCTTATTTCAGAAAATATTTTGTAGCTTACCTAAATATTTAAAATATCTGTAAATCGTGAAAATCCGCGAAATCTGGGGCTAAAAGTTTTTAATAACCGCTATTTCTCATAAGGGACATTCAGCCAGGCATCCCACACGTCCAGAGACGGCCGGGGGGAGCCATTTCCATCCCAAAATCCGGTATCTCGCCACGTTTTGACAATTTCAGCACCCTCGAAGTGTGCGGCCATCAGCTCGTAAAGCTGATCGTAATCCCGCGGCACAAACCAGGCGATAAATTCCGCATCCAGATTGTTCGCCTCAGCGATCATAAACGACACATAATCGGTCTGCCAGGTTTCGTTTGCCGGAATATTGACGTGCCAACCCGGGACCGGCGTCATATCCAGCGTTTCGGCGATATAGGCGGTTTCGGCGATGGCAAATGGCTTGTCCGGGGCCAAATTGGCCCATTGAGCAAACCAATCACGCGGCAGTTGATCCGGGTTGGCTTCGTTGATATTCATCCCAGGCACGATCCAGTAGGGGTAGGTGCTGATGGCCACATAATCTGAATATTCAATCACCTGCTTGGCCACATCAAAAAGAATATCGATTTCATCGTGCTCAAAACTGCCGGTACAAATCGTCAGGAAAATCGGCAAATCCGGGTACTCCGCTTTTAGGGTTGGGTATACTTCAGCCGCCAGGACTAAAAAATCCGCCAGGGCCGTGTCCTGCGGCGTTTTAAAATTACAGGTTACTTCAATCCCGTAAGCAAAGTAGTCGGGCTGCAGCGTATCGATCATAAACCGCGCGTGATTGAGGTAGGCGGTAATGACATCGGGGTCGTCGAAAGCTTTACCCTGCCATTCCGGTGGAAGTTCCATGCTTTCTTCCACGCCGCGGTACAGCGCAATCTGGTCGCGTTCAGGCTGGTTGGGGGTGATGGCCACATAAAGGGGTTGGCCCGACCGCCGACCGTCAACCATGGTTTCGATATCGGCCAAAAAATTGGCGTGATACGGCTGACCGGCCAGCGCCTCCGTCCAGGGAATCCCGCTGTCCAAATGGTAAAACATCAGGTCGCTGTGGTCGTAAACCTTTTCATAAGCCTGGCTCAACGCCTCAGGCGAGAAATCGTGAGGAAAAGGCTGAAGCCCCAGCCGCACCTGACGAATTTCCGGTAAATCCAAAGCAAGATTACGGCTCTTTTTACCAGTTGTTTCCGATGATGATGTGGCTTGTTCCTCCTCACAGGCAATGATTGACAAGGTCAAAATAATCAGGAAAAGGAAAAGATAGTTTCTCATGCGCCCTCACATTTATTGCGTAACCGTTCAGGTTGTTTGTGGCTTCGACAGGCTCAGCCACCACAGATTTTCACCGCCTGAGCCTGTCTGACCTGAATCGTTACTTTTTCTACCTATAAGTGAGGGAAGAAGTTGCGGCAATCTAAAGATCTAAATCGTGTGGGTCACTTTGTTTAGCCCGCGGGGCGCCTCCGTATCATACCCCTTGAGACGGGTGAGATGATAACAAAACAGCTGGGCCGGAACGATGCTGACCAGCGGTGAAATCCACTCCGGCAGATCGTCGGGCAGAGGAACATTTGATTCGGTCAGGCTCAAGGTCTCCGCATCATCGCTGATCACCAGCAGCTCCGCCCGTCGATCCTCCGCCAGCTTGCGCAGCAGGGTCCGCACATCGTCCAATACCGCCCCCCTTGGGGCGACAGCCATGATCGGAAACCCCTGATCGACGATGGCGATCGGCCCGTGCCGAAAATCGGCCGATGAATACGGTAGGGCCACCACATATGTCAGCTCCTTTAACTTGAGAGACCACTCAAAAACGGTGGCGTAGTTAAATCCGCGCCCCAAAATGACGCACTGCTGCATGTAGCGATATCGCTCGGCCATACGCTTGATCTTCTCGTCAAAAGCCAGCACCGCCGATACCCAATCCGGCAGCCGGTTCAGGGCTCCAAACTGCGCCTCATCCTCAGACCAGGCGGCCGAGAGCAGAGCGATCGCCAGCAGCTGAGCGGTGTAGGTCTTGGTAGCCGCCACCGCGGTTTCCCGGCCGGCGTGGATGTTGATGACAAAATCGGCCGTTTGAGCCAGCGGCGATTCCGGCTCGTTGGTGATGGCCAGCGTCGGCTGCCCCTGCCGCCGCCCTTCAGCCACGACGTTGACGATATCAGGCGACTCTCCGGACTGTGAGACCCCCACCACCAGCGCCCCCTGCAGGCGCGGCGGCTGCTGGTAAAGGCTAAACAGCGAGGGGGTAGCCAGGGTAACCGGCAAATGGTTTTTTGCCCCCCACAGATAGTTGGCGTAGCGGGCCGCATTGTCCGATGTACCCCGCGCAGCGATAAAAACGTGGTGCAGCGACTCGGCCGGCACCGCCCCGGCAATCGCTTGAGCCAAAGGTAAATTTTGTTCCAGACTGTGGGCCAGAACGGCCGGCTGTTCGTGAATTTCCTCGTAAAGCGTCATAAATTCTTTCCTTATTAATGGCCCGTTTCAGGTGCAGGTATTAATTCACATCGCCAAACGTAGGGCCGCAGCATGCTGCGGCCGGGGGTTGTCGTCCATTATCATCCACTCCACAGCAAATGATTCAAATATTAACTGCCAAACACCCTGTTGGGGCTGATGGATCGGTCGCAGCATGCTGCGGCCGTACGGTACAAGAGTATTCCAACATGTCCTGTTTGATCAGGATTTTGAACCTGACCACCCCTACACCAACATCAGAGAAGAGGGGTTTGATCCCCTGAGAAGAATCTTTTTCCACCCACAAATGTTTCTTCCACCTCAAGCCATTCATTCAGCAGTACCAGGTCCGCATCACAACCGGGCGCAATGCGCCCCTTGTGCGGCATGCCGAGCAAATCGGCCGGCGTGCTCGTCACCGTGGGCAGCGCTTCAGCCAGCGTGCAGCCGGAAAAATCAATCAGGTTGCGCAGCGCCTGATCCAATGTAATGATGCTCCCGGCTAGCGTGCCGTCAGCCAAACGTGCCGTTTGGCCATCAACCGTCACTTCAAAATCACCCAGCTGGTAAACGCCGGACGGCATGCCCATAGCCGCCATGGCATCGGTCACCAGATTGAGCCGCCGGCCGCCGAGCAGCTGCCATAAGATCTTAACCAGTAACGGGTGTACATGCTCGCCGTCGGGAATCAGACCCACAATCAGATTCGGGTCGTTTAGGAGTGCCCCTGCCAAACCTGGTTCACGGTGGTGCAGCGGCGGCATCGCATTAAACAGGTGGGTGCCATAGCGAATACCGGCCGCAAATCCGGCCGTGGCCTGCTCATAAGTGGCCATGCTGTGCCCGGCACTGATGACCACACCCCGGTCGGTCAATAAGCGGATTAGTTCAAGCGCCCCCGGCAGTTCGGGAGCCAGGGTCACCAGCCGCACCCCGTTTTCCGGACACCACTCACCCAAAGCTGCTTGATCCGGCGGTCGTAAATAGGCGGGATTGTGCGCCCCTTTTTTATCAGGGTTTAAGAATGGCCCTTCAAGATGCAGCCCCAGGGGAATTGCCCCCTGAAAAGAACCCGGTCGCGCCTGCCAAACCGCCATGGCCTCCCCCATATTCTCCAGCGGTGAGGTGATAACGGTCGGCAGAAAACCGGTGACCCCAAATGGGGGTAGCCGTTCAGCGACCGGCCAGATCGTTTGGGGATCGGCCGTGAAATCATGCCCAAAGCCGCCGTTGAGCTGCAAATCGATAAAACCGGGTACGAGGTGCCGTCCCCGGCCGTCGATCACTGTCACCCCGTCAGGGATTTGGCCTTCGGCGGCTGAGCCCACATCAACGATCCGGCCGGCCTCAACGAGCACCAGCCCATCCTCAATGGTTTGGTCCGGCGTATAAATTTTGGCGTTCTTTATGCAAAACATGGCCACACAAAATTAAAAAGGCAAAGTTTAAGTAAGTCACACTTCATTGTTTAAAATCAGGATGACACGAATTAAAAGGATTTCTGGTTTAAGCTGGGAAATTCGTGTCATTCGTGAAATCTTGTTTTTAAATTTTGGTCTTTGACCCACTTGAAGAATGGGGACACACCTTTCCCCTTAAACTTTATTATTTTTACTCCTTAATTTTACCGGCAGCTGCCCCTTAAACTCGATTTTACCCCATAGGGCCGCCGCCAGGGCCTTCATCGATGAGGGCAAAATCGAATAAGTACACACATGGGTTTGCGCCTCCGGATAAACGGTCAAATCATAGGGCGTGCGCAGCGCCACCGTCACCGTCGGAATATCAAAAGGAAGCAGCGTCTGCACCAGCCGCGCTTGCTGTGAGTCCATCGAAGCACTAAGGGTGCCGATAAGTATTAAATCATATTCCTGAATTTTGCCCCGCAGGGCGGTAATCTCCTCATCCGATGGCGGATGGCCGGTTATAAATTCATCGACGGTCGGGTGATGGTCACGGACAGCGGCCGCCAGCGTCGGCTTAATATACGAAGAGGTATCGGCCGGGGTCAAATCTTTGGGCTGCGGCATGATAACCGCAATGCGTGCTGACGAATAGAGCCGCAGCGGCAGCAGCCCGGCCTCGTTGCGAACCAGCGTCATTGAACGCTCGGCTACGGTTTGAGCCAACGACTGGTGTGCCGCGCAGCCAACTACTTCCAGATCAGGCTGCGGGTGAGAAGCAACCCACCTCTTCAAGGCCATGATCCGCCGCAGCGATGGCTCGAGATGAGCGGCATCCAGCAAACCGCGCGAGTAGGCCAGCTGCAGACCGGCATATAGCCGCTCCTGGACCTTAGAATCGGCCGTGAGCAGCATCAAATCGACCTCGGCGCGCATGGCGGCAATCACGTCGATCAGCTGCCCGGCCCCTTGAGTAATCGCCCCCATATCGAGGGCATCGGTGATGACAATTCCTTCAAAACCAAGTTCCTGCCGCACAAAATCACGCATGACCGCCCGCGAGAGGGTGGCTGGCAGGTCGGTCGTGCCCGTCAGAGCCGGGATGGCAAAATGGCCGCTCATGACCAGCTTCGCTCCGGCGTCAATCGCCGCGCGAAACGGCCGCAGCTCGATCTCCTCCAGCCGCGCCCGATCGTGATCGATCAGGGGCATCTCGTAATGGGAATCAACCTGAGCGTCGCCTTTACCGGGAAAATGTTTGATGGTCGCCGCGACCCCTTCTGCCTGGAGCCCGCTGACGAGCGCGGCCGCCATTTCGGCCGCCAGCGTTGGTTCGTCCCCAAAAGAGCGAATGCCGCACGCCGGATTGGCTGGGTTGGTATTGAGATCGCAGTTGGGAGCGTAGTTGACGTTAATGCCCAGCGCCGCCAGCTCACGACCCTGGGCCCGGCCGACTTCATAAGCCAGATGTTTATCCCCAGCGGCCCCCAGAGCCATATTGCCGGGGAAAAGGGTGGTCTCTTCACCCAGCGCGTTGAGCTGCCCCCCTTCCTGATCGGCGGCAATGATCAACGGCGACTGTCCGGCCCGCGCCGCACGCGCCTGCAGTTCGCTCGTCAGCGCTCGTACCTGCGCCAGATTTTTGACGTTGAGCGGCCGGAAAATGGTGAAACCACCCACCGGCCGGTTGCTGATCCACTGTCGCATCCGTTTGGGGACGCTCAGCCCCTTAAAGGCCAGCATCAGCTTATACCCGAGTTGGTTTTTCATGGATCTTGGTCCTAGAAAGTGCCTTGCACCTAAGAGGTGCAAGGCACTTAAATCGTCACCCCTTCACCGAACCGGCCAGCAGTCCGCGCACGAAGTAACGCTGTAGCGAGAAAAATACCAGCAGCGGGATCACCATCGTCACAAACGCCCCGGCCGTCAGCAAATGCCAAGCCTCCCCTTTGGTCCCCACCATCGCCGAAAGCCGCGAGGTGACAATCGCCACGTCCGGGTTGGTGCCCAAAAATACTAGGGCCACCAGCAAATCGTTCCAGACCCACAAAAATTGAAAGATGGCAAACGAGGCCACGGCCGGAATCGAAAGCGGCAGCACCAGACGGATAAAAACGGTGTAATGTGATGCCCCATCAATAAAGGCGGATTCCAAAAGCTCATGGGGCAGTTGGGAAATGTAATTGTAAAACAGGTAGATGGCCAGCGGCAGACCAAAACCGGTATGGGCCAGCCAGGTGCCCAAAAATGTGCCGTTTAGATCGAGGCCGGTGTACAGGCGCAGCACCGGAATTAAGGCCATTTGCAAAGGAACAACCAGAAGTCCAACCACAACCGCAAACAGCAAATCTCGGCCGGGAAAACGCATCCAGGCAAAAGCGTAAGCGGCAAAGGCGGCCAGGGTAATCGGAATAACCGTCGCCGGAATGGTGATGATCAGACTGTTGATAAAGGCGTTTAGCATGCCATCAGCGGTCAAAACGGTGGCGTAATTTTCCAGTGTCCACTGCGCCGAAGTAAAAGGATGGAGCAGCGCGGTCCACCAGCCGGTTGTTCGTATGGCGTTGGCGGACCGAAACGAGCTAATAAACATCCCGGCCGTCGGCAGGGTCCAAAAAAAACAGATCAGGACGACGGTCGATCGAACGGCGGCCTGTTGGAAAAATCGCTGCCACAGGCTTCTCTGGGGGGCGGATGCGTATTGGTTCATGTTATCGATTAATCCCCTGCTGCCGCAAATTGCGAATATTAATGACCATGATGGGCACCACCACAATCAGCAGGATAACCGCCAGGGAGCTGGCGCGGCCGAAGTTGCGAAAGGTAAACATTTCTACAAACATGCGATTGGCCACTACTTCTGTTTCAAATTTACCGCTGGTCATGACGTACACAATGTCAAACACCTTTAAAATGGCGATAAAAATCGTCGTGCCAACCGTAATAATTGAGCCGCGAATCATGGGAATAATGACGTTAAAGAACAGCTGTAGTTCGGTGGCCCCATCAATCCGGGCGGCTTCTATTACCTCGTTTGGAACCCCTTTAAGGGCTGCGGAAAGGACGACCATGGCAAACCCGGTCTGCAGCCAAACCATGATGACGATCAAGGCGTAAGTATTAAAGTTGGTTTCAAGGAGCCAGGGAACCGGCTCGATACCCAGCTGGGTGACTAAAGCGTTTAGCAGCCCGATTTGCGCCCGGCCGCCGGGCTGCCAGGCGTAGACAAATTTCCAAATCACGCTGGCCCCTACAAAAGAAATCGCCAGGGGCAGGAAAATAAATGATTTGGCCAGCGCCTCTCGCTTGATGCGATCAACCAGGGTAGCGATAATCAGGCCGATGGCCACGCTGCCCCCCGTGCCGATGATCAGCCACAGCAAATTATTGCGGAAAGCGATGTGCAATTCCGGACTGGTAACGGCAAAGCGATAATTGTGAAAACCCAGCGCCCTGATCGTAAATACCCGACGTTCAACCTCGCTTTCCGAATCAACCATTGTTTGAGGATAAAGAAGAAGCCACGCTTTTCGTTCATTGGCTTCAATGGCCACAAGCTCCACCTGATCGGTGTTAATCAGATAGCGCTCAAAGGTCAACAACTCCGCATCGGCCGTCAAGCTCAGCAAAATATCGTCCTCAGCCCAATACTGTTCCGGGACAATGTCCGGGAGCTCTAAAATATCCTCTGAAAGACTCGTATAAATCGTGTTCAATACCGGATAAATCAGAAAAGTAGCCAGCAACATGATGGCCGGCCCCACAAAAACAAACGGGCGAATTTGCTCCCGCAGCTTAAAGGGGATATAGCTGATTAGATCATTGGCCAGCCACAAAAGCAGCCAAACTCCTCCAATGCCGATCAGCAAAGCCACGGCCGTGATCATTAATTTGCCGGTCAGAGGATCTAACCCGTTGCTTTGCAGATAAGCCAGCCGCGTCTCCAGCCCCAAACGCTCGTATGCCGTCAGCAAAAAGCGCTCCGGAGCCTCCCGATCTTTCATAAAGGCGATACCCCAACGCAGCACAAAGTACGACAAGATCGCCGTACCGACCGACAGCAGTGCCCGAAAGAGACGGTTATTTCTAAAGGATTCTTGGGAACTGGGCAGTTGTGAGACCATCATGTTTTACTTCAATGTGATGTGGCCCGCGATGAATTGCGGGCCACATCACAATTATCAGGATTCAGGCCAGCTTTCTTCAATTTGCTGGAAAACGTCCGCGGTCTCTGCACCGCTGACCCAGTCCACCATGCCGCTCCAGAAGGTGCCAGCACCCACTTCGGCCGGCATCAAGTCTGAAGCATCAAAGCGAAGCGTGGTTGCCCCTTGCAAAATCTCCGCCTGAGCCTGGTCGACGTAATTGCCGTACCAGTCAGTTGGCACGCTGCGGTTTGGTGAAATAAATCCACCGGCTTCGATCCAGCCCCTGGCGGCATCGGCCGTGGCTAAATATTCGATTACCGCCAGCACTTCCGGTCGATCATCAAAGGCGGCAAAAACATCGCCACCACCTAAAACCGGCTGACCATATGCTTCATCAATTGGGGGTAAATAGAAAAACGAGCTGTCCACACCCGGCTCTGTGCCCTCCGGCCAAAAATCAGGGATCCAGCCGGCCTGACGATGCATCCAGCATTGCGGACCTGCTTCATCAAACATCGGCGTTTGCGTATCGCCCACCCAGATCGTCAAAATACCGGTGGTGCCGCCATAGACGTAATCTTCGTTAAACCAGATGTCGCCCACAATGTCAGCCGCATTGATGATTTCCGGCGAATCAAAGGGAATCTCGTGATTGACCCATTGATCGTACACCTCAGGAGGGGCCGTCCGCAGCAGCACATCTTCAATCCAGTCGGTGGCTACCCAACCGGTGACTCCGCCATGTTCCATGCTGACGCACCACGGCGTGCCCCCATCGGCCACGATCTGATCGCTCAGCGCAAGCAGTTCATCCCACGTTTGCGGAATCTCGTAACCGGCATCTTCAAACGCCTGCACCGGATACCAGACGATGCTCTTGGTGCTGGCCCGGAAAAAGACGCCGGACAGCTGATCATCCACGGTCGCCAGATCGATCCAGGCGTCGCTGTAGTCGGCCGAAAGCTGGTCGATATCCAGGTTTTCTCCCAAATCCACGACATCGCCATCACGAACAAATTCAGCCATCAAACCAGGCTGGGGGAAGCCAGCGATGTCGGGAGCATCTCCCCCTTCGACCCGCACCGTAATGAGCGTTTCAAATTCGGAGGAACCTTCATATTTGATATCGATCCCGGTCCGGTCGGCAAAATCGGCCAGGGTATTGACAAATGCCTCTTCTTCCCCTTCAGTCCATTTGCCAAATATCGTCACTTCTGTGCCGGCCAATTCACCCGCTTCCGCCATGGCCAGATGTTCATAAGCGACGGCCTCTTCTTCAGCATCTCCTGTACCGCCTAATCCGGTTTCCATACTGGGCCAGCTCGCTTCGATCCCCTGGAACACCTCTGCGGTGTTGGTGCCATCCGCACTGACCCAATCGACCATGCCGCTCCAGAAGGTACCGGCACCCACTTCGGCCGGCATCAGGTCTGAAGCATCAAAACGAAGCGTCGTTGCCCCTTGCAAAATCTCCGCCTGAGCCTGGTCGACGTAATTGCCGTACCAGTCGGCCGGAACCGCCCGGTTAGGAGAAATAAAGCCGCCGTTTTTCACCCACACTTCAGCCCCTTCAGATAAAGATAGGTATTCAAGCAGGGCGGCTGTTTCGGGACGATCGTTAAAACCGGAGAACACATCGCCACCGCCTAAAACCGGCTGACCATACGCTTCATCAATGGGCGGCAGATAGAAAAACGAGCTGTCCACACCCGGCTCTGTACCTTCCGGCCAAAAATCAGGGATCCAGCCGGCCTGACGATGCATCCAGCATTGCGGACCTGCTTCATCAAACATCGGCGTTTGCGTATCGCCCACCCAGATCGTCAAAATGCCGGTCGAGCCACCGTAAACGTAATCTTCATTAAACCAGATGTCACCCACAATGTCGGCCGCATTGATGATTTCCGGTGAGTCAAAGGGAATCTCATGATTAACCCATTGATCGTACACTTCGGGCGGGGCCGTCCGCAGCAGCACATCCTCGATCCAGTCGGTGGCCACCCACCCGGTGACTCCGCCATGTTCCATGCTGACGCACCATGGCGTGCCGCCATCGGCCACGATCTGGTCGCTTAAGGCGATGAGTTCATCCCACGTTTGCGGGATCTCGTAACCGGCGTCTTCAAACGCCTGAACCGGATACCAGACGATGCTCTTGGTGCTGGCGCGATAAAATACGCCGGACAGCTGGCCGTTGACCGTCGCCAGATCAATCCAGGCGTCGCTGTAATTTTCACCCAGCGCTGCCGCATCTAAAAAGGCAGCATGGTCTGGAATAGCTCCTTCAGACACAAATTGAGCCATCAAGCCAGGCTGGGGAAAACCGGCGATGTCGGGAGCATCTCCCCCTTCAACTCGCACCGTGATGAGTGTTTCAAATTCGGAGGAGCCTTCATACTCAACATCAATGCCGGTGGCTTCTTCAAACGGGGCAAGAGCAGCGACAAAGTTGTCCCCTTCCGCCTCGGTCCATTTGCCAAATACCGTCACCGAGCTGCCGGAAAATTCCCCATTTTTGGCACGCTCTAAAAAGGTCCCTTCTACTATGTCAACCTCTTCCGGCTCGGCCGCCTCTTCTTCAGGGGCTTCTTCGGTTTCCCCCTCAGCGGTCTCTTCCGTTTCGGTTGTTTCCGTGACCGGCTCTTCTTCAGGGGCCTCTTCCGCCTGGGGGCGAGAACCACAGGCGATCAAGGTCGCCATTAAAAAAAAGGCCGTCAAAAACAGGAATATTTTCTTCATTTTAATCTCTCCTTCTCCCCACGAATGGGCGGGGGTGTGGTTATTTGACTCTCTCATCAGAGTGAGGCACGGGTTTTCACATGGCGAACATCAGCGAGAGAGTCATCCCAAAGGATAGAATTTCGAAAACGCCGTGAATTTGCGGTATTATTTTTGACCAGAGGAATCACCTCCTTTCATCATGGGCAACGTCACATTTTGGAGTTGGTAGCTGCAAGGTGACGTTGTCTTCTTTTAAATGACGCCCAGATCCTGACTCAAAATCAGTGCCGAAGCCCCCAGCAACACCAGGTTTGTCCCTGATGTGGCATACGCCAGCACGGTATCTGCCGCCAAAATGGGGAAAACCCGTCCACGCATGCTGTTTTTGACGCGAACCAAAAAATCTTCACCTAAATCAGCTATTGATCCGGACAGTCGAATGTGTCTGACGTTTAAAACGCCGACCAGGTTGGCCACTGCCAAACCGATTTTGTCAGCAGCCAGTTCAATAATTTGTTCAGCTTGGGGATCGGCCGCGCGATAAGCTCGGCACAGGCTAGACCAGGTCACCGGTTCGTCATTTAAAAGCGAATGGGGATGCGCTTCAGCCAGCCGCTGGGCCTGCTGGACCATGGCCCGAATGCTGGCCACCGTTTCCAGGCAGCCCGTATTGCCGCAGGAGCATGGAAGACCGTTTTCAACCACGGTGACGTGACCAATTTCACCTGCACCAAATCCTTCCCCATAGAAGAGGCGGCCGTTTAAAACAATCCCTGAACCTAGGCCGTGACTCATCTTGATCAGGACCAGGTTGTCCATCCGACCATCGCCAAAAGAATATTCAGCCAGGGCGGCCAGGTGGCTGTCGTTGGCCACATAAGCAGGACAGTCAAAACGCTCTTCGAGCAGCTGCTGCAGGGGCAGTTCATGCCAGTCGAGGTTCACCGCATGCTGAATGACCCCCGCTCGCGTATCGATTAAGCCAGGGCTGCCCAGGGCGATCCCCAAAATGGGGGCGGTCGCTCTAGACATGAGTTGTTCAATCAGGTCAAAAACAACGGCCAGCGCCTCATCACCGGTGCAGTTGTCGGTGGGTATTTCAATTTGATGGACAAAACGGCCGCGCAAGTTGACGACGCTGCCGACAAATTGACCACTACCCAGGTCAAGGCAAATAAGCTGGCGGGCATTATCAGCCAGGTTGAGGAGAATGGGCGGTTTGCCCCCGAGTGAGGGTCCCTGACCGGTTTCTTCAACGAGGCCATCCTCAATTAAATCGCTGACAATGCTGGACACGGTCGCCCGGGTCAGGCTGGTTTTGCGAGCCAGCTCGGCCCGACTGACGTCTCCGGTCTCATAAATCGTTTTCAGGACCAGGCGGGTATTATGTTGTTTGGTGTGTTGGCGGGTGGCTTTTTTAGCGGCGACTGGCGACGAGGGCATATATCCTCACGACTTAGTAAGTTCATTAAACATACTTAAAAAGTATAGCAAAGAAAAAAAGCGGCGTCAATGGATTTGTGAGTAGACCCCTCCCCCCTCCCCTCCCCAAGTCGAGGAGGGGAGCCTGTCGACCTTTTAGCTCCCGTCGCGAATGATACGGCAATTTTCGATGTCAAACGTAACCTGACCGATACTCAGGTTGGTCTGGTCTCGAAACCCTTCTGCAAAACGCATAAAAGCATAGACATCCGCAAAATTGGAGGCAATCCCCAATGAAACCCGAATCGCTCCGGCGCTTTTGTTCCCCCGCGTCTCAATCACTTTCAAAAATCGGGGCAGCGACAGGTCCAAACCCAACTCCTCTATCCCGGCCTGCACATCTTCGGCCGTAATCGATTCCGCGATCTCTCCCGCACCGGGATTACAAAAACACCCGGTACGCAGCGATATACCTTCAACATTGGCCAGCTCTTCGATCCGTCGATAATCAAGCAGGCGCCCCTCAGGATCGTAAAAATTTAGCGTCACCGTCCCTCCGCGCATCTCGTTGCGAATCGGACCATAAATCCGAACCATCGGCTTCCCGTTGCTGTGGGCCAAGCTGGCCAGCTGCTGCAGCAGCCAGCCGGTTAAACATTCAACCCGTTCCCGCACCGTTTCGATGCCCACTTCAGTGAGATGATCAAGCCCGATTTTAACGGCCGGAATATGAAGATAATTCACGGTGCCGTCTTCAAAGGCCGCCTCGTTGGGAGCAAATATATGCTCTTTCCCATGTACAGAAGCAAAATTTACCGTGCCACCAGCAAACCACGGCCGCTGTAGACGGGAAAAAGCCCGTTTATGAATCAGCAGCGCCCCAATCCCGGTCGGATAACCAAACATTTTGTAAAAAGAAACCGAAACAAAATCCGGCTGCACCTGCTGAAGATCCAGCGGATTGGTTGGCACAAAAGCGGCCGCATCAAGCAGGACATCCCACCCATACCTTTTCCCCATCTCAATGAGTGAAAGCGGATGCTTTACCCCGCTAAAGTTTGATTGAGCCGGAAAAGCGAACAAATTCGGAACCCGGCGATCAGCTTGGGCCAATTGCGCTTCAACCTGGGCTGGGTCAAGTCGCAAATTCGGCCGGGTTAACGGCAAGTAGGTGACGGCTGCTCCTTTTTGTTGAGCAAACTGGCGAATGCCGTTAACGGAATTGTGATTGTCAAAAGAAAGTAAGTAACGACTCTCCGCGGCAAATGGATACGCTTCCCCGACCAGCTTGAGAGCGCCACTGGCGTTCAGGGTAAATATGGCCAGATACTCATCACCGGCCTTGAAATAATCCAGAACTCGCTGACGGGCCTCTTCCACCAGGTGGGTCATCGCTAAAGAAGTAGGATTGTTTGAGTGGGGATTTCCGAAAACACCATTCGCCAGTAAGCCGAGGTGATTTTTGAGTTGAGATTCTCCGTATAAGCCCCCACCGGTGTAGTCAAGGTAAATTTGTTTGTGTGCATCCAGGCGTCCATATTCTGTCGTTCGCCAATCATCAAGCATGCTGGTTTGCTTAAAAGTTGGGTAAGCTGCTTGAAAGGCGGTAAAGGCTTGAGGCGCCGCCTCCAAAGGATAACATCGGTCAATTTTATGCTCGGGGATAATCATGAATCGTTTCCTTTTTAGTTTGCATCGCGCTGAATCACTGTGTTTTGTAAAGTCAACCATTTGAACAGTGACCTACTTAACCCGTGAAAATCCGTGTTTATTCCGTGGTGAACTCAACTCTAACCCATTTCCCTTAATATCAGTATTTCAAGGGTCCCCGTATGAGGATAACCTTACAAAATTATGGGCAAAGATCGATGACAGGTCAAGAATCAACCGATCCGCGAGCTATCCCATGCACAAGCAGCAGAGAAGAATCTTCTCCTTCCATCGTACTTCAAAGAATGGCAGGCTAAACTCTTTTTATTGATGATGGCAATCCAGAGAAGGAATACAGGATACACACCAAAGTAATACAATGAGGAGTTCAAAATGACGTTAAATACAAAAATCGGAACGATGCACCCCACAAGCATTGATCTCCCGGCGGATTCTCGGCGCGAGATGGTAGATCTTTGCAATCAACAGCTGGCCAATATTTTTGATCTTTACAGTCAAACAAAGCAGGCCCACTGGAACGTTAAAGGGATTTATTTTGAACAGCTGCACGTGCTGTTTGATAAAATGGCCGACGGCATTTTTGATTTTGGCGATATGATCGCCGAGCGAGCGACAGCGCTAGGGGGAACGGCCCTGGGCACGGTGCAAATGGCGGCCGGGGCAACTGAATTTCCGGATTTTCCAGCTGATGTGTTTGATGGAAAAGAGATGTTAAAAATCGTCGTGGCGCGCTGGGCCCAATACGCGGCCGGCGTGCGAGCAGCTATCCACCAGGCGGATGAAGCGGGGGATTTATCAACATCCGACATGTTTACCGAAATTTCTCGTGAAGTCGACAAGCTGCTCTGGTTCGCGGAGGCTCACCTCCAGGGTTAATAATTATTTTTTGGCCACAGATTAACACGGATTTTCACAGATTAAACACCACAATCTGTGGTAATCTGTGCTAATCCGTGGCAAAGGTAATTTATTCTCCCTATTCTGAGTCTGTTGATAAACTGCCGCCATTCGCCACAATTGGCATATTTATGCGATAGGGTTGCGGCAGCTGGCCAACTTTCTCGGTGCCAATCTGACCGTCTGCTGTGACCGTGCGGATGGCCAAAATCGACGGCCGAGGAGGGATATTTGGATCAAAATCCGGCCACCGCGAGCTGGGATTGTCAAAATCACCCCCGTCGCCCGGATGCTGGATCGCCACAAAAAGCGTCGTATTATCCGGCGTAAATTCCGGCCCGCAAATTTCCGCATCCTTTACCCCGCTAAAAAATTGACCGATATGCCCCCGCTGTGGCCCCTCCACCGGAACGGCGAACAACCCGTCATTTAAATCCAGGGTGCCTGGCTGCCCGTCGGTTGATATCCACAGATTACCCTGGTCGTCAAACGTCAGATTATCTGGCGCTGAAATACCGCTAAAGGCAGCGTTGAGCTGCTCAAGCGGAAAACCGGAGAAGCGCTCATCCTCAACAACGGCATCAACCGAGCCACCCAGCAGCAGGATATCCCAGGTAAAGGTGGTTCCAGCATGATCGTCCCCATCCTCTGTGATTTCTAACACGTGCCCAAAGACATTGGGGCCGCGAGGATTCGCCTCATCGGTCTCGTTATCGTCCCGCCGGGTGTTGTTGGTCAAGGCAACATACACTTTGCCGTTGACCGGATTGGTCTCGATATCTTCCGGCCGGTCCATTTTGGTCGCCCCCAGGAAGTCGGCTGCCAGGCGGACCTTGGCCACGACGTCCGCCTGTGAATTAAAGGTGTAATCCTGCCCGCCGATGTTAACCGTCCCCTGCAGCCCGTTTTGACCGTACACCAACGGCAGCCACGTCCCGGACCCATCATCGTTGAGCTTGGCCACGTAAAGGGTGCCGTCATTGAGCAAATCACCGTCCCGATTGGTTACCCGATCATCCGTTGTGTAATTGCCGCTGCTGACAAATTTGTACATATACTCAAAGCGGGCGTCGTCACCTGTGTAAGCGACAACTTTGTTGTTTTTGGAAATGACAATTGTTGCCGCTTCATGGCGAAAGCGGCCGAGAGTGGTTCGCTTGCGCGGAGTCCAGGACGGATCATAGGGATCAATTTCGACCACCCAGCCAAAGCGGAAAGATTCGTTGGGCTCTTTGGCGGTATCAAAGCGGTCGTAATGATTCAGCCAGCTGTAAAATCTGGGCACGCCGCTCTGGAGGCCGTAGCGCTGGTGAATGGCCTTGATTTCCCCATCAGCCATCAAATCCACATTGCCAAAGTAATTCTGGAAATTTTCTTCAGCCGTCAACACCGTCCCCCAAGGCGTTTTGCCGCCGGCACAATTGTTGATGGTGCCGATGACATTGGCACCGGTGGCGTCGGCACTCGTTTGCAGCAGCGCATCCCCGGCCGCCGGTCCGGCCACGATCATGGGGCTGTTAAGCACCGTGTAGCGGCGGTTGAGAGAGGAGTTCCGCACGTACTCCCATTCCCCATTAACCAGCCAAATTTCAACGATACTTACTCCGTGAGCGGTCATTTCCACGTCAACTTGAGCCTTGGTTGCCGTGCTAGAGTCGTAGTTGCGAAACATGACGTTCTGGTTGGTATATTCATGGTTGACGGCCAGGATTCCGCGGCTGTTTTCGTTAACTCCGGGCGTCAGCGGAAAATACCCCACAAAATCGCAGTTGTAGCCAAACTGCTGCTCTTGAGAAGCAGCGGTCAAATTTTCCGGATCAAACTCGGGAGACGCAGCCGTAATCGGATCTCCCCAGCGAATCAATGTTTGAATGGTGTGTCCGTTGGCCACCTTCGGAATTTCCACCGTTTTAGGTACCCCGGAAATAGGTTGAAAGCCGAGTGGAAAAACGGCCGTTTGTGCTGCTGCAGCGGTTTCCTGATGAGCCCTGACAACCATTTTCGCCAGCGGGATCTGACCAGCAACAGCGGCGGCACCGGCCGCGGCCAACCCCTTTAAAACTGATCTTCTCGTATAGCGCCGGCGCGCCACTTCAGCAAACGTTTCCCCCTGTCCACCGTCTGACAAAATATCGTAATCTTTTGCGGAATTACCCCACATCATTTACTCTCCTATATGCTTTTGTCTCAAATCTCATTGGATCGGTTTCTCTTCCACGCTGTACCGTAATCAAATTTTTTTAACGGATGACTAAATTGGGGTTATGATTTCGTTAATTGGATATTAACAGGTAATTAACAGGATATGATTCCTCTTCTTGAAGAATAAAGTAATCAGCAAAAAGTTTTACGAAAAATAGCCGCAGAAGAAATTTCTGGGGAAATCCGTGCCATCCGCGGCTGATTCTCAATTTGTGATCCACTAAATAACATCATGAAATTTATTCAAAAAACATACGCTGAAATTGCCGCAGCCGGCAAACTCAATCCAGATCACCTGCTAAGGCGCTACAAACAGGAACGGCGGCGGCGGCGAATGCTGCCTTATTACGAAGCAGCGCTGGCTGATTTGCCCGATCTGCTTGCTCCCGAGGCGGTTTTAGGAACTTTTGAAATAGGGTCTGTTGATGATTTTACCCCCTGGCTGCCCGATCAGACGATTGAGGTCGTCATGGCCATCTGCACCCTCGGCCACCCCATCGACAGGCATATTCGCGAGGTAATGGCCAGGGACATGGCCGCGGCCGCCATCATGGAAGAAATTTTACTGGCAGCGGTCGTTGGATTTACCAACCTAATCCATCGAGAAATACGGACGTCGTTTAAAACAAAAGGATTAAAAACGGGCCCACCCTACCGGCCGGGGGTTGGACAATGGCCCATAGAACTACAAAAAACAATTTTTACCCGTTTACCCGCCGGCAAAATCGGCGTGACCCTGACCGATGAACTCTATATGGTTCCCCTGCAGTCCACGAGCCTGATTATTCCCATCACCAAAGCGATATGAAAATCGTTTCGATTGGTGAAGCTGCGGCCGACTTCTTTCCCCTCATCAAGCAAACGCTGGCGGGAGGAATCTCGCTCAATTTTGCCGTGCAGGCCAGGCGAAGCGGGGCGGACCACGTGGCCCTGGTCAGTGCCGTCGGCCGCGATAAAAACGGCCGCCTGATTCTCGACAAGCTGGCCCGCGAAGGGATAGACGCCTCGCACGTGACGATCGTTGACGGCCGGAGCGCCTGTTGCGAAATCGTCATCCGCCCAGGGGGGGAGCGTTACTTCCCACCCAACAGCTACCATCAAAACTGTATGGCTAACTTTGCCCTCACGGCTGAAGATCTGGCTTTTGTGCGACAGCACGCCATCGCCGTCTCTCGCTACGATCAGGCATACGCCCCAACCTATTTTGATCAGGTTATGCTTGATCCGGTTTATACCGGGCGGCGCACGGCCGATTTTGGCGACTGGTTTGACTATGATGGAGACATCGCGCGTATTTTCCCCTATTTTGAGCCGGTTGATCTGGCGTTTATCAGCGGAACTGAGCAGACAATGGCCGCTCTAACACCCGTGGCCGAAGCCGCTCAGACGCTGCTTGTTGTCACCCGCGGCCAGGAGGGGAGTTCCGCGCTCTTCCGCGGCCGGCGATACGATCAGCCGGCTGTGCCGGTGAAAAAAATCATCGATACCACCGGGGCCGGTGACGCTTTCCAGGCCGCCTTTACGGTTGCGTACTTTCGCACCGGGGATATCTCCCAGGCGCTAGAAGCTGGAGCACGGCAGGCGGCCCAAACCCTACAGCATGTCGGGGCCACGCCCAATTAAATTTTGAACTTTAAGCCACCTTACTTTTTCGGTTTTATTTGACAAGAAGCCCAGCAGATAAACCACTTCTTTATTGCAAACCAGACCAGACTAGGCCACAATAAACATGGAGATGAATGGATGCAAATTACAAACATTTCGGAAGCCAAGGCGACATTATCCCGCTTAATTGAAAAGGTCTTGCGTGGAGAGGAGGTCATTATTGGCAAGGCGGGCGTGCCAGTGGCCAAGATTGTTCCCTTCGAAATGGATGAAACCCCCCGTAAGTTGGGTGCAGGAAAATGGAAGGGCAAAATTTGGATTGCGGAGGACTTTGACGACCTGCCGGAAAGTGAATTGGCCTTATTTCTAGAGGAAGAAACGGACTATTAGCAGCTTAACCCCGCAATCGTTCAAGCGTTCGCTGAATGCGGCCAAACGCCTCGTTAAGCAAGGCTTCTTCCTGACCAAAAGCGATGCGCAAATGATGATCCATCCCAAAAGAATCACCGGCCCCGACAAAAACACTCGCCTCACGGCACAGAATTTCCATCAGCTCGGTTGAATTGGTTTCGAGATGGTAACGCACGAAGGTCACGGCCGAGGCCAGCGGTGGCGTATAGCTAAATAGCCCTTCCTGCTCCTCCATCCACGCTTCCAGAACAGGGTATCCGTGACGGATGTAATCGCGCGCGCGCTGGATAAGCCGCGGGCGGACCTCAGGCGAAAGCGCATGAGCAGCCAGGTGATTGCTGAGCATGGTGGCCGTAATCGTCGTGTATTCATGCCGCCGCCAAATCTCTTCAACGGTAGCCACCGGCCCCACAACCCACCCCACGCGCAATCCCGGTAAGCCATACGCCTTGCTCATGCTGCCCACAGCCAGCACCTTGTCGTACCGGCCATAAAACGACGGCGTTTCCGCCTCCTGCAGCCGCTCCGCCCCACGATACACCTCATCGGCCAGAATCCACGCCCCCACGCGCTCGGCGGCGGCGATGACGGCCGCCATTTCCGCTTCACTCATGATATAACCGGTCGGATTATTCGGATTGACGATAGCAATGATTTTGGTCCGCTCGTTTACCTGGGCGTTTAGCTCGTCGATATCAAGCGACCAGCCGTATTCAGATCGCAGATGAAACGGCCGCACCACGTGCCCCCGATTCGCCGCCACCCCCCACGCCTGTTTGTAGGTGGGGGTCAAAGTCGCCAGTTCATCCCCCGGCTCCAGCAGCGTCTGCAAAATGATGTAGTTCGCTTCGGCCGCACCCACCGTCACGAGGACGTTTTTCTCACCATTCGCCCCCTCATAAAGGCGGGCAATATTTTCTCGGAGCTCCGGTATACCGTTGACGTGTGGGTAGTTGATTTCTGTTTTTAGCAGGTCCGTAATTTTGGATTCATCACCATCCAGAAGCTCTTCCAGGGAGATTGGATGTACCCCACTTTCGGTTAAATTAAATTCGACGATCTGCTCCCATTTTGACTGGGTGTATTCGAGATCAAACGGCGTAAAAGACATTTGTGGAACTCATTTATAGTGAAAAGTACAAAGTTAATAGAGAAAAGTTCTTTCTAGGACCGCCGTCTTTTCACTTTTAACTTTAAACTTTGAACTTTAAATCACTAATTCCGAAAGAAAAAATCCAAATCAACAAATACGTGGGAGCTGCTCCCCGATCTGCATCGCCACCACGCGGGTACCCCCGATGCCGGTTTTGGCCACCAGCATCCCCGGGTGAGTGTCAACCACCCGGCCGATCACGGCCGCATCGACACCCAGCGGATTTGCCTTCATGACCGCCAGCACCTTCTCCGCCTCCGCTTCAGACACGATGGCCAGGAGCTTGCCTTCGTTGGCCACAAACAGCGGATCCATTCCCAAAAATTCACACGCTGAGCGCACGGCCGGCCGGACCGGCACCTTATTCTCATCGATGACAATGCCCACCCGCGACGCTTTGGCAATTTCATTGAGCGAAGAGGCCACGCCACCGCGAGTCGGATCACGCAAGACGTGAATCTGAGAAGAGGCGTTGATCATTTGGGCCACCAGGGCGTTCAGCGCGGCCGTATCGCTGACAATTTCCGTCTCAAACTGCAGCCCTTCGCGCACGCTCATAACCGCCATGCCGTGATCGCCGATGGTGCCGCTGGCGATCACCACGTCACCTGGCCGCGCCTGATCGGGGCCGATGGTCACCCCATCCGGGATTAGGCCGATGCCGGTGGTGTTGATATACACCCCGTCCCCGTGCCCTTTGTCGACCACCTTGGTGTCGCCGGTGATCAGCTGCACCCCGGCCGACCGCGCCGCGGCGGCCATGCTGTCAACGATCCGGCCGAGCTGCTCCAGGGGCAGCCCTTCTTCTAATATAAACCCGCAGCTCAAGTAAAGAGGGGATGCCCCGCTCATGCTGATGTCGTTAATCGTGCCGTGTACGGCCAGCTCGCCGATATTCCCGCCCGGAAAAAAGAGGGGCTGGATAACGTACGAGTCGGTTGACATCGCCAGCCGGGTGCCGTTGAGGCCAACGACCGAAGCATCGCCCAGATTGGCCAGCATGTCGTTTTGAAAAGCGGGTAAAAAGAGATGTTCGACCAGCTCGGAAGATAATTTTCCACCGCCACCGTGTCCCATGACAATTGCGGGGTGATCGCGCAGGGGCAGCGGACAGGTCCATTCGTCGATGTTGATTGGGTTTGTCATAGGTGTTGGTTAATCTACTATCCGGGATAGTTCTGTACTTCAACCTCATCGAGAGCCACAAACCGGCCGTAGTTGAAGTAGGCGGCGCACGCCCCTTCACTCGAGACCATCGTCGCGCCTAATGGCTTGCGCGGGGTACACTCTTTGCCAAACGCGGCGCACTCGTGAGGTTTGATCAACCCCTGGAGCACTTCCCCACTGCGGCACAGCGCCGATTCCTGGGTATGGATATCGGTCACCGAAAATTTCTTTTCGGCATCAAACGCTTCATAAGCATCGTGCAGCCGCCAGCCGCTGTGTGGAATCATGCCGATGCCGCGCCAGGTTCGATCGTCAACGGCAAAGACATCTTCGATCATTTTTTGGGCGGGTCCGTTGCCGGTGTGCTGTACCGCCCGAGGATAGGCGTTTTCTATTTTCGCCTCCCCTTTTTCGAGCTGAGCTACAACCAGACGAATCCCCTGCAGAACATCGAGCGGTTCAAAACCGGTCACCACAATCGGTACATTATACTTTTGCACCAGCGGCTCGTACTGCCAATACCCCATCACGCTGCACACGTGCCCGGCCGCCAGGAAACCCTGCACCCGGTTGACCGGAGAACTCATAATCGCTTCAATGGCCGGCGGAACCAGGACGTGCGAGACGAGCATCGAGAAATTGGTCAGGCCGCGCTGTTTGGCCTGAAAAACCGCCATGGCGTTGGCCGGAGCGGTTGTTTCAAAACCGATACCAAAAAAGACCACTTCTTTATCGGGATTTTCGCTGGCGATATTGACCGCATCAAGTGGCGAATAAACCACCCGCACGTCGCCCCCTTCACTTTTAATCCGAAAGAGATCTTTTTCGCTGCCGGGCACGCGCAGCATGTCTCCAAAAGAGCAAAAAACCACCCCCGGCCGGGCGGCGATAGCCAGCGCCTTGTCGATAATTTCCAGCGGCGTAACGCATACCGGGCAGCCCGGCCCGTGAATGAGCTCAATCTCTTTGGGCAGCAGTTGATCGATCCCGTTGCGAATAATCGAGTGGGTCTGCCCACCGCACACTTCCATAATCGCCCACGGCCGGGTCACAATTTGCCTGATTTCGGCAAACAGCTTCTGAGCCAGTTCCGGATCGCGAAATTCGCTCAGATACTTCATGACGTGACCGCCCCCTCTTCCTCTTCGACGCCCAGCTCTTCTTCCAAAATGCCGAGATCCTCAAACATTTTTAGGGTTTCCAGGGCCGATTCTTCATCCAGTCTGGTGATAGCAAACCCGACGTGGATCACGGTGTAATCACCCACTTCGACCTCTGGCACATAAGCCAGGCACACCTCTTTCTGGATGCCGCTAAAGTCGACTTTGCCCATACGGGTGCCATACTGCTCGTAAATTTCGACCACTTTTCCCGGTACGCCCAGACACATACTGTTTCTCCTTTGTCCAGATTCCGGGGATTTTAAAATTCCCCGGAATTTCATTTAACTCAACCTCACCCCAGCCACCACGGCCTGCCCCAGGGCCAGCCCGCCGTCGTTGGGGGGTACTTTCTTGTGAATCAATGGTTTTATGCCGGCCGCCTGCAGCAGCCGCACGCTTTTTTCCAGCAAGGTCACATTTTGAAAAACGCCGCCGCTGAGGGTCACTTGCTTTAAACCATTTTGTTTACATAATGTTTGGCTAAGCTGCAAAATCAGCGCCGCTACCCCATTGTGAAATTTGGCGGCAATTACCGGCCGCGGGACGTTATTTTGCATATCAGCCACAATTTTAATTATCAGCGGCACGGCCGAAAATACATTTTGCTCGACGGCAAACTCATAGCGATCGTTCACCGCCTCATCAACCAGGTTCTCTAATTCGATGGCCGCTTGTCCTTCATAAGTTATTTCCTGCCGCACCCCGATCAGCGCCGCAACCGCATCAAATAGGCGGCCCATGCTGCTGGTGGGTACACAGTTTACCTCTTTTTGCAGCTGTTGGCGCAGCAGCTTCTGCTCGGCCGCCGAACACGCCTGCACGGGAGGCAGCTCTTCCAGCCAATCCAACCCCGCCTGCCACAGACAGGATAAAGCCAGACGATACGGCCGCCGGACCGAGACGTCTCCCCCAGGAAGCAGCATTTCAGCCAGGTGAAACGGCCGCTCAAAGTCAGCGTAATCAGCCAGCAGCACTTCCCCACCCCAAATATGTCCGTCCAGACCATAACCGGTGCCGTCAAAGGCAAAACCGATGACCGGTTCTGAGCCGTCCAGCTGATGCTCGGCCATGACCCCGGCAATGTGGGCATGGTGATGCTGCACGGGAGCCAACCGCTTCGAACCGGCCTGTTCTTGGGCCCACCGGGTGGCCAGATAACCGGGATGCATATCGCAGGCGACCGCCTCAACATCTACACGAAAAAGATGCTGGAATTGAGCTACCGCCTGGGTAAACGCCTGCAGGGTTTCCCAGTTTCCCATGTCGCCAATGTGCTGGCCCATGTAGGCGTACGATCCCTTGGTCAAACAAAAAGTGGCTTTGAGTTCACCCCCGGTGGCCAAAATCGGCGGCATCTCAAACGGCAGCCTAACCGGAAAGGGCGCATACCCTCGCGAACGGCGGATCGGCAGCAGATTACCCGCGCGCTTCTTCTCGCCCTGAGCGGTTACAACGCGCACCACGGCATCATCACAGCGGTTTTTGATCGGCCGGTTGTGACACAGCAAGGCATCGGCCAGATCACCCAGCCGTTCGCGCGCCTCTTCATTTTCCTTGACGATCGGCTCATTGGAGAAGTTAGCCGAGGTCATGACCAACACCGGCAGTTCCTGCAGCAGCAGCACGTGCAGCGGCGTATACGGCAGCATCACCCCAATAAAGTTGATGCCCGGCGCAATGAGCGGACTCAGATCGTTCTCCGGCTTCTTCTCCAGCAGGACAATCGGCCGTTCTTTGCTGGTTAACAGGGCCTCTTCTGCGGCGTTGACGATGGCAAAACCCCGGATCGTCTCCAGATCTCTGGCCATCACCGCAAACGGTTTGTCAACCCGCCCCTTGCGTTCGCGCAGTAGATGAAGCGCTTCGTCGTTGGCCGCATCGCAAGCCAGATGAAAGCCGCCCAAACCTTTAACGGCCACAATTTTTCCATTGCGCAAGAGTTCAATGGTGCCATCAACAGCGGCTTCACGGGTAGGTCGCTCCCCTTCGGCAGACGCCATCTCCAGCCAGACGTGCGGGCCGCATTCAGGGCAGGCGTTGGGCTGGGCGTGAAAGCGGCGATCCAGCGGATCATCATATTCGGACTGGCATGCCGGGCACATGACAAATGAAGCCATCGTGGTTAGCGGCCGGTCGTAGGGAATATCTTCAATGATCGTAAAGCGAGGGCCGCAGTTAGTGCAGTTAATAAACGGGTAGCGATAGCGCCGGTTGTGGGAATCCAGCAGCTCCTGCAGACACTCGTCGCAGACGCACACATCAGGTGAGATCAGCGTGTTGGCCGCCTCCTGGGCTTCGCTGTGGACGATCTCAAATTGAGCGCTGTCCTGCACCGCAATGCTCTGGCTGGTGACGCTTTCGATAAAGGCCAGCGGAGGGGTTTCTGCGCGGAGGGCGGCCGTAAACGCTTCTACGGCCGCTGGCTTGCCCTCGGCTTCGATAAATACACCGGCGCTGTTATTCCCTACAAAACCGTGTAGTTGATATCGCTGGGCCAGACCAAAAACAAACGGCCGGAAACCAACCCCCTGGACCACCCCCTTCACGATCAGGCGGTGGCGTATGATGCTGTTTGAATCCGCTACCAGTTCTCGATTCATGACTGCTTCTATCTTTGCCAGATCATCACCCGATTATTGCCGGAATCGGCCACGGCCACCCGCCGGCCGTGTACGTGAATTCCGTATGGCCAACACATCGTATCGCGCCCTACCGCCTGCCAACGATTTTCACCCCCACCGGCAAAATCAGGCTGACCTAAAACACCGGCCGCCGGTTGAAATATCCCGTCCGGCAGCCCATCCCATATCAGAATGCGGTTGTTGGCCGTATCGGCCGACAACAGGTGCTGATCCTGCAGGGCGATGGCGTAGGGAAAACGCAGAGCACTAGGACCCTGTGAGCCATACGGCCATTCCACAGCGCGTTCAAAATCAGGCTGGCCCAGCAGAAAATCGGCCGGGCGATCGCTGAGCGGCAGCCGCCACCCCAGGATCCGATGGTTACCCGCATCGGCAATATAAACCACCTCGTCGTTACCCGCCACGTCATGCGGCCAGCGAAATGTATTGGCCGCCACGCCGGTGCCGCGATTTTCTAACCCCAGATCGGGCGCGTCCTGACCCATAATTAGATCGGGCGGTTGATCGGCCGCCGGCAGGCCGTTCCAGACCAACACTCGTCGATTCCCGGTATCGGTCACAAAAAACTGCCCGTTAATAAAGGCGATGCCGTAGGGCCAGTATAGACCGGTCGCCGTAATGCCCCCGCCGCGATTCTCAACCACGCTGTCCAAATCCGACTGGCCCAGTGCGTAATCGGGCGGCGTAAACGAACGCTCGGGCACGGAATGCCAAACCAATATCCGATGATTCCAGGCATCGGCCACAAACAGCTGGCCTTCAGCTACCAGGACGCCGGTTGGCAGATGAACCCCATTTGCCGGTCCGCGTCCGGCGGCGTTTGGTCCTTCATCAAAAAAATCCGGCTGGCCGAGAACAACATCGGCCGGGGCATGATCTTCGGTGGGCATCCCCTGCCAGATCATGAGCCGGTGGTTGCCCGTATCAGAAACGATCAGCACCTCATCATCAAAATACACGCCTCGTGGGGCATACATGTTGACGGCCGTTGGGGAGGCGTCCGGCAGGGCCAGCCCAAATCGCGACGGAGCGCCCAACCACAGCTCAGGTCGATACCCCAGGTCGCGCGGCGGCGCAAAGCTCGGCTGTGGAACCGAGGGGCTTGAAGAGGAGATGGAGACTGAGAGTTCTGGCATAGGTAATTGACAATTGACAATTGATTATTGGTTATTGGTTATTGGTTATTGGTTTATTAGTGTAATGGTGTAATGGTGTATTGGTGTATTGCCAAATCACGAATAACCAATAACTAATATACCAATAACTAATACACCAATAACTAATACACCAATAACCCAATCCTAATCTGGCCTTACCCACACATGCTCATCCTGCACCCTCAGCGGGTACGGTTCAAGCTGGGCTTGAGGGGCGGTCATACATTCCCCGGAAGTGACATCAAATTTGAAGCCGTGCCAGGGGCAGGTCAGGATGCACGACTCGGTGTCAAGCATCCCTCCATCCAGCGGCATACCCATATGGGCGCATTCGTTCTTATATGCAAAAAATTGGTTGTTAAGACGCACGATTAAGACGCTGCCGGTTGATGTTTCGAGGGCCAGCGGCCGGCCTTCGGCGACGTCGGCGACGGCCGGGCCTTTTACCCATCCACCCAGCTGAGACGTCTCACCACCATTACCGTTAACCACGACGCTGTCGAGCATGATCATGCCGGCTTCCGGCTCGCTGGGTACCACTTCGACCTGCTTGATTTGCGGCAGATGCTCTTTTAAAGCTTCCTCTACCCCGTTGCGCAGGGTGACGGCCGACATCGAACAGCCGTTACACGCCCCATGCAGCTTGACATAAGCGGTATCGTCTTCCACCTTGACCAGCTCGACATCTCCCCCGTGGGAGCGCATATACGGCCGGACCATTTCCAACACCCGGGCCGCCTGAGTAGTCAGGTCCGCCCGCACGATGCCGTGCATGGCGAACAGGGCATACACCTCCGGCACGTCGACCAGCTCAAAAAGAATTTCCTTGCCGCGCGGGTCGGTCTTAAGCCGCTGCACAATTTTGGTCACGCCGACTCGGTGAAAATCTTCGATGGCCCGCTTCAGGTCAAGCGCTTTGGTCCGATCTGAGTCGCTCAATTTCTGAACCTCCAGCATGGCGGTATCAACCCGATCGGCCAGCGTCTCCAGATTTTCTTCGGCGAGGGTGGGTGTTGTGGTAGTCATGCTTTCTCTCCTAAGCGTACATCGATTCCTGTTCCAGCACTTCTTCCGCCTTGCTGCGCAGCAGCTGGGCAAACGCTTGCTTGGACATGGCGACCAACGTAGTTTCGATATTTTTCCCGGCCGAAACGGCTTCTAATTTACTCTTGGCCAACGCCCTGAGCACAAAACAGGCTCCAGCGACATTGTCAAGCAAAAAATCCTGAAAGATGGCGTCCACGAAGTCGTCGAGCCAAACCCCTTCCCCGTTGGGATCCTCCCGCAGCCGCTGCAGGGCGTTTTGCGCCCCCATCTGCCGCTGTATCAGCCGGTCGACAAACCGCTCGGTGGCGGTCATGAGCAAAAAATCAAACTGCTGTCTTTGATGTAAATCCATACTGTTTTTGTGTCCCCGAATTTAGCAGATGAAAAGATTAAAATCGGTGCAAACCTGCTAATTGACACAACTCAATTCACCGCTGAGAATTGGAGGACACGAAGAGAGCCTTTTCAGAGAAAACTCCGCGTTCTTGGCGGCCTCTGCGGTGATTCCCTAGATGTGTCGGTCAATCAAAAAAATTTGCTATGGAAAAATCGTTCAAGGTGCCTCAGCTTCCTGACTGGCCGCAATCTGGGCCAGCAGGTCACGCACCGACTGCGCCGCTTCTGCGTCACCGTAAAGCTCAAAGATGGGCAGCGCCTGGTTTAGCTTGGTCTGGGCGTGATCAAAAATACCCAGGTGGGCCAGGGCGTTGGCCTGGTTGGCCTGCACCCGGGCAAAACCCACCGGATCGCCAATCGGCGAGCGCACCGACAAAATTTCCTCATACAGTTCAACCGCCTGGGCCAGGTTTTCGGCCGGGTGAGAGGACGGCAGATACTGCAGGGCGTTGGCCAGGTTGAGCTGGGCGCTGGCCCACTGATCGGGATGGGTATCCGGCCGGTAAATCTCCAGCGCTTCACGCAGCGACTGCACGGCGATTCCCATCCGCAGCTGATCGCTGGCCTCTTTCATCGGCATCGTTAAATACGCCAGCGCCAGATTGGTCTGGCACAGGGCAAAATGATCCGGATGGGTCTCTTTTTTAAAGACGTACAGCGCCGCCTGATAACATTTAACCGCCTCCACCAGCCCCTGCCGCTGCCCGGCCGAGATTTCCTGGTAGGTAATCCCCAGGTTGAGCCACTGCTCCGCCTTGACCTCTTCCAAAGCTGATGGCTCCAGCTTGCTAAGCGCCGCCTGGTACAGCTGGATCAGCGCATAGCTGCTCCCCTCAACCTCGCGCCGGGTTTCGGCCAGGGTGCCCATCAGCTGGGCGGCCAGAATCGGGGAAACCGTGTTGGCCGCTTGTATCGCCGCCTCAATCAGGGGGATGGCCTCCACCGGCCGCTGCTGCTCCAAATGATCGGAGGCCTGGGCCATCAGCACCAGGGCCCGCTGTTCGCCAGACAGGTCGCCAGCCTGCGGCGGCGTGTCGGTGTAACCCAGCGTGTACCCCACCACGGCCAGCAGCGGCCTCAGCACCTCGGGCAGTTCCTGTCTGAGCCGGGCAAACGCTTCAGGACTCGAGCGCAGCACAAAGCGATTGTAGCGGCCGATCGGACTCTCATCGCCGGCCAGCGCCTGTTCCGCCTCGTCAATTTGGCCGTTCAGGGCCAGGTCATAATAGCGCAGCGACGGTGGCAATTCGTCCGGCACGATGCCCTGCATGAGCGAGGTCCGCACGGTTTGAACGCCTTCACCATCGGGCAGCAGCAAATAGCCAGCCGGCAGCGGGAAAATACCAAGGGGTTGAGGAGAAATAAGCTTCATCATCTTCTTTATCAGTTCCGTAACGGAGTTCTAAGTTTAAAATCCACCCGGCGGGTCGGGAATATCCCGCTCGGCCGCGCGCCGGATCCACTCTGCCGCAATGCGGGCCAGCCGCTCCTTGGGATAATCCTGAATGCGGTGCCGTACCGTTTGAAATTTCTGGTCGCCATCTGCGTCCGGTTCATAAAAATCAACTTCCAGATAAACCGCCCAGCGGCCGTTTTCTTTCAGAATCTCAGTGCGCACAAACGTGGCATTAGGATTCCAGCCGCTCATCTTTTTTGGTGATCATCCGGATCACAAACGGCAGCGCGACTCTCAGTGCACCCTGCGTCTCATCCCAAAATGCGGTCCGCATACCGGGTTGCGTATGGGGCGGCAGCGCTTCCCAGATGACCACCGAACGATCCCCCTGGGCATTGCGCTGTTTGAGCAGCAAACCACCGGCCGCCGCCCCGCGCAGGGGCATGAGCCACAGCTCTTTTTCTTTAACGAGCGGCACAAGCACATCTTCCGGAAAATATGTTTGGGCCACTTCAGCGGTCAGCCGCAAATACCCTTCGGCCGAAATTTCTACCGTACAGGAATAAGGGGCTTGTTCCTCATTGAACATCTTTCAACTCCTCAATTTCGGCCACAATCATCTCAATCAACCGATCCATCCCCTTTTCTACCTGTGGTGAAAGGGTCTCGCCATACTCAAGATTGGCCGCTTCAATCAGATAAACGACGACTTCCTGTGGATATTCATCCTTGAGCAGCCACCGGCCGAAAGCCAGGGCGTTGTCCCAGCGAAACGAATGCATATTCAATCCGGTCACCGGCGGCAGATCTTCAACAACCTCTCCGGGCACCTTGAAAATAGCACCCGGATCATCACCGCTCTGGCAGGCATCGACAATAATCAATTTTTTAACTCCGCGCATGCTGAAGGCCACATCCATCCCGGCCGTCCCCCCATCCGCCAGCCGCACCCAGGAGGGCAAATCGTGGTCGATAAGGTGACGCACCAGAAGCGGACCCACCGCGTCATCCCCGCGCAGCAGGTTGCCGCAGCCGACGATCAGAAGATCGGCCGGTTTGGTGCCCGGTGGTGGGACCAGGGAGAGGGCGGGTTTTGGTGGTTTCATAACTTCTTTAGGTTGTGTTGACATTTGGGATATTTCTTCACCCCCGCATTAAAATGCGGGGCTAAAGGGCCTGACCTGATCGGTAACCAACCCTTTAGCCATCGGTTTTAACCGACGGTTATCGGTTTTAATCGACGGGTATAGAAAACATCGCAAAATTGAGCATTGTATTGAATCGAATGTCAACTGAACCTGGTAAACGAATTAAAAACAGTATAAATTGGTTTCATTTGCCTTTGTTCATCTGTCATTCTTCGCTTCGCTCAGAATGACAACAGATCCGTTGATTAACTCGCAATCGACTGTCGGATCGGTGGCGCACAGCTGGTGATTTCCCGCTGGATCGTCTCGGCCAGAACGGTTCGCGCTTGTTCCAGATCATATTCCATCTGCAGCTTGAGCCAAAACTGCGGCGTGGTGTGAAAATAAACGGCTAGCCGCAGGGCGCTGTCGGCCGATACCCGCCGCTTGCCGCGCACAATTTCGCTGATGCGGTGGGCCGGGACGTGGAGATCGAGCGCCAGTCGATTCTGGCTCAGACCCAGCGGCTCGAGAAACTCCGTGCGCAAAATCTCTCCTGGATGAATGGATTCAGTCGGCATGTATGCCTCGCATATGATGTCTCGCGTTATACTCCGGCGAAAAAGAAAGGTGCTCGATTAATATTTAGTTTAAAGTTTAAAGTTAAGTAAAAAGAAGGGTGCTTTTCTTGAGACCTTCACTTTTATCTTTGTACTTTTTACTTTGCACTACTGAGTCGGGCACCTAAAATCTTGAATCAACAAATATCCCCGATGCGGAACTGAGCCATCTCCTTGCCGGTTTTGCGGTCGTAAGCGTGCACGGTACAGACCAGACAGGAGTCAAAGCTGCGGGCGACGTGCCCCATTTCCACCGGGTCGCTCATATCTTCGATGGTTGCCCCGATAAACGCCTGTTCCATCGGTCCATGAACGTCTTTGCCGTCCATCGGTCCGATGTTCCAGGCGGTGGGGGTCACCACCTGATAATTTTCGATCTTGCCGTCCTTCAGCACGATCCAGTCGGAGAGGCTGCCGCGGGCCGCTTCGGTGGAGCCAAAGCCCCGGCCGTCGGCCAGCTCGGCCGGCTTGATGTAAAATTTCTCGTGCAGATTGACGTCGTTTAACCACCCCTTGACCAGCTTCATATACTTGGCCGCCTCGTGCATGCGGCCCATGACCCGCACCAGCACGCTGGGTCCGACGGTCTGAATTGCGTCGAGGAAAAGCGGATCGTGATCCTGATGATCGGCCGCACCCGGCCGGCCGGCGACCACCTGCCGGGCGAGCGGTCCGGCTTCTAACGGAATATACCCCTTGCCGTTGACGTTATATCGCGGTGACTTGGCCCAGGAGTATTTGCCCTGCTTGTGCCCATCGGCCGGGTCGATCGGGTCGGTAACCCCGTCCCACGGATGGAGCGATCCCGAGCCTTTGAAAAATGAGTGGGTGTGGTCTTCGCTGACCCGCATATGGTCAAAATCGTGGTAGCCGCTGCCGTCGTAGACGCCGGAGCGGGTAATCAGGGCATCGTTCCGGCCGTCAATCGTCGGCCGGGCATAAAGCTCCGGATCAAAGAAGGTACCGGTCGCCAGAAACGCCCCGGCCCCCTGCCCTAATTTGTCGAGACCGATTTCCTGAGCGTAGCGAATAAAGAAGCCGCAGTCGGAGTTGTACTGGCTTTCATTTTCGTTGGCCCAGTCGAGGACATCCTGCCACGTTTTGTTTTCCAGCCAGCGATCAATCGAGCAGCCCAGCCACTGTTTTTCGAGCCAGGCATCGGCCCACCAGTCCAGAATGGCGATCGAGCGGGTGATCTCGGACAGAGTGGGGCCGCACATGACGCCGCCGGGAATCATAAAGCTGGAATGGGGCCACTGGCCGCCAAACATGGCGTACACCTCGACCGGCTTGCCGGACCAGGTGACGCCCGGCTCATAACTCGTCCCGACAAAGGGAGCAAAGCGGCGCACCGCCTCGTCGTATTCCTTGGCTTTGGCGTAATTTTTGTTGACCAAATCGATGGCGAAGAGGGCATAAAACCAGCGCGGAATGCTCTGCAGCGTTTCGCACGCCTGGGCGATATTGCGAATCAGCGTGGCGTTAGGGGGCAGTTCGGTCTGCCAGGCGGTATCGAGAGCGTAAGCAGCTTTGTAGAGATGGCTGCCGCCGCAAATGCCGCAAATACGCGGGGTGACGATCAGGCCGGCCTGTGGATCTTTCCCCTTCAAGATAATTTCAAAGCCGCGGAACATCGATGCTTCAGCCTGGGCATCGACAACCACCCCATCTTCAACCACGACGTTCAGGTCGAGGTCGCCTTCCACGCGGCCGAGGGGACTAATGCGTAAATCTTTTGTTTTGACTGCCATAATTTTCCTCCGGATGCCGCAGCTTAGACGACAAACATATCTTCCTTCGACCATTCAGGGGCGGCAATGCGGGCCGCGGCCGCGTGGGCCATGTAGGTCACGTGATCGGTGCCCACCGGTACCTCCTTGGGTACGGAGCCGCTGATTTTTTGCGTCTTGAAGACGGTGCCCGGGGCCAGATCAAAGAACGGGAACTCCGGCTCGGTGCAGCCGGTGCAGGGCATACCGGCCCGGGTTTTGGACGACTGCCGGTTCCACAAAATGCGGTTACAGGGTGAGCGGGTGACCGGTCCACGGCAACCAAATTCGTAAAAGAGGCAGCCGGTGCGCGTGCCCTGCCCAAACTCCATCGTTGACTGTTTGTACTCGAAAAATTGCACGCGGGTACAGCCGGTCTGGGTAAACGATTTGAAAAAGGTCTGCGGCCGCTGCAGCTCGTCGAGGGCGATATCGCCCGTGCGGCCGCTGGCCACCGCTACCAGAATCTGGGTTACCCAATCGGGATGGGCGGGGCAGCCCGGGATGTTGATCACCGGCAAACCGGCCTTAGAAGTCCACCCGTCACCCAAAAAGCCTCCCTTGGCTTTTTTGAGATATTGCAGCCCCACCGAATCGGTTGGATTGGGAGCGGTAGCCGGGATTCCGCCCCAGCAGGCGCAGTCGCCAATGGCCACCACAATCGAAGCTTGATTGCACAGATCGATGACCCAATCTTTCATCGGCCGGTCGGCGAACATCTGAAAGCGGCCGGTATTTTCCGGCCCCATAATGACGGTGCCTTCAAAAACAAAGATATCGAGCGGCCGCTCCCCCTTGGCGCAATCCCAAAAGATTTTTTGCGCCTGCTCTCCCAACTCCATGCCCAGTGAAGGATGCCATAAAATGTCAATCCCGAAATCCGTCACGAGGTCACACGCGCTGGGTTCTTCCGCATTCAAAAACGACATCGTGTTGCCGCTGCAGGCACCACCCTGGAACCATAATAAAGACGCCATACTGTTTCTCTCCTAATCAATCAGATGGGTTGCTGGCACGACTTACACCGTTCCCGCTTTGGCTTGCAACAAATAATCGATCCAATCATCCAGACCGGTGCCGCGCTTGGCTGAGGTTTCAAGAATGCGCAGTTGTGGTCCGACAGCCTTTATGTTTTCGTAGGCAGCGGACCGGTCAAATTCGACCGCCTCCGCCAGATCGATTTTGGTAATCACGGCCAGATCGGCCGAATGAAACATGGGGGGATATTTCAGCGGTTTGTCTTCCCCTTCGGTGACCGAGAGGAGCACGATGCGCAAATCTTCTCCCAGATCGTAGCTGGAGGGGCAAACCAGGTTGCCGACATTTTCGATAAACAGGAAGTCAAACTGATCCACTTCCCATCCTTCGAGATGGCGCTCGATCATGTCCGCCTCGAGATGGCAGGTGCCGGCCGTGACGATCTGGCGCACCTCAGCCCCGCTGCGTTTGAGCCGCTGGGCGTCGTTTTCGGTGGCCAGGTCGCCAACCAAGGCGGCAACTTTGTGTCCGCGGTCGGTTAGCTGACGCATCGTCGTCTCCAGCAGCGCCGTTTTGCCGCTGCCGGGGCTGGAGACCCAGTTGGTAACAAAAACCCCGGCTTCGCGAAAGCGGCCGCGCAGCCCCTGGGCCAAGAGATCATTTTTGCTTAAAACACCTTGCTGAATTTTTAAAAGTTGGGTCATGATTTTTTAAGTAGTTCAAAGTTAAAAGTGCAAAGTCTAAAGAAAAACGCTTAAATGTGGCGGAACGTTCTTTTTACTCTATACTTTTTACTCCTTAACCTCTTCGGCTTTAATTAACGGGGGGGATTCAACCCCTCCCGGATCATCTTCTTCATATTCCAGGGCGGAAATTTCCAGCTCCTTCCCGTGGATCATCTCCGGCGTAATGGCGTCGCAGTTGGGGCAGCGAAAGCGCTGGATATTCGGCAGCTCGACCTGGCCACAATTGGGGCAGTTGACGATGACCGGAATTTCTTCGATGACCAGCTTTGAGCCTTCGAGCACGGTGCCTTCCGCCGCGATATCGTAACCAAACAGCAGCGCGTCCTTGACCACTCCGGAGAGGGCACCTAGCTTGAGGTGGACGGCCGTAACGCGCGATATCCCTTCTTCATGGGCGGCCGCACTGGCAATCTGGATCAGGTTATGGGCGATTGAAAGCTCGTGCATCTAAATTTCCCTGCCAAACTGCTTGCCAAATTCGATGAGGAAGCCCAGCGCCTTTTGAACGTCCGGATCGCGGCTGGCCCTGAGAACGGCCAGAGCCCCGGCGCGGTTTTCCTGCGCCTGGGTTTTATCGTAGCTCTCAACCAGGGCGTCACCAGCATGGCCCACCACGTTGATCGTCTGCGAGGCTAGAATGCCGGAATTGAGCAGCCGATCCAGAGCACCGGAGCTGATGAAGTTTTGCATCGGCTCTGAAGCCAGAATCGGCAGCAGCTGGGTCGTGGCATCCAGCAGCTTGGGCGTCGCTTCCGCCACCTGCGGCAGGGCGCCAATTAATTTGCCCACATCTGATTCTTCGAGATCGGCCGTGGCGTCCTTGACGCCGGCCGCGACGTTGTCGATCACCGTATCCGCCCGCTGCAGGAACCCGTCAACCGCTTCGATGGCAAACGCCAGTTTGTCGATATTTTCCATGAGAACGATGATGGCATCAAGCGTTTTGGGATTGCTGAGGACTTCCAGCAGGCGCGTAAACTGTGGCGTATTGAGAAGCTGAACCAGCTGGGGAACAAAAACCAACAGCTGTGGAAGGAGCTCCAGCAGTTGAGGGAGGTGTTGAACCAGGATAGTTAATTCTGGCGGCGTGCTGGATTTCAGATCGGCTACCCCGCGGGCGGCCTCATCGGCGATTTGCTCGCTGCGCTGCAAAAAGCCGTCAACGGCCGTCACGGCAAAGGCGATCAACTCCGCCTTGTCTAAAATCTGATGCAGGGCAGCGGCCGTTTGCGGGTCGTTGAGCCGAGCCTGTAACTGTTGGGAAGCATCACCATTGACATAGGGGGCTGGTGTGGTAGCCATGACTCTTCCTTTTTACTAATCCCTGTCTGCACATTCTGCTTTTAAAACCTATAACTACAAAAACACGGAAAACACAAGCTGATTATTTGGTGAACCCTGGTTTTTACGTTTAAGGAAGTGAGGATAGCCGCCTAAGATGTGGTATATAAATGATGAAGCGGCTGCTTTTCCTGTTCTTGGACAGGTTTAATTATATGATTTGTATAAACAGGCACAATAGCAACATTTATGTAGTTTTAATGAATTGGAAGCGGTTCAATTCTGTCAGGTTGCACAAATTTGGCGTCTCAGGGTTGCTGACAACACCCTTTTCCCTCTAACCTTTTAACTTTTTACTACTCAATTGGACAGTGGTCGATTGCCGATAATCACCAGGCCGCGCTGGATCGCCAGGCGAACCAGCTCAATCTGATTGCGCACCCCCATTTTTTGCATCAAATTGGCCCGATGGCGGTTGGCGGTATGGGGGCTGATGCTCATGAGATCGGCAATCTCGCCGGCCGTGTGGCCGGCCGCAATTAACTGTAAGACTTCATGCTCGCGCGAAGTCAGCTCCACCACAATATCTGACGGGGCGCGGTTTAATACGCTGGGATCGATCGCCCGGCTGATATACCGGCCGCCCTGCTGGATGATTTCAAGCGCTTCAAACAGTTCATCATCCATCGAATCTTTTAAAATATACCCCTCCGCGCCGCGGCGAATCGCCTGCACAATTAATTCCTCATCATCATACATGGAAAGAATCAACACGGATGTTGAAGCGTCCATCCGCTTTAGACGACGCAGCGCCTCCAGCCCGTTCAGACGAGGCATCGATAAATCGAGGATGACGATATCCGGCCGGTGCCGCTCCACCAGGGTTAGCAAATCCTCACCGTTGTGGGTCTCGCCCACAACTTGATAATCACCTTCCAGCGTCAGCAGCGCCGCCAGGCCGCGCCGCACGACGTTGTGGTCATCCGCCAGAATGATGCGTGTTTGCCGCTTCTGCGTCATGATATGCGACACCCCAAAATTTGAACCACAGGAAACACAAAAGGACACAAAAAATCAAATTTTATTTTTAACACTGTGCCAAGCTTTGCAAGAAAATTTTTGTGTTTTCCGTGTTTTTTGTGGTTAGCTTTTTTCTTTGATCTCATTTCCCATCAATCGTAAAACAAATGCTGATTTCCGTCCCGGAGCCTTCACTGGACACGACTGAAAAATCCCCTTCGAGCATGGCCACCCGCTCGCGAATGCCTACCAATCCCAACCCCGGGGTAATTTCACCAGGATCGAACCCCGAGCCGTCATCCCTTATGGCCAGCGTAACCGTTTGCTCATCGGTCGTAATCGTCAACCAAACCTGCTGCGCCCGAGAGTGACGGACCACGTTGGTGAGCGCCTCCTGGATGATGCGATAGCAGGAAGTCTCTACCTCAGGGGTCAAGCGCTTTGAAATACCCATCACCTGATAATGAACGACGATATCGGTTTGTTTGATAAATTGGGAAACGAGCTGCTGCACGGCCGGCTGCAAACCCAACTCGTCCAGTGCCGGCGTGCGTAAGGTGCGCGCCAGATCGCGCAGGCGCGAGGTGGAGTGATTGACCTGCTGCCGCAGCGCCCGGGCTTCTTCACGCAGCTCATCCAGTTCAGACGGTATTTTTCTCTCCAGAAGCTGCAGGTTGAGCTTGATGCCGATCAGCGCTTGACCGGCCTCGTCGTGCAGCTCGCGGGAAATTTTGGTACGTTCTTCTTCTAATAAATTTAAATACTGCAGGGAAAGCCCGCGTAAATCCTGGCGGTTTTTGTCCAATTCCTGCATCAGGCGCGCATTGCGCAAGGTCACCGCCATGGTGTGGGCCAATGATTCCACAAACGAAACGTCCGACCAGGTAAACGGTTCGCTGCCTTTGTTCTTGTTGTGAATTTCAATAAATCCCAGCACGTCTCCATCGGCCGCCAGAAACGGAACGCTGAGGGCATTGTGGATTCCGTAGGTCTCGACAAAGGGTTGGTAAGCCAGTCTATCAGTCCTGTATTCATTCGTTAAATAAGGGCATTGATGGTCAAAAATATAACCCGGAATAGAATGCTCTCTTGGCCAATTAACCTGTGTATTGTGCCAGAGGCCGCCGTGCCAGTAGCCGTCGGTGATGATTTCTCCCTGTTTGGTGATCAGACCGCCCAGCCCTGCATCCGCGCCGATAAATCCGGCCGTGTGTTCCACCAGCCGGCGCACCAGTTCTGGGGGATCCAGCTCCTCGTTAAGCGTGGCGTTAAAGGCGAAGAGGCTTTGCATCGACAAATTCCAGCGAGCCAGATGGTTGAACATCTGAGCCCGCTCGATGCCGCTGGCGATTTGCAGGGCAATGATGTGCAGGAGCTGCTCGTCAGCGGCCGTAAACGCATGATCTTCACGCACGCGCCGGCATTCAATCACCCCCAACGGGTGATTTTGATGGTTAAAAATGGGCATCGTCAGCACAACGGCCGCCGGAAATCGATCTTCCAGCGGCGGGCGCGAAGACATTGAAGGAGTAAGTGAAGCGCGGTACGATTTTTGAGTGACCAGCACCTGGCCAAACGTCCCCGCTGAGAGCGGGATTTTTTTCTCTATTTGATGCCGTTCACCATTGGATAAGACCGATTCTATCTTCAGGTGGCTGTCAGAGACAAGCCCGATCAGGGTATGGTCGGCCTGAAAAATTTCGGCGATTTTGATCGTCAGCCGCTCTATTAAACTGTTTAAATCCGGCTCATCCGCCACGATCCAGGCAACTTGCCGAAAGTGATCAATCTGCCGGACGCGGCCGTCATTGTTTTTTTGTTCCAGCCTGAAATTATTCATTTGTGGGGAATGGGAAGCCATGATAAATCATCAAAAGGTCAACAAAGCCCGATGTCAATCGTCGCAAATATTTGGTCTTTCGTCAAATTTAATCATTTGTCACAAAGCTGGGGTCTTGACAAAATTCAACATATAGATAAACTTCTATGTGTAAGCGCTTAAATACCAATCAACTATTTTTTTATCAAATCATATAGATGGATATCTATATGACATTCGAAGGAGATTCATTATTATGCTCGTCAAAGAATTTATTCAAACCTTGGAACGACACCCGGATTTACCCCTGCTTTTCGAATACGGTCACGGCCAGACTGTAAAGGGAGGGTATCACGTGACTGAAATAAAAAACGCCGTCTTTGAAACGATTGACTGTGGCAACAGCCTGCACACCTGGAAAGAAGTGATCCTGCAGGTTTGGGAGCCGGATGGACTTCAGCCCGATCAGGCACGCATGTCCACCGGTAAATTCCTGAAAATTTGGGGCATTGTCGATTCACGTATTCCGCTCAATCAGGATGCCGAGATACGCATTGAGTACGGTGATACCCAACTGCTCACATCGGTTTATCACGTTGACTCATTAAATGTGACGGCCGATGGGATTTCGGTGCAGATGACCCCACCACGCACGCTGTGCAAACCGCGAGAACTTCTGGGAACGCTGCAGGGGGTTGAATCGGCCGGCTCCCCAAATCCGGTTTATGAAACCGAAAAAGCGATCCCGCTGACTCAGGGTCAGACTGCAGTGGCCTGCTGCTGATCCATCCCCCTCCCTGATGTTCAAAGGCGGACAGGTGGCCAGGATGAAACCAAGGGTTTGGCTAGCCAAACCCCTACTTGCCAAGCCCCTACAAAAGTGGATGGGTTAAATCGCCCCCGGACCACCTGTTCCCCCTTGAACTCTCTGGGGAAGGGGATAAATTGTACCTTAATTGACACCCATTTCAGCACCGACAGGGCATAATCGTCGGGAATCAGGTTTCTAATAAGGAAAGATGTGATGATCAATCGGTTTGCCCTGTGGTGTGGGTTTTTGGTTTTACTTTTAGGGGTTGCCCGGTTTGTTGAACAGCCAGCAGCCGCGGCCGAACCTTATGATTTGTCGACCGCCTCCTTCTTAGGAGATGGTGGAGATGGTGACGCCGTCCGCGGTGCCCGTATCCAATCAAGCGGCATCATCGTTCTGGCCGCCAATATCGGCAGTGCTCAGCCGGGAGGGGTCACACCCCTTCTGCTCAATGGAGCAGCGGCTGGCAGCAGCGGTGCGGTGATTCGCCTCACGCCAGACGGGCAAACGGTTTTGTCGGTGACTCGCGTCGCAGCCACCGTCACCGATCTCTCCATCGATGACGACGACAACATCGTTGTAGCCCTCTGGAACGACGGGGTGATCAAGCTCGATCCGGAAGCGACCAGCGTCACCTGGGTCAAGAATCCCGGCCGGGTGCTGCGCGTCGATGCCGGAGATAACGGAGAAATTGCCGCCCTCGTCACCCCCACTTCAGATCCTGATGCCAGCAGCCCCGGAACCGGCACGATCTTCCTATATAGTGATGCCGGTGCGGAGCTGGATAACTTCAGCGGCAAACACAACACCCTCGACGTATGCCTGGATTCAAGCAGCCAGACCGTCATTCACATCGGCTGGCGACAGGCCAGCGTCAGCGGCACGCCGGTCCAGATCGCGTATCTACAGGGTCATGCCTTCAACGGCAATACCCAGTGGACCGCCTACGACTGGTCAACCGACAGCGGATCACCGCGCTTTATCAACAGCTCGACCAACAACATGGCCGACACCCGCGGCTATCGCTGCGATGTCGGGGCTGACGAGCGACTGTATGCCGCCTTTGAAGCGGCCGGGGGCAATCATATTTTCCGCTTTGATCCGTTTGACATTGACAGTTCAATCTCCATCGTGGGGGGGGACGCTTTCCACGAGTTTTTTAATTCCGGGGCGGAACACAAAACCTTTTTCGCCCGTTTCGAGCCGGCTACCGGCGAGTATCTAAAAGGGCAGCAGCTTACCGCCCGATTAACTTCCGGAAAAGCGAACACGGTGCGCATACGACATGGAGCAATTACCGCTGACCATCAAGGTCGAGTGTACCTGGGTGGATCTAGCGCATTTGGGCTGCCGCTGCCCGGTCATCCCCAATTTTCAACTCAACCTGGCCAAATCGCCTTCTTGCCCCCCAATACCGGCACTTATTTAGGCGGGGCGTGGCTGCTGGTCATGGATCAGCAGTTTGAGAAGCGCCTTTACCTGACTCGTCTGACTCCTGGCGGCAGTGCGCGCGCTGTCGACGGCCGGGTTTTAGAAGGGAATGAGGCCAACATCGTTTTTGCCGGCCATTCTTCAAATTTTGGTGAAACCCACATCCTCAATGCGCTGCAGCCAGCGGCCGGCGGCGGCGATCAGGATGGTTTTCTGGGGGTTATCGCCCCGATAACTGAAGTTTTGGGTATCGTTCGCGCCCGCTTTACGGCCGATCAAACGGTGGGCCTCGCTCCGCTGACGGTCAATTTCGATGCCGGGGGCACCACCACCCAAAACAATGCCATCACCTCCTATGAATGGAATTTTGGTGACGGAAACAGCAGCAGCGGTTCAGAAGCTGCGCATACATTTACCACACCCGGCCTGTACACGGTTACCCTGACCGCCACTGATGATCAAAATGAAAGCGCCACGGCCGAAATTGAGATTCTGGCTGCGGCTGCACAGGTGATGATGCCGGTTGTAACCAGATAAAATCGAGATACGAAAGACGAAATACGATTTACGAAGGAGCCCGTCAATCGATAATCATTAATCGTCAATCAAACCAATCGTATTTCGTATCTCGTCTTTCGTCTTTCCCGTAACCTGCACCACACCTCCCCTATCAACTCCGACATCAAACCCCTGCCGTTTGCCCGACTCCTACTCCGTCGGGTT